>VXXM01000073.1 GCA_009835395.1 Acidimicrobiia bacterium
TCCAGCACCTGGGCGTACTCGTTGTAGATCATCGCCTGGGCGGCGTCGATCTCCCGGTTCAGCAGCGCCGACATGTCGAAGTTCTGCTGCACCAGGGTCACGTCGCTGTCGGGGTCGATGCCGTTGCGGCGCAGGCCGGCGAGCAGTTCGAACTCGTTGCCGAAGCCCCAGTTGCCGACGGTCTTGCCGGCCAGGTCCTCGACGCTCTCGATGCCTGAATCGGCCCAGGAAACCTGCAGGGTGGCGCTGCGCTCGAAGATCTGAGCGATGTTCACCACGTCGGCACCCTCCTCGCGCGGCACCAGCCCCCGCGGCACCCACGACACGGCGAAGTCGGCTCCGCCGGAGTCCAGCACCGGGATCGGGACGATCTCCACGCCGCCCTCCAGGATGGTCACGTCGAGGCACAGGTCCTCGTAGAGCCCCTGGTCATGGGCGGCGTAGTAGCCGGCGAACTGCGACTGCGTGAACCACTGCAACTGCACGACCACCTCGGTCAGCCCGTCGCACTCTCCCATCATGGCGGCGGCCTCCGCGGTGGCGGCCTCCGCGGCCTGCTCGGCCGCCTCAGCAGCGCTCCGCGCCTCGTCGGCCTCCTCCTGTGCCGCTGCGGCATCGGCACGTGCGGCCTCCGCGGCCGCCTGTGCGGCCGCCAGGTCGGCCTCGGCCTGGGCGACGGCCGCCTGGTTGCCCTCGGCGGTGGCCTGGGCGAGTGCCGCCGCGGCCGCCGCTGCGTCCGCCGCTGCCTGGGCCTGCCCTGCCTGGGCAGCCGCAGCCGACGCCTCCGCCGACGCAACCCCGGCGTCATCCTGAGCCGACTGCGCCTCACTCATGGCCGCAGCGGCCGTGTCGGACGCGCCGTCGTCGGCAGCGCAGGCCGCCGCGACCAGCCCGATCGCCAGCAGCACCGCCAGCGAGCGCCAAGTAGTTCTCTGTTTCGGAGTCTTCATTGTCTCCCCTTTCATGTTTGGTGTCTTCCACTTGTCTCGGCGAGCGGGTTGCGAGGGCCCCGCCCGGAGATTCTGTTGCGCCCCCTCAGGCCTCCGCTGTGGCGCGGGCGTAGCGGCCCGTGGCGATCCGTTCGACGATGAGGGCGGCGAAGTAGAGGGCGATGCCGATGATGCTGCCCGCCACGACCGCGGCCCATGCCACGTCGTATCTCGTGAACTGGGCGTTCTGCGTGATGATGTTGCCCAAGGTGTCCTGGCGGCCGCCGAAGTACTCCACCACGATGGCGGCGATGACCGCCAGCGACGCCACCAGGCGCAGCGCCGTGAAGAAGAACGGCAGCGCGTTCGGGATGCGGACCGTGCGCATGATGCGCCAGTCGCTGGCGGCATAGGACTGCATGAGTTCGACCTGTTCCTCGTCCACCTCGCTGAGGCCGCGGGCGGTGTTGATGAACACCGGGAAGAACACCAGCAGCACCACCACGGCCTGGTTGGAGCGCGGCGAGGTGATCCCCAGCCAGTTGTTGAACAGCGGCGCCAGGGCGATGATCGGGATGGCGTTGATCGCCACCGCCAGCGGGGTGAGGGTCTCGTTCGCGGTCCGGAAGCGAATGACGATCAGCGCGGCGACCGCGCCCAGCACGACGCCGCCGGCGAGCCCGCTGAGGATGATGAAGCCCGTGACCCGCGAGGCCATCCACACCTCGGAGATGTTCTCGCCCAGCGCGATGGCGATCTCGCTGGGACGTGGCAGCACGAAACCCTCCGGATCGGTCGCCCACAGCACCAACTCCCAGAGCCCGAGGGCCCCGGCCCCGAAGACGGCGGGCGGGAGCCAGGTGCCGCCGCGCAGACGCTTCACCGGGATTCCACCTTCACTCGTGTTCCACCGACCGCAGCGTGCGCCGCACCAGCGAGACGCTGCGGAAGAACTCTTCGGTGTCACGCACCTGCGGGGCGCGCTCGGGCAGGTCGATGGGGATCTCGGCGGCGATGCGGGCCGGCCGGGGCGACATCACCGCCACCCTCGTGGACAGGAACACCGCCTCGGGAATGGAGTGGGTGATGAAGATGACCGTCGTGGCCGTCTCCCGCCAGATCTTCAGCAACTCCGTCTGCATGTACTCGCGGGTCATCTCGTCGAGGGCGCCGAACGGCTCGTCCATCAGCAGCAGCGACGGCTCGAAGCTGAGCGCGCGTGCGATCGAGACCCGCTGCTGCATGCCCCCGGAGAGCTCCGCCGGGTAGTGGGAGGCGAACCCGTCGAGGTCCACCAGCTCCAGCATCTCCTTGGCGCGGGCGCGGCGGCGGAACTTCGACCAGCCCATCAACTCCAGCGGCAACTCCACGTTGCGGACCGCCGTGCGCCAGTCCAGCAGTCCCGCCGCCTGGAAGACCATCCCGTAGTCGCGCGCCAGGCGGGCCTCCTGCGCGCTGCGGCCGTTGACGGACAAGTCGCCCGCGGTGGGATCGATCAGCCCGCCCACCAGCCGCAACAGCGTGCTCTTCCCGCAGCCGGAGGGCCCGATGATCGACACGAACTCCCGGGGACGCACCGACAGGTCCAACTCGGAAATGGCCGTCACGGCGTTGGCCCGGCCAGGGTTGAACGTCTTCTCGAGGCCCGCTATCTCGAGAACCAGATCCTGTGCCACCTCTTCGGCTCCTTCCTGTGGCTCCGCGGCGTTCACTGCGCCACGATCCCGCGGCGTGCCAGCAGCAGCCGCTCCGCCGCGGCCACCACGCCCACCGCCACCAGACCGGTGATGCAGGCGCCGATGATCGCCACGTAGAGCCGCTCGGGCCCGGTGATGTACTTCCCGGCGAAGTCGAGGATCAGGCGGCCGAGGCCGCCGCGCACGCCGGCGGAGATCTCCCCCACGATGGCGCCGACCACGCTGGCCGTGGCGGCGATGCGCAGCGCGGGGAACAGGTACGGCAGCGATGCCGGAAGCTGCAGCCGGCGCAGCACCTGCCGGCGGCCGGCGGCGTAGGACTGCATCAACTCGGAGGCCTCCGGCGACGGTGACTGGAGTCCCCGCAACCCGTTCACCGCCACGGGGAAGAACGTGAGGTAGGTGGCGATCAGCGAGACCGACATCCAGTCCTTCCACTCCCAGGGCAGGAACTCGAGGCCGGTGCGCCCCCACACCACCACGATCGGCGCGATGGCGATGAGGGGAACGGTCTGGCTGGCGATCACATACGGCAGCACGCCTCGCTCGGCGCGCCGCGACTGCAGCAGCACCACGGCGATGGCAAGCCCGATGATCGTCCCGGCGGCGAAGCCCACGGCGGCCTCCCGCAGGGTGAACAGGGCACCGTCGAGGGTGAGGCGGCCGATGGTGGTGCCCCCCTCGCGGGGCGCCTGACCGAACTCGGCAAGGATGTCCAGCACCGGCGGCATGTTCTTGTCGTCGCTGCGCGGCAGGAACGACCCCACGACCCACCAGTCCCGCTGCGTGTCGTCGACGGCCTGGCCGAACGCCTTGTAGCCGGTGTACAGCAGCGCCAGCACGACCAGGAAAACCGCGAAGACGAGCGTGCGGCGGGTCCGGGCCCGGCGGGTCGTCGAACGGTCGGTCATGGTCGTCTCAGCCCACTCGCGCCATGGCGTCGATGATCCCGCCGTAGGCCTCCAGCGTCGCGTCGGGCTGGTCGTGCATCAGGTAGACGGCGAACTGGTCCACGCCCAGTTCGGCCAACTCCCGGAGTCGCGCGACGTGCGCCGCCGGCGGGCCGAGGAGGCAGAACCGGTCCACGATCTCGTCGGGCACGAAGTCGGTGTGGGTGTTCTCCGAGCGGCCGTGCTCGCTGTAGTCGTATCCCTTACGGCCCTCGATGTAGTCGGTGAGCGCCCGCGGCACGCCCGAGCCGTCGCCGCCGTAGCGCGCCACCAGGTCCGCCACATGGTTGCCGACCATGCCGCCGAACCAGCGCACCTGGTCGCGCTGGTGCGCCAGGTCGTCACCCACGTAGGCGGGCGCGGCCACGCAGATCGTCAACTCGTCGGGGTCGCGCCCGGCCTCGGCGGCGGCGGCCCGCACCGCCCCGATGGTCCAGGCTGCGATGTCGACGTCGGCCAGCTGCAGGATGAAGCCGTCGGTCTTCGCTCCGCACAGCGCCAGCGCCCGCGGCCCGTACGCCGCCATCCACATCGGCAGGCTCCCCTCGCGACGCCAGGGGATCCGCAGCTCCTGGCCGTTGTAGGTCACCTCCCGGCCCTCGGCCAGGCCCTTGATGACACCCATGGCCTCCTCCAGCGTGGCGAGGGTGCACGGCCGGTGGCCGATGACCCGCATGGCCGAGTCGCCGCGCCCGATGCCGCAGACGGTGCGCTCGCCGAAGGTGTCGTTGAGCGTGGCGAACAGCGAGGCGGTGACCGTCCAGTCGCGTGTGCCGGGGTTGGTGACCATCGGACCCACCACCATGTTCTCGGTGGCCGCCAGCATCTGGGCGTAGATCACGAACGGCTCCTGCCACAACACGTGGGAGTCGAACGTGTAGGCGTGGCTGAAGCCGAGTTCCTCGGCTCGCTTCGTGAGTCCGACCACTCGCCGCGCGGGCGGATCGGTCTGCAGGACGAGGCCGAAGTCCATGCCGGCTCCTTTCTCCGACGAGGCGATCCCGCGATATCGCTCAGCGATTGCGCGGGAATCCCAGGTCGACGCTGCTCGTGGCCGGGTCGGGCCAGCGGCTGGTGACGACCTTGGCGCGGGTGTAGAAGTGGATGCCCTCGGGGCCGTACATGTGCGTGTCGCCGAACAGCGACCCCTTCCAACCGCCGAAGGAGTAGTACGACACAGGCACGGGGATCGGCACGTTGATGCCCACCATGCCGGCGACGGCCTCGAACTGGAAGCGCCGGGCCGCACCCCCGTCGCGGGTGAAGATTGCGGCGCCGTTGCCCCACGGGTTGTCGTTGACGAGCCGCACCGCCTCGTCGTAGCCGTCGACCCGCACCACGCTGAGCACCGGCCCGAAGATCTCGTCGCGGTAGCAGGCCATGTCGGGAGTGACGTGGTCCAGCAGCGACACGCCCAGGAAGTAGCCGTCGAGGTTGGCGGCATCAGGGCGCCCGTCGCGCACGACGGCGGCGCCCTCTGCCCGGCCGCTGTCGATGTAGCCCGCCACGCGGTCACGGTGCTCGGCGGTGATGAGCGGCCCCATCTCTGCGTCGGGATCCTCGAGGCCGTCGCCGATGCGGATCTTGTCGAGGCGGGCGTCGATGGCGGCCACCAGCGGCTCGGCCACGCTGCCGACCGCCACGACGGCGGAGATGGCCATGCAGCGCTCGCCGGAGGATCCGTAGGCGGCGCTGACAGCGGCGTCGGCGGCGAGTTCCACGTCCGCGTCGGGCAGCACGACCATGTGGTTCTTGGCCCCGCCGAGCGCCTGCACCCGCTTGCCGTTGCGCGTGCCGGCCTCGTAGATCGCCCGCGCCACCGGCGTGGAGCCCACGAAGCTGACGGCGGCGATGTCGGGGTGCTCAAGCAGCCGGTCGACCGCGACCTTGTCGCCCTGTACGAGGTTCACGACGCCGGGCGGCAGACCGGCCTCGGCCAGGAGCTCCATCGTGAACAGCGGCGCCGAGGGATCTTTCTCGGAGGGCTTCAGCACGAACGTGTTGCCGCAGGCGATGGCGTTGGGGTACATCCACATGGGCACCATCGCCGGGAAGTTGAACGGCGTGATGCCGGCCACCACGCCGAGCGGCTGGCGGATGGAGTAGACGTCCACACCGCTGGAGGCCTGTTCCGTGTGCTCGCCCTTCAGCAGCTGTCCCACCCCGCAGGCGAACTCGATGTTCTCGAGGCCGCGGCTCACCTCGCCGGCGGCGTCGGCCAGCACCTTGCCGTGCTCGGCGGTCAGCAGCCGGGCGATGTCGTTGCGGTGACGCTCGACGAGTTCCCTGTAGCGGAACAGGATCTCGCTGCGGCGGCTCACGGGCACCTCGCGCCAGAACCCGAAGGCCTCGCGCGCCGAGGCCACCGCGGCGTCCACCTCGGCGACCGTGGCGAAGTCCACCTCGCCGGTCTGGGCCCCGGTGGCCGGGTTGTAGACGGGGCCACGGCGGTCGCCGGTGCCCGGAGTCAGCCTCCCGTCGATCCAGTGATGAATCCTCTTCATGTCGGCTCCCTGCTCATCGATCGTTCATCGCTCCCCTGCCCCGGTGGCAAGTTCGCCCACAGGCTCACAGGAGGTACTGCGACAGGCTGCGCCGCAGGTACCGGCCGTCGCCGGGGCTGCCCAGGTAGTTGCCGCCGTCGACCACCACCTGGCCACGTGACAGCACCGTCTCCACCGCGCCGGCGATCTCGAAGCCCTCGAAACACGAGTAGTCCATGTTCATGTGGTGCGTCTCGGCGCTGATGCGGCTCGTGGTGGTCGGGTTGTAGATCACCACGTCGGCATCGGCACCGGGGGTGATGCTGCCCTTGCGGGGATACAGCCCGAACATGCGCGCCGGGGTGGTGGCGCAGGTCTCCACCCAACGCTCGAGTGACAGCTCGCCCTGGACCACGCCCTGGTAGATGAGGTCCATGCGGTGCTCCACCACGCCCATCCCGTTGGGGATGAGGCGGAAGTCGTCGCGTCCCAGTTCCTTCTGCTCCTTCATGCAGAACGGACAGTGGTCGGTGGCGACCACGCACAGGTCGTTGGTGCGCAGTCCCCGCCACAGGTCTGCGTGGTGGGTCTCGTGGCGGCTGCGCAGCGGCGGCGAACAGACGTAGCCGGCGCCGGCGAATCCGGGGGCACCGAGATGCTCCTCCAGGTTCAGGTACAGGTACTGCGGACAGGTCTCGGCGAACACGTTGTAGCCCTCGTTGCGGGCGGCGGCCACGTGCGCCAGGGCGTCGGAGGCCGACAGGTGCACGAAGTAGACCGGCGTGCCCGCCACCAGCGCCAACTGGATGGCCCGGTAGGTGGCCTCGCCCTCCAGCCGGGGCGGCCGGGTGATGCCGTGGTACACCGGGTCGGTCTGGCCCCGGGCGGCGGCCTGGGCGGCGATGACGTCGATGGCGATGCCGTTCTCGGCGTGCATCATGATGAGGCCGCCGTTGTGGTGCGCCTGCTGCATGGCCTGCAGGATCTTGCCGTCGTCGCTGTAGAGCACCCCCGGGTAGGCCATGAACAGCTTGAAGCTGGTGATGCCGTCGTTGACGAGCGTGTCCATCTCCTTCAGCGACCGCTCGTCGATGCCGCCCAGGATCATGTGGAAGCCGTAGTCGATGGCGCACTGCCCCTCGGCCTTGGCGAACCAGGCGTCGAGGCACTCCCGCACGTCCTCGCCCTCGCGCTGCACGGCGAAGTCCACGATCGTGGTGGTGCCGCCGTGGGCGGCGGCGCGGGTGCCGGTCTCGAAGGTGTCCGAGGCGTAGGTGCCGCCGAAAGGCAACTCCATATGGGTGTGGACGTCCACGCCGCCGGGCACCACGTAGCGGTCGGTGGCGTCGATGACGTGCGCCTCACCGCCGCGCCGCAGGCTCTCGACGATCTCGCTGCCGGGGGCGACCACGGCCTCGATCACCTCCCCCGACACCACCACGTCGGCCCGGACGCGTCCTGTGGCGCTGACGACCGTCCCGTCGGCGATGAGCGTGCGCATGGCGTCCTCCTGTTCAGTGATCGGCGGGGCGGCGCCCCAGGTGCTGTTCGGTCGTGGTGGCGGCCGGCCCTCCTCGTGCTCTAGCGCAGCTCCGCCGCCGCGGCCGCCAGGATCTCGACCGCCTCGTCGATCTCGGCGTCGGAGACGCACAGCGGCGGGGCGATGCGCAGGACGTTGCCGTAGAGCCCGCCCTTTCCGATCAGCAGGCCACGCCGGTGCGCCCCCTCGTGCATCGCTGCTGCCGCCGCCGCGTGCGGTTCGCGGCCACCCGGTTGGTTGAATTCCATGGCCAGCATCAGGCCGCGGCCGCGCAGCTCGGCGATCTCCGGCGTCGCCTCGACCACCGGCTCGAGGCCGAGTCGCAGGCGGTTGCCCATCTTGGCGGCATTGGTCTGCAGATCGTGGTCCAGGAGGTACTCCAGGTTGGCCAGCGCCCCCGCGCAGACCAGGGGGTTGCCGCCGAAAGTGGAGATGGAGTTGGCGCCGAGACTGTCCATGAGTTCGGCGCGCGCCACCACACCGCCCAGCGCCAGGCCGTTTCCGACGCCCTTGGCGAAGGTCAGGAAGTCGGGCACGATGTCGTGGGCCTCATAGCCCCAGAAGTGCTCGCCGGTGCGCCCCCACCCCGTCTGCACCTCGTCGCTGATGAAGAGGATGCCGCTCTCGTCCAGCACCTCCTTCACAGCGCCGAAGAAGCCGTCAGGAGGCATGGCGAACCCGCCTACGCCCTGGATCGGCTCGGCGATCAACGCGGCGACGTGCCCGGTCGTGCACATGTCGATGACCTCGCGCAGATCCTGGGTGCAGGCGGTCGTATAGGAGTCATCGTCGTGGTCGGGCCAGGGGCTGCGCATCCGGTAGCCGCCGTGCACGAAGTTGACCGACAGGCCCGAGAGGCGCGACGCCGACCAGTAGCGGTTGCCGGTCACCGCCTGCGTGCTGAACGACCGGCCGTGGTAGCTGTTGCGCAGCGCCAGGATCTGATGGCTGGCGCGGTAGTTGGTGGCCAGCAGCAGGGCGGCGTCGTTGGCCTCGGTGCCCGAGGTCGTGAAGAACACCTTGGCATCGTCGATGCCGCTGAGGCCGGCGATCTTCTCCGCCAGAGCCACCATCGGCTCGATCAGATAGAGCGTGGAGGTGTGGAGCATCCTCCCGGCCTGGGTCCGGATGGCGTCGATCACCTCCGGCACGTTGTAGCCCGTCATCGTCGTGAGGATCCCGCCGAAGAAGTCCAAGTGGCAGCGGCCCTCGCTGTCCCACACACGGCAGCCCTCGCCGCGTGTCAGCTCGATCGGCTCCTCGTAGTACAGGGCGAGCCAGTCCGGCATCACGCTGCGATGGCGAGCCAGCAATTCGTCGGGCACGAGCCTCTCCCTTCAGTCGGGGTACCGCGCTAGCCGGCCACCAGCGGGTCGTAGGCGTCGGGTCGGCGGTCCCGGTAGAACGCCCACTGATTGCGCACCTCGCCGATCAGATCCAGGTCGAGGTCGCGGACGATGACCTCGGGCTCGGTGTCGGAGGCCACTTCCCCCACGAACTGGCCGCGCGGGTTGGCGAAGTAGGACGTGCCGTAGAAGTCGTTGTCGCCCAGCGGCTCGACGCCGACCCGGTTGATGGCGCCGACGTAGTACATGTTCGCCGCCGCCGAGGCGGTCTGCTCGAGCTTCCAGAGGTAGGCCGACAGGCCCCGGCTGGTGGCCGAAGGGTTGAAGACGATCTGCGCCCCGCCGAGACCGAGGGCGCGCCAGCCCTCGGGGAAGTGGCGGTCGTAGCAGATGTACACGCCCACCTTCCCGACCGCGGTGTCGAAGACCGGGTAGCCCAGGTTGCCGGGCCGGAAGTAGTACTTCTCCCAGAAGCCCTTCACCTGGGGGATGTGGGTCTTGCGGTACTTGCCCAGGTAGGTGCCGTCGGCGTCGATGACCGCGGCGGTGTTGTACAGCACCCCGGGCTGCTCCTCCTCGTATAGCGGGAGGACCATGACCATGCCCAGTTCGGCGGCCAGTTCACAGGCCAGCTTCGTCGTGGGGCCGTCGGGCACCGCCTCGGCCGTGGCGTAGAACGAGTCGTCCTGCACCTGACAGAAGTAAGGGCCGTTGAACAGCTCCTGGAAGCAGATCGCCTGCGCCCCCTGCTCGGCGGCGGCCCGGGCCCAGGCCATGTGCGCCTCGACCATCGAGTCGGCGTCTCCCGTCCAGGACTGCTGCACCAGAGCTGCCCGCACGACGTTGTCCATGACGTCTCCGATCTACCACCCGCCGCCGGTGCCGGGCGCGGGACCGTCCGTATGCGACCCGCTACCGCTGCCGGAACGGGAGCCGAATAATACCACCCGGCATATCCGGCCAAATACGGACGCCTGAGAACATCCGAACGCGCCGCGAATTCGGCGCCAGACGTGCGTCGGGTCATCGTGACGGGCATCATGGTGCAATGAGTGTGCGCGTCGCCGAGTCCCTCGAGGAGGTGTGCAGCCTGCTGGCGGCCGATCCGGCGACCAGCCTGCTGGCCGGTGGGACCGACTTCATGGTGGAGGTCAACTACAACCACCGGCGCCCGAGCTCGGTGGTCGTCATCGACAGGGTTCCGGAGTTGACCGGCTGGCGGCGGCACAACGGCCGCGTGGAGTTGGGTGCGGCGATGACTTACGCCGAGATGGAGCATCCGCTCTTCGCGGCCTACGTTCCGGCACTGGCGCAGGCGGCCAGGACCGTCGGGTCGCCCCAGATCCGCAACGCCGGCACGCTCGGCGGCAATCTGGCGACGGCGTCGCCGGCCGGCGACACGCTGCCCCCGCTGGCGGCTCTGGACGCCCGCATCACCATCTGTTCGGTGCGCGGCACCCGGGAGGTTGGCCTCGACGAGTTGATCGTGGGCCCCAAGCAGAACACGCTGGCACCCGACGAGGTGATCCGCAGCGTGACCGTGCCGGTGGTCGACGGCCCGCAGGAGTTCCTGAAAGTCGGCACCCGCAACGCCATGGTCATCTCGGTGGCCACGGTGGCGCTGGTGCTGGACCGCGCCCGGCGCAGTGTGCACCTTGCGCTGGGGTCGGTGGCCCCGGTGCCCGTGCGCGCCACCGAAGCCGAGGAGTGGATTGCCGGCGTGGTCGACTGGGACGCACCCGAGGTTCCCCTCGACGACGTCCTGACTCGCTTCGGCGAGTTGGCGGCAGCGGCCTCCGTCCCCATCGACGATCACCGCAGCACCGCCGATTACCGCCGCCATGCCGTGGCCGTCATGGCGCGCCGCGCACTGGCGAGAGTGCTCTCATGAGCGAGGATCGAAGCGTCGCCGGCGAGGCCACGCTGCACTACACGCTGCATGTCAACGGCAGCGATCGCGACGTCGCCGATGCCTGGCTCGGCGAGAGCCTGCTCTACGTGCTCAGGGAACGTCTCGGCCTGCCCGGCACCAAGAACGCCTGCGACCAGGGCGAGTGCGGATCCTGCACCGTGCTGGCCGATGGCCTGCCGGTGTGCTCCTGCATGATGCTGGCCGCCGCCGCGGTCGGGCGGGACATCGTGACCGTGGAGGGACTCGGCGACGACGGCGAGTTGACCGATGTCCAGCAGGCGTTCGTGGACCACGGTGCCGTGCAGTGCGGCTTCTGCACCCCTGGCCTGATCGTGGCCGCCGACCACCTACTGTCGGTCAACCCGGAACCGACGGAATTGGAGATCCGCGAGGCCATCTCGGGCAACCTGTGCCGTTGCACCGGCTACGGCAGGGTGATCGCCGCCATCGCCGGCGTGGCCGAGGAGCGCGCAGCCTCGACCGGCTGAGCCGCACCGGCTCGGCGGGCGCGATCGGCCCGTCGATCGGCTCCCTAGCCTGACGGCATGGACTGGGGGCTGCACGCGGCTCTGGGGCGCGACGCCGAGGCGGTGAAGGGGCGCAACCTGGACCGCGCCGTGGTACGGCGGGTGCTGGGTTTCGCCGCTCCGTACAAGCGCATGATCACGCTGTTCGTGATCGCCATCCTGCTCGGCGCCCTGTTGAGCCAGGTGCCGGCGCTGCTTTTCCGGGAGATCATCGACGACGCCATCGTCAACTCCGACCGGGGCTACGTGAACCTGCTGGCGGGATTGATCCTGGCGGCCGCCTTCGCCGAGGCGCTGCTGGCCTTCGGCGAGCGCTGGTGGTCGGCGCGCATCGGCGAGGGGCTCATCTTCGACCTGCGGGTGGCCCTGTACGA
Organism: Acidimicrobiia bacterium; assembly: GCA_009835395.1. Lineage (GTDB taxonomy): Bacteria > Actinomycetota > Acidimicrobiia > Acidimicrobiales > CATQHL01 > VXNF01. The sequence goes on from VXXM01000073.1 coordinate 11,759, forward strand.
CCACGTCCAGCGCATGGGGGTGTCGTTCTTCACCAGCGTGCAGACCGGCGCGCTGATCAGCCGCCTCAACAACGACGTCATCGGCGCCCAGCGGGCCATGACCGGCACGCTCGGACAACTGGTCTCGAACCTCTGCATTCTGCTGATCACACTGCTGACGATGTTCATCATCCTGGACTGGCGGCTCACGCTGCTGGCCCTGGCGCTGCTGCCGGTGTTCGTGATCCCCGCCAAGCGCGTCGGGCGGCGGCTGCAGGCGCTGACGCGGCAGCAGATGGAGCACAACGCCGACATGAACACGCTCATGACCGAGCGGCTGGGCGTGGCGGGCGCGCTGCTGGTGAAGCTGTTCGGGCGCCACGACGGCGAGCGGGAGGCGTTCGCCGACAGGGCCGGGAAAGTGCGGGACCTGGGCGTGCGCACCGCCATGTACGCCCGGGTGTTCTTCATCGCCCTGACTTTGCTGGGGGCCGTGGGAACGGCCGCGGTCTACTGGGTCGGTGGCCACCTGGCGATCTCGGGTTCGGTCACGATCGGCACCCTCGCTGCCATGGGCCTGCTCGTGATCCGCATCTACATGCCCCTCACGAGCCTCACCAACGCCCGTGTCGACATCATGACGGCGATCGTGTCCTTCGAGCGGGTCTTCGAGGTGCTGGACACGCCGAACGCCGTGCCGGACCGGCCCGGAGCCGGCACCCTGCGGCGCCCCCGGGGCCGGGTGGAGTTCCGGGACGTGCGGTTCACCTACCCTCCCACCGACACGGCCGCTCTGGCGTCGCTGACCCCCGCCGCACCCGATCGGCCGACCGACGGCGACAAGCCCGCCGGCCCGGCGCTGGACGGCGTGAGCCTCGATGTGTCCCCGGGCGAGTTGGTGGCGCTGGTGGGACCGTCCGGCGCCGGCAAGACGACGCTGACGGCTCTGCTGCTACGGCTCTACGACCCTGACGAGGGCACCATCGCCGTCGACGGCCACAACCTGCGCGACGTCACCGGCGAGTCACTGCGGGCCGCCGTCGGCGTCGTGCCGCAGGATCCGCATCTGTTCCACGACACGGTGGAGGCGAACCTGCGCTACGCCCGACCCGACGCCGACCGTGAAGAGATCGCCGCCGCCTGCCGGGCCGCCGGGATCCTGGATTTGATCGAAGGCCTGCCACAGGGATTCGACACGCTGGTGGGTGAGCGCGGCTACCGCCTCTCCGGCGGCGAGAAGCAGCGCCTCGCCATCGCCCGCATGCTGCTGAAAGACCCGGCCATCGTCATCCTGGACGAGGCCACCAGCCATCTCGACAGCGAGAACGAGGCGGCCGTCCAGGAGGCGCTGGCGGCGGCGCTGGGTGGTCGAACGTCGTTCGTCATCGCCCACCGTCTCTCCACGATCACCTCGGCCGACCGGATCGTCGTGCTGGACGAGGGTCGCCTGGTGGAGCAGGGCCGCCACGATGACCTGCTCGCAGCCGGCGGGCTCTACGCCAACCTCTACCGCACGCTGGTTCGCTCCGAGGGCGCCCTGTGATCAGCGCCGACGGATCGACGACGCGCGGCGACGACACCACCACCTACGAGGTGGCCGAGCTGCTCGGCGAGTTGACGGTGGCGGTCGAGGCTGCACTTCCCGATGAGATCTGGATCAGGGGCCAGATCCGCAACCTCAGCAAGTCCCGCAAGGGCCACGTCTATTTCGATCTGGTGACGCCGGCACCGGCGGAGAGGTCGCCCGAGGCCGTGCTGCCCGTCGTGCTGTTCGACTGGTACCGGAAGATCGTGAACCGGATTCTCGGCCCCGGGGCGGCCGGGCAGATGGTCGACGGGGTGGAGGTGCGAGTCCGCGGCCAGGTCTCGATCTACAAGGCCCGGGGACAGCTGCAACTCCAGATGAAGGCCATCGACCCCGCCTACACGCTCAGCAGGCTGGCCGACGAGCGGGACCGGCTGCTGGCCGAGTTGAAGGCGGCCGGCCTGCTGGAGCGCAACAGGGCTCTCCCGTTGCCGACGCTGCCGCTGCGGGTGGGCCTGGTGACCAGCGCCGGCAGCGCGGCCGAGGCCGACTTCCGCCACGTTCTGACGGCCAGCGGGATCGGCTGGGAGATACTCGTCGTCGACACTCCCGTGCAGGGCTTCGGCAGCGAGCAGAGGATCGCCGCGGCGCTGGCGCTGGCCGAGCAGCACGGCGCCGAGGTGATCGCACTCGTGCGGGGCGGCGGCGCCCGCACCGAACTGGCGCCGTTCGACAGCGAGGCGGTGGCGCATGCGGTGACGGCGCGCTCGGTGCCGGTGCTGACCGGCATCGGCCACGAGATCGACCGCTCGGTGGCCGACGTCGTGGCCCACAACGCCTGCAACACCCCCACCGCCTGCGCGGCTGCGCTCGTGGAGCGCGCCGGGCAGTTCGACCGAGCCGCCCTGGCCCTCTGGCGGGGCATCGAAGGTGCCGCCACCGCCCGGTTGGCGGCGGACCGTCGCCTGCTCGACGCCGCCGGTCGGCGGACCGGCGCCGCCGTTGCGGCCTCCTGCCGGACCGCTCGCAACGACGTGCGACGACTCGCCCTGGCCATCGACCGGGCGGCGCGCCACTGCAGCGAGCGCGCCCGCTTGCGACTCGACGCGCTCGAGGCGCAGGCGCACGCCTACGACCCGCAGCGGGCTCTGGAGCGGGGTTGGAGCATCACCACCGACGGTGAGGGACACCTGCTGCGATCGGTCGCCGGCATCAGGCCCGGCGCTACCCTGCGAACCCGGATGAGCGACGGGACGGTCACCAGCACCGCCGACGCGGTCACGCCCTCCGAGACGAACCGGGAACGACCATGACTGAGAGCACCCCCCCGCAGGCTCCCTCCGACGGTTACGCCGCCGCCCTGGCCGAGTTGCAGAAGATCCTCGACGCCCTCGAGGCCCCCGACGTGGACGTTGACGCCCTCGCCTCCCACGTGGACCGGGCGGCCGAGTTGCTCCGCTTCTGCCGCGAGCGCCTCGTCGCAGCGGAGACCCAGGTGACCGAGATCGTCGCCGGTCTGGAGGATCTCGCCACCGAGTCCGACACGCCGGAGGCGGCCTCTGCCGCTGATCCCGACGGCTAGGCACACCGGTCCTGTCGATGGGCATGCGCAAGCTCTCCGGCACCGACGGTTTCGTCGTCGTCGACCTCGACGGCGCCCCGGGCTCCGCCGGACTCATGCGGTTGGCGCCGAAGATCCTCCCGAGCGGCGCCCGGGAGATGGCCCGCTCGGCCACCTACACCTTCGCCAGCGTCGGCATGCAGCGCTCGGGAGCGTCGGGGGGGATCAACGCCCGACCCGATGGTCGCGACGGCGCCGTTGAGGCCTTCCTGGCGGAGAGCGAACCCTGGGTGACGGCCGGCGAGTTCCTCCCCGACCCGGGCAAGGGCCTGACAGCCGCCGATCTGGCGCCGCTCCAGGCCCATGATCCGCGCCACCCGATCCGTCTCAGCACCACCGGCGGGATCAGCCTCAGCGAGCGTCTGGCCGGCAGCGGTGCGGTTGCCGCCGCGTCCGCGGCACTGGACGGCCTGGAGGGACGCCGGATCGTGATCGAGGGTTGCGGTCCCGCCGGTGTGGCGGCCGCCGCCACCGCGGCCGCACAGGGGGCGGTGCTTGCGGGGGTCGCCTCCGAGAAGGGCTTCTGCGCAGCCTCCGACGGCCCAGGCCTCGATGCCGCCGCAATCGGTGCGGCGTGGACGGCCCATGGTCCCGGCTTCGTGGAGCACTTGGACGGCGCCTGCTCGGACCCCGGCGACGTGTGGGGCGCAGCCGGCGACATCCTGCTGGTGGGCTCCAAGATGGGCGTTCTCGACCACAACATCGCTGCGGGCCTGAACGCGTCGCTGGTTGCCTGCCTGCACCCGATCCCGTTCACGACACGGGCGCTGGTGATCCTGCAGGCGGCCGGGTCGGTGGTACTGGCCGACTTCGTCTGCCTCGCCGGGCCGCTATTCGCCGCCTGGCCCGCCGAGCTGATCGGCCTCGAAGGCGACTGCGTCACCGCCGAGGCGATCGAGACCGCCGCAACCGAGGCCATCGCGAGCCTGGTGCGGGAGACCGCCGGCCACCCCGAGGGCGCCTTCCTGGGCGCCTGCCACCACGCCGAGAGCTTCCTGGCCACCTGGCGCGACGAACTCCCCTTCGGCCGCCCCCTCGCCGCCTGAGTCGAGCCGCCGCGGGGGGCGCGGCAACGGCGGCGGCGCGGGGCACCGCCCGTTAGTCGGCCCAGGCTGACGCAGGCGCGGTCGGTGGGGCTCAGGGCTCCCAGAGGAGCGTGTCGGGCCTGAATTGGCTCCAGGCGAACCAGAACGCCTGATGGCCTTCGATCTCGACGCCGGCGGCGTCGACGGCGCGCACGCCGCCTCCGTCGAGGCGGAGGCTGACGCCGGCAAGTTCCACCGTTCGGCCGGACTCGAGCGCGGCGACCGCTGCGTCCACCGGGAAGGCGACGGGGGTGCCGTCGTCGAGGACCACGCCGAAGACCTGTTCGTGCACGGTCAGGCGCCCGTCCAGGTCACCGATCGGGAAGATGGGCCCGTCATCGTCCCGGCCGCGCAGTGGGTCGAGGGGGTAGTTGTGGCCGATCCCGCCGTCCCGGGCGACGATCGTCGTCTCCGGGTGTGCAGCCTTCCACTCACCCCAGGTGGTGGTAACGACGGTCGCCTGGTTCAGGACCACTCCCTTCTCGCGGAGCGGACCCGAGACCGCCTCGCCGGTGAATGTGTCGAACACCGACTTGGTAACGAGGTCGTACATGACCTTGTTCGACCGTGAGAGCAGCCCGGAGGTCCTGAGCACGGGCGTCTCGACGCCGGGGGGAACGTCGTCGGTGAAATAGGCCTGGGCGGAGCCGCACAGCGTGCAGTAGGGGAAGCCGATCCGGCGCCCGCCGAGCGTGTCGTTGACCATCTCGTGGATTTCCATGAAGTTCTTCGGGTATGCCCGGGCTTCGCCGCCGATCACGACGGCGAAGACGACGCGGTCGTCGGGATACCAGGCGCCTCCGGCGGCGTCGGTGACCGGGGGGTCGTCGCGGGCCGGGATGCAGCCCCGGACACACCGCTCCGGGTCGCCGAGCGGGCGGTCGTCGATCCGCACGCCCCCCCAACTCACGAGTCGCCAGTCGATGTTGGCGTCACGATCGTCGAAGAATGGCTGCCAGCCCGGCTCCACCAGCGTGAACAGCCGCTCCTTGTAGTCGACGTAACCCTCGAAGGCGGGCAGATCCCAGGCGATCAGGTGATCGGTGACCGATTGCCACGGGCTGCGGGCTGCCACGGGGTCATCGGCCAGGCTCACACCCGTCAAGGTCTCGAAGGTGGACACCGCCGCCTCGTGGACCTCGCCGTAGTAGAAGAACCGGAGGAGGTCGGAGAGGATCCAGCCCAGCCGGGCATCCCCGGACTCGCCGAGCGCACTGAGCGCGGCGAGGTCGACCTCGGTGGTCATGGTGGACCAGACGGTCTCGAGGTCGCCGGCCGCCGTCTGCCCGAGTGGGCCGACCGGCACCTCGGGCGAGGGCGGGAACTCGTAACCGCGGAAGTTTCGCAGGGTGGCGCTTTCGATCGGGTGCAAGCCGGCTCCATCCGGCTCCGGGGGGCCGTCAGCGGTCTCCTGCACCTCGGCGACCGATCCGGCGCCGTTGGCCGGCTCCAACTCGACGACATCCTCGGCGCCACCGGCCGGCGGGGCCGGGATGGCGACCGGATCGGAGCCGTCGGGGTCAGGCGCTGCATCGGGGGCGGGCACGTCCTCCGAATCCGAGCCTGCGGCGGGCGGCGGATCAGCAGCGGGGGGAGCCGGCATGTCACCGCCCCCGGCCCCCGGCTCAGCCGACGGCGCGGCGCGACCGGCCGGCTGCTCATCGGCTCCCGAACAGGCGGCGGCCAGGAACACGAACCCAACCAGCACGATGCAGACACGCCGCACGAACACGACGCCACGTTAGGGGCTGCGGGCCACGGCGACGGCGCACGGAACGCGTGGCGCAGCAGCCTCCTAGGACCGTGCTGAGTAATCCACGGGCAGCGCCGGTCGGCTGGCCAGGTCCTGGATTCCGGCCTGCGCCGGAATGACGTGTCGGGGCGTCGGGAGCATTACTCAGCAGCCTCGTAGGCCGGCTTCCGGGCCAGGAAGCAGTACAAGGGCGTGAAGATCCCTGCCTTCCCCCCGCTGACATACGCCTCAGCCGATCGATTCATGAGGCCGATGACCTTGGCCGAACCCCGCGGGAAGACTCGCACGATCTCCGCCAACCTGATCACTTCCTGAACGGCTCTGCGGCCCGCCGGGACGCGGACGAGCGCACGGTGCCAACCCCCGTAGCGGCCCTCCATGGGCGCGTACCAGGGAACCTCGCCGACATTCCTGTCCGTGGCCTCCAGAACCTCGAATCCGGCCGACTCGAGCGCCTGATTGACATCTGCGAAGGTGGGGATCTCCTTCAACACGATGTACCGCATGAGGTCCTGCTTGATGGACTGGTGTTCGGTGGAGGTCGGATCGAAATCGTCGGTCAGGCACATTTCCTGGCCCCAGAACAGCGCGCCGGGCCGCAGGAGGCGGAAGATCTCCGCGAATGCCTCCACCCGGTCGGGGGCATAGCACGTCGACTCAATGGCATAGCCCCTGTCGAATGAGGCAGCCTCGATGCTGCTCATATCCATGATGTTGGACTTGAGGCAGTCCACCTTCCCATCCAGGCCGGCTTCGCGATTGCGAACTCTGACCTGCTCGAGTTGGTGATCGTTGTTGTTGATACCAACCACGCTGACGCCTGCCTCCGCTGCAAGACGGCGCATCAGTGCGCCGAATCCGCACCCCACATCGACAACCTGCATCCCCTCCTGAAGCCTCAGCTTGTCGATCATCACCCGCTGGTGCCGAGCAATGGCCTGCGCCAACGTCTCGTCGTGCGCCAAGGGCGCAAACTGCAACGATTCACTCCAGCCGAACAACATGAATCTGTTGCAGAGGTCGTAATAGTCATTGACTGTTGTGGTGTGATCGTAGGCTGGGGAATCCGCGTGGCCGGCGCTGGAACGCTCGATCCAGCTCTCGATGTCCGCCACGACTGCCGGGACATCCCGGTCTCGATACGCGGCGCGCAGGGAACCGGCGAGCCCGCCGGGCGCCATCAACGACCTGCTCGCACGTCGGAGTACGGGATCACTAAAGCCGGTATTCTTCGCGAGGGATGCCAACGATGTCAATCCGGCCCACCGAGCCCGCCAACGCCCTGTCGCCACCTCCTTTCCCCGAGGGCTGGTACTTCCTCGCGAGCCGACGAGCCGTGGAGAAGGCGAAGCTCATACAGAAGACCTGGATGGGCGAGAGCATCATCATCTGGTGCGACGACGACGGACGCATCTGCGTAGCCGAGTCCCATTGCCCGCACCTCGGCGCGGATCTGGGGCCCGAAGCGGGCGGGCGTGTCTGCGACGGCCGGCTCGTCTGCCCGTTCCACGGCTTCGAGTACGACACCGGCGGCCAGTGCGTGGCCACTCCCTTCGCGCCCGCACCGAAGGCCGCCCGACTGCGGGTCTTCGAGACGACCGAAGTCCTAGGCCTCATCTTCGCCTGGTGGGGAATCGGAGGACGGCCGCCGCAATGGAACCTGCACCCCGACCCGCTGGACCAGACCGGCTGGAGCAGCCTCAGCATCCAGACCCTCCGCTTTCCCGGCCATCCTCAGGAGACGGCCGAGAACGCCGTCGACCTGGCCCACTTCCGCTACGTCCACGGCTACCACAACGTGAGTCGCATCAAGCCTGTGTCCGTGGACGGGCACTGTCTCCTGAGCCGGTTCGACTTCGCGAGCAAGCGCACGATCGCAGGATTCCCGTACTTGACGCTCAATATGACCGCCACCACCCACGTCTGGGGGCTCGGCTGCTCGTTCGTCGAGGTCCGCGAGCACTCGACGCCCTTCGACATGCGCTTCTGGGTCCTGGCGACGCCGGTCGACGGAGAACTCATCGACTTGTCGCTGGTCACGCAGGTGGGGGGGATGAGCGACCCGAAGCGCCGGATCGCAGGCCTGGGATTCCTCCCGGTCCCGCTGCGTGCGCGCGTCATGAACCGGATTCTGACTCCCATGCAGAAGCGGGACGTCCTGCAGGACGTGAAGATCTGGAGCCGCAAGCAGCACCTGCGCCGCCCGCGCCTGGCCCGTTCCGACGGCGAGATCATGCGGTACCGGGCCTATTGCCGCCAGTTCTACCCCGCCCCGCCCGGTGGTAACCACAACGACAAGGGTGATCACGAGGCCCGCGAGAAGGCCCGCGAGTCCCAGCTGCAGTAGCCGGACCCGCCCATAGTACGCGTTATGTCGTAGACGACCGGTCCCGCGGTGTGTCCCGGGGCTTCAACGGGCGTCAGGTACAGTCGTCTGGCATGAACCGCCTGCTGGATAGGTTCAGCCGGTTAGTCACGGCCCGCCCGTGGATCACGATCGGTGTCCTAGTACTCATCACTGTTGTGCTGGCCATGGGGGCGACGCGACGGGCGCCCCCGACGGAGGGGGCGTCGGTGGCACTGCTCCCGCCCGGCAACGCCGTCGCCGAAGCGGTGGCCGACATCGACGAACTCTTCGGGGATCACAGCGATGTGAATACCGTGACGCTGGTCTTCCGCGGCGAGGTGCTCACACCCGGCGGGCTCTCCCAGATGGACGCCCTCCTCGACGACATCCTCGCCGAGCCGGGCGTGGCGCCGCTCCTGGCGCCGTCCGATCCGATCGTGGCGCCCAGTTCGCTGGTGGGGTTCGTACTCGGCACCGACGACCTCTCGTCGATCACACAGGCGGAGATCGACTCGGTGCGCGGCCTCCCGGAGATCGGTGCGGCGCTCAACGCCCTGACCGGCAACGACACGGACGGCACCCCGGTCGGGATCGCCAACATCCGCCTGCTCGACACGGGCGACGAACGAGTCCTCGACATCGAACGGCGGATCGACGATCTGGCGCTGGCCGCCGAGGGCCCGCTGCGGGTGACCAGCGTCTCGACGGCGGTCGTCGAGGACGAGTACACGGAGGCCACCGAGTCGGGGATGGTGCCGCTGATCGGGATCGCGCTGCTGCTGATCGCGGCGCTGATCATGCTCTTCATGCGGACGCTCTCGGATCTGCTGCTCACGCTGGCGGGACTCCTGTTCTCGGTGATCTGGATCGTCGGGCTCGAGGGCTGGCTCGGGCCGGAGGCGCTGGGGTGGATCGGTCCGCCGAGCTCGCTCTCGACGATGGTGCCGATCATCATGATCAGCCTCACGGTGGACTACGCCATCCAGGCCATCTCGCACTACCGCGAGCAGCGCACCGAGGGTCTCCCCGTGCTGCAGGCGATCCGGACGGGGCTGCGAAACGTCGCCGTACCGCTGGTGCTGGCCGCCGTCACGACGATCGCCAGCTTCCTGGCCAACCTGTTCTCACCGATATCGACGATCGCCGACTTCGGCATCATTGCGGGCCTCGGCGTGGGACTGAGCCTGCTCGTGATGCTGACGCTGATTCCGGCCGGGCGGACGATCATCGACCGGCGCCGCGAGGCACGCGGCAAGCTCAAGGAGCCCCGCCCGATCTCCGCGGCGCTGCCCGGCATCGGACGGGCGGCGGAAGTCATCGGGGCAGGGGTGGCGCGCCGTCCCGCGCCCTACCTCATCGCCGTGGTCGGCATAACGATCTGGATGGGTTTCTCGGCCACCGGACTCAAGTCGGAGTTCACCATCCGCGACATCCTGCCCCGGGGCGGGACCGCGCTGAACGACCTGGAGACGCTCGACGCGGCCGTCGGCGGCTCGACGCAACTGGCCAGCGTGCTCGTGACGGCCGAGGCCACCGAGACCCGCACGCTCCTCAACCTGCAGGATCTGGAGGCCGCCTTCGCGGACGAGCAGCGCCGCCCGGCGGCGGCGGCGGGACCGCTGGAGGCATCGTACGAGTCGCTCGTGGCCGACTGGACCCACGACAGCGGCGAGCCCGGCGACAACTACGACCCGGAACTCGCCGCGCTCTACTACGAGGCCGCGGCGGAGGTGCAACTGGATCCGGTGCTGATGCAGGAACTCCTGGACAGGCTCGGGGAGAGGGAACCCGCCCTCGGGCGCGCCCTGGTCAACAACCGGGACGGCACTGATGCGCTCCTGCTCCAGTTCTCGAGCTACACGGACGATCCGGCGGCGACCGCCGTGATCCAGGAGGACATCGAGGCGCTCTGGTCCGGCGATGACGACGCCATCACGGCCACGTCGGAGGCCATCCTGGCCGTCGAGGTCACCGACCAGATCACGGCCCGGCAGACCGAGGCGATCAGCACGACCATCGCCATCGCCCTCGGCATCCTCGCCCTCTTCTTCTGGGTGACGCTGCGCCGGCCCACGCTGGGGATCATCGCGGTCGGACCGATCGTGCTAGTGCTCATCTGGGTACTGGGCACGATGGCCCTGCTGGGCATCCCCTACACACTGATCACCTCGATCATCACGGCGCTATCCATCGGTATCGGCGTGGACTACACCATCCACGTGATCCATCGCTACCGCGAGGAGTTCTCCCGGGTGCGCAACCCGGAGAAGGCCGCGATCCGGACGCTCGCCACCACTGGCTCGGCGCTGCTGGGATCCGCGCTGACGACGGCCTTCGGGTTCGGCGTGCTGGTGTTCTCGCCGGTCGCGGGGACCCAGCAGTTCGGCATCACCGCGGCGATCACGATCGCCTACTCGCTGCTGGTCGCCATCCTGGTGGTGCCGCCGGCCATGACCGTCTGGGGCGCCTACGAGAACGCGCGCCTCCGCTCGACGGTGCAGCGCCTGTGGGACGACCTCGACGTGGCCGCCGAGGAGATCCAGCGCCGCCACGAGGAGGAGGGCGCCACGTAGCGGCGTGGTGAGCAGACCCGCCTCGGCGGGGGTGCGGCGCCCTCAGACGGGCAATTCGTGCCGCCGCTCGACGATCTTGAACTTCAGCTTCTTGCTCGGCGACATCGACGGGACCGGGTCGATCTTGAACTTGTAGTTCTTCGGGGCGATCTCGAGGGTGAAGTGGTGGACGATCAACAGCAGGTTGAGCGCCAACTGCATCTCGGTCCAGCGAGAACCGAGACAGACGTGCGTGCCCAGCCCGTAGGGGGAGTACCCGATTCCGAGGTGTTCCTTGCGCGGCGGCTTGTAGCGGTCGATGTCGAACTTGAACGGGTCGGGGAAGAGATCGCCCATGTAGTGCGTGGCCGTCTGGACGATGAAGACCCGTGCGCCCTCGGGCAGTTCGTAGCCCTCGACGACGGTGGCGTTCATCACGTTCCGTATCGACATCGGAACGATCGGGTACATGCGCATGGACTCCATGATGACGCGGCGCGTCACGTCGGTGGCGGGCCCGTTGACGGTCTCGTGGTCAGGATCGCCGTCCGCGAACAGGGCGTCCGCCTCGGCGCGGACCTGGTCGTAGAGCTCCGGCCGCGACAGCATCGCGTGGAGGATGAAGCTGAGCTGATCGCCCACGTACATGCTGGCGATCAGCGGCGCCGACAGCACGAAACGCAGATTCGACTCCGGGAGCAGCTGGCAATCGTTGGCGTGCATGGTCAATAGATCGTCGGCGAGGTCACGGGGGCAGCCGGCGCGCTGGGCGGGCGTGTGGACTCGCTGAACCCGCTCGACCACCTCGTCGATCAGTCTCGCCCGACGCTTCATGGCCGGGGTCTGCAGCATGAATTTGGGCATGGTCCGGCCGATGTGGGTCTTGAGCGCCCGTTCCTTGAACTTGTGCAGATCGTCGACGACATCCTGCGAATCGATGCTGACCGCCAGCGGCGACATTTCCGAGTTGACCAGCTTCCTGCACATGGGCACGGCGGAGCGGCTCTCGCCGACGCTCCAGGTCGCCATGTGCCGGCGCGCATGGCCGCAGAACGTGCTCAACTCGGCCTCGAGCCTGGTGCGGGAGTACGCCGGCTGGATGGTCTTGCGATAGCGGAAGTGATCGGCCCCGTCGAGGGTGGGCAGGATTCCCGACCCGCCGTAGACCTTCTCGAACTCCTCCAGATAGTCCCGGGCTCGCAGGTACATGCGCCCGTGACGATGCACCCAGCGATTCGTCCGGGGCCCGCAGAGGAAGATCATGCGTTGAACGAACGGCACCTTGATCTGGAACACCGGCCCGTACTCCCCGGCGAGACTCGCAAAGAGTGCCGGCAGGTTCCCACTGCGCACATGCCGGTTGCGCAGCAGCTTGAGGAGCGACACAACGGGGATCGCCTTGGCGAAAGTGGACCGTCGGAGCAAGGGGCCGGCAACGCTGTCCGTGATCGCATCGGCGATCGCCCGGCCGATCAAATCGATTTTGCAGAGTTGCTCGACGCGCGCCGCGGCTTCGTCGTCGAGTTGGAATATGAGGCGCAGGACGTCGCACGCATTGGTGAGGCTGATGATGATCGCATCGCCCGGATCGGGAAGCTCCTCTCCGAATATGGCCCTGCTGATACGGGTCTTGACGAACTCGGCGGCTGTCTCATCATCGGCCTGACCGCGGAGGTTCGCCTGCCAGCCCGCACGAGCCAGTGTCCAGAACCCGCCGTCGTGGTGTTCCAGCACCTTGAGCAACACCAGCCGTTCCAGGGTCGCGTCGATGATCGACTCGCCGCGGATCGCCAGCCGTTCGACCCAGTACTGGGCGTTGTGTCGAACCGGCTCGGCTGCAATCTTCTCCAGGATGGGATCGAGGGCGGGATCGCCCGTCGGTGTCTCGTCCAGGAGGATCAGAGATTCGACGTCGGTGTCGATGCGCGATCGCAACGACAACTCCCCCAGCGCGGCGCCGACGACCGCGCAGTTCAGATCCCAGCCGGGTACCTGATGGAAATAGCCGGCCTCCTCGTTGAGGAGCGTCAGGAGGAACTCGTCGACCAGACTTAGCGTTTTGGTCGGCGCGGCGGCGCCTGTGGCGGAACTCATCAGAGTTGTTCTCCGTACACCATCCCACTGCCCCCGTCGTGTGAGGGTCGGGCAACTCGGACAGTGTACTTTCTTTCTGCTCACGCGAACCATCGCTTCGACTCCTAGTGGGCCGCGGACGGACTCGTCCATGCCGCCGTCGCCTGAAGGACCCCGGTCGGGAGGGGTTCCAGCGGCCGTTGCTAGCCTGATCCGTCGCGGCCCCGGCGTTCTGCGGGGCCCCGGCGGGGCTGTAGCTCAGTTGGCTAGAGCACTTGCTTTGCAAGCAAGGGGTCGTGGGTTCGAGTCCCATCAGCTCCACCACAGGGAGAAGCCGTGATGCTCAGGATCTTCCAAAACACCGCGATCGCAAGCGGGATCGCCGTCGCCGCGTTGATCGTCGCTCTGATCGCCCTGTTTTCGCCCCTCCGGGAATCGTCATCGCGGGGCGACGGTCCCGACCCGGTCACCGTCGGAGTGCCCCAGCAGCCGGCGGAAACCGTCGCCTTCGTTCAGGAGGCTCTGGACTTCTACGACTCCGAGGGGCGCCAGGCCACCATCGACCACTACAACTCCCCGGACAGCGCCGACGGCCAGAACTACCTGTTCATCCTCGACGAGGACGGCGTCCTCGTCGCACATCTCAACCAGGATCTCCTGGGCAGGGACGTGCACACCAGCTTCGGCGTCGACGTGGACGGCAACCGCTTCGGTCTCTTGATGCTGGAGGCGACCTCCGAGGGGATGTGGATCGACTACGTCTACCTCAACCCGCACACCGGGTTCCGGGAACTGAAACACTCCTGGGTCGTCGGTCACGACGGGCTGGTCTTCGGCTCGGGGTGGTACGAACTGCAGCGGCCGTCCATCGTGGAGTTCGTCTAGGAGACGCCGTCCGCCTACAGGCGCGCAGCGGCAAGCGGGCGGGTTGGAGAGCCCGCCCGGGTCTGGCAGGATCAGCGAAGAGAGATGCAGGAAGGAAGCGACCATGATCGATGCGCTGAATCAGCTCGGGGAGTTGCTCCTCGACGGTGACGCCCCGCATGCCAACGGCAAGCTGGACGTGTTCGATCCGACCACAGGCGACCTGATCGCCGGCGTCGCCACGTCCATGGTGGATGACTGCCTGGCGGCCGTGGAGACGGCGGAACAGGCGGCCGGCGGCTGGGCGGCCGCGCCGCCGCGCGAGCGGGCCGAGATCTTGCGTCGCTGCTACGAGACGATGATGGCCGAACAGGCCCAGATCGCCGCGCTGCTGCAACTCGAGAACGGCAAGCCCATGGCCGAGGCCCTCGGTGAGGTGGCGTACGCGGCCGACTTCTTCCGCTGGTTCAGCGAGGAGGCGGTGCGCATCGCCGGGGAGGTGCGCCGCGCGCCGATGGGCGACAAGCGCATCATCGTGCTGCCCGAGCCGGTGGGGGTCTCCCTGCAGATCACGCCCTGGAACTTCCCCGCCGCCATGCCGGTACGAAAGATCGCACCGGCGCTCGCTGCGGGATGCACCACCATCGTGAAACCGGCACCGGCCACACCGCTGACCGCCTATTACATCGCCGATCTGATGGAACGCTGCGGCACACCGGTGGGCGTGGTCAACCTGGTGCTCCCCGAACCGCCGAATGAGGCCACGGTGGCGATGCTGGCGCACCGGGCCGTGCACAAGGTGTCCTTCACCGGCTCGATAGCGGTCGGCAAGCACCTGCTGCGCCTCGCCGCCGACCGGGTGCTGCGAACCAGCATGGAGTTGGGCGGCAACGCCCCGTTCGTGGTGCTGGCCGACGCCGACGTGGAGGTGGCCACCGAGGCCGCCATCGCCGCCAAGATGCGCAACACCGGCGCCACGTGCGTTGCTCCGAACCGGCTGTACGTGCACGAGAGGGTCGCCGACGACTTCACCGAGGCGCTCAGCGCCCGCATGGCCGGCCTCACCGTCGGTTATGACCGGCAGCCCGACGCCCAGGTCGGCGCGCTGATCAGCACCCGCGAGCGCGAGAAGGTGGCCGGTCTTGTGACCTCAGCCGTGGACCGCGGCGCCAAGGTGGTGACCGGCGGGCGGGCGCCGGACTGCGGCGGCTATTTCTACGAGCCGACCGTGCTGGCCGACGTCGAGCCGGACGCGCCCATCCTGGCCAGGGAGATCTTCGGGCCGGTGGCGCCCCTGGTGCGCTTCCGGGATGAGGCCCGCGCGATCGAGATGGCCAACGACACCGACGCCGGGTTGATCGCCTACGTCATGAGCGGCGACATGGGCCATGGTCTGACCGTCGGCGAGCAACTCGATGCGGGCATGGTCGCCGTGAACAGGGGCATCATCTCCGATGCGTCGGCCCCGTTCGGGGGTGTCAAGGAGAGCGGCATTGGCCGCGAGGGAGGCTTCGAGGGGATCGAGGAGTACCTCGAACGCAAATACGTGGCGAGCAACTGGTAGAAGATCTGTCGTCGCGGCAATACACGGCAAACCTGAAGTAACGTCAGGACGCGCTGTGCAAGGACGATCTTCGAGCATGAAACTCCCCACCGACTACGACCACCCGGGTGTTGCGCGGGCCCGAGTTCTCGAGCCCGAGATGGTCGAGAACTATCTGGCGCACACCCTGGTCGGGGACCCCGTGGCCGACGCCGCTGTCGAGGCGCTCGCCGCGCTGGACCGCGGGCGGTCGAGCCGGCTGATCGCGGCGTTCGTCAACAGCAGCGGCTCCGACACCTGGCCCGACGCACCGCCGGCGGTGCGGGAACTCTTCGTGGACGCCACGACGCCGCCCGATTGGCTTGACCTGCCGGCCCTCGCGCCCGGCGTGCGTATGTTCCACCGGAACACCAAGTTGGTGCTGGCCTCGATGGTGGCGGCCGTCTTGGTGGAGGGCTTCGCGTCGAACATCAGCCAGTCCTTCTTCATCACGGGACGCCTGCGCGACCAGGGGGTTCGCCGGCTGCAGCAGAACAACCGGCACATGGTGGAGATCTTCTTCCCGGACGGGATGGAGAGCTACGGCGACGGCTGGAAGCTGTCGGTGCGGATCCGGCTCGTGCACGCCCACGTCAGGCGGCTGCTCGCCAACTCCGAGGACTGGGATACCCCGGCGTGGGGGGTCCCGCTGAGCGCCGCGCACGTCGGCTACGCCATCACGGCGTTCTCGGCGAGGCTCCTCGTACACATTCGAAGCCTCGGAGCCAGCTTCAGCGCCGAGGAGGCGGCCAGCTTCATGGCCACCTGGCGCTACTCCGGGCATCTGATGGGAGTGCCGGACTCCATCCTCTACCGCGACGAGGCCGAGGCGCTTCGACTCTTCGCCGTGGGCGGGCTGTGCGAACCGGAACCCGACGATGCGTCCATCGCCCTGGCGAACGCCCTGGTTAACTCCGCCCCCCTGGTTGTGGGGATCGACGATCCGGTCGAGCGGCGGAATCTGGCCAAATACGTCTACAAGGTCTCGCGCGCCATGATCGGCCACGACCTCGCCGACAAGCTCCGCTACCCCAAGCAGTCCAGCTTCGGCGTGCTGGGTTGGTTCCGCTTCCAATCCCGCTACGACCGGCTCCTGAAGCGCTGCCGCCCGAAGTACGAACGCCGGAACAACTTCACGAGCTTCACGACCCTGCTGTCGGGTTCGAGATACGACGACGAGGGCATCACCTACCGGATGCCCGACCACGTCTACGCCGAGCGCTCCAACAACTGGTAGATGGGCGACGACGAATCCGGGGGGCGTCACGGCGTCGGGCCCGCGGCGACCTCGGCAACCGATTTCCTGGGAATCGACTCGCTGCTGAACGAGGAGCAGTTGCTGCTGCGGGACACGGTGCGCCGCTGGGTGGCCGAGCGGATCCTGCCAGAGGTCGGAGATTGGTTCGAGCGGGGGGTCTTCCCGGCCGAGACGATCGGACCCGAGCTGGGTGCTCTGGGTCTACTGGGCATGCACCTCGAGGGCTACGGCTGCGCCGGGGCCGGCGCCACCGACTACGGCCTGGCGTGCATGGAGCTGGAGGCCGGGGACTCAGGCGTGCGCAGCTTCATGAGCGTGCAGGGTTCGCTGGCGATGTTCCCGATCCGCGCCTTCGGCAGCGAGGAGCAGCGGCGGCAGTGGCTGCCCGCCATGTCCGCCGGCGAGGCGATCGGCTGCTTCGGCCTGACCGAGCCCGACGCCGGCAGTGACCCGGCAAGCATGCGGACCCGGGCGCGCCGCGACGGCTCCGACTGGATCCTCAACGGCACCAAGATGTGGATCACGAACGGCTCGATCGCCCATGTCGCGGTCGTGTGGGCGCAGACCGCCGACGGCGTGCGGGGGTTCGTCGTGCCGACCGAGGTGCCGGGCTTCGGTGCTCGCGACATTCCCCGCAAGCTCTCACTGCGCGCCTCGGTGACGTCTGAACTGGTGCTGGAGGATGTGCGCCTGCCCGCCGACGCGGTCCTGCCGGAAGTTGTCGGCATGCGGGGGCCGCTGTCGTGCCTAAACGAAGCCCGCTTCGGAATCCTCTTCGGCGCCGTCGGCGCGGCCCGCGCCTGCTATGAGGCGGCGCTGGGCTACGCGACCGAGCGCGACGCCTTCGGTGGGCCCATCAGTCGCTTTCAACTCACCCAGCAGAAGCTGGTCGAGATGATGATCGCCGTCCAGCGGGGCACCTTGCTGGCGCTGCACCTCGGGCGGCTGCGCGACGCCGGACAACTCAGTGCCGCGCAGATCAGCGTCGGCAAGCTCGACAACGTGCGCATGGCCCTGGAGGTGGCCCGCAGCGCCCGCGGCGTGCTGGGCGCCAACGGCATCACGCTCGAGTACCCGGTGATCAGGCACATGAACAACCTCGAGTCGGTCTACACCTACGAGGGCACCCACGAGATCCACACCCTCATCCTCGGCCAGGCGCTCACCGGGCGGTCCGCCTTCGCCTGATCACCACCACCGCGCCCGCCCCCGGAACTAGCGTCACAGCATGTTCGGTTGGCAGGCCCGGATCATCCAGAAGTCGCCGAAACGGGTGCTGGCGGCATTGGGAGCAGTGACGCTCGCCCTGCTCGCCGGCGTCCTGGTGCAGGATCCGCCCGAGGGCCCCATCGACTCCACCAGCATCTTCCTGCCCTCCGGCAGTGACCTGGCGGCGGCGACCGACGTCATCAGGGAGAGCTTTCCCGCGGCTGCCGACCTGCGGGTGGTCCAGATCCTCGCCAAGGGCGACGTCCTGGCGGCGGACTCGCTACGGGCGATCAACGACCTGCAGATCGCCATCAGCAGCGATCCCGCTATTCAGCCGTTCCTGGTCGCCGAACCCCTCTACGGCTATGTCCAACTCATCGAACTGGCGGCCGCCGAGGCGGGCCTGTCCCTGACGACCATCACCGACACCCAGGTCTCCCTGGGCCTGGCTCAACTGGCGGGCGATCCGCAACGGGCAGAACTGCACGACCTGCTGCAGCGCTTCATCGCGCGAGACGCAACCGGGGAGCCGATGGCGGGGCTCTCCCTGGTCATCCTGGACGACGCCGGCGACGCGCTCGGGCAGGAGCAGGCGCAATTGCGCGCTCACGAGATCGCCGAGTCCGCCGACACCAGCGCGCTGGACACTTCGATCATCACCTTGGCGCAGAGCGACATCGAGGCCAAGGAGGCGCGAGACCGGAACCTCATCGTGGTCACCCTCATCGCCCTGGCCGTGATCGTGGTGCTCCTGGCCGTCTTCTACCGAACCCAGTCCGACGTCCACATCACCATGGCGGGCCTCGGCATGACGATCCTGTGGATGCTCGGCGCGCAGGCCTGGCTGTCACCCGGCGGTGCCGGCATCGTGGACCCGGACAACATCCTGCTGACGCTGATACCCGTCCTGCTGATCAGCCTGGCGGTGGACTACGCGCTGCAGATCACCGGCCGCTACCGGGAGGCGCTGCGCGACGACGCCGAACGGGCGCCCGACGCCTCGGGCCGGGCCATCGCACGCTCCGTGCGGCTCTGCGGCGTGCCGGTGCTGCTGGCAGCGGGCACGACCGCCGTCAGCCTGCTCGCCAACCTGACGAGCCGCTTCAAGCCCATTGCCGAGTTCGGCATCATCGCCAGCATCGGTGTCGTCTCGGGCTGGATCGTGATGACCAGCTTCGTCCCGGCCGCCCGCCTGACGCTGGACCGGTGGCGCGCCACCAAGGGCCGGGAGCCGGCGGTCCAGCCCATAGCCGACACGATTCCCGGCGCTGCGGCCGCCCTCCCCCGCATCGCCGCGATCGTGGTGCGCCGGCCGCTCCCGGTTCTCGCCGCCGCCATCGCCGTCACGGTCCTGGCCGTCGTGGCCGCCACCAACCTCAGCACGACGTTCGCGGTGAAGGACTTCCTGCCGCGGGACTCCGAGGTGGCGGAGAACTTCGACTACCTGGACGAGAACTTCGACGGGAGCGCCACCTTGATGACGGTGCTCATCGAGACCGATCTCAGCAGTGGTCGGGCGGTTCGTGACCTCAGCGACCTCCACACGGTCCTCGTCGACCCGGCCCGGCGCCCCGACGGCATCATCGGACCTCCCCTGTCCTCGGCCGGGACGCTCCTCGCCGAACGGACCGACGATGAGGCTGCCGTCGCCGATGCCTTCGCCGAACTGCGCAGCGACGTGACGGCGGCCGAGGGGGACGTCCGGCGCGCGTGGGCACTGCTCGAAGGTGTCGACGCCGCCGGCTTCGCCGAGGTCCTCGACTTCCGGGCCGACGGCCCCGACCGCACCATCATCCAGATACCGGTTGCGGTGGAGAGCAACGAGGCGCTGCAGGAGTTGATCGAGGAGATCGAGGCGCTGTGGGGCGGTGGCGCCTCGGAGATCACCGTCACGGGAGGAGACGCGCTCATCGCTCTGATCACCGACGAGTTGGCGGCCAGCCAGGTCTCGAGCGTGAGCCTCGTCGTCGCCGCCGCGCTGGCGATCCTCATCCTCTACTTCGGCCTCCGCGAGCGCCGCCCGCTGCTCGGGCTGATCACGATCCTGCCGATCATCGTGACCCTGGCCTGGCTGCTTGGCGCCATGTGGCTGTTCGGGATCTCCTACAACATGAGCACCGCCCTCATGGTGGTGCTCACGATCGGGATCGGGGTCGACTACACCATCCACCTCACGCACCGCTTCCTGGAGGAGCACCGGGAATCGCCACAGGTCCCCGAGGCATTGCGGCGGGCGATGGTCACCACCGGCGGGGCGCTCCTGGGCAGCGCACTCACCACGGCGCTTGGCCTCCTGATGCTGGTGTTCTCCCCGCTGCGGCCGATGCAGGAACTGGGCATCCTCGCCGCCGTCACGATCCTGCTGGGGCTCATCGCCACCTTCACCGTGCTGCCGCCGCTGCTGGTGCTGTGGTCGCGCTACCACCGCTGGCGCGGTCGCGAAGCCGGAACGCCGAGCCGGCCGGCGAGCACTACCGCCTAGGGCAGACCTCGTAGCCGGGCTTTTCGGGCTCGTCGTCGATCAGCTCGGCGGGGAAGCCGGGGGCGCGGATCTTCAGGCCCGTCCGCTCTTCGAGACGGCGGATCACGTTCGGGGACCACTCGCGGGAGCCGTATCGCTCCTGCGCGTCACCGAAGATGTCCAGGATCAGCGGCGACAGTTCCAGAGGCACGCCCGCGCGTTCGGCCAGAGACTGGAACAGGCCCATGTCCTTGACGACGAGGTCCATGGTGAAGTTGATGTTGCGGCTGCCGTTGAGGATCACCTGGCTCTCGGTCTCGTGCACGAACGAATTCCCCGAGGAGACACGGATGGCCTCGTAGGTGGTGTTGAGATCCATGCCCGCCGCACTGGCGATCACCAGGGCCTCGCAGAGGGAGAGCAGGTTGGCGCTGGCCAGGTAGTTGGTGACGACCTTGAGAACGGTGGCACTGCCGAGCGGACCGGTGTGCAGGATGCGGCGGCCCATGGCTGACAGGATCGGCAGGATGCGTTCGAAAGTCGCCCGGTCGCAGCCCGCGAAGATGGCGATGTTGCCCGTGGCAGCCCGGTGACAGCCGCCCGAGACCGGGCAGTCCATCGCAGTCGCGCCGGTGGCGGCGACCAGCGAACCGAGACGTCGCACCTCGCTCTCGTCGGTGGTGCTCATCTCGGCCCATACCTTGCCGGGCCCCAGTCCGGCGAGTAGCCCGTCATCGGCTTCGAGCACAGCCGCGCTGACAGCGGGGCTCGGCAGGCACGTGATCACGACGTCGCAGGCCTCGGCCATCGCCCGCGGGTTGTCCGCCCACGCCGCACCCGCGTCGACGAGCGACCGGGCCGCGGATCGGTCCAGATCGTGCACGATCAGGTCGACCCCGTTGCGCAACAGGGACCCCGCCAGCTTGCCGCCGACGTTGCCCAGCCCGATGAAGCCCACTCTTGGTGACATCCCGCTCCTCCCGATCGCCGCAGCCGCGAACAGACAGCCGACGGGGTAGCGTCAGGGCGCCCCTGCGGGTGTAGTTCAATGGTAGAACATCAGCTTCCCAAGCTGAATACGGGGGTTCGATTCCCCTCACCCGCTCGCACACGTGAAGAACGGCCACCGTCGGCCGACCACCTGTGGCCGCGGTGGTGCGTGGAGCCCAACTCATCGCCGCGGCAGTCGCTCAAGGCGGTCTCGCCGCCCGGTTGGTCGCCATCGACCCGGGCCGTGATGTGTGCCTCCAAGGCGGCGATGCAGGCCGCCCGGTCCTCGGCCTCGAGCCGGCCGTCCTCCATCGCGGTGTCGATCCGGGCGACTACCTGATCGACGAGCAGGTCCACGACCGCGCCAGCCTCGACGCCGGCGGCCTCGGCCAGCTCGGCGAGGGTCTCACCGGCCCGTAGCTCCGCCCGGAGATCGGACGAACTCAATCCCAGCAACTCGGCCAGATCGCCGCCGACATGCCCGCCGACACCCGGACCGCCCCAGCGCCGACCGTGGTGCCACTTGAACCCACCGGAGGGCTCATCTTGGTCGCTCTCGTCGTCGGAGTCGTCGGCGTCGGTCTGTGCGACGGCCGGAAGCGTGAGTGCCAGAACCCCCGCGATCAGGGCGCAGACCAGCGAGACCGCCGCCACGATCGTGAATCGTCTGTTGCGGGCATCATGTGACGTCTGTCGTTGCTGTATGTCCAAGGCTGCTCCTCCTAGCTCGCCGGTCGGCTACGAGGAGAGCATGGGAGGTGCAGGTAAGCGGAGCCGGAGGTCCGGACAAGAATCGACTAAGAATCCGGCGCCGGGCCGGCTCAGCGCGTGAAGTTCAGCAGCAGTTCGATGGTCCCGACGTCCTCCACCGACAGCACCACGGGAGCCCGGGGAGGAACGATCCCGTAGTCCTCGAAGCGGATCTCGAACGTTCCGCCCACGATCACGACTCCCTCGATCCAAGTGGCCTCGAGCGAGATCTCCACCGGGCGGCTGGCGCCGTGGATCTCGAAGGCTCCGACGACGGTCGCCGTCACCGACTCGCCCGCGGCGGGCAGGCTCTCGAAGGTGACCGGCTCGGTCAACTCGAAGCGGGCGGACGGGAACTGCTGGGTGTCCAAGGACCGCCGCACCAGACCGTCACGCTGGGGCCGGTCGCTGACCACCGTGGTGAGGTCGACTTCCACGACGGCCGCCGCGACAGTCGTCCCGGCGATCTCCAGGGTTCCGGACACAGCCGGAGTCCGCCCGACTGCGTCGGTGGCCCCGATTCCCGAGAGTTCCTCGCCCACCCGGTAGCCGGCCCAGGAACTCGTGTAGTCCTCGAAGCTCCCGAGCGTCGTGTTGACCGACCACACGCCGTCGAGGTCGGCTGCGGCGGGTTCGGCGGGTTCGGCGGGCGGCGCCGGCTCAGCGGGGGGTGGCGGTTCGGGTTCAGGCGGTGGCGGCGGGGACTCGGGCTCCGCCGGCGGAGCCGGTGCAGCAGGCGGCGTCGGCGGCGAGTCGGTTGCCTCGGGCGCGGATGGTTCGGCAGGCGGTGCCGGCTCGACGGGGGCCGGTGGAGGAGCGGACGCGGCCTGATCGTCGGCCGCGGGAGCCGGCGCGGGCGCCTCTGTCGTTGCCGTCAGTGCCTCGCTGCGTTCGAGCACCGACGGTGGCGGCGGGGCGTCGCCGCGCCACACCAGCAGCCACACCAGCACGATCGCCACGACCACGGCCACGACACCGGCCGCCAGAAGGGTCAGGATCTTGCGGCGCCGTGACCAACCGCTGAGACGTTCGAGGATCATGAAGGTACTCCCGCCGCAAGGGTAGGCGGCACAGGCTGCGCTCCGGGCCCCTTCAGCGGGCACGGAGGCAAGAAGCGCCTAAGAATCCGCTGCTCGGCTCGGCCTCGCCGGAGGTGCGGCACTACCGTCGCAGCAGCCATGACACGTTCGTCCATCCTCGTGGCCGAGGACGACCCCGCCATCACCAACGCCTTGCGGCGGGCGCTCACGCACGAGGGCTACGCCGTCCGCAGCGCCGCCGACGGCGCGGAGGCACTGGAGGCGCTCGCAGCCGAGGCGGCGGATCTCGTGATCCTGGACGTGGCCATGCCGTACGTGGACGGCCTGGAGGTGTGCCGCCGCCTCCGGCGCGCCGGCAACCGCACACCGATCCTGATGCTGACGGCGCGCCACACCGTCGGAGACCGGGTGGAGGGCCTCGACGCCGGCGCCGACGACTACCTCGTCAAGCCCTTCTCGCTCAACGAGCTGTTCGCCCGGATCAGGGCACTGCTCCGTCGCACCAGCGTCACCGGCGAGGAACCCCCCGGCGGCCGGGCGACCTTGCGCGTCGCCGACCTGGAACTGGATCAAGCCGGGCGCTCGGTCAACCGGGGCGGACGGGAGATCAGCCTGACGAAGACGGAGTTCGACCTTCTGGAACTGCTGGTGCACAACGCCGGCATCGTCCTCAGTCGCGATCTGATCTACGAGCGCGTCTGGGGCTACGACTTCGAGACCGACTCCAAGTCACTGGACGTGTACGTCGGCTACCTGCGGCGCAAGCTGGAACTCGACGGAGGCGACCGCCTCCTGCACACCGTGCGCGGCGTGGGCTACGTGGTGCGTGAGCCGTGAGCCTGCGGGGCCGGTACGGCCTGATCCGCGGATGGCGCGTGGTGCCCGCCTCCCAGGTGAGTCTCCGGGCACGTGTCGGGCTGCTGGCATTTGCCGGAGTGATCCTGGGAGTCGGGTTGGCCGTTGGCGGCGGGTATTACTTCGCCCAACGAGAGCTGCACCAGGAGGTTGACCAGTTCCTGGCGCGTCGCGCTCACGCGGTCTCGGAGGTGTTGGAGAATCCGTCCGGCCTCGCGCAACAGCGCCAACGCGGCGCCCGGCCAGTCATTGGCAGGATTCCGCTCGCCGACTTCGACGCCCAAGTGCAGATCCTCAATGCCGCCGGTCGGCCCGTCTTCGCCGTCAGCGACGTGCCACTGCCGGTCGGTGCCGACGACAGGCTGCTCGCCGTCGAGGGTGGGGAACCGCTGCGCCGCACGGTCACCCTCGACGGGCAGCGCTACCGGATGCTGACCAGCGCGCTCGACGGGAACGGCGCGGTGCAGGTCGCACGGGATCTGGGCGAGACCGACCGGGCACTGAACGACCTGCTCCGGCGAACGATCCCGCTGGGCGTGATCCTGGCGACCGTGGCAGCCGCCATGGCGTGGTTGCTGGCGCGCCGGGCACTCCGGCCAATCGAGCAACTCACGAGCGCCACCGAGCGCGTCGCGCAGACCAAGGAACTGGCCGGCACGATCGAGGCCACCAGGGACGACGAGGTCGGACGCCTCGCCCGCAGCTTCAACTCCATGCTCGAGGCGCTGCAGACGTCGCGCCGCCAGCAGCAGCGACTTGTTGCGGACGCCGGGCACGAGCTGCGCACTCCCCTGACCAGCATGCGTACCAATATCGAGCACCTGCAGCGCGTCGAGTCCCTGGGCGAGGAGGCGCGACGCCGCATCCTCGTCGACGTCAACGCGGAACTCCGGGAACTCGGCGATCTGGTGGCCGAGTTGGTGGAGTTGGCCAGCGAAACCGGGGCGGCGGACGAACCGCTGGCGACAATCGAGCTGGCCGACCTGGCCGAAGGCGCCGCGGCGCGCGCCCGCCGCCGCACCAACCGTGACATCACCACCGTGGCCGAGTTCGCGGGCACCGTCCAAGGGCAGCGGGGATCCCTGGAGCGAGCTGTGGACAATCTCGTGGGCAACGCCCTCAAGTTCAGCCCCGAGGACACCCCTATCCGTCTCGTGACAAGCGGAGGGCGCCTCGAGGTCCACGACTGCGGACCGGGCATTCCTACCGAGGATCAGCCTCTGATCTTCGAGCGATTCTTCCGCTCGGCGGGAACGCGCTCGGAGCCGGGATCGGGTCTCGGCCTAGCCATCGTCAAGCAGATCGTCGAGCGCCATGGCGGCCGAGTCTGGGCCGGCGCGTCCCCGGAGGGAGGGGCCGCGGTCGGCTTCGAGATCCCGACCGGCGAGGCGGACGACCACTAGCGCAGCAGGTGCGTCGCTATCAGCGGATGCCTCTGGGCTCGGGGCCAGACCGAACCGGAGACGGCGCCGAGCAGGGGAACTGGCACCCTCAGCCCGGTTCGGGGCCGGTGGCGACGGGGCGGTCGAGGTCGGCCCCCCAGGCGGACCAGGAGCCCACGAACAGCCGGCCGGGGCCGAGGCCGGCCACTTCGAGTGCCAGCAGGTCAAGGTTGGCGCTGACGCCCGACCCGCAGTACGCCACCACCTCGGCAGCGCCGTCGACTCCCACCGCTGCGTAGCTCCGCCCCAGCTCGTCGGGACTCCGGAGCGTGCCGTCGGGCATCAGATTGGCGGCGCAGGGCGCGCTCACCGCGCCCGGGATGTGCCCGAAACGGGGATCGATGGCGTTGGGCTCACCCCGGTAGCGCTCGGAGGAGCGGGCGTCGAGAACCACGGTCCCCCGATCGCGGCTCGCCGCATCCACCTCGGTGACGGAGGCGAACGATTCCGGCGGCCACGGGCGTGGCGTGAAACGGGCGGGCGAGATCTCCGGACACTCGGTGCTGAGCGCGCCCGGCCAGGCCGCGAGGCCGCCGTCGAGAACCGCCACAGGCTCTCCGAGCGAGCGCAGCATCCACCAGAGCCGCCCCGCCACCATGCCCGAGGCGTCGTCGTAGACCACGACCCCGCAGCCGTCGCCGATGCCGGACGCGCCGAGCGCGGCGGCGAAGTCCTCCGGGGTGGGCAGCGGGTGGCGGCCGCCGACGGCGCTCGACGGGGCGGACAGATCCTTGTCGAGATCCACGAACACAGCGCCCGGAATGTGTCCCGCCTCGTAGGCGGCTCGGCCCGAGCGGCCGTCGAGGTACCAGCGCACGTCGGCGACGACCACATTGTCGAGGTTGGCCTGCAGCCAGGCGCCGCTGACGACGGGTCCCGGCAGTTCGGCGCCGGCGGGCGAACCCACGTCAGCGTCCCACGAAGCTGGCCTTGCCGGGGCCGTGCTCGACGAAGCTCTGGACGCCGATGCGCGCATCCTCGGTGGCGAAGGCGGCGACGAACTCCCTGGACTCCAGGTCGAGGGCATCGTCGAGCGGCAGGCCGAAGCCGTCGTTCATGGCGGTCTTGGCGTACCGCAGCGCCGCGGGTCCCGCGGCGAAGCGCTCGGCCATGGCCACCGCCCGGTCGTACGTCTCCGCTGCGGGGTGCACGGCATCGGCCAGACCGATGGCCAGGGCCTCCTCGGCGGTCACACGGCGGCCGCTGTAGATGATCTCCTTGGCGCGGCTGAGGCCCACGAGGCGCGGCAGGCGCTGCGTGCCGCCCGCGCCGGGGATGATGCCCAGCAGGATCTCCGGCTGACCGAAGACCGCGTCGTCCGCCGCCACGCGGAAGTCGGCGGCCATCGCCAACTCACAACCGCCGCCGAGGGCGTACCCGTTCACGGCCGCCACCAGAACCTGCGGAATGCACTCCAACTGCCGTAGAGCACCGGTCAGACTCACGGGTGCTCCCGCGCCGCCGCCGGAGCCGCCGGGGCGGAATTCCTTGATGTCGGCACCGGCGGCGAAGATTCTGGGGCCTCCCCACAAGACGGCGGCGCGAGTGTCCGAGCGCCCTCGCAACTCCTCGGCCACGGCGGCGATCTCCGCCGACACCGCATTGCTCAGGGCGTTCATTTTCGGTCGATCCAGGCGGATCGTCGCCACGCCCGGCGCGGCGTCGTGTTGGAGGTGGACGAATTCGCTCATGGCGGGTCAAGCTATCCGGCCACGAGACTGGCCAACGCCCAGATGGCGGCAACCGTGCCGACGGCGATCATGACGAGGCTCCGCGCCAGTGGCGGGCGGGGCAGGTCCTCGCCCGCGCCACCGGGAGGCCGTGGCCGGGTGAGGGCCAGGATGTTGCCGACGGCCATCGCGCCGCCGAGGGCCAGGACGAGCCAGCGCAGGATGTCGTCGCCGAGGAAGACCACGCGCTCAGAACTCCCCTTCCGACGAGCGCTGGCTGAGGTTGTCGAAGCGCGTGTAGTGCGGCAGGAAAGCCAGCTTGACGACCCCGGTGGGCCCGGTGCGGTGCTTGGCGACATGCAGCTCGGCGATACCGCGGTCGGAGGTGTCGGAGTTGTACATCTCGTCGCGGTACAGGAACATGACCACATCGGCGTCCTGCTCGATGGCGCCGGACTCGCGCAGGTCCGCCAGCATCGGCCGCTTGTCGGCACGGCTCTCCGGAGCGCGGGACAGCTGTGAGAGCGCCACCACCGGGCACTCCAGTTCGCGGGCCAGGATCTTCAGCCCCCGGCTCATCTCACTGACCTCCACCTGGCGGCTCTCGGCGCCGATCCGGCCACCCATCAGCTGCAGGTAGTCGACGACCACGAGGCCCAGATCGCCCCATTCGGCATGCTTGCGGCGCGCCTTGGCGCGGATCTCCAGAACCGAGGTGTTGGGGTTGTCGTCGATCCACAGCGGTGCCTCGGCGAGATGCCCCACAGCGGCGTTGACGCGCTTCCAATCGTTGTCGCTGAGACGGCCCGAGCGGATGTTCTGCGTGCTGACCTGCGCCTCGGAGCACAGCAGCCGCTGGGTCAACTCCAGATGGCTCATCTCCAGGGAGAAGAACAGCACCGGCCGGCGGGCGTCCATGGCGGCCGCGGCGGCCATGCCCAGCGCCAGGGAGGTCTTGCCGATGCCCGGACGGGCACCGAGGATGACCAGCGTGGACGGCTGCAGACCCAGCAGGAGGTTGTCCAGGTCGGTGTAGCCGGTCGGCACGCCGGTGAGGCTCTGACCGTGCTGGTACAGCTTCTCCAGGTGCTCCACGCCCTTGTCGATGAGCGTGTAGAGCGACTCCAGTGTCGTGGCCGAGCTCCCGCTGGCGACCGAGAAGATCATCGACTCGGCCTGATCCAACGCCGCGTCGACATCCGCGGGCCGGCTGTAGGCCAACTCGGCGACCTCGCCGGCCGCGCCGATCAGCCGCCTGAGGGTGGCGTTCTTGGCCACGATTCCGGCGTAGTGCGCGGCGTTGCCCGCCACCGGCGTGCTGGCCTGAATCTCCACGAGAGCACCGGCGCCGCCCACGGACTCCAGCAGCCCGTTCCGCTGCAACTCCGCCGCCACGGTGACGGTGTCCACCGGTTCACCGGCGCCGTACAGCGCGGCGACGGCGTCGAAGGCGTGGGCGTGCGCGGGCCGGTAGAAATCCTCCGCGGCGGTCAACTCCACCGCATCGGCGATGGCCTCGGCGGTCAGGAGCATCGCCCCCAGCAGCGCCCGCTCCGCCGCGAGGTCGTGCGGCGGCACCCGTCCCGGCGCTCCCTGGCCCGGCCGGTCGGCGTCGCCACGGCGCGCCGCGACGGCGCCCTCGCGGGCACCGGATCCGGGCTGCAGGGTGCTCGAAGTGGTGGTCATGGTCACCGCTTCAATGTGCGACGGGGGTGTGACAGCGTCCCCCGAGGGAGTTCAGTTGAACGATGGGGCCCGAGGGCCGGAAGGCCGGATATCCGCAGGCGCGGTCCCGGCGAGGTCCCTTTCGGGGACTAGCGACCGGGCAGGCCGCTCATTCCCGTGCGTCCCCGGGCGTGCCGGGGACCTGGATCCGGTCTGCTCAGAAAGGTTCTTCGTCGCCGTAGGAGGGCGCCGCAGCCCGCGCGGGGCTCCCCTCGGGCGCAGCGGTCCGCCGCGGGGCAGTCCCGTTGCCCTCCCGGAACTCGTTGCGGTTGACCTGAGCGGAGGCCCAGCGCAGGCTGGGCGCCACTTCGTCGGCCACGATCTCGACCTTCGACCGGCGCTCACCATCGGGCGTGTCCCAGGAACGTTGGTCCAGCCGGCCATAGACGATGACCCGAGTGCCCTTGGTGATGGACTCCGCAACGTTCTCGGCCAGCGAACGCCAACAAGTGACGTCGAAGAACGAGACCTCCTCCACCTGTTCGCCACCTCGCTCGTAGCGGCGATTCCACGCCACGCCGAAGTTGCAGACCGGCGATCCCGAGGGCGTGAACCGCAACTCGGGATCGCGTGTGACATTTCCAACAATCGACACTGTGTTATCGAATGCCATCTGAACTCTCCTCCTTCGTTCCTCCGCAACATCTTAGTACAGATGTTCGGACACACCACTTCGGCCGGACGCCGGGGCGCTCGGCATGATCGCGCCACCGGCCTGGGGGGCGCTTGTCAAAGCCCTAGGGATTTGGGGGGCAAAACCCGCCCTCGACAGTGGATGGACCGCGGGATCCGCGGGGATCATCGGGGGGAAACCGAGAGGCGATTTGTGAACAAGACGCCCAGCGTGGGCACAACGACGGCGACCGACGTCGACATTCGCACTAAGAATCAGCATACTATATTGAAACGTATTGACTTTACAACAACGCGTGCAGTGCCCACGCGCTTGAGTCACTCTTCGGCAATGACCTCGACGCTCACCTCAGCGGCGACTTCGGGGTGGGGTTTCACCGGCACCACGTAGCTCCCGACCTCTTTGATCGGCTCGGGAATCTCCAGCATCTCCGGGTCGAGCACCACCCGTTCCTGCTCCGCGATGGCCGCGGCAAGGTTCGCCGCGTTCACAGACCCGTAGAGGCGGCCGGCCTCGCCGGCACGCGCCACGACGCGAATACTGCATCCCGCGAGCCGCCCGGCCATCTCCTGGGCCTCGCTCAGCACCGCCGCGTCGGCGATCTCGCGGCGTCGGCGCATGGCCTCGGCCTCGCGCTCGGAGCCTCGTGTGGCGCGTATCGCCAGGCCCTTCGGAATGAGGTAGTTCTGTGCGTAGCCGTCGGCCACCTCACAGATGTCACCCCGCCGGCCGAGAGACGGCACCTCGTCGCGCAGCACCACTTTCACGACGCCGTCTCCCCCGTGTCCTCCCGAGCTCCCTCGTCCTCCCGGGCTCCCTCGTCCTCCGGAACCCCTGCAACCTCCGGAGCCTCCGCGTCCTCAGGAACCACGGCCTCCTCGGCTGCGAGGGCCGGCGGGGGCGGGGGCACACTCGGCGGGCTCGGGGCCGAACCATCGCGCCAGCCCGGGCCGCCCTCGCCGCGCGGGCCGCCGCTGCGGCCGGCGCCGCGCTGGGTCGTGATCCGGTTGGCGTACGGCAGCAAGGCCATCTCCCGGGCGTTCTTGATCGCACGGGCGACGGTGCGCTGCTGCTGCGCGTCGTTGCCCGTCACACGGCGGGCACGGATCTTGCCCCGATCCGACATGAAGCGGCGCAGCAGGTCCACATCCTTGTAGTCGATGTACTCCACGCGCTTGTGGGTGAGGACGCTGACCTTCTTCTTGCCTCTGCGGACGTTGTCCCGGCTCTTGGCGCGCGGGCGGCTCTTGGACATGGTCTCCTCCGGTACGGGCGGGCTAGGAGGCTTCGGCGGCGACGGGATCGGGTGACGTTCCGAGCAGACCGCGCCGGGCGGCTTCGGAGTCGGGCAGCCGGATGAGCTTGTGACGGACCACCGCGTCCTGCAGGCGGAGCGACCGCTCGAAGCCCGACAGGTCGAGCCCGTCGCCGACGAACTCGATGACCACGTAGTAGCCCTCGTGCAGGTGGTCGATCTCGTAGGCGAACCGGCGCTTGGGCCAGCGGTTGACCCGCTCGGGATCGACTTCGATGCCCAGTGATGCCAGCCCGGACAGCGCCCGCCCGAGTGGCTCATCGACGGCGTCCTCGGCCAGATCGCCGCGATAGATGATCATCAACTCGTACGCCCTCACGGAAACAGGGCACCTCCTCTGGTCCTGCGGATGCAGGGCCCCGCCGTACGGTCCGGCGGAGCAGGCTCTCGATTGAAGATCACCCTACCGGCACTCGCCGCGGGCCGGCGCGGTGGCCGAACTCAGGAGGCGTAGAGCCCCAGCGCGGCGGCTTCGGTGGAGTTCAGCGAGTACGACTCCTGCGGCGACGGGAACCGGCCCGAGCGCACGTCGGCAGCGAAACGGCCGAGCGCCTCGACGGTGGCGTCGCCGAGGTCCGCGTAGCGACGAACGAACCGGGGGCGCAGATCGTCCTGCAGACCCAGCAGGTCGTGATACACAAGCACCTGGCCGTCGCAGTCCGGGCCCGCTCCGATGCCTACCGTCGGCACGCCGACGGCCTCGGTGATGAGCCCGGCCACGTCGGCGGGAACGCCCTCCAGCACGACCGCGAAGCAGCCGGCGTGCTCGAGGGCCTTGGCGCTCTCGACCAGCTGCATCGCCGCCTCGGCAGTGCGCCCCTGAACCCGGAACCCGCCCAGGGCGTGGACCGATTGAGGTGTGAGGCCGACGTGACCCATGACCGGAATCTCAGCCGCCACCAGGGCTTCGATCATCGGGACCCGCCCGGTGCCCCCCTCCAGCTTCACGGCCTGCGCGCCGGCGCGGATGAGCCGGGCCGCATTGCAGATGGTGTCTTGGGGCGACACGTGGTAACTCAGCCACGGCAGGTCGGCCACGATGAGCGCGTCGGGCTCGGCCCGGGCAACGGCGGCGGTGTGATGGACCATGTCCTCGACGGTGACGCTGAGCGTGTCCGGATAGCCCAGGACCACCATGGCCAGGGAATCACCCACGAGCAGCATGTCGACGCCGGCCGCATCGGCCAGTCTTGCTCCCGGAGCGTCGTAGGCGGTCACCATGACGAGCGGTTCGCCGCCGGCGCGCGCTTTGCGCGCCCGAACGGCGGGAACGGTGAGACGAGTGCCCATGGGCACCTCCTTTTCGGTGTCCAGCGCGCAAGGCTGCCGGCAGGTGCCAGCGTAGCCGGACAGTCGGCGGGTACCGCCTCAGGTGCGGTCCCCCGAGCCTGTCAGCGCGCGCCCGCGACGCCGAAGCGGAACCGGAGGTGGTTCCAGGAACAGTCCGAGCAGACCTCCACCACGTAGCAGGTGAAGTCCCCCTTGCGCCGGCGGATCCGGTCCCAGTCCCCGTTCGTGGCCACGCAGCGGCCGTTCGGGGGCAGGCGAGGTCCGAAGACGTACCGGACGAGGACGAGCGGCCCATCACCGCAGAGCGGGCAGGGCTCGCCGGTCTCCTCGCTGTAGGACCGCGCCGCTCGCAGCAGCTCCGGGTGCGCGTCGCAGGCATCCGCCCGGCTGATGCGTCCCTGGCGGACGCCGGTCAGCGTGGCCTCCCGCAGCAGCCGGTAGTCCACCCTTCCCAGCCCCCGGGTGGGGGCGTACAGCGCTGCCGGATCCGTCGTCACCACGCAAGACAGTACTCATCTGTCAGCGCGGCGTTTGCGACTGCGCTCCCACCACTCGCTCAGGCGGCGCCGAGCCTCGTCGCCATCCAGCGGTCCACCGGCGATCCGCAACTCCTCAAGATGGCGCAGCGCAGCGCCCACGTCGGGGCCCGCGTCGATTCCGAGATGTGCCATGACCTCCGATCCGCTGAGCGGTGGGAGCGCCGACGGTCGCTCGCGGGACCTCAGCCGCTCCCAGCGATCCACGAACGCCGCAACTCCCGCATCGTCGGGCGCCACCGCCGCGGCAAGTTGCGCCGACGCCGGGGAGACATCACCGGCGTCAGCGGCCCAGCGCCGGATCGCGGCGTCGCCGGATGGCGCCGAAGCAGCATCGAGCAGCGACCGTGCCGCGGCGGCAATGCGCCCGGCGCGGCGGGCCACCGCCCCGGGAAAGCGCAGCCGGCCGGCGGCGGCGGCGACGTCGGGCACCGTCCAGAGCAACGCGGCCAGCCGGAGCGGCTCTTCCGGCGCCACCGAGTCCAGGAGTGCCACACCGGCTGCGGCGTCCGGCTCCGAGGCGGCCAACTCGGGCACGATCTCGGCCAGCACGCCCGTCCGGGCCAACAGGTCGGCCCCGGCGCCAGGAGACTCGGCGACCAGCAGCAGCGAGAGCTCCCGGGCGCAGCGCTCCGCCGACACGATCGCCAGACGGTCGCGGAGTCGACGCATGGCGGCCTCGAGGTCCGGCTCGGCGGTCAAGCCCAGCGTGGCCACGAACCGGCCGGCGCGGAGGATCCGCAGCGGGTCCTCGCTGAAGGAGAGTTCGGCCGAGCGGGGCGTGCGCAGGCGGCCCCGCTCCAGATCCTCCCGGCCGCCGAATGGATCGATCAGCTCGGTTGTCTCCGCCGCCGCAGCGCTGGCGGGCACCTCGAACGCCATGGCCCCGATGGTGAAGTCGCGCCGGGTCAAGTCGGCCAGCAGGTCGCCGCCGTAGGTCACCTCGGGCCGGCGCGAGCCCTCCACGTACACCTCGGCGCGGTGTGTGGTGATCTCGACGGTCCGCCGCCCGTGCCGGCATCCCACCGTGCCGAACCGCTCGCCCTGGGTCCAGACGGTGTCGGCCCAGCCGGTCAGGACTCGTCGGACCACCTCGGGACGCGCATCGGTGGTCATGTCAACCTCGTCCTCGGGGCCCAACGGCGTACCACCCAGGAGACTCCGGACCGCTCCTCCCACCACGTACAGCCGCCACGCTCCGGCTCCGGCGAACTGCCGGCCCCAGGGAACCAGCATGGCCGCGGCGCTGCGGATCGTGGCCAGGCTCATCGCCGTCTCACCGGGCGCGGCCCGGCCACTCAGCGATCCAGGTGCAGCCGGGCAGCAGCGTCCACGACGGCACCCCCCGGCCCGCCCGAAGTGACGGGCTCCGGCCGGTACGACACGCCGGCGAGCGCGGCGACGCAGGCAGCCGCACTCGCCCCCAGCGCCGCCAGGTCGTACCCCCCTTCCAGGAACGCCACGATGCGTCCCGCCGGTGCCACGGCGCGCACGGCGGCCGTCAGGTCGGCGAAGTCGCCGGCGCTCAGACCCAGCATGGTCAGCGGATCGGCCCGGTGGGCGTCGAAGCCCGCCGACAACAGCACCCACGTGGGCGCGAACCGCTCCACGACCGGTGAGACGACCTCGTCGACGGCGCACCGGAAGACGTCTCCGGTGGCCCCCGGAGGCAGCGGAACGTTGAGCGTCGTGCCGCGCCCGGCTCCCGCTCCGATCTCGTCGACGGCACCCGTGCCCGGGTACGCCGGGAACTGATGCAGCGACACGTACAGCACGTCGGGGGACTCGTAGAAGATGTCCTGCGTGCCGTTTCCGTGGTGAGCGTCGTAGTCAACGATGAGGACGCGCTCGCCATCGGTGACCAACCGCGCCGCGGCGATCGCCACGTTGTTGAACAGGCAGAATCCCATCGACCGGAACGGCGTGGCGTGATGGCCGGGCGGCCGCACGGCACAGAAGGCGGCGTCGCCCCGGCCGGCAGCCAGTTCCGCCACGGCAGTGAGGCCGGCACCCGCCGCCAGCCGGGCCGCGGTGACCGACCCGCCGCTGAGCACGGTGTCGGGATCGAGGGCACCGCCGCCGCCGGCCGCCAGGGCGGTGGCGCGCGCCACGACGTCGGCGCCATGCACCGTCCGCAGGTCCGCAGCAGTCGCTTCGCCGGGCGTGCATTCCACGAGTGCGTCGCCGAGTCCCGCGGCGAGCACGCCCTGACGCACTGCGTCGACGCGCCGGGGACGCTCAGGGTGCCCCCGGCCCGGATCGTGGTCGAGGCAGCGCTCGTCGGCGAGGAACAGAACCGTCACCACGGCGAGCCTAACCCAGCGCCCTTCCGGGACATCCGTGGCTGTGGCGCACATTAGGGTCAGGCCGGTAGAACCGACGAGCCGGCCACCGAGGAGGATCCGCCATGAGCAGCATCCGCATCGTCACCGACAGCGCCAGCGACCTCACCGACGAGCTGATCGAGCAGTGGGGGATCAGCGTCGTACCGTTGATCATCACCTTCGGCGAGGAGCCCCTGGTCGACCGGGCGGAGCTGGCACCGCAGGACTTCTACGCACGCATGAGCGCCGCCGAGGAGTTGCCCACCACCGCTGCTCCCTCCCCGGGGAGTTTCGAGGAGGTGTTCAGGGCACTCGCCGACGACGGCGCCACCGGGATCGTCTGCGTCAACCTCTCCTACGAGCTCTCCGCCACCGGGCCGGCTGCCGTCACGGCCGCCAAGTCCGTATCCGACCTCGTCGAGGTTCGCTGTGTGGACTCGCGCTCGTTGACGAGCGGGCTGGGTTCGATCGTCCTGGAGGCGGCGGCCGCCGCCGCGGACGGCAAGTCGCTCGACGACGTCGAGGAGCTCTGCGCCGCCATGGCCGAGCGCACGCGCATGTTCGGCGCCATCGACACTATGGAGAACCTTCGCAAGGGCGGCCGTGTGGGCGGTGCCAAGGCGATGGTGGGTTCGATGCTGTCGATCAAGCCCATCGTGGACGTGAGCAGCGGGCGCGTCGAGGAGGCGGCCAGGACGCGTACCCGGCGCCGGTCCTTCGCCTGGCTGCGTGACCGGATCCTCGCCGACGAACCGGTCACCCACCTCTGTGTCGGGCACGGCGCCGCCGAGGACATGGACGACTTCCTGGCACTGCTCGGCGAGTCGCTCGATCTCGAGCGGGTCCGCACCGGCTGGATCGGCCCGGTGATCGGCACCCACGCAGGTCAGGGAGTGATCGGCGTCACATACGTGGTCGCCGGCGCCGACTGACGCCGGTGACCGCATCCGCCGGAGACAACAGCGGGCGCGGGCGCGGCGGAGCGACGGCCGGGCAGATCCTCAAGGGGCGCTACCGACTCCTGCGCTCGCTGGCAGCAAGTTCCCGAACCGAGCTCTGGACGGCGCGCGACGAGGTTCTGGACCGGACGGTGCTGGTGAAGCTCCTGCGCATCGCGCCCGGCAGTGCGGCAGTCCGGGAACGATTCCGCAGCGAAGCGCTGGCCGTGGCACGGCTCGCCCACCCGGGCATCGTGGCGGTTTACGACACCCTCCTCGAGCCCGACGTCACCGGTCTCGTCCTCGAACACGTCGAAGCCACCCCTCTCAGCCGGTTTCTCCACGAGGGAGCAGCGGTGGCGGTGGGCGAGGCCCTGAGCATCGCACTGCAACTGGCCGATGCGCTCGCTGTGGCTCACGATCATGGCGTCCGCCACTGCAACCTGTCGCCCGACAGCGTCTGGCTCTGCGGTGATCAGCGCATCAAGATCACGGACTTCGGAACCGCCTGGACCATGGGCGAGATGGCGGCCGGCGACCTGCCCGTCTCGGCCTGGGCGCAGGAGCAGGCCGACATCCGCGCCCTCGCCGGTGTGCTGCGAGACTGCCTCGTCTCCGGTGGCGACCCGGACGACCTTCCCGAAGACCTGGCGGCGTTCATTGCCACCACAGAGGCCCGTCCGGCCAACAGCCGGTTCGGCTCGATCGCCGAGGCGCGGGCCTTCCTGGCGTCGGTGCGCGGTGTGTCGCCGTCGCCGGAGCTTCCCCGCACCGACTTCCCGGCACGCCCTCTCGAACCTCCCCCGGCGCACCCCGAGCCGGCGCCCGGGCCGGCCGGTCGCCCGCGCCGATTCCCGCGGGCCTTGGCGCTCGCGCTGGTTGCCGCCGCGGTGGTGGCCGCGCTCGTCGTCCCGGCACTCACCGGTGAGGGCCCGCCCGCCCCGGATCCGCCGCTGCCGGCGCCCCCGGTCATCACGACCCGGGCGCCGGAGGCTCTGGCGGTCGGCGAGCAGCCACCGCCCGCCGTCGCAACCGACGAGGGAGAGAAGGACGAGTTCGACGACGAGGCCGCCACAGAGGCCGAGAACGAGATCGAAGGCACTGGCGACGAGTCCCCGGTTCCGGCCGCGGACGGCTCGCTCCCGTCCGGCGACACCGGTGTGGCGATCGTGGACGTGCGGCCCGTCACCTTCCGCTCGCAGGCAGCCGGCGCGGACGACCCCGATGCCCTCCGCACCCTCGACGGCGATCCCTCGACACACTGGGCCACTCCGGGTCTCAGTGCCGGGGACAGCACCGTCGCCGGTGTCGGGCTGGAGTTCCGCCTCGCCGAGCCGACCGTCGTCTCACAGTTGGCGGTCACCTCCGACACAGCCGGCTGGGAAGCGGCAGTCTTCGTCGGCGCGGGCGGCCACGAGCGATTGAGCGACTGGGGCCCGCTCGTCGACCAGCAGGTCAACACCACCGGTCATATGATCCTCGGCCTGGCGCACCAGCAAGCGGCCGCGGTGCTGCTGTGGATTCCCGACCCCCGGGCAGCGCTGACCGACGAGATCCGCATCGCCGAGGTGATCATCTCGGCGGTACCCGACCCCGCAGTACGCTGAGTCGATCGGTCGCCAGTTCCACGAGGACCTAGATCGCAACCCCGCCGTGCCGCGCCGCCGGCGCCCGGCACCGGCGAGCCGGCAGCGGAGGCAATTCTCCGACGCCGACCTTGCGAGAGCGGCCGCGAGGGACGACCGGGACGCCATGGAACTCCTTCTGCGCCGTCACTATCCCCGCGTCTACGCCGTCTGCCGCCGGCTCGCCGGCAACGACGCCGACGCCGCCGACGCCGCCCAGGAGGCACTCATTGCGATCAGTCGCGGCCTGAAGAGTTTCGACAGCCGCTCCAGCTTCACGACGTGGAGCTACCGCGTCGCCACCAACGCCTGCCTGGACGAGTTGCGGCGCCGGGGCCGGCGCCATGCCGGACCCCTGCCGGAGCAGCTCGCAGGCGGTCACGCCGATCCCGTCGGAGAGGGGATCAGCACACGCCTCGACCTCGACGCGGCGCTGAGGGCGCTCGCTGAGGAGTTCCGCGTGCCGGTGGTGTTGCGGGACCAGGCGGGGCTCAGCTACGCCGAGATCTCCGAAGTGCTCAGGATCCCACCGGGCACCGTGCGGTCACGC
The DNA here is from genome assembly GCA_009835395.1 of Acidimicrobiia bacterium. Lineage (GTDB taxonomy): Bacteria > Actinomycetota > Acidimicrobiia > Acidimicrobiales > CATQHL01 > VXNF01. The sequence goes on from VXXM01000073.1 coordinate 49,752, forward strand.
ATCGCCCGCGGGCGGGCGCGGCTCGTCGAGCTGCTCGGCGAGGGGAACCAGACGCCCGCTGGGGAACGTCAGAAGAGCGACGAGCCATGAACGATCACCGCATTCCCCCCGACGAAGCGGCCTCGGCCTTCCTCGACGGCGAACTCGGCGCCGAAGAGGCCGAGACCGTCCGCCGGCATCCCCGGCTGGCCGCCCGCGCCCGCGCCCTGCGCCGCGCCGCCGAGGCGGTTGGCGACCCCGTGGCGCCGCCACCGGGCGCGGCCGACGCCGCAGTGGAGGCCGCTCTGGCGGACTTCGACGCCCGCCGCGAGTCGGCGGCAAGGCTGGCGCACCGGCGCTCCCGCAGCCTCTCGGTCATCACCGGTGTGGCGGCCGCCGTGGCCATCGGCTTCATCGTGGCCGCCGCGGTGGGACTGTTCGCCGAGCGGGGAGCGGACGACGACGCGGACACCGCCGCAGCGCCCGCTCCCCAGGCGGCCGCGGTGGAGGCGGCACCCCCGCCGCCGGCGGAGGCCGCCGCTGAGGCTCCGCCGCCTGCCGCCGACGAGGCGCCGGCCCCGGCCCCGGAGCTTCCGCCACCTGCGCCACCTCCGGCGACCACGCTCCCGTCGCCATCCGAGGTGGTTGCGGCTCCGCTGCCCGACGCGCTGGATGCCGCCGCCGAACCGGGGGCCGCGCTGGCAGAGGCTCAGGCACAGGCGAACGCTGCGTCCGCGGCCGCCGCGGCCGAAGCGGACGTCGAACCGGCACCCGCGCCGGCGCCCGCGGCGGAAGCCGCTCCTCCGGCCGCCGACGAGATGGAGGCCCTGGACGACACGGAACCGCCGGCCGCGGTCCTCGCGGAGCCCGCACCCGAGGAGGGCTGCGCCGGCGCCATCGGCGGCAGAACCGTCGAAGCGCGGCTCACCGTCGGCGGTGCACCCATCCTCGTCCTCGGCACTCCCGACGCACCGCTGACCGCCCTCGACGGCACCACCTGCGTCGAGATCCCGCCACCAGACGGCACCGAGATGGTCGCCGACGAGGCGCCGGACGGCTGCGCCGGCGCCATCGGTGACGGCACCGTCGAACTCCGCCTGACCTTCAGCGGCACGCGGATCCTGGTGGTCCGGACCGGCGACGGGTCGCTCACCGCGCTCGACGGCACCACCTGCGGGGGGATCCCGGCCGGGTAATCCGCCTCGGTAGACTTTCGACTTCATGCCCCTCAACCCGCCGGAACCGCAGCCCCGTGCCCTGCCGGGGCTGTCCGAAGACTGGCCGCGCCGGGTCGCCGACCGGATCGTGGGGATCGTGGGGCGCATCCGCGCAGCCACGGACCGACCCAGTGCCAACCTTGCCCGCCGTCTCGTCTACGGGCTGATCATGGTCGTGCTGGCCGTCCTGATGCTGGTCCTGGGCGTCATCGGGCTCGTGCGGCTCATCGACTCCTACCTGCCCGGCGACGTTTGGGCCACGTACGTCCTCTTGGGGGCATTCTTCTGTGGGATCGGCCTGCTGCTGTGGGCCAAGCGCCCGCGACGCGCCGCCTCGCGGCAAGCCACGTGACCTCCGCGCACCGCGACGTCGTCATCGTCGGCTCGGGCCCTGCGGGACTGACCGCCGCCATCTACTGCGCCCGCGCCAACCTGGAGCCTCTGGTCTTCGAGGGCGAGCCGTCGTCGACCGGCGACCAGCCCGGCGGGCAACTCATGATCACAACCGACGTGGAGAACTACCCCGGCTTCCCCGACGGGATCATGGGCCCCGACCTGATGGCGGCGTTCCGCGCCCAGGCCGCCAGGTTCGGGGCGGAGTTCCGGACCGAGAAGATCAGTCGGGTGGACTTCTCCGGCCAGCCCCTCCGGCTCTGGGTCGGAGACGACGACGCTCCCAGCGCGCTGGCCCGGACGGTGATCGTCTCGACCGGCGCGCAATCGCTGATGCTGGGGCTCGCGGCCGAGGAACGCCTCATCGGGCGCGGCCTCTCCACGTGCGCCACCTGCGACGGGTTCTTCTTCAGTGGCCAGGAGATCGCCGTGGTGGGCGGCGGCGATTCCGCCATGGAGGAAGCGCTCTTCCTCACCAAGTTCGCCACCAAGGTCACGGTGATCCACCGGCGCGACCAGTTGCGGGCCTCGAAGATCATGCAGGACCGTGCCTTCGCCTCGGACCGCATCGACTTCCTCTGGAACCATGTCGTCACCGACATCCTGGGCGACGAGACTCTGGAAGGGGTGCGCGTCCGGCACACCGGCACCGGCGACGAGGACACGCTACCGCTCGCCGGCCTGTTCATCGCCATCGGGCACCGGCCGAACACCGATCTCTTCCGGGGCTCGCTGGCCATGAAGCCCAACGGCTACCTGATCACCGAACCGGGCTCGACGAACACGAACGTTCCCGGGGTGTTCGCCTGCGGCGACGTGCAGGACGACGTCTACCGCCAGGCGGTGACAGCCGCCGGCAGCGGCTGCATGGCCGCCATCGACGCCGAGCGCTGGCTCGAGGCGCAACACGACGCCGGGCACCGCTAGCGTTGCGGGGCGGTGACGCGGTGCGCCGCCGACACCCCCGAATACTTGGGCGCGGCGCCGCAGACGGTGCTGCGCCCGCACCGGCCTTGGAGGACACATGGCAGCCATTACGACACTCTCCTCAGCAAGCTTCGACGAGACCGTCGGCGCAGCGACGAAGCCGGTGCTCGTGGACTTCTGGGCCGAATGGTGCGGTCCGTGCAAGATGATCGCGCCGATCCTCGACGAACTCGCCGGCGAGCACGGCGAGAGCATCACGTTCGCCAAGCTCAACGTGGACGAGGCGCCCGACGTGGCGCGGCGCCACGGCGTGATGAGCATCCCCACGCTCATCGTCTTCGACGGCGGTGAGGCCAGCACGCGCATCGTCGGCGCCAAGAGCAAGGCGGCGCTGCTGGAGGATCTTGCGGAGTATCTGTAGGCCGTCGGCGGGTCGGGCCCGGCGCCGGGCGGAGGGAGAGCACCGATAGCCGAGGAGGCACTGCCTCTCAGAATCGGTGCCCGAGGGGCGACCGTCCGCGACCTGCATCGCAAGCTGACCGAGGCCGGAGAGTTCGAGATCGCCTCGACAGAGGAATACACGGCGGCGACCGCCGAGGCGGTCAAGCGCTTTCAGCAGAGTCGCGGGTTGCTGGCCGACGGGGTCTGCGGCGCCGGCACGTGGGCTGCGCTTGTCGAGGCCGGACATCGCCTCGGCGACCGGCTGCTGTATCTCCGCACCCCCTACCAGCGAGGCGAGGACGTGGCGGACCTCCAGCGCAGGTTGGGAGCCCTGGGCTTCTCCGCGGGTCGGGTCGACGGGATCCTCGGTCCCGACACCGCCGCCGCCATCGGCGCTCTGCAGGAGAACGCCGGACTCACCGCTGACGGGATTTGCGGTCCCGACACCGTGGCCGTCCTGGACCGGATTCCCTCCGGCGACAGTCACAGCATGCAGATGCTGCTGGAGCGGGAACGCCTGCGCAGCAGGCCGCGACTGCTGAGCGCCGCTCCGATCGCGCTGGCCGGCGCCGATTCGCTCGTCGTGGCCGCAGCTCGAGTGCTGCGCCGCCGGGGAGCCAGAGTGCTCGTCCTGGCGCAACGCGAGGGCTCCGATGTGGCGGCAGCGGCAAACGAACTCGACACCTCGGTGCTCCTGGATGTCCAGCTGGCGGACGGCCGCAGCTGCGAGACGTTCTACTTCGAGACCGCCGGCTTCACCTCCAGCGGTGGAAAGCGCCTGGCGGAGATGTTGGCCGCCGAATTGAGCAGCGTGCTGGATGTGCCCGCAGCGGCCGCCGGGATGCGCCTCCCGCTGCTGCGGGAGAGCCGGATGCCAGCGGTGGCCTGCCACCTCGGACCGCCGCCGGCCGTGGTCGAGCAGCAGGCAGTCCTGGCCGACCGGATCGCGCAGTGCCTCGCCGACTGGGTCGCGGAGCCACTCGGAAGATAGACGAACACCTGTTCGTATAGCTGAGCCGACTGCCGCCGGCGGTCAGCGAGTCACCAGGTGGTAGATGCGTTCGAGATCGTCGAGATCGGCAAACTCCACCATGAGGCGGCCCTTCTTCTCACCGATCTCGACGCGCACCACCGTCGAGAGAAACTCCGCCAGCAGGTTCTCGAGCTCCAGCAATGCCGACTCGCTGACCACGCTGCCGTCGCTCTGCCCATCGGACTCCGCCGCCCGCTTCGCTGGCCCGGCGCCAGCGGCAATCCCCCCTGCTGCCAGAGATGACCGCAGGTGGTCCTCCAACTGGCGCACCGACCAACCTTCGCGAACGATCTGGCGTGCAAGGTCCACCTGCTCGGCGGAATCGGCGATGCCGGCGAGCGCCCGGCCGTGCCCGGCCGACAGCCGGCGGGAAGCAATGAGCTCCTGCACTTCGCCAGGAAGTTGCAGGAGGCGGGTCGAGTTGGTCACAGCCGCCCGGCTGCGACCCACACGGTTCGCCACCGCCTGCTGGGTGAGTCCGAAGTCCTGCTGCAGCTGCAGGAACGCGGCGGCTTCCTCCAACGGGTTCAGATCCTCCCGGTGGAGGTTCTCGACGAGCGCCTCCTCGAGTGATTCCTGGTCCTCAGCCGACCGGACAAGCGCTGGAATCGTCTGGAGACCTGCACGCTTGGCCGCCCGCCAACGCCGCTCACCGGCGATCAGTTCGAAGCGGTCTGCCTCGACCTGCCTCACCAGAACCGGTTGCAGCACGCCGATCCGACCAATCGAGTCAGCGAGAGCGTCGAGCGGTTCCTCGTCGAAGTGGGTCCGCGGCTGGTTCGTGTTGGGCACAATGCTGACGACCGCGATCTCGCGATAACCGCCCGCGAGGCGGCCGCCGGTCGGAATGAGAGCGCCCAGGCCTCGGCCCAAGCCGCGCTCACCGTGCGCCATTGGCCTCGAACTCCTTGGCCAGAATGCGATACGTCAGGGCGGCCCGTGAGCGCGGCGAGTACACCGTGATGGGCAAACCCCTCGCCGGTGCCTCGGCAAGGCGCACCGACCGCGGGATCACGGTGTGGCAAACGCGTTCGTCGTACAGGCCGCGTACCTCCTGAGACACCTGCTGGGACAGGTTCGTCCTGGCGTCGTACATCACGAGCAACAACCTGGACACGCGCAGATCCGGGTTCAGATGCCGTCGAATCTGGTCCACGTGCATCGTGAGCTGGGCGAGCCCCTCCAGGGCGAAATACTCGCACTGGATCGGCACGAGCACCTCGCGCACCGCTGTCAGTGCGTTCACCGCCAGCAGCCCGAGAGCCGGCGGGCAGTCCACGAAGAGGTAGTCGAACTGCCCGATCACGTGCCCGAGCGACGCAGCCAGGCGGCGTTCCCGGTTGAACGCAGACTGCAGTTCGATTTCGGCGCCCGCCAGATCCAGGTGCGACGGGACAGCCATCAACCCCTCAACGGGGGTCGGCACGATGCAATCCGCCATCGACCTGCCGTCCAGCAGGACGTCGTAGACCGAGACCGTGAGTTCCCGGGGATCCAGACCAATGCCCGTGGTGGCGTTCGCCTGGGGATCCATGTCCACGACCAGCACCCGCCGTCCCAGTTCGGCCAGGGCAGCAGCGAGGTTGATCGCCGTCGTGGTCTTCCCGACGCCACCCTTCTGGTTGGCGACGGCGATCGTGCGGCAATCAGATGTCACTGGAGCAACACCTCCAACGAGACCGACTGCTCAGGAGTGTAACCGCCCGGTCCTCGCCGGAGGGTGATGTTTCACGTGAAACATAGAGTTCGGATCACACCGCCTCCGTGGCGGCCCGCCTACAGCGAACGCGGCCTAGTAGAGAGGGTCTCGTTGCATCGCGGCCGGGCGCCGCGGGAAGCGATCCTCATGCGGTGTCACCTTCCGGAGTTCCACGAACCGCGGCTCAGTGCCGGTCGTGTACATTGCCAGACCCAGCCTCCTCAGCGGCGCAGACGGCCAGCGAGTCGCCGCCTCATGCTCCGGTTCGCTCACGACAAGGCGTCCCCCGAGCGCCAGGAAGCCCGTCGCGCACTCCGCGGTGAGCGGCGGGGGCCCGAAAGCCCTGGCGGCCACGAGTGCGAAACCTCCTGCCAGTGTCTCCTCGCGCGCCAGTTCGGCCGCCTCTCCCCGCCTGAAAGACACCCGCTCGCCCATGTCCAGCACGCCGATCGCCCATCGGACAAAGTTCTCGCTGCGCAGCCGCCGATCGGTCAGCAACCAACGTGTGGCAGACCAGCACGTTGCCATGACGAGTCCGGGTAGCCCCGCGCCGGTTCCCAGATCCAAGCAGCGACCCTCACCGGGATCGGTGAGTTGCCGTGCGAGCGCCGCGGCGTGCATCCACTCCTGGCGGGGAGCGGTGGCGCGACCGAGCAGGCCCTGTTCCTGCGCCCGCTCGAATATCTCGTCAAGGCGATCCGCCGCCGGCGAGAGTGCTGCTGCGTCGGGCGCCAGGTCAGCTCCCCGGGCGCACCACAACGCGCCGACGGGGCTCCTCCCCTTCCGACGCGGTCTCCACACCGGTCAATTCCACGATGGCGTCGTGCACGATCTTGCGATCTGCCGCGTTCATCGGCTCGAGGACCTTCGGATCACCGGTCTCGATGACTTCCGCGGCAATGCGCCGGGCGAAGGACTCCAGTGCCTCCTTCCGGCGCCGCTTGTACCCGCCGACCTCCAATCGCACCTTGCTGGAACGGCGCCCCTGCGCCCTACGTTGGACCACAACCCGCAGCAACTCCTCGATGGCGGCCAGCGTCGTGCCCCGCCGGCCGATCAGCAACCCCACCTCGTCTCCGTCGACGGCCACCTCGAGAGCGCCGTCGTCGGTGCGCGTCGTCGTCACCGACGCGTCCACCCCGAACGCCTCGATGAGGCCCGCCGCGAATGAGAGAAGCAACTCCTCCTCGTTCGCCGGGTCCATCCTGTCGTCTCCGCCATTGCCCTCAACCGTGTTCATCTTCTCTCCTCTGCCCTTCGATCTCGATGCTGCCGTTGGTTTCTGTGTGCGGCCCTTGGGCGCAGTTGGCGACGCCCGGCGCTCGGGCCGCTTCTTCTTCGTCTCCGGCGCGTCCCGCTCGACGCCGCCGGGTGCGTCGTTGGACGATGGTTGCTTCTCGCCGGTGGACTTCTGCTTTCGCTCCCCGCTACGGGCACGCCGCTGCCGGCCACGGCGATCCGGGGGAGTCTCCACACGAGGCATCACCCGGGCTCGTACCTGCGCGTTGGCCCGGCCGAGTCCCAAAAGGCCGCGCTGCGGTTCTGCGAGCACCTCGAACTCGGCCTCGCGCTCGTCGACGCCCAGCTCGTCGAGGGCCGCCTCCTTGGCCTCCGCGACCGTGCGCGCCTCCGTCACTATCCACTCCATAGGCCTCTCACTTCTTGTAGCGCTTGCTCCGCTGCTGCTTCGCACCCTTCGGTGTGACACGACTCGGCACTGGCTTCGGCGGCGGTGTGTCCTTCTTTTTCGAACGCCTGTTCGTTCCTTCGGCCTTGCGGCGGTCCGGTCGCGTGGCCTGCGGGCGCGCTGCGCCGGCCTTGCCCGCCGCCCGAGGCGATGGCTCACGCGCCGGCCGCGGCACCGCCGCCCTGGCGGTCGGTGGAACGGACTTCGGCTTCGGCGCAGCCCCGCTCACCGGGCGCTGCCGGCCGTGCCGGAGCGGATCAGGAGCGCTGACGAGTCCCAGCCGTTCTGCCAACCCGCGTGGCGCCTCGGGCTGGCGCGCCGGCTCCGGCTCCGGCTCCTCACCGCGCTCGACCGCCTCCTCCGCCGCCTTGCGGGCGGCCTCCTCCTCGGCGAACGGCCGGTACAGCCGCCGCGTGATCATCGCCTGCTGGCCGATGCGAATGATGCTCTGCGCGTTGTAGTACAGCACCAGCCCGGCCGACAGGCTGAACGAGATGATCGGCAGCATGATCGGGATAATTCGCATCATCATGCGTGCTTGCGGCGTCTGCTCCTCTGCGGACATCCGACCGCTGATCTGACGCTGCTGGTAGTAACCCAGCCCCGCCACCAGGACAATCATCCCGAGGTACGGCAGCCCCGATACGAACGAGTTCCCCAGTGCGGAACTGGCGGTCTCGGCCAGGTCCAAGCCCCATCCACGCATCTCGGTGCTGACCACAAGATCCTGGTAGAGCCGGCTGTCGGGGTTCAGGTAGTCCGGATTGAACGTCTGTTTGGGCGCGCTGGTCAGTTGCGGCGCGCAGTCGGTGCCAGGAGACGCAGCGCAGACCGCGGCCGCCTGACCGGACGACCAGCCCAGCACGGAGGTCCGCCGCGTCAAGCCACGCAGCACATAGAAGAGCGAGATGAAGATCGGCGACTGCATCAACAGCGGGAGGCATCCGCCCAACGGATTGACGCTGTTGGACCGGTACAGCGCCATGACCTCCTCGTTCATCCTCTGGCGGTCGTGGCGATACTCCGCTTGCAGCCGCTTGACCTCCGGCGCCAGGCGGCGCATGGCCAGCATCGACTTCGTGCTGCGGATCGTGACCGGCGTGAGGATCGTCATCACGCACACCGTGAGCAGCACGATCGCCCCCGAGTAGCTCGGCCACACGTCGTAGAAGAACGAGAGCACACGCGCCACCAGCGTCATCAGGGGATTGAACGCCCGACCGATCGCGTCGAACATCAGGTAGCGCCCTCAGTTGTGACCAGTTCGCCGCGTCGTGGCGGCACCGGATCAACCCCGTACGGCCCGAGCGGATGACACTTCAACAGCCTGCGGGCGGCGTACCAGCAGCCGCGCCAGGCACCGTGGGTCTGGATCGCCTCCAGGGCGTACGCCGAACAGGTCGGCAGGAAGCGACAGCGCGGTGGGCGCACCGCGCTGAAGGCCTGGTAGAGGCGGATCGCCCCGACGAGTGAACGCCTAGGCAGGCTCACGAGGAGTCCTCGTCCTCGACGATGCGCGCCAGGAGGCGCTCGGCGTCCCGGCGCAGCCGGGCGAAGTCGGCGCTGCCGGCGTTGCGGCGCGGGCGGAGCAGGTAGTCGCCGCTCGGAAAGGCCGGCCGGCGAGCGGGATCAGCCAACTCACGCATCACAGCGCGCAGCCGTCGCCGCAGACGGTTCCGCGCCACCGCCGAACCGGTGCCGGCAGACACGGCGAACGCCACACGCGGTGGGTCGCCGCCCCCGTCGAGGAGATAGCGGATCTCGAGCAGTCCATGACGGACGACGCGACCATCCCGGCGGAGCCGCTCGAATGTCGTCCCGGACCGGATTCGCCCGATCAGGCTGACAACCTCTGACGACCGCGCCGTCGCCTGGCTCTCAGAACAGCCCGTCCGCCGCGACTGCTCATCCGCTTCCGGAACCCGTGCCGCCGAGACCGGCGGCGTACATTCGGCTGGTACGTCCGCTTCACTTCCGTTCCTCCTTGCGCCGGGCCAACCCACCCCCGCCGATGCACACGCAACGAGTGGGTCCCGCGCGCCGGATCCTCGGGCCGGGTGCCGCGAGGACCGTCGAGACCGGTGGTCCGGACAGGCGACCGGACACAACTCGACCGTCTCACGCTACGGGGACACGATGGCCGCCACAACCGGGTCGCTCGGGCTGTACCGCACGAGCCGGCGACGTACTCCACCGGCGACTTCCAGGCTTATGGTCAGCGTCACGAAAAAATCCAGAGAATCATGCAGAAAGTCACATGAATCAACTTCCGCCGCCAACACGCGCCGAGCGGTGCGGCTAGATTGCCCGCCACGACGAACACCGCAGGTCCGTCAAGCAGCCGACCAGCGTGACCACTCGCCCTCCGCCGACAGTTGGAGCCGGCAAGGCGGTCCCCATCAGAACTGAGCCGCAACCGTGAACGACCCAGCGCATCTGTGGAGCGCATGCGCGACCACGATTCAGAACCACGTCTCCGATGCCGTCTGGCATTCGACGTTCCGGGACATCCGACCGCACGACTTGACGAGCGACGGGCTGCACATCCACGTCGCCAGCAGCATTGCCCGGGACAAGATCGAGCGGCGCTACCGGCACCTCATCGAGGACGTTCTCACCGAGATCACCGGCCAACCATTGACGCTCGTCATCGACATCGAACCCATCTCGCTCGAACCCGCCGACCCGCGTGCGCTCGAGGAGCTGCTGCTGCCCGCCGCTGAGGACACGACCACCGCCCGCCGGACCGAGGAACCCCGCCAGGTAACGGTTCCGTCCGCCGCTGAAGGACTCTTCGTCGACGAGCCGCTCAACCCGCGGTACAAGTTCGAACACTTCGTCTGCGGCCCCTCCAACTCCTTCGCGCAAGCCGCCGCTTTCCAAGTCGCCGAACAGCCGGGCAAGGTGTACAACCCCCTGTTCATCTACGGCGGCGCCGGCCTCGGGAAGACGCACCTGCTTCATGCGATCGCCCACTACGTCAACGAGCACTACCCGGGGTCGCTGGTGCGCCTCGTGTCCACCGAGACCTTCCTGAATCGTTTCGTATACGCCATCCGGTCCAACCAACTGCCCGCCTTCAAGGACTACTACCGGCGACTCGACGTGCTACTCGTGGACGACGCCCAGTTCTTCGCCGGCAAGGAAGGTCTCCAGGAGGAGTTCTTCCACACGTTCAACACTCTGTACGAGACCAGCAGCCTGCTGGTCATCACCTGCGACCGGCCGCCCGACTCGATCCCCACCCTCGAGGACCGCCTGCGCAGCCGTTTCAAGATGGGACTGATCACCGACATCCAGCCGCCCAACATCGAGACCCGCCTCGCCATCCTCGACCACCGTGTGCCCGCGGACTGCCGGCACCTGCTGTCCAACAAGGTGCTCGAACTGATTGCCGAGCGTGTCACCAACAACATCCGCGAGCTCGAGGGAGCGTTGACCCGGGTCTGCGCGTTCGCCACGCTCAATCGCCAGGAGATCTCGGTCCCGACTGCTCAGGAGTTGCTGCGCGACGTCTTCACGCCGCAGAAGCAGCAGGTCGTCATGCCCGCACACATTATGAACGCATGTTCGAATATGTTCGGCCTCTCGGTCGAGGAGATCGTCGGCACGAGCCGGCGCCGCCAACTGGTCACCGCGCGGCACATCGCCATGTACGTGATGCGGGAACTGACCGACCTCAGCTTTCCGGCGATCGCAACGGAGTTCGGCGACCGAGACCACACGACGGTCATCCACGCCGTGAACAAGATCAAACAGATGATGTCAGAAAAGCAGCAGGTCTACGAACAAGTCACTCAACTTACCCGTATGCTGCGCAGCAACGTGGGGAGTGCCGCGTAGCCCTGGCGGCTTTGGGGAATCCTGTGCACAACCGACGGGCAACATCGTACGGATCACCACCGCTGCCATCGGTGACCGTTCCTCCGTCACCGGCTGCTCGGGAAAATCGGGCCATGACCTCCACAGACACCCGCCGGGCTGACCTGCACCGCAGGCCGGAAATGCACAATCCCCAGCCCTACTACCACTACAAACTTATGTACAACGAGATCCTGAGTGAAGGACGGAACCTGTGAAGTTCAAATGCGAACGGGACACGCTCATCAGCGCCCTGAGTAGAGCCGGTCGTGCCGTGACGACCAAGGCCGGGCCCGTGGTGGGACTGTCGGGAGTCCTGCTCGAGTTGTCCGGTGACAGCCTCTCAGTCACCGGGAGCGACGTCGATCTGACGATCGCGGACCGGATCACCGTGAGTGGCAGCGAGAACGGTTCCGCGCTGGTCCAGGCGCGCCTGCTGACCGACATCGTCCGGTCGCTGGATCTGGGCGCGGTGGAGATGGAGTTTGAGGATCAGGCCCTCAACGTGCGCGCCGGGCGCTCGGAGTTCTCGTTGCGGACGATGCCCTCATCGGACTTTCCGCGAATCCCGTTGCTCGGTGAGGCCACTGTCACCGTCGACGGGCAGGCGTTGGTCGGTGGGCTGCGTCAGGTGGTGTCGGCCGCCGGGCGCGACGAGTCGCGGCCGGTTCTGACGGGAGTGCTACTGACGGCGTTCGGTGGTGGTCTGCGGGTGGTGGCGACCGACTCGTACCGGTTGGCACAGCGGGACCTCACCAGCGTGTCGATGGAGGTCGGCGAGAAGGGTGTGCTGGTGCCGTCACGGGCGCTGGAGGAGGTGAGTCGGCTGGTTGTCGGGGATGTGCGCGTCGGCGTCCAGCTCGACGAGAACACCGTGCTGTTCGAGGTCGGAGAGACGCGTCTGTCGGCGCGCCTGATCAACGGAGACTTCCCGAGCTATGAGGGGCTCATCCCGACCGACCATCCGAATCGGCTGCTGACCGACCGGCAGAATCTCCTCGATGCCATTCGGCGTGTTCGTCTGCTGGCGCTGGCGCAGGTCCCGATGCGCGTGAGCATGCAGGCCGGCGGGATGACGTTGTCGGCACGCGCCCAGGACGTGGGTGAGGCGACGGAGGAGGTGGCCGCCTCCTACGAGGGCGAGGACCTGGTCATCGCCTTCAACGCGCAGTACCTGCACGACGGTGTGGAGGCGCTCGACGGGGAGGAGATCGCGCTGCTCACGGCTGACAAGTTGAAGCCGGCACTGCTGCGCTCTCCTGCCGAGGACGACTTCCTGTACGTCCTCATGCCGCTGCGCATCACCTGAGGAGGCGCGCTGCTTCGCTGGCTGGAGGTCAACGACTTCCGTCTGCACAAGAGTGTCGCGTTCCAACCCGCCGACGGTCTGACGGTCGTTCGCGGCCCGAACGGGTCGGGCAAGACGTCGCTTCTGGAAGCGGTCGGCTACCTGGGGACGCTGTCGTCGTTTCGCGGGGCCGGAACGGCTGACCTCGTCCGGGCCGGCGCCTCCCAGGCGGTGCTGCGCGGTGAGTTCGAGATGGCGGGGCGCCGCCTGCTGGTGGAGACCGAGCTCCGGCCGGCCGCGGGACGCAACCGGACCCAGGTGAACCGCCAGCCCCTGCGCCGGACCGCGGAACTCCAGGAGCAGGTGCCGGTGCTGACCTTCCAGCCCGACGATCTGCTGGTGGTCAAGGGCTCCCCCGGCGCACGCCGGGACGCGATCGACGGCGCGATCGTCAGCTTGCGGCCCCGCACCGCCGAGGATCGCCGGCGCCTGGCCGCATGCCTGCGCCAGCGCAACGCCCTGCTGCGCCAGCTCGGTCCCGGGCATCGCATCGATGCCGACGGCCGGCGCTCGCTCGACATCTGGGACGACCGGCTCGCAGTCGCCGGCGAGACATGGGCGGAGCATCGCCGCGGCGCGGTCCGCGAACTCCAGCCGCGCATGGAGCGTTTCTTCCGGGAGCTCAGCGGCGACAGAGTGAGTGTCGTCGAGATGTCGTACGAACCGTTCTGGCTGGCCGCGGGGCTCCAGGCTGCCCTGACGGAGGCCCGCGGCGAGGATCTGCGGCGCGCGGCCACGACCGTCGGTCCGCATCGCGATGATCTGCACTGGCGCCTCGACGGGTTGCCGGCCCGGACGCACGCCTCGCAGGGCAACCAGAGGTGCCTCTCCCTCGCCCTGCGCCTGGCACTGCACGAGACGATGACCGAGGCCGCCGGCGCACCTCCGCTCCTGTTGCTGGACGACGTCTTCTCCGAGTTGGATCCCCGGCGTCAGGGGCGGCTGCTGGCGTTGCTGCCGGCGGGGCAGATTCTGCTGGCGACCGCCGGGGAGGTTCCGCCGGCGGCGCGCCCGGCACAGGTGCTGTGGGTCGAGGAGTTGCCGGCAGCCCCGACGGCGCCAGGATGAGCCAGGCATCCGGCGGTCGGCGCGGGCCGCGCCACGTCAAGGACGGCCTGAACCGGCTCTTGGGAGGCCTCGGCTCGCCGTCCGCGGATGTTCTGGTGGCCCTCTTCGAGCACTGGCCGGAGGTCGCCGGTTCCGCGCTGGCCGATCGCGCCCGGCCTGTGCGCCTCGTTCACCGGCGCCTGACCGTCGATGTGGACGATCCGGCGCTGGCAGCGCAGGTGCGCTTGCTGGAGAGCGAGTTGGTGGCTCGTCTGGCCGAGCGGCTGGGTCACGGGAAAGTGCAGTTCATTCGCCCGAGAGTGGTCGGCAGAAGCAACCGGGACCGGCCGCGGAGGCGGTAGAATGACCCTGGTCGAGAACAGCCGGCGGCCGGCACCACCGGTGCATGCGCTACCCCGTCCAGGGCGCGCGACATGGCCTCACCGAGGCCCCGAGAACGACCGGTACCGGACGGAGACGCTTTCGAGTGGTTGATAGGGCCGAGTCCTACGAAGCAGCTGACATCACCGTTCTCGAAGGTCTGGAGGCTGTACGCCGCCGACCCGGGATGTACATCGGGTCGACCGGGCCCACGGGCCTGCACCACCTGGTCTACGAAGTGGTGGACAACGCGGTCGACGAGGCGATGGCGGGTCATTGCAGCGAGGTGGACGTCACCCTCCACGCCGACGGGTCCTGCGAGGTAGTCGACGACGGTCGGGGCATCCCCACCGGTCCGCACCCCGACATGCCCGAGCAGTCGGCTCTGGAAGTGGTCATGACGACGCTGCATGCCGGCGGCAAGTTCGGTGGCAGCGGCTACAAGGTGTCCGGCGGTCTGCACGGGGTGGGGGTCTCGGTCGTCAACGCACTGTCGCGGCGCCTGCAGGCAGAGGTGCGGCGCGACGGCGCTCGCTGGGCGATGTGTTTCACAGACGGCGGCAATATCGAGACGCCTCTGCGGCAGGTGGAGGAGCTGCCAGATGGCAGTCCCACCGGCACGACGGTTCGCTTCTGGCCCGACCCGACCATCTTCGACGAGGTGGCCTTCCAGGCCGACCGTCTGACCGAGCGCCTGCAGGTGATGGCATTCCTGAACGCCGGCCTGCGGATTCGCTTCAGCGACCGACGGACCGCACCGGCGTCGCGCTGGACCACCTACCGCTACACGGGGGGCATCGAGGACTTCGTCCGCCACGTGAACGCCTCCAAGGAGTCGCTCTTCGATGACGTGGGCTACCTCTTCCAGGAGGAGGCCGACCAGGAGGTGGAGGTCGCCTTCCAGTGGAGCACCGCCTACAACACCGACGGGCTCTATTCGTTCGCCAACGGCATTACCACCACCGAGGGTGGGATGCACGAGGAGGGCTTCCGCAAGGCCCTCACCGGGGCGGTCAACCGTTACGCCGACCGCAAGGGCCTCCTGCGCGGCGTGGACAATCTGCAGGGTGAGGACATCAGGGAAGGCCTCACGGCGATCGTCAGTGTGCGACTGCGCGAGCCCCAGTTCGAGGGTCAGACGAAGAGCAAGCTGGGGAACGTCTCGATCCGCACGCTGGTGGAGCGCGCCACCAACCGCCATCTGGGCGACTGGCTGGAGGAACATCCCACCGAAGCTCGCCGCATCGTCACCAAGGCCGTCGAGGCCTCGCGTGCTCGCGAGGCCGCCCGCGCGGCCCGTGAGGCCACCCGGCGCAAGTCGGCGCTGAACGGCGCCGGGCTTCCGGGCAAGCTCACTGACTGCATGTCCGGGGATATCGACGAGAACGAGCTGTACATCGTGGAGGGTGACTCCGCCGGCGGGTCGGCCAAGAAGGCTCGCGATCCCCGCACGATGGCGGTGCTGCCCATCAGGGGCAAGATCCTCAACGTCGAGCGGGCCCGTGTTGACCGCATGCTGCGCAACAGCGAGATCGCGGCGCTCATCAGCGCCATCGGGGCGGGTTTCGGTGCTGCTGACGGCGACAACGCCGAGAGTGCCGGCGATGCCGCCGATGGCAACGGGCGCCGCGGGGCCAACGGCAATGACAACGACGGCAATGGCGGGTTCGACATCAACAAGCTGCGCTACGGCAAGATCATCCTGCTCTGCGACGCCGACGTGGACGGCAGCCACATCCGGACGCTGCTGTTGACCTTCCTGTTCCGTCAGATGAAGCCGCTGATCGAGGAAGGGCACGTCTACATCGCCCAGCCGCCGCTCTACTCCACCGAAGTGGGCCGCGACAAGGTGTACCTGAAGGACGACCGGGCCAAAGCGGATTTCCTCGCCGCCCACCCGAAGCACCGCAACGAGTTCCAGCGCCTCAAGGGCCTCGGCGAGATGGACGCCGACGAACTCTGGGAGACGACCCTCGATCCGGCCCGACGCACCCTCCTGCGCGTCGGTGTCGAGGAGGCCTCGGTCGCCGCCGCCGTCTTTTCCCAGTTGATGGGTGATGACGTGGAGGGACGCAAGTCGTTCATCCAGGCCAACGCGGGCGACGTGCGCTTCCTCGACATCTGAACGGCGTGAGCAGCAAACCGCCAGACGGTCCAATCGAGGACGTGACATCGTCCGCCGGTGCCGGCGATGGGGTCGAGGTCATCGAGATCCAGACCGAGATGGAGCAGTCCTTCCTGGACTACGCCATGTCGGTCATCGTGGCTCGCGCCCTGCCTGACGTGCGCGACGGCCTCAAGCCGGTCCATCGCCGGATCCTGTGGTCGATGGCGTCCAACGGGCTTCGCCACGACAGGGGTCACGTGAAGTGCGCCACCGTGGTCGGCGACGTGATCGCGCGTTATCACCCCCACGGCGACACCGCCGTGTATGACGCCCTGGTTCGCATGGGCCAGGACTTCAGCCTGCGCCATCTGCTGATCGATCCTCACGGCAACTTCGGTTCACCGGCCGACCCGCCGGCTGCTTACCGCTATACCGAGTGTCGCCTCACCGAACTCAGCGGCGCCATGCTGGCGGGGATCGACGAGGAGACGGTGGACTTCGTCGCCAACTTCGACGGCCGCCATCGCGAGCCCGATGTGCTGCCGGCCCGGTTCCCGAACCTGCTGGTGAACGGCAGCCAGGGAATCGCCGTGGGGATGGCCACCAACATCCCGCCGCACAACCTCGGCGAGGTCGCCGACGCCGTCCTGCACCTGCTCGAGTACCCGGACGCCACTGTGGACGAACTCATGCAATTCGTGCGCGGCCCGGACTTCCCCACCGGCGGGCAGATTCTGGGCCGTTCGGGGATCGAGGAGGCCTACCGGACCGGTCGGGGGGCGCTGCGCCTGCGCGGTCAGGCCGAGATCGTGACCGAGGATCGCATCACTCGCATCGTCGTCAGCGAGATCCCCTACCAGGTCAGCGTTGAGGCCATCGAGCGCCGCGCCGCCCACCTGGTGGAGACCAAGGTCCTCACGGGCATCCGGGACATCCGCAATGAGTCGGCCAAGGGGCGCACGCGGCTGGTCTTCGAGTTGACCCGTGACGCCCCGGCGCTTGTCATCCTGAACAACCTCTACAAGCACACGCCCCTAGAGGCTTCGTTCTCGGTGAACATGGTGGCCCTCGTGGACGGTGTGCCGCGCACGCTCAGCCTGGCCGAGTTGCTGCAGGCCTACGTGGCCCACCAGATCACCGTCGTGCGGCGGCGCTCGGAGTACCGGTTGGCCCGGGCCACCGAACGGGCGCACGTGGTCGAGGGCCTGCTGCGGGCGGTGGACATGCTGGACGAGGTGATTGCCCTCATCCGCTCGTCGGCCGATCGGCCCGAGGCCCGCAGTGGCCTCATGGCCGACCCCTTCGACTTCTCAGAGGTGCAGGCCAACCACATCCTGGACACGCCGCTGGGGCGTCTCACCCGCCTGGGACGCAGCGAGCTGGCGGCGGAGCTGGACGAGTTGCGCGAGACCATCGCCGAACTCGAGGCCATCCTGGCGGACGAGGCGCGGCTGCGGGGGGTCATCCGGCGCGAGCTGTCCGAACTGCGCGAGGGGTTTGTCGACGCCAGGCGTACGGAGTTGGCGATCGATCCCGGCGATTTCGACATCGAGGACCTCATCGACGACGAGGACCTGGTCTTCATCATGACCGGAGGCGGTTACGTCAAGACGACCTCCGCCGATGCCTTCCGCACGCAGGGCCGCGGCGGGCGCGGGGTGGCGGGCGCCAAGCTGAAGGAGGGCGACTACATCAGTGCCGTCATCCACACCTCGGCACACGCCTACCTGCTGTTCTTCACCAATCGCGGGCGTGTGCACCGGCTGCGTGCGCACGAGATCCCCATGGCCGGCCGCTCGGCACGTGGCACCGCCGTCGTGAACCTGCTGCAATTGGCGGAGGGGGAGCGGGTCGCGGCCGTGATCGACACCCGCGACTACGAGACGAACCCCTATCTGATGTTCGCCACCAGGCGCGGCCGCGTGAAGCGGACCAGGTTCGTCGAGTACCAGTCCCGCTACCGAGGTCTGCACGCCATCCGCCTCCTGGAGGATGACGAGCTGGTGCAGGTGCTGCCCTTCGGAGAGGGTGACATGGTCTGCTTCGTCACACGGCGCGGCAACCTGCTGCACTTCAGTTCCGACGAGGTGCGACCGACCGGCCGCTCAGCCATGGGCGTCTTGGGAATGCGGATGCGACAGGGTGACGAAGTGGTTGCGATGGTGCGGGCATTGCCGGAGCAGCGGCTGCTGATCGTGACCGACGAGGGATTCGGGAAGCGGACCGAGTTCGGGGCGTTCAGGCAGCGGCGCCGCGCTGGCATGGGCGTGCGGGCGGTTCGTCTGGTGGAGGGCAAGGGCGAAGTGGTGGCAGCCCTCGGCGTCTCCGAGAGCGACGAGGTGATGGTGGTGGCGAGTGACGGGGTCGTCATTCGCCTGCCCGTGGCGGATGTCTCCACCCAGGGGGCCTACGCCACGGGTGTCAAGGTCATGAAGATCGACGGCGACCGGAAGGTCAGCGCGGTCACGCTGGTTCCCCGCGAAGAACCCTGACGCTCCGCCGGCGACGGCCTCACCGGCCGCCGGGCCGCGGCGACGGGGGCCAGGTCGTGCCCCTGGTGTTGCTGTGCGTCGTGGCTCTCGCCGCGGCCGGTCTCGTGTTGGCGCAGCTGGCGGGCCGCGCCCAGCTGATGGCCCGGGCGCAGACCGCAGCGGACGCGGCCGCCCTGGCGGGGGCGGGGGACCGGCGCGGCGCCGCGGTCGAACTGGCCGCGGCCAACGGGGCCGAACTCGTGGGCTTCGAGGCGGACGGCAGGGTGGCACGGGTGGCGGTCGCCCTCGGCGGCGAGAGCGCCGAGGCCGCGGCGGAGCGGTCGCCGCCGCCTGTGGCACCGGCGCTGGCTGCGGCGCTGGACAGGGCGGGTCGGATTCTGGGCGGCGACATCATCGGCTCGGTCCGCCTGCTCGGCCCACTCGGCTCCGGCGGGATCGAGGTGCCGCGACCGCTGGCGGCGAGGCTGGCGGTGCAGAGTCGTCGCACGGGCCTGTGCCGAGCCGGAAGTGGTCGTCCCGTACACTTCGTGCTGTGTCCGGGGATCCATCGGGACTGAGTGCCTCGGCCGCGCCGCCCGATGCCGACCACCACCAGGGGGTCGAAGCCGGCGAGCGGGGCGGTCGGCGGTCGGTCGGCGCGGCGCTGCCCGAGCGCTGGACATTGGGCGAACGGCGCCGCCGGCGGCGGCTGCAGATCCGCAGTGTGCGCCGGATCGTGCGTCGCGTCGAGCTCTGGTCGGTGCTGAAGCTGTCGCTGATCCTGTATCTCTGCCTGTGGGCTGTGATGCTGGTGGCGGCGTTGATCCTGTGGAGCGCGGTGGACTCGACGGGTCTGATCGACCGCATCGAGGCGTTCGTGACGCAGATCTTCGGGCTCGAGAGCTTCGAGTTCGTGCCGGGGCAGATCTTCCGGGTGTACGCCCTGGGCAGCCTGGTGATGGCGTTCCTCGCCACGGTGTTCAACGTCATGGCCGCCGTCCTCTTCAATCTCATCAGCGAGTTGGTGGGCGGCCTGCGGATCATGCTCGTGGAGGAGGAGTCGACGCGCTTCCGCCCGCCGCGGGCCCGCCCCCGGCCCCTGCGGGATCGCGTGCCGTCCAGGGGGCCGGTCAGGTCACACCGCTGAGCACACTGACGGCCGCCGCGGCCGGTGGGCGCCGGCAGGGCGGGCGCTAGCGTTGAGTCTTCCGGGGCTATAGCTCAGTCGGTTAGAGCGCACCCCTGATAAGGGTGAGGTCGCTGGTTCGATTCCAGCTAGCCCCACGCGGTCGCTAGAGTCGCAGTTGTGCGCGACGTGTTCGGGCGGGTGGCGACGTTCATCCTCGCCGCCCTGGCGATCCTCGTCATGGACCGGATCATGCGGATCTGCACCGAGGTCCAGCCGGCCCGCCAGGGAGGCTGGCGACCGTTGCGCGGTCCGGGCCTGACCTGAATCGCCGCAACCGCGGGCTGGAGCGGATGCGCCTCGGGGTCGTCGGTACCGGTGCGGTCGGGGCGCGCCTCGCCCGGATTCTCGCAGCCGCTGAAGGCGTGGAGTCCGTGGCGGTATGCGGGCGGAGCCCGGCCTCTGCCGCCGAGGTCGTGCGGGCGGTTCCCGGCACGGTTCCCGCCGGTCTGGGGGATCTGCAGCGCGCTGATGCCGTGGTGCTGGCGACGCCGTCGGGCACGCAGTGGCCCATGGCGGTCCAGCTCGTCCGGGCCGGCGTGGCCGTCGTGTCGGTGTCCGGAGATCCGGGCGAGGTGCGGGGACTGCTGGCACTCGACGCCACGGCACGCGAGCGGGGGGTGCCGGTGGTGCTGGGGGCCGCCTTCTCGCCGGGGTTGACCTGCGTCCTGGCGGCACACGCCGCAGGCTGGTTCGACACGGTGGTCGCGGTTCACGTGGCCCGCCAGGGCACGGGCGGGCCTGCTTGCGCTCGCCGCTACCACGCGGCGTTGGGCCGCAGTGCCTGGGTCTGGCTCGACGGCAACTGGGTACGCCGGCGCGGTGGTTCGGGGCGCGAGTTGTGCTGGTTCCCGGACCCCGTCGGCCCGGCGGACTGCTATTTCGGCGCCCTCGCCGAGCCGCAACTCCTGATTCGCCTGTTGCCGGACGCGGCGACCATCACAGCCCGACGTGCCGCCGATCGTCAGGATCGACTGACCTCGCATCTCCCCATGCTCACGCCCCCGTATGCCGAGGGCGGCCTCGGGGCGGTGCGCGTGGCGGTCAGCGGAACGCTGCGGGGAGAGAGCGCCCAGCGGGTTCTCGGCGTGGCGCACAACCCGGCCGCGGCCACCGCCGCGGTGGCCGCCACGGCGGTCGTCTCCCTGGCGGCCGGCGAGGCGCGCCGCAGCGGCGCCATGGGGTTGGCGGAGGCGCTCGCGCCCTTGAGTTTCCTGAGCGCCTTGACCGAGCGGGGGATCACTCCCGTGCGCTTCGAGGGCGTCGGCCTCTAGACGTCACCGCACCAGCAGTCCCACGACCGCGTCGTGCACGCGGCCGTTGGTGGAAACCACGTCGCCTGCCTGCGGGAAAGAGACGCCGTCGTAGTCGGTGATTCGTCCGCCCGCCTCGGGAACGATGACAAGCATCGGGGCGACGTCCCACAGGGCCAGGCCGGCGTCGAGCATGATCTCCGCCCGCCCCGTGGCCAGCAGCACGTACCCGTAGCCGTCGCCCCAGGTCCGAACGAGCGGTCCGGGTTCCAGCAGCAGGCGGCGCCCCCGATCCGGCAGGTACTCGATGCCGCTGGTCACCAGGTAGGACTCATCGAGGTGACCGATGTCGCTCACCCGGGCGGGGCGCACCTCGCCGGCGTAGCTGTGCTCGGCGCCGAGGCCCCGGCCGGCGGTGACGGACTCGCTCAGCGGCGGAACGTGGGCTACTCCCACGGCCGGTCCCGCCTTGTCGATCAGCGCCAGCAGCGTCGTGAACAGGGGCACGCCGCGCACGAAGCTGCGTGTCCCGTCGATGGGATCGATCACCCAGCTTCTCCCGCTGCTGCCCGCGACGTTGCCGAACTCTTCCCCGATGACGGCGTCGTCGGGGTAGCGCCGTGCCAGTTCGAGCCGCAGGAACTCCTCGGCGGCCCGATCGGCCTCGGTGACCGGGCTGCCGTCGGTCTTGGTCCGGCTGGTCAGGCTGCGAGGCGAGAACCACCGCATCGCCACCTGCCCGGCGCGCGCCGCCAGGTCCGCGGCCTCCGAGACCAGTTCGGCGTCAACCGCCGGGGCAGAACTCACGACCGCAGGCTAACGGTGCGGCACCGCAGCACCGGCCGGCGCCGGTGAGTCCGCGGACCGCCACGAGCGCGCTCGGAGGGACTCGAACCCCCAACCTTCTGATCCGTAGTCAGATGCTCTGTCCAAATTGAGCTACGAGCGCCGGAATGTCCGCCGATGGCGAGATGGCGGATCTCAATTATGGCCCGCCCGTGACCCTTTGGCGCGGCCGCGGGCGTTCGGGTCGGCGGAGGGAGGGGGATTCGAACCCCCGGGGTCGTGAAACCCAACGGTTTTCAAGACCGTCGCAATCGTCCGCTCTGCCATCCCTCCGTAGGCGAGGGTACCGCCCCCGGCGGGCGCCGCCGGCCCGCGTCAGCGGGCGAACACCGAAAGGACACTCGGGCCCGTAGTGAGTATCGTCACACTCCGTGCCGACACACCCGGATCGAGTCCGGCAGAGTTGATGGCCATGGCGAAGATGAGTGGGGGCGAAGCCCTCGTCAAGTCGCTCGTCAATGAAGGCGTCGAGGTCGTCTTCGGCATCCCCGGCGTGCAGATCTACGGGATCGTGGCCGCGCTGCGCGACGAGCCGGGCATCGCCATGATCACGACCCGCCACGAGCAGGCTGCGACGTACATGGCCGACGGCTACGCCCGTGTCTCGGGCAAGCCCGGTGTGGCGCTGGTCGTACCGGGCGTCGGCCTCTACAACGCTGCCGCCGGTCTGGCCACGGCGTATTCCCGTTCCTCGCCCGTGCTTGCAATCGCAGGCCAGATCCCCCGCGGTCAGATCGGTCGGAACCTCGGCGGAATACACGAGATCCTGGACCAGCCTGGCGTGGTGCGTCCGGTGACCAAGTGGCGTCAGCGGGCGCTGCGGCCTCGGGACATCCCCTGGACGGTGTCCGAGGCGTTCCGGCAGATGCGCACGGGGCGCCCCCGCCCCACGCTGATCGAGATCCCGCCGGAGGCGTCGGTGGAGCGGGAGGAGGTCCAACTGCGGGACCCGGCGCCCGTCGGACGCATCGTGCCGGACGCCGAGCGGCTGCGGGAGGCCGCCGGCGTGATCGCCGCGTCGCGCCTGCCGCTGATCTACGCGGGCGGCGGGGTGGCGCGCTCGGACGCGGAGGAGGCCCTTGTCGCTCTGGCCGAGGCGACGAACATTCCCGTGGTCACCTCCGGAGGAGGCAAGGGAGCGATTCCCGACCGCCACCCGCTCGCCTACGGCTCCTGCGTCAGCCCCGAGGGGGAGCGGTTCGAGTTGAACCAGCTCCACGATGTGATGCGCGCCGCGGACGTGGTCATCGGGATCGGCGCGCGGTTCTCGATGGGCAATCCGGCCGGCGAGTCCTCGGTGCTTGTGAACATCAACATCGACGACACCGAGTTGACGCGTGTCCAGGCCAACACCGTCCCGCTGCACGGCGACGCCAGGGCGACCATCGAGGCTCTGCTGCCCCATCTCGTCGTGGCGGGAGCCGGCGACCGCGCGTCGCCCGCCGAGGCGGTCACGGCCGCCCGCCGGCTGATCGCGTACTACGACATCAAGTTCAAGGAGCCCCAGTACCCGATCCTGGAGGCGCTGCAGAGCGGGATCCCGGAGGAGGCCTGCGTCGTGTGGGGGGTGACGCAGTTCGGCTACTACGCCCGGACCCATTTCCAGGTGAACCGCCCGAAGACGTACGTGGACTCCGGGTATTCGTTCAACCTCGGCTACTCGTTCCCGACGGCGCTCGGCGCACAGGTTGCCCGACCCGACGAACCCGTGGTCTGCGTCGTCGGCGACGGCGGGTTCATGTTCAACGCGTCCGAACTCTCCACGGCGGTCAAGTACGGGCTCAATGTGGTCACCGTCGTCTTCCGCAACGACTCCTACGGCAACGTCGCCCGTGACCTGACCGAGTTCTTCGACGGCACCTACGAGACCGATCTCCACAATCCCGACTTCGTGGCCTTCGCCGAATCGTTCGGCGCGGTCGGGCTACGAGCGGACGATCCTCTGGATCTGGCCCGGCTGATTCCCGAAGCGCTCGAGCGCCGCGCACCGGTGGTCATCGACGTCCCCATCGGCCATGTCGAGCTGCCCCGCGCCAAGCTGCTGGCGCACGTGCCCTCGTTGCCATGGACCCTGCCCCAGGACGGCCTCATCCCCTCCTGAGCCCCGCCACCATCGATCGCCGGCATGCATTTCTGAGGTCCTCAGTCCGGGAGCTGCTCCCGGATGTCGGCGAGCCACTTCTGTGCCCGTTGCCAGGCGGCGCCGGCTTCGCGCCGTGTGGAGTCGCCCTCGCGCCATGTGGCGGCCGGGTACGAGCCGAGGAACTTGACGTCGGCCTTCTTGGCCTGGATGTTCAGGAGGCTGTCGGCCAGGAGGTCGTCGGAGATGTGCCCCTCGAGATCGATGACGAAGCAGTAGTCCCCGAGCGCCTCCTTGGTCGGGCGCGACTCCAGTTTGGTGAGGTTGATGGATCGAGCCGCGAACTCATGCAGGATGCCGGCCAGCGATCCCGGCACGTCCTCGCGCTGGAAGATCACGATCGAGGTCTTGTCGTGACCGGTGGGCGGGGTGATGCCGCTCGCCGCAACCGCCACGAAGCGGGTGTGCTGCTCGTGATCATCACCGATGTCGGCCGCGAGTGGCACCAAGCGGTAGATCTCCGCAGCCCGGCGGGCTCCGATGGCGGCGGTGTGCGGGTCGGCCTCCTCGGCAACGTTCCGGACCGCCTCGGCGGTGGACGTGGCCGATTCGACCTTGGCGTGCGGGATGCTCGTTCGCAGGAACGTCCGGCACTGCGCGGTGGCCATCGGGAAGGACACGACCCGTCGTAGGTCGGCGAGTTCCGTCCCCGGAGGCGCCAGGAGGCTCAGCTGGATGGGTATGACGCTCTCGTGCTGGATGAGCAGTTCGGACTCCAGAGCAAGGTTGTCGAGGGTGACGTTCACCGATCCACCGAGGGAGTTCTCGATGGCGACGAAGCCGAATTCCACGTGCCCGCCGGCGGCGGCCTCGAGTACGTCGGGAATTGTCGACATCGGCAGGTGGATGTCCTCGCAGAACTCCGGCTCCAGCCGGAGCGCCTCCTCGGTGAAAGTGCCTGGGGGTCCGAGGTAGGCGACGCGACGGGGTGCCACACCCCCCGGGGCCGGCGCCGCCGGACGGTCAGTCATGGGCGGCAAGGATACAGAGCCCCCGGTAAGGTCGCCCTGTGCGGGCCGAGGCCGCGTGCGCGCGACCTGGGTCACGGTGTCATCGGAGGTCGAACAGTATGGACGAGGGCGTTCTGCGGGACTTGCTCGCCGGCGTGCAGGCGGGGGAGATCCACCCCGACGAGGCTGTGCGGCAACTCCGGCGGCTCCCGTTCGGCGATCTGGGCTTCGCCAGGGTCGACCATCACCGGCGGCTGCGCTCACCGCTCGGTGAGGTCGTGTACGGCCCGGGCAAGGAGCCCGCCGAGTGCGCCGCCATCGTGGCCGAGTTGCTGGCCGCGGGTCCAGGGCCGGTTCTGCTGACCCGGGCCGGCGCGACTCAGGCGTCCGCCGCCCTGGCGGCCAACCCGGGTGGCCGCCAGCACGGCTCGGTGGTCGTGTGGCGTCCGGGGGAGGCCGTGGCGGCGGACGTGGTGATCGCCACAGCCGGGACCGCCGACGGGCCGGTGGCGGCCGAGTGTGAAGCGGTCCTGGCGGCACACGGCGTGACGGCGCGGCGGCTGAACGATGTGGGTGTGGCCGGTGTGCACCGCCTGCTCGTCGAGGTCGGCGCGCTGCAGGAGGCCGCCGCCGTGGTGGTGGTTGCGGGCATGGAGGGGGCCCTGCCGAGCGTTGTGG
Source organism: Acidimicrobiia bacterium (assembly GCA_009835395.1). Taxonomy (GTDB): domain Bacteria; phylum Actinomycetota; class Acidimicrobiia; order Acidimicrobiales; family CATQHL01; genus VXNF01. Next base: position 75,396 of record VXXM01000073.1, read on the forward strand.
GGGGCCTCACCGCGGCTCCGGTCGTGGCCGTGCCCACCAGCACGGGCTACGGGGCCGCCCTGGAGGGCGTCACCGCGCTGCTGTCGATGCTGGCCTCCTGCGCCGCCGGGGTGACCGTCGTGGGCATCGACAACGGCTTCGGAGCAGCTGCTGCCGTGTTGCGAATGCTCGACGGCGCCGGTAGCCCGGAGTGAGTCGCCGGGGAGTGGAGGGCGGATGCACGATCCCGATCTGAACCGGCCGGGCGCCGCCGGCGAGGCGGCAGTGCCGGCTGTAGCGTGGTTCAACTGCTTCTGCGGTGTCGCCGGCGACATGGCTCTGGGAGCACTCTTGGACGCCGGCGCCGAGGTGGACGCGGTCCGCGACATCCTCGACGGCCTGGCCCTGCCGGGTTGGGAACTGCAGGTGTCGCCGACTCTGCGCGGCGGGATCGCCGCCTCTGATGTCACCGTGAAGGTGTCGGAGTCCGGCGTGGTGCGCACGGCGTCGCACATCCTGGGTCTCATCGGCGACGCCGAGCTTCCCGAGCGCGTGCGTCGACGGTCTCTGGCGGTCTTCCGGGCGCTCGCCAACGTGGAGGCCAAGTTGCACGGACGGCCTGTCGAGCAGGTGCACTTCCACGAGGTCGGCGGCCTCGACGCCATCGTCGACATCGTCGGCACCTGCGCGGCGCTGGAAGCACTGGACGTGGTCGAGGTGCATGTGAGCCCGATCGCTCAAGGTCAGGGCATGATCCGCACCGCGCACGGCCACCTGCCCATCCCCGCGCCGGCCACGGTCGAACTCCTGCAGGGAGCGCCGACGTTCGGCACCGACGTCTCTCTCGAACTCACAACCCCCACCGGCGCAGCGCTGATGGCCGCCCTGGCCTCGGGCTTCGGCGCGATGCCGTCGATGACCGTCTCGTCGGTCGGTTATGGAGCAGGCGACCGCGAGCTGCAGGATCGGCCGAATGTGACGCAGGTCGTGATCGGGACCGCCGAGGCGGCCCTCCACCTCGGCCAGGAGGTCCAGCTCCTCGAGACGAACGTGGATGACGTGACGGGTGAGACGCTCGCCTACACCACTCAGGCACTGCTCCAGGCCGGTGCCCACGACGCCTGGATCACACCGGTCGTCATGAAGAAGGGTCGCCCGGCCCACGTGGTCAGCGCGCTGGTCGATCCCGCGCTGGCCGCTGGCGTGGCCGACGTGATGCTGACCGAGACGGGCAGCCTCGGCATCAGGGCCACGACGCTGCAGCGCTGGCCCCGGTCGCGCGAGCAGGTCGAGGTGCACGTCGACGGCCTGCGGGTTCGCCTGAAGGTTGCCCCGGGCCGGGTGAAGGTGGAGCACGACGATGCCGCTGCGGTGGCCGCCGCGACGGGCCGTCCGCTGCGCGAGGTCGTCGAGCTGGCCGTCGAGGCCTGGCAACGGCCGCACGCGGCCCCTGTACCCCCCGCGGAGTGATCCTCCGGACAACTCGCCGCCCGTAGGCTCGCGTCCGTGGACGAGCGCTTCTACTTCCGGCAGCTGCTCTCGGGCGTGGACTTCGCCGCCGGTGACGAGTTGGCCCGGCAGATGCGCAACTTCGTCTACCTGATCGGCGACCGGGAGGCCTCCGAAGCGCTCGTCATCGACCCGGCCTACGACCCCGCCGGCATCGTGGACCTCTGCGACGCCGACGGGATGCGCCTGGCCGGCGTGCTCGCTACCCACTACCACCCCGACCACGTCGGGGGCGCCATGATGGGCCTCTCGATTCCCGGCATCGCCGAACTGCTGGAGGTCGTCGACGTGCCGGTGCACGTGCAGGCCGACGAGCTGGCCTATGTGTCCGCTGTGACCGGTCTGGGGCCCCCGGAACTCCGCAGTCACAGCGGAGGCGACGTGGTGAGCGTCGGCGGGTTGGAGATCGAGTTGATCCACACGCCGGGGCACACGCCCGGGAGTCAGTGCTTCCTCGTGGGGGGCCGCCTGCTGTCGGGCGACACGCTGTTCCTCGAGGGCTGCGGGCGCACCGACCTCCCCGGCGGCGATCCGGCAGCCATGTATGAGAGCCTCACGAGCCGGCTGGGGCGGGTGCCCGATGACACGGTTCTCTTCCCGGGGCACTTCTACGCCGCGGATCCGTCCGCACCGCTCGGGCAGACCCGCAGGTCGAACTACGTCTTCAAGCCCCGCAACGCGGCGGAGTGGCTGGCGATGTTCGGCGACTGAACAGCGCGATTCCCTCTATCGGTGCTCCGGCCGAACACGGGAGCCGCCGGTCCCGGAGCGCGCGGAGTTAGGCTATGCCGGGCAGTGGAGCGGAGTGGTGCCGGGAACCGCACCTGGCGGATGCCGGCCCGACAGGGCAGATCCGCGATAAAGGAAACGACATGATCAGGCGATCTTCTCCTGGCCGCGCCGCGCCGCGCCGCTTGGCGCTCCGGGCTCTGGTTCTGGTGCTCGTCCTGGCGCTGGGCGCCACGGCGTGCGGGAGTGCGGAGGTAGGGCCCACACTGACCAACGAGCGCCCGCCGCCGCCCACCTCCACGACGAGCGCGCCCGCGCCCGCTCCCGCTGTCGACCCGCTCCCGGCGGCCCCCACGACGACAGCGGTCCCTCTCAGCCGGACGACGGAGCCGACCATCCTCGTCACATCACCGCCTGGGATGGCGAGCGAGGATGAGTTGGGCATCCCCGTTCTCCCGCCCGTGCTTCCTGATGTTGTCTCGGAGGAGATGAGCAATCCCGACCTCACGCGGCTGCCCGAGGAGCAACTCCCGCCGCCTCCGCCGCCCACGACCGCCCCGACCACGGTGCCCCCGTGGCAACCCGTCACGATCCTGACCTCCAGGGACGACGTGAACTCCATCATCCCGGTGTACGACGCCCCCGACGGCACGCGCCTGGCCTTCCCCGACGGTGATCTCTGGAGTTACACCTTCCGCCGCAACCGCCTGGTGGCGCGCGTCCTGCAGGGAACCGAGGGCGACGAGTGGGTGCAGGTGGAGTTGCCGGTGCGGCCCAACGGGGTGCGCGGCTGGGTCCGCGCCGAGCATTTCAACTGGTCGACCGTCAGCCACCACGTCCTCATCAACGTCTCGGATCGCAGCGTGGCGCTCTACGAGGGCGACAACCTGATCACGTCCACGCGAGCGATCGTCGGCAAGCCGGCGACACCCACCCCGACGCTCTCGGGGTTCCTCGTGGAGAAGCTGCCGAACCACAGCCAGCAGAACGGCAGCATCGTGCTGGGGGACTGGATCCTGATGCTGTCGTTCTTCAGTGAGGTGCTGAACAGCTTCAATGGCGGTCTGCCGCGAATCGCTCTGCACGGCACGCACATTCCCGAGCGCGTCGGCGAGGCGCTGTCCAACGGCTGCATTCGCATCCCCAACGACATTGTGGAGGCCATCGCCCGTCAGGCCCCGCTGGGCACCGTGGTGAACATCGTCGCTTGAGCGCGCCGCTGGTCCAAGCTCCCGACGACATTGCGGGGACCATCGCCCGCCGGGCTCCGCTGGGTACTGTGGTCAACGTGGTGACCTGAGAGGGGGTGCCGGTGCAGCCCTTGTGCCGTCGAATCACAGTTGGTGCACCCGCCGCCGGGTCGAGTCCCCGCCACCGTCGCGCTGCGCGAGCGGCGGCGATCGTGGCGGCGATCGCGCTGCTGGCGTCGTGCGGCGCGGACCCCGAGCAGGTCGTTGTGGAGCCTGCTCCCCCCGAGACCACTGCCACGACCGAGCAAGCGGCCGCCGAGCCGCAAGGGGCGCCGCCGGCGACTCCTCCGCCGGCGTCCGCCGTGCCGGCACCTCCCGAAGCTCCCGATCCCAACGGGACGCGCGGGTCACCTCAACCGCCCCCGGACCCCCCGCCGCCGCCGGAC
>VXXM01000007.1:0-7823 GCA_009835395.1 Acidimicrobiia bacterium
TCCGCCGCCTCGCCGGTCGCCGCGTCCGCGGTCGTCGTCCCAGTTTCGGTGGCCGCCGCGTCCGCCGCCCCTTGGGCCCCCTTGGCCGCGTCCACCCCCAGAGCCGCGCCCGCCACCGCCGCCGGGTCCGCGCCCGCCACCGCCGCCGGGTCCGCGCCCGCCACCGCTGCCGGATCCGCCGTGGCCACCTCGGCCGCCGCCCGCACGGCCTGCGCCCCCCTCGCGCGGAGGTCGTTCGTCGTCCATCTGCGCAACCCTACGAGGCGGCCGGGAGTTTCCGCGGGTCCGCCTCGCCGGCGCCGAAGCCGAGGGCTGTCAGAACAGCACGGCCACTGCCCAGCAGGCGATGCCCTCACCGCGACCCAGCGCGCCGAGCGATTCGGCGCGCTTGCCCCGCACGGTCACGGGCGCGCCCACCGCTTCGCTGAGCCGGGCCTGCATCTCGGCCCGGCGCGGAGCCAGCTTGGGGCGCTCGGCCACGACGTTGCAGTCGATGTTGCCGATGCGCCTGCCGGCCCCCCGTACCCGGGCGGCCGCCTCGGCCAGCAGGGCCAGGCTGTCGGCGCCGCGCCAGCGCTCGTCGTCGTCGGGGAAGAGGGTGCCGATGTCGCCCAGGCCGGCGACGCCCAGGATGGCGTCGCAGCAGGCGTGGGCGATGGCGTCGGCGTCGCTGTGGCCTTCGAGGCCCCGCTCGCCCTCGAACAGCACACCGCCGAGCATGAGAGCCCGTTGCGGGTCATCGCTGAACCGGTGGACGTCGAAGCCGATGCCGACCAGCGGCACCCCGGCGGGGCGACCCGGCGACCGGGCCGCCAGGAGTGCCTCGGCCACGTGCAGGTCCCCGGGTGTGGTGATCTTGAGGTTGTCGGGCTCGCCGTCCACGAGGCGGACCTTCCCGCCGGCCGCCTCGACGAGCGTGGCGTCGTCGGTGGCTTCGCCGCCGGACGAGTGGGCGCGGCGCAGCAGGTCTGCCCGGAAGGCCTGTGGCGTCTGCACAGCCCGCAACTGCGAACGGTCCAGCGCGGCGTTGCCGGTGTGGCGGATCGTGTCGGTCACAGCGACGGCGGGCACCGCCCCGTCGGCGCCCGAGAGGACCGCGGCCACCACCGCCGTGAACAGTGCGCCGCCGGCCAGCGGTCGGGCGGCGTCGTGGACGACGATCACCTCCGCGCCCTCGGGCACCTCGGCGATGCCGGCACGCACCGACTCCGACCGGGTTGACCCGCCGGCCGTCATGATGACCGTGGGGGTTCCGGCGCCGGCGGTCGGGGGGTCGGCACCCGGGCCGGCGCTCGCCGTCAGGGCGGCGGGACCGTCGCGGAGGGCCTCCATCTGGTCGGCGGCGGCCACGACCACGACGCCGTGGCTCGCCGCAGCGGCTGCCTCGAGGGCCCAGTCGATCACCCTGCGCCCGGCGAGGGGCTGCAGCTGCTTGGGGGCCCCGAAGCGCCGTCCCTCCCCTGCGGCCACGAGCACGGTCCAGACGACGGCGTCGTCGCGACCCACGCGCTGAGTCACGCTCATTAGCATGGCGCTCGTCATGGTCGACGCCAAGTTGCTCTCGCAGACGGAGATCTTCGAGGGCATCGACGAGGGGCTACTGGCCTCCATTGCGGACTACTCGGTGCGCCGCGCGCTGAAGCGCGGGGACGCACTCTTCGCGACGGGCGACCGCCCCGACGCCATGTACGTCGTGCTCACGGGACGGATCGCCATCGTCACCACCGCGCCCGATGGCCGGGACTCGGTGATCTCTCTGATGGAGGAGGGCGACCTGTTCGGGGAGATGGGCTTGTTCGACGGCCGGGGCCGCTCCGCCAGCGCCCGCGCCCTCGAGGCCAGCGAAGTGCTGGCGGTGCCGTACGGCCCGGTGAGTCGCCTGTACCACGACAATCCGGACCATCTGTGGCGGGTCGTGTCCATGCTTGTGCGGCGCCTGCGGGCCGCCGGCACGGCGCTGACCGATGCGGTGTTCCTGGATGTGGTGGGTCGCACCGCCAAACGGTTGCTGAACTTCGCGGGCGACGAGGACAGCTTCACGCTGCCGGTCACGCAGGAGGAGCTGGCCGCGATGGTCGGGGCGTCGCGGGAACGGGTCAACAAGGCCATCTCGCAGTTCGTTCGCCTCGGCTGGCTGGGCCGCTCGGGGAATCACTACGTCATTCGCGACCGAGCACAGTTGACTCTGCGCAGTCGCTAGAGGTCACAGCCGGGGAGGTGAGCCGATGACCGACGGGTTCACCGTGAGTTGGACGCAGATGAGCGAGGGCACCCGGGAGGACTACGTGCGCCTCGACAGGCTGTACCGCGACCACACCGCCGGCGAGTTGCTCGGCAACCTGCTGACCACGTTCCGGTTGCTGGAGGGGCCGACGCTGGGCTACCCGATCGACAGGGCCCGCCACAGCCGCCAGTCGGCGACGCGGGCGCTGCGCAACGGGGAGCCGGGCGAGTTCGTCGTGGCGGCGCTGTTCCACGACATCGGCGACGTGCTGGCACCCGACAACCACAGCGCCGTCGCCGCCGACATCCTGGAGCCCTACGTCAGCGAGGAGACCGCCTGGGTGATCCGCCACCACGGCCTGTTCCAGGGCTACTACTACTTCCACCATCTCGGGGGCGACCGCGACGCCCGGGAGCGCTGCGCCGCGTCGCCGCACTACGACCGCTGCGTGGACTTCTGCGCCTCCTACGACCAGAACTGCTTCGACCCGCACCACGACGACCTGTCACTGGAGGACTTCGCCCCCCTCGTGGAGGAGATCTTCACCGGTCCGACCCGCGAGTACCGCGCCTAGCACCCATGGTCGCCCGCAGCGTCGAGCCCCGACCTGAGGGCTACGACCCCCGCGCCTTCGCGCCCTTTGCCGTGACGGTGGACATCGTCTTGCTCAGCATGGTCGAGCGCGAGCTGCAAGTGCTGCTGATCCGGCGGGGGAAACCGCCCTACGAGGGGGCGTGGGCCCTGCCGGGCGGCTTCGTCGGACCCGACGAAGACCTTGCCGGCGCGGCCGCCCGCGAGCTGCTCGAGGAGACCGGGATCAGCCACGGGCAGAGTCGACTTCTGCAAATCGGTGCCTACGGGCACCCTGACCGCGACCCGCGGATGCGGGTGGTGACCGTGGCCTACGGGACGATCGTGGCGCGGCTCGCCGAGGCGCCCCGCGGCGGCAGCGATGCCGCCTATGCCGGGTTAGTGCCGGTCGCCGAGGTGCAGAGTGGTCGGGTGACGCTGGCGTTCGACCACCGCCGGATCGTGGGCGATGCCGTTGCGAGGCTGCGGGCCGAACTCGGCACCGGCGACGCGGTGGTCGGGGACTGACCGGAACCGGCCACCAGCCGGCTCAGGGAGGACTAGGTCCGGCGCAGCAGGGTCGTGAAGTCGCCGACGGCGAGGTGGGTGCTGTGGGCGTCGGAGGGCCCTTCGGGCGGGGTGCCGAACAGGCCGGTCGACATGCCCAGCGAACGTGCCGCGTCGAGCGTGCGGACGTCGTTGTCGATGACCAGGCAGTTGGCGAAGGGGATCTCCGCAACCCGTCGCAGCATCTCGAACACTCCCGGGTCGGGCTTGCGGATGCCGATGTCGCTGCTGACCACCCACGGCGACAGCGCCTCGAACCCTGTCCACGCCCGCAGCCGCCACGACCAGTCGGACACGTCGTTGGTGACACAGGCCACCTCGATGCGCCGCCGCAGCAGCGAGCGGACGAAATCGGCCGCGCCGGCACTGACCGACATCCGGCCCGTGTACGGGCCATGGGTCCAGGTCGGCTCGCCGGTGAGGCCACAGGACTCCCACAGCTCATCAGGGCTGAGGCGACCGAGAGTGGCGAGACGGTACGACTCGCGGATCTCCGCGGGAGTGGCGGTCGCACCGGCCTGCTGCAGGTAGGGAATCAGCAACTCGCCGGCGGGGTCGGCCGGCTGGAACAGCACGCCCCAGCCCCCGATCACCACGAGCTTGAGCGTCCGGGACGGCGGCGTGGGGGTCGCCCCCTCTGCTGCTTCTCCTGCGATCGCCTCGTCCGCTGCGCCGTCCTCGTGGGATTCGTCGGGGCTGTCAGTCTCGTCGCCGGTTTCGGGTCCGTCGTCGGTGTCGGTCTGGTCTTCCGTGTCCGGTTCGTTCTCCGTGTCCGGTTCGTTCTCCGTGTCCGGTTCGTTCTCCGTGTCCGGTTCGTGCTCCGCGTCCGGTTCGTCCTCCGCGTCCGGTTCGTCGTCGGGCTTGTCATCCTCTTCGGGTTCGCCATCGACATCGGGTTCGCCCTCGCCCACATCGTTGTCCGCCTCGGATCCGTCCGGCTCCTCGGGTTCGTCGACCTCCTCCGGCTCGTGCAACGACTCGGCCTCGTCCAGGGGCGCCTTCGTTGCTTCCTCTGTGCTCGCCGCCGCGGCGTCCGGCTGCTGCGCGGTGTCGAGACTCTCCTCGAGTGACGCGGTCCAGTCGCCCGTGGAGGCGGCGGTGCCGGCAGGGGTGAGTTCTTCCTCCCCCGGTTCGCCGGCGAGGTCGTCCAGATCATCGGGAAGATCGTCGAGGTCGCCGGCCAGGTCCTCGTACTCGGAGCTCGTGAAGTCACTCCAGTCGACGTCGTCGCCGACGGCCACCGCGCCACCGGCAGCGGGGGGCTGCTCCAACCAGTCGAGGTCATCGCCCGCAGTCTCGATCGATCCCCATGAGTCGTCCGTCCCGGCCGCGTCGCCGGTGGGGGCACCGGCGGCGTCGGTGGCGACGGCCGGGATCTGTTCGCTATCGGCCTTGGCCATGAGGGCGCTCGCCCGTCGCTTCCGGACACGCCTGATGTACCACCACCCCAGCACGTTCAGCAGCAGCGCCAGCACGAACAGCGCCGCCGCTGCGAGCCCGACGAGCCGCAGCGTCTTGGCCGTGGTGTTCTCCTCCTGGGCGGTCATGCGCACCGCGGCAGGCGACGAGTCCTCACCGAGTGACGTCCAGGTGAAGTCGCCGGTGCCACTGGTCAGGCTCCCGGGCAGATCGATGCTCAGGCGAACGGTGAGCCCATCCAGGGGCACGCCGCCGCCGAAGTCACCGATGGCCCGGCGAATCCGCTGCTGTAGGCCTTCGTTGAACGCCAGAGTGTCGAACAGCTCCGGCAAGGCCGCGGCCGGGTCGACCCGGCCGGCGACCTCCCAGGTCTGTTCGGCGAACTCGGATCTGCGGCGCAGCTGGAAGCCGTCGAAGACGTCCGGTCCGGCGATCTCGGCCAGCACCGATGGCAGTTCCTCGGCGCTCCCGAAGCGCTTCGTGGCCCGCACCCACAGCAGGTTGTCGGCCTCGCGGGCCGGTCCGGCGACGTCCCAGCCGGCGAGCGCCAGATCCTGCAGATCCATCTGGGATGCAAGATCGCCGAGCGCGTCGGACGCGGCGCGGTCGAAACTGACTCCCACCGCCACGGTGCCCGAGCCGTTCTCGGCCACGTCGATGTCCACCCCTACGTCCACCTGGCAGGCGGATGCCACCAGCAGGACACCCGCCAGGGTCAGCCCGAGCAGCAGCCGACGTGCGCCGCGATCTCCCCGTCGGGCACCGCGGGCCGGCGGGCGAGCGTGCAGGCCGCCGGCGACGCCGGCGGGCCCGTGCCGGAGTCGCACGGTCAGTGGGCGACCATCTCCTCGACGGCGGGCGGGGGTTCGAAGCCTTCGACGGCCTTGAAGACGATGCGTCGCTTCGGCGAGCCGTCGGGGTTCGCGGCGTCACCGGTGTCTTCCTCCGGAGGCTCATCGGTGGCGTCCACGATGACGATCTGCCCGGCCCGGAACTCCCGGTGCAGCAGCTGTTCCGAGAGCGGATCCTCCACGAGCCGCTGGATGGCCCGGCGCAGCGGTCGTGCGCCGAGTGTGGGGTCGTAGCCCTCCTCGGCGAGCAGCACCTTGGCCTCCGGGGTGATCTCGAGGCCCATTCCCTGGCCCGCCAACTGGTCGGCGACCCGGCGCATCATGAGGTCCACGATCTGGGTGACCTCCTCGGGGCTCAGCTCGTGGAACACGATGACCTCGTCGACGCGGTTCAGGAACTCGGGCCGGAAGTGCTTCTTCAGGGCGTCGGTGACCTTCTCCTTCATGGCCTCGTAGGAGACCGTCTTGTCGGCGCGGGCGAAACCCAGCGTGGCCTTGCGCAGGTCCTGCGTGCCCAGGTTCGAGGTCATGATCAGCACGGTGTTCTTGAAGTCGACCGAGCGACCCTGGCTGTCGGTGAGGCGACCCTCCTCCAGGATCTGCAGGAGCGAGTTGAACACGTCCGGGTGGGCCTTCTCGATCTCGTCGAACAGCACCACTGAGAAGGGCTTGCGCCGCACCGCCTCGGTGAGCTGCCCGCCCTCGTCGTAGCCCACGTAGCCGGGGGGCGCCCCGATCAGCCGGCTGACGGCGTGCTTCTCCATGTACTCCGACATGTCGAGGCTGATGAGCGCGTTGTCGTCGCCGAAGAGGAACTCGGCGAGGGTCTTGGCCAACTCGGTCTTGCCCACGCCCGACGGCCCCAGGAAGATGAACGAGCCGGAGGGCCGCTTGGGGTCCTTCAGCCCGGCCCGGGTGCGGCGGATCGCCTGGCTGACCGATCCGATGGCGTTGTTCTGGCCGACGACCCGCTTGTGCAGCTCCTCCTCCATGCGGAGCAGCTTGACGGTCTCCTCCTCGGTGAGCTTGTAGACCGGGATGCCGGTCCACACCGACAGCACTTCGGCGATGCCCTCCTCGTCGACCTCGTCGAACAGGTCCACGCCGGAACTGCGTGTCTCAGCCTCGGCGGCCTCGCGCTGGGTCAGCAGCTCCTTCTCCCGGTCGCGCAGGCGACTGGCCTCCTCGAAGTCCTGCTCCTCGACGGCCTGCTGCTTGCGGGTCGCCACGACACCGATCTCGGCGTCGATCTCCAGCAGGTTCGTGGGGATGTCCATGCGCTTGAGGTGCAGGCGCGAGCCGGCCTCGTCAATGAGGTCGATGGCCTTGTCCGGCAGGTGCCGGTCCGAGATGTACCGGTCGGCCAGGTTCGCCGCGGCCACCAGCGCCTGATCGGTGATCGTCACCCGATGGTGGGCCTCGTAGCGATCGCGCAGCCCCTTGAGGATCTCGATGGTGTCGCCGACAGTGGGTTCGGCAACCTTGATGGGCTGGAAGCGGCGCTCGAGGGCCGAGTCCTTCTCGAGGTGCTTGCGGTACTCGTCGAGCGTGGTGGCCCCGATGGTCTGCAACTCGCCGCGCGCCAGCATGGGCTTGAGGATCGACGCGGCGTCGATGGCGCCCTCGGCCGCCCCCGCCCCCACCAGGGTGTGCAGCTCGTCGATGAACAGGATGATGTCGCCGCGGCCCTTGATCTCCTTGAGGACCTTCTTGAGACGCTCCTCGAAGTCGCCGCGGTAGCGGCTGCCCGCCACGAGGGCGCCGAGGTCCAGCGTGTAGAGCTGCTTGTTCTCGATGGTGCCGGGCACGTTGTCGGCCGCGATGCGCTGGGCGAGGCCCTCCACGATTGCGGTCTTGCCGACACCCGGCTCGCCGATCAGCACCGGATTGTTCTTGGTGCGCCTCGACAGCACCTGCATCACCCGTTCGGTCTCGCGCAGGCGCCCGACCACCGGGTCGAGCTTGTTGTCCTTCGCCAGCTGGGTGAGGTTGCGGCCGAACTGGTCCAGCACGTGGGAGGTTCCCCCGGACTTGCCGCGGCCGCCGCCTGCGGGGGTCTTCTCGGCGCGTTCGCCGCCGCTGCCGTAACCCGACAGCAACTGGATCACGTGCTGGCGGACCTTGGCCAGGTCGGCGCCCAGCTTGGACAGCACCTGGGCGGCAACCCCTTCGCCCTCGCGGATCAGCCCCAG
>VXXM01000007.1:7923-16425 GCA_009835395.1 Acidimicrobiia bacterium
GGATCAGCCCCAGCAGGATGTGTTCGGTGCCGATGTAGTTGTGGTTCAGCAGTCGCGCCTCTTCCTGGGCCAGCACGACCACCCGGCGAGCACGGTCCGTGAATCTCTCGAACATCAAGTCCTCCTGCCGCCGCGTCGGCGCTCTGTCGGTTGGCGAAACCCAACAACGCGGCCGCCGCAGTCATTCCAAGTGTACAGGTGAGGTCTCTCGCGGGGTATCCCGGCTTATCCTCGCAGCGTGGTTACGACCGACCCGGTCCTCGTGCTTCCGAGCCTGAGCGCGGACCTGGATCGCGTCGAGGAGCGCCTGCAGGCCGAGGTCCGCTGCGATCTGGATTTCCTCTCCACGGTGGCGCGCCACCTCATCGGCGCCGGTGGCAAGCGCATCCGGCCGGGCCTGACGATCGCCGCGGCGGGGATCGCCGATCCGGAGGGCGGGAGTTGCTCCGACGATGTCGTCGCCGGCGCCGTGGCGGTCGAGTTGGTCCACATGGGGTCGCTGTACCACGACGACGTGATCGACGGCGCCACCACCCGCCGCAATGTGGCGAGTGTCAACGCCACTTGGGGCAACGCCACCGCCATCCTGGCCGGTGATTTCCTGCTGGCCCGCGCCAGCCAGCTCGCCGCCAACCTGGGCACGGAGGTCGCCGGGCTTCTCGCTGCCACGATCGGGAGGCTCTGCGAGGGCCAGATCCGCGAGTACCAGGATGCCTTCAACTGCGATCGCACGGTGCACGACTACGAGCTGTCCATCACCGGCAAGACGGCCTCGCTCCTTGCCGCCTCGTGCAGGGTCGGCGCGATCGTGGCCGGCCTGCCCCCGGTCCTCACCGAGGCGCTGGCGGACTTCGGTCACAGCTACGGGATGGCCTTCCAGATCGTGGACGACATCCTGGACGTGATCTCCACCGAGGACATGCTCGGCAAGCCGGCGGGCCACGATCTGCGGGAGGGCAACTACACGCTGCCCGTCCTGCTGACCGTCCAGTCCCCGGCGGGCGAGCGGCTTCGTTCGATCCTCGGTCCGGGTCTGAGTCCCGCCGACGCCGCCCTGGCGCGCCGGATCATCCGCTCGGGGTCGGGGATCATGGAGGCGTATGCCGCGGCCTCGGTCTGGGCGGATCGCGCCGCGTCGGCGCTCACCGATCTCCCCGACACGCCGGCCGCCGAGGCACTGCGCGCCGCGGCGGATCATCTTCTCGGCCGGGTCGGCTCGTCGGAGATCTCGGACCGCTCCGGCGCTGTGGCAGACTGAGGGCGTCTTCCAACCGGTGCGATCGGGAGCGTGCCGGTCACCTCGCTGAACGTCTGCCGACCGTAGTCCTGGAGGTTCCCGCATGCCGCTGGACGATGTGCGAATCGGGCTCACCTACGACGACGTGCTGCTGGTGCCCCGCCTCTCGCGGGTGCGCTCGCGCCGCCAGGTGAACCTCAACACCCGGCTGTCCCGGCACATCGACCTGCGCCTGCCCATCATCGCGGCGAACATGGACACCGTCTGCGAGTCGGAGATGGCGATCGCGCTGGCGCGCCTCGGCGGGGTCGGGATCATCCACCGTTTCCTGCCCACCTACGCCCACGCCCTCGAGGTCGAGAAGGTCAAGGCGGCGGGGGAGGATCTGCTGGTCGGGGTGGCCGTGGGCACCGACCACGACATGATGGAGCGAGCCAAGAGCTGCGTCGCCGCCGGCGCCGACGTGCTGGTGCTGGACATTGCCCACGGTCACGCCACCCACGCCATCGAGGGTGTCAAGCGGCTGAAGGACGCCTTCGCAGACATCGACCTCGTGGCCGGCAACGTGGCCACGGCGGCGGGCGCCGCCGACCTGGCCGGCGCCGGTGCCGACGCCATCAAGGTGGGTGTCGGTCCCGGCGGCGTGTGCACCACGCGGTTGGTCGCCGGGGTGGGGGTGCCGCAGTTGACCGCACTGGGTGACGCGGTCGAGGGCGCCGACGGCGTGCCGATCATCGCCGACGGCGGCATCAGAACCTCCGGGGACATCGCCAAGGCCCTGGCCGCCGGCGCCGACACCGTGATGATCGGCAGCCTCTTCGCCGGCACCAAGGAGAGCCCCGGCGACGTGGAGCACTCCGCCAAGGGACTGGTCAAGCGAATCCGGGGGATGGCCTCGCGGGAGGCCGTGGAGAGTCGGGCCGAGCGGCACGGCGACGAGCTGGACGACGAGTACTTCGAACACCGCGCCCCGGAGGGCGTGGAGGGTCTCGTGCCTTACCAGGGTGAGGTCGCCAAGGTGCTGCACCAGTTGCTCGGGGGCGTGAAGAGCGCGATGAGCTACCTCGACGCCACCGATCTCGAGGAGTTCCGGCGCAATGCCGCCTTCGTGCGGGTCACCTCTGCCGGCCTCACCGAGAACCATCCCCACGCCGCCATGGGAGGCGGAGCCTTCTGAGCACCTCCGGGACCGGCCGCTCCGCGGCTCGGGCCCTGGCCCCCTGCGGCGGATCCACCGCGCCGGCGGTGCCATGATGGACCGATGAACGGCACTCGGAACACGGGACGGCTCGTGCTGCGGGGCGGGCGCTGGCCCGGCGATGTGGCCATCGAGGATGGTCGCATCACCGCCGTCGGTCACGTGGCTCCCGAGGCGGGCGAGGTGGTGATCCGCTGTGACGGCGACATCATCACCGCGGGCTTCGTGAACACCCACCACCACCTCTACCAGTGGATGACACGAGGCCGCGCCGACGGCTGCGATCTGTTCAGCTGGCTGGTGACGCTGTACCCCGTCTGGGGGCGGTTGGACGCCACCGACGTGGGTGCTGCCGCACGGGTGGGTCTGGCCGAGTTGGCCCTCAGCGGCGCCACCACGGTCTTCGATCACCACTACGTGGTTCCCCGCGGCGACGACACCGTGTTCGACGCCATCGTGGAGGCTGCCGGACAGGTGGGCGTGCGCCTGGCGCTGTCCCGCGGCTCCATGGACCTCGGCGAGAGCGACGGCGGGTTGCCGCCGGATCACCTGGTGGAGAACCGCGACGACATCGGGGCCTCCACCGAGCGTCTGGCCGCGCAGTACCACGACGGCGAGTGGACCTCCATCGTGGTCGCCCCCTGCAGCCCCTTCTCGGTCAGCACCGAGTTGATGGTCGAGGCCGCCGAGCTGGCCCGCCGCCTGGGACTGCGCCTGCACACCCACCTCGTCGAGACCCTCGAGGAGCAGCAGCACTGCCTCGCCCGTTTCGGGCGCCGGCCGGTGGAGGTGCTGGAGGGCTGGGGCTGGATGGGCGACGACGTGTGGCTGGCGCACGGCATCCACCTCGACGACGCGGAGATGGCCCGCCTCGGGGCAGCCGGCGTGGGGGTTGCCCACTGCCCGTCGTCCAACGCACGGATCGCCGCCGGAATGTGCCCGGTCGTCGGGCTGCGCGCCGCCGGGTCCCCGGTTGGTCTCGGCGTGGATGGGGTGGCCTCCAACGAGGTGGGCGGCCTGTTCCCCGAACTGCGCCAGGCGCTCTACACGGCCCGCCAGCGCGAGGCGCGGGCCGATGCGCTCATGCCCACCGACGTTCTGGAGATGGCTGCCGCCGGCGGGGCCGCCTGCCTGGGCCGCGGCGCCGAGCTGGGACGGCTCGAGGTGGGCATGGCCGCCGACATCGCGGTGTGGCCCGCCGATGACCTGGCCGACATCGCCGATCCGGTCACGGCGCTGGTGCTGGGCCCGGACCGGCGGGTGCGGCACCTCTTCGTCGGGGGCCGGCACACGGTCGCCGATGGTGAACTGCTCGGCCTGGACCTCGGGGCGGCCCACCGGGAACTGGCCCGCCGCGCCGCCCGCCTGCACGACGCGCGCTGAGCGCCGACCGGCCGTTGGACGGCCGTTACCATCGCCGCATGGAGTTGGTGGTGCGCGGTGCCGAATCTGTGTGGACGGGGCACCGCGAGCTGACCGGGGCGGAGTTGCTGTGCCGGGACGGGGTCGTCGTCGCCGTCGGGAACGATGCCGCGAGCGGACCCTCAGCGAACGACCGGGCCGAGCGAGCGACTCTGGACGCCTCCGGATGCGTCGTCATCCCGGGTCTCGTCAACGCGCATCATCACCTGCTGCAGTCCGCCTTCCGGACGCTGGAGGGCACCCGGCACGTGCGCATGGATCGCTGGTTGGCCACGATGGGCGGTTACTACCGGCAGGCTCGGGTTGATCCGGACCTGACTGCGGCCGCCGCGGCCGTGGGTGTTGCGGAGGGTCTGCTGGCCGGCGTCACCACGGTCGCCGACCATCACCTGACCTGGCCCTCCGGAGAGGACGCCCTGGAACTCGCCGCCGCAACCATCGACACCGCGGCCGATCTAGGTGCGCGCCTGGTGTTCGTCCGGGGCACCGCCGGTGATGATCCCCAGACAGCTGCCACCTCGGTCGAGATGCTCGTCGAACGCCACGGCCCCGGCGAGCGGCACGGGATGTTGCAGATCGCCTGCGGTCCCGCAGGCGTGCACTCCGACGGCCCCGAGACGTTCGCAGCCCTCGCGGAGGTTGCCACCCGCCACGGGCTACGTCGTCGCACCCAAGCCAACGAGCAGGTGGACACCGAGCGGGCCGCGGCGCGCTGGGGTCGCCGCCCTCTCGACCTCCTGGACGAGTGGGGCTGGCTGGCCGACGACGTGACCGTGGCGCACCTCTGCGAGGTCACCCCCGCCGAGCGGGCCCGCTTCGCTGCCTCGGGCGCCCACGCCACCCACGCCCCCGGCTGCGACGTGCCGATGGGCTGGGGCGTGGCGGAGGTGGGACCGCTGCTGGATGCCGGCGTGCGGGTGGGTCTGGGCACCAGTGGTGGCGGAAGCAACGACGCCGGCAATCTTCTGGCCGACGCCCGCCTGGCCCTGCAAGTGGGCGGTCTGACGTCGCGGCCCCCGACGGCACGGGAGATTCTCGCCACGGCCACCACCGGATCGGCGGCCGGGCTGGGGCGGCCGGAACTCGGCCATCTCGAGGAGGGTGCCGCCGCAGACCTGTGCTGCTTCGACGTGACCGGCGTGGCCGACGCCGGCGTGGGCGACCGGTTGGCAGGCCTGCTGTGGGCCAACCCGGGCCGGCGACCACGTCACGTCGTCGTCGCCGGGAAGGTCGTGGTCCGTGATGGCGAACTCCGGACCGCGGAGGCGCCGGCGCTCGCCGAGCGTCTCCGCATCACGGTGGATGAACGTCTGGGAGACTCTGGGCGATGTCGCTGAACGGATCCACCGATGTCGCCGTCCTCGGCGCCGGCCACAACGGGCTGATTGCGGCGGCCTACCTGGCTCGGGCCGGTCTTCGGACAGTGTTGCTGGAGGCCCGTGACACCGTGGGCGGCTGTGCCTCCACCGTGGAAGCGGTCGGCGCACGGGTCAACATCTGCAACTGCGACCATGTGCTGGTCCGGGCCATGCCGCTCGCCGACGAACTCGATCTGGCCGACTTCGGTCTCCGATACCTCGACGTCGAGCCTGTCGGCGTCAGCCGGTTCTGGGACGGTCACCCCACCTGGACGGCCTGGCACGACCTGGAGACGACACTCGACGGGCTGCGGCGAACCTATCCCGACGAGGTCGATGGTTACCGCCGTTTCGTCCGGGCCGCACTGCCCGTCGCCGAGCTGCTCGTGGAACTCGCTCAGCAGACGCCGGGGCCCGGTGTCCTCGGGAGCGTGCTGCGGCGCCGCTCGACCGCGGCCCGACGGCTGTGGACGTGGTCGCGCCGGTCGGCGCAGTCGTTGCTGGCGGACTTCTTCGGCCACGAGGCGCTGATGATGCCGGCGCTGGCCACGGGCCCCGTCGTGTGGGGTCTCGACGGGTCAACGCCGGGCACCGGCCTGGGGGCATTGGGCTACGCCGTTCGCCACCTTGTGCAGACGGGTCGTCCCGTCGGCGGCAGCGGGGGGCTCACCGATGCGGTCCGCCGCAGTCTCGAGGCCGCCGGCGGCGAAGTGCGGTGCGGCGCCCGGGTGGAGAGCGTGCTGGTGAACAGTACCGGGCGCGCATCCGGTGGCCGTGTAGAGGGTGTGCGCCTCGTCGGGGGAGAGGTTGTGGAGTCCACTGCCGTCGTCGTCGCCTGCGACCCGGGGGCGGTTGCGCTCGAAGGGTCGGCCTTGCCCGAGCGTTTCGTGAGCCGCTGGACGCCGGGGCGCAAGGACGGGTACGAATCGAAGCTCGACGCGGTACTGGCGGAGCCTCCGGTCTACAGCGAGGCGCCGGATGGGATCGGAGCCGCCGAGGCGCTGGTCCCCACCACGTTCGTACTACCCGGGCTCGATGGTCTGGGGGAGGCGCTGGCTGCGTCGGCCGGCGGGCGCGTCGCGGAGCGGCCCGTCTTCTACGCCAACGTGCCGTCGGCTCTGGATCACTCGATGCGCCCGCCCGGCGACGGTGAGGTGTTCAGCCTCGAGGTCCTGTACACGCCCTATGCCCTGGCGGGTGGTTGGCCCGGAAGCGCTGAGCCGGCGCGCTGGCTGCGGATCTACGGCGAGATGGTGCATCCCGGCTTCATCGACAGCGTCGTGGACTGGCGCGCCATGACCCCGCCGTCCTACGAGGAGCAGTTCAGCATGCCCCGGGGGCATGCCGCCTCGTTCTCCGGGTCGCCGCTGTCGGCGCTGCTGGGCCGCCCGCGCCACCTCACCCGCTACACCACACCGATCGGCGGCCTGTTCTGCGCCGGCGCCGCCACGTTCCCCGGCGCGGGCGTCTGGGGCGCCTCGGGCCGCAACGTCGCCTCGGTCGTCGCCCGGTCGTTCTGAACATCACTCGCACGCGCCGGTAGCGTGACGGTATGGGCGCCCGCAGCGAACCGAGCGATAAGCGGCGGCTGGAGAATCTGACCGCTCCCGAGGTCGCCGAGCGGATCGGCCCGGGCTCGGTGCTGGTATGGCCGATCGGCGCCGTCGAGCAGCACGGGCCGCACCTGCCGCTGTCGGTGGATCACGTGGTCGCCGATGAGGCGGCCCGGGCGGCGGTGGCCGAGTGCGGCGACGAGGCCGATGCCTGGTTGCTGCCGACCCTGTCGATCTCGAAGTCCGATGAACACTCCTGGTCGCCAGGATCGTTGTGGCTGTCCAGCGAGACCCTGCTGGCGGTGGCCAATGACGTGGGTCGATCAGTGGCGGCCACCGGTGCAGAGCGGCTGGTCTTCCTGAACGGCCACGGCGGCAACACCGCGCTGCTCAATGTGGCCTGCCGGGAATTGCGCCGCCGCCTCGGTCTGCGCACGTTCCTGGTGCATCCGTTCGTGCCGCCCGACCACGGGGGGCGCCCCAGCTCTGCCAACGAGTTGGGAATGGGCATCCACGGCGGGCACGACGAGACCTCGGTGATGCTGCATCTACGCCCCGACCTGGTGCGCATGGACCGCGCCGTCCGGCGCGTGCCCGAGGGCCTGGCGGACCAGACGCACGTGCGCTTCGGCGGGCTGACCACCTTCGGCTGGCTGTCCAACGACTTTGGCCCCGACGGCCACATCGGCGACCCCACGGGCGCGACCGCGGAGACAGGCAAGAAGCTCTTCGAGGCAGCGGTCGAACTCGTCGCCGAGCAACTCGTCGAGATCAGCACCTTCGACTTCGGCCGCTGAGCGGTACCTCTCAGCTCGTACAGCCCCTGCCGTCGCGGTCGCGATCCAGCCTGTAGGGGTCCTCGCCGGGCACGATGACAGTGACAGGCTTCTGATCAGAGCGCAGGTCCCCGCAGTTCAATGCGTCGCCGGGCAGGTTCGGTAGGCACGGCCGGTAGGCGGGGTGACAGTCGGTCGCCGGCTGGGTGCTGACGGTCGTCGGGGGCGCCGGCGGCGATGGCGCAACCGGGGCCATCGCCGGCGGATCCGGCACGATGTCCACCTCGCAGCCGGACAGGCCGGTGGCCACGACCTCGAAGTCCTGCGGTGTGATCGAGAGTTGCCAGCGGATCTTCACCGTGGCGTACTGCACCAGGTATTCACAGCGGGCGCCCGGGGCGGTCGGGCTGTAGTCGGCGGGGCCTCGGGCCGACTTGGAGCGGTTCTCGCCGGCGGCGATTGCGTTGAGGTTGCCGAAGTCGTTGCTGAACCGGTCCAGCAACTCGTCGGCCCACGCCCAGGCGCCCGAAACCCAGGCGTCAGCGAGCGCCACGACGTGGTCCACGTCAAGATCGCGGGGATTGGTGTAGGTGCGGTCGGTGTAGGGGTCGAACCACTCCCCGGCGGCCACGGCGCAGCCCTCGGCGTTCATCGAGAAGTCCACGGCCTCGGACTGCAGGACCTCGTGACGCGTGTTCACGCAGTCCCCGTCGTCGTCCAGCCAGCCCGCGAAGTGGTCTCGGTCGTAGTCCGGCACGTTCGGATCTTGGTCGGCCACCAGCGGCCGCAGTCGCTCGACCAGTTGGGTCGCGGCCTCCGGTGGGGGAGGTTCGTTGGGGGCCTGCTCGGGCGCTGGTGGCTCGTTGGGTGTCGCCTCGGGTTGGGGTGCGGGTGGTTGGTCGGAGGCGGCTTGCGGTTGGGGTGCGGGTGGTTCGGCGGGGGTGGCTTGCGGTTGGGG
>VXXM01000005.1 GCA_009835395.1 Acidimicrobiia bacterium
CACACCGCCCGAGGCCCCTGAGCCCCCTCCCGAACCTGCGCCTGCGCCGCCCGAGCCATCCGAGCCGGCACCCGCTCCACCCGAGCCGCCCGAAGACGAGCCGCCGCCGGACACCACGGCCGAGGAGGAGCCGCCACCGCCGACCAGTGCCGGAGAACCCCCGGAAGACACCGAGGACGAATCGCCGGCCGACGACGGCGCGACCGGCGGTGCAGAGGCGACCGACGCCCCGTCATTCCCCGTCACGATCACCTCCGACGCGGGAACGTGGACGATCGAGTCGCAGCCGCAGCGGATCGTGTCGCTGTCACCCACCGCCACGGAGATCCTCTTCGCCATCGGGGCGGGCCCGCAGGTCGTGGCCGTGGACAACTGGTCGACCTATCCGCCGGAAGCACCGACGACCGACCTCTCGGGCTTCGATCCGAACATCGAGGCCATCACCGCCTACGAGCCCGACCTGGTGGTGATCTCCAACGACTCCAACGAACTGGTTGCCGGCCTCACGGCTCTGGACATCCCGGTGCTGATCAGCCCGAGCCCGTTCGACATCGAGGGCGGATACGCGTCGGTGGAGACACTCGGGCTCGCGACGGGTCAAGCCGGCGGGGCTGCGGCGGTCAGCGAGACCATGCGTTCGGAGATCGCGGCCGCCCTGGCGGACGCACCGGTCGTCCCCATCCGCATCTACCACGAACTGGACGACACGCACTTCTCGGTGAGCTCCCACAGCTTCCTCGGGGCGGTCTACGCCGCGCTCGGCACCACGAACATCGCCGACCCGGCCGATACCGACGGCTACGGGTACCCGCAGCTCACCGAGGAATACATCATCGAGGCCGACCCCGAACTGATCATCATCACCGACCTGCTGGCCTACTCGGCCGCCGACGTGGCCGCCCGCCCGGGCTGGGACACGGTGACCGCGGTCCGGGACGGCAACATCCTGGTCGTGAACGCCGATATCGCCTCTCGATGGGGACCCCGGCTGCCGCAGTTCGTGACCGCCATCGTCGAGGCGCTGGCGGCGATCGCCGAAGGGCCGTAGGCGGCCGCCGCGCGCGGAGGACACGATGGCGACGCTGTCCGCGGCCGGCGAGACCCACTCGGCCACCCAACGAGCCTTCCGGCTGCCCCCGCTGGCGGCGGCGGGCACCCTCGTCGCCCTGGCAGCGGTGGCCCTGCTGAGCGCCACCACCGGCGCGGCTGGTCTCGCATTCGGCGACGTGCTCGCCGCGCTGGTGGACCGCCTGCCGCTGGTGGACGTGGACTCGTCGCTGAGCGCCCGCCAGGAGGGCATCCTGTTCCAGATCCGCCTCCCCCGGCTGGTGCTGGGCATGTTCGTGGGGGGATCGCTGGCGCTGGCCGGAGCCGCCTACCAGGGGGTGTTCCGCAATCCGCTGGCCGATCCGTACCTGCTGGGCGTCTCGGCGGGCGCAGGGTTCGGCGCCGTCCTGGCGCTGGGGTTCGGACTCGACGTGGGCTGGGGACCCTTCGACGCCCTGCCGGCGGCGGCGTTCCTGGGAGCCCTGGTGGCGGTGACGGCCTCGGCGGCCATCGCCCGCGGCGCCTGGCAGTCGCCGGCGACCCTGCTGCTCGGCGGCATCGCCATGGCGGCGTTCTTCTCGGCGGCGCAGACCTACGCCATCGGCCAACTCAGCGAGACACGCACCCGCGAGGTGCTGTCGTGGCTGTTCGGCCAGCTCAGCACCAGCGGTTGGAGGCAGGTCTTGATCCTGGGACCCTATGTGGGCATCTGCGGGACGATCCTGGTGCTGCACCGCCGGCACCTCGACGTGCTGCGGGTCGGCGACGACGAGGCCCGCTCGCTGGGCCTGAACCCCGGCCGGTCTCGCCTCGTGGTGATCGCGTCCGCCTCGCTGCTGACGGCCGCAGCGGTGTCGGTCAGCGGCCTCATCGCGTTCGTGGGCCTCGTGGTGCCGCACATCGTTCGACTGCTGGTGAGCCACAGCTACCGGGTGATCGTGCCGCTCTCGGCGCTGGGCGGGGCAGCGTTCCTTGCGCTGGTGGACACCGGCGCGCGCACGCTCACCGCCCCTGCCGAGCTGCCCGTGGGCGTCATCACCGCGTTCGTGGGCGCCCCCTTCTTCGCCCTCGTACTGTGGCGAAACGCCCGGAAGGTGACCGCGTGAGCACCGCGGCGGTACCCCGGCCGACGGCCCCGGCGAAGGCGGTCCCCCCGGCGCTCAGTTGTCGAGGCATCCGCGTGAGCTTCGGCGAGAACGAGGCGCTGCGCGGCGTGGACCTGCACCTGGCGGCCGGCGAGTGGCTGGGGCTCATCGGGCCCAACGGCGCCGGCAAGTCCACGCTGCTGCGGGCGATCGCCGGGCTGGTGGCCCACGAGGGCACGGTGAGCCTGGCCGGCGGCGAGCGGCCCGGCGGCACCGACGTGGCGCTGGTGCCGCAGATCCCGATCCTTCCCGAGGGCATGAGCGTGGCCGAGTACGTCATGCTGGGCCGCAGTCCCCATCTGGGCTGGCTGGCGACCGAGTCGCGACGCGATCGCAGCATCGTGGCCTCCGTGCTGGAACGACTCGAGTTGGCCCGGTTCGCCGACCGACCCGTGCGGCAACTCTCCGGCGGCGAGACCCAGAGGGTGGTGCTGGCCCGGGCGCTCGCCCAGCAGGCACCGGTGCTGCTGCTGGACGAGCCCACCAGTGCGTTGGACCTCGGCCACCGCGACGCCGTCCTGGAACTGATCGACAAGCTGCGGCACGACGACGGGATCTCGGTCATCGCCGCCATGCACGACCTCGGCACCGCCGCCCGCTTCGCCGACCGGCTGGCGCTGATCGACCGGGGCCGCATCGTGGCCGACGGCCCGCCCCGCAGCGTGCTGGCAGCGGGCAGACTCTCCGACGTGTATGCCACGCCACTCAGCGTCCACACCGTCGAGGGCGAGATCGTGGTCCTGCCCGCCCCCCGATCCCGACAGGAGCGACGAACATGACCAGCGACGAGGCACCCCTCACCGAACGGCCCTACGAGCAGCGCCAACTGCGCTCGGCACCCTCGCTGGTGCTGGTCAACACCGGCGACGGCAAGGGCAAATCCACGGCCGCCTTCGGCACCATCCTGCGCGCCGTCGCCCAGGGCTGGCCGGTGGCGGTGGTGCAGTTCCTCAAGAGCGGCGACTGGAACACCGGCGAGGAGAAGACCTGCCGCGGCCTGGGCGTGGAGTGGTACTCGGCCGGTGACGGCTTCACCTGGGACTCCGCGGATCTCGACGAGACCAGGGCGAAGGCGGTGGCGGCCTGGGAGTTCTCCGCCGGGCTGGTGGCGGCCGGCAACCACCGGCTGGTGGTGCTGGACGAGATCAGCTACGCCATGACATGGGGATGGATCGCCGCAGACGAGGTGGCGGCGGCATTGGCCGGGCGCCCCGAGCAGGTCAGCGTGATCCTGACCGGCCGCGATATGGCGGCAGAGGTCGTCGAGGTGGCCGACACGGTCACCGAGATGGTGAGCGTGAAGCACGCCTTCGACGGCGGCATCCGCGCCAAGAAGGGGATCGACTACTGAGCGCGGGCGCCGACGCCGCGCCACTGGTCGACGCGGTGGCGGTCGAGCCGGTCCTGCGCGTGGTCGCAGCGGCGCCGCGCGGTGCGCTGATCTGGCGCTGGCCACTGGCGGTGCAAGCGCTGTCGTCCGCCGCGGTCGGCGGGGGTCGGAGCCGTCTCGACTGGGTGGTCAACGTGGGCGTCGACTCCGACTACGGACGCACCGACCTGGCTGACCACGCCGCGGAGGTGGCATCGGGGCTCGGCCTGGCGGGTCAGGGCGTGGCACTGTTCACGGCTGCGGCCGTGGACCGATGCACTCGCAGTGTGGCGGACGGGGTCACCGTGCACGCCACCGTCGGCGTGAGCCACCCCACCTGGGCCTCACCGGCAGGCCTCACCTCTGCCGGCGGTGCCGGGACCGGCAGCGGCTCACCGCAGGTGGGCACGATCAACCTCGTCATCCAGGTCCCGGTGGCGCTCGAGGGGGGCGCGGCCGTAAACGCCGTGATCACAGCCACCGAGGCCAAGACGCAGGCGCTGGTCGAGGCGGGCGTCAACGGCACCGGCACGGCAACGGATGCGGTCGTGGTCGTGTGGCCGTCGGGGGCGACGCCCGAGCGTTTCGCCGGGCCGCGCTCGCCGTGGGGATCGCGCATCGCCCGCTGCACGCACGACGCCGTTCGATCGGGGCTGGCACCGTGATCACGCTTGTGCTCGGCGGGGCGAGTTCGGGGAAGTCGCGGATCGCCGAGGAGTTGGCGGCCTCCCTCGGCGGCAGCGTCACCTATGTGGCCACCGCCGTGGCGACTCCCGGGGACGACGACCATGCGGCCCGCATCGCCGCTCACCGGGCGCGCCGCTCGTCCGGCTGGTCGACGGTGGAATGCACCTCTGTGCCCGACCTCCCGCGCCATCTGCGGCACATCAAGGGTGTGGCGCTGGTCGACTCCCTCGGATCCTGGGTGGCGTTGCAGGAGGACTTCGATGTAGAGGCCGAGAGCAGCGAGCTCCTGGCTGCTCTCGCCGGCCGGAAAGAGCCGACGATCCTCGTCTCGGAGGAGGTCGGTCTGGCCGTCCACCCGCCCACCGAGGCGGGGCGGCACTACGTCGAGGGGGTCGGCATGCTCAACCAGCGGATCGCCGCCGTGGCGGACCGGGTGCTCCTCGTCGTCGCCGGGCGCGCCATCGAACTCCCGGCCGTTCGACCGGGCCGCCGCCCGTGCTGAGCGCCCTGACGTTCCTCACCGTCCTCGGCCGCTCCGCTCCCCCGGACCGGCGGACGTTCCGCTGGTTCCCCGTCGTTGGCGCCGGGCTGGGAGCAGCCGTCGGGGGCGTGCACCTGGGTGTCCACCGGCTGTGGCCACCGCTGGTCGCGGGCGTGGTGGTCGTGGCCGCCGACTTGATCCTCACCGGCGCGCTGCACCTCGACGGGTTGGCCGACAGTGCCGACGGCCTGCTGGTGCACGCGGACCGGCCGCGGCGTCTGGCCCTCATGGCCGAGCCGGGCATCGGGGTCTTCGCCCTGGCGGCCGGCGGGATCGTCCTCCTCGCCCGCTGGGCGCTCCTCACCGACCCGGACATCGAACTTCTGTCACTGGTAGCACTGTGGGCGGTGAGCCGGACCCTGGCGGCGAGCGTTCCCGCCTTCGTGCGCTACGCCCGCCGCGGCGGCCTGGCCGAACCGTTCCTCTCCGGCTCCCGGCACTGGCTCCTGGCTTGGCTGGCGCCGGCCGGTGCCGGCCTGTTCCTCCTGGAGGGAGCGCGCGGCCCGATCGCGCTGGGTGTCGCCGTGGCGACCGGCGCCTTGATCGCCGCAGTGGCGCACAGGCGGCTGGGCGGGTTCACCGGCGACGTGCTCGGCGCGGTGATCATGCTCAGCGAGACCGCAGCCCTGCTGACCCTCGTGGCCTCGCCGTGAGTCGCCGGACCGGGATCGGCTCGGGAGTGCCGAGCGGACCCCGCTCGCCTCGGGCGGATGGCCCGTGAACAGGCTCGCCCGGCGCTGTGGGGCGGTTGCGGCCGGCCTGCTACTGGACCGCCTGGCCGGGGAGCCGCCCGGTGAGGCGCACCCGGTGGCGTGGTTCGGACGCCTCATGGAACGGCTCGAGGAGCGGTTCTGGGCGGACAGCCGGTGGCGCGGGATCGCATACACCGTCGTGGGTGTCGCGGTGGGCGTCCTGGCAGGCCGGCTGATGCGCTCGGTGACGACCGCCGTGGCGTTCAGCACGGCCGGGCGAGAACTCCGGCGTGTCGCAGCCGGGGTCGGCGAGGCCGCCGGGGTCGGAGATCTGGCGCGGGCCCGGTCCGAGCTTCCGGCACTCGTCGGGCGAGATCCCAGCAATCTGGACGCATCGGGGGTGGCGGCCGCATCCATCGAGTCGGTGGCCGAGAACAGCGTCGACGCCGTCATCGCCCCCGCCTTCTGGGCGGTCGTGGCAGGTGCACCGGGCGCCCTCGCCTACCGGGCGATCAACACGATGGACGCCATGGTCGGCCACCGCAACGAGCGCTACGGGAGGTTCGGCTGGGCCGCCGCACGCCTCGACGACCTCGCCAACTACGTGCCGGCCAGGATCTTCGCCGCGCTGGTCGCCGCCGTCGTGCCCGAGCGAGCCCGGGAGGTCCTCGCCACGGTGCGCCGTGACGCCCCGGCCCACCCGTCGCCGAATGCAGGGATCGCCGAGGCCGCCGTGGCCGGTGCCCTGGGCCGGGAACTCGGCGGTCCGCTGCGTTACGGCCCGATCCTCGAGAATCGACCCCTGCTGGGGATCGGCCCTCGCCCCGCTCCCGCTGACGTGCGCCGGGCCGTCGACATCGCCGACCGG
The DNA here is from genome assembly GCA_009835395.1 of Acidimicrobiia bacterium. Lineage (GTDB taxonomy): Bacteria > Actinomycetota > Acidimicrobiia > Acidimicrobiales > CATQHL01 > VXNF01. The sequence continues at coordinate 6,350 of VXXM01000005.1, forward strand.
GTCGAGCGAGTGCTGCTGGCCGTGCTGGGACTCGCCTGGTTGCTGGGCGCCGCCCGGAGAGCATCGACCGCGGGAAGGCTCACCCCGTGAGTGCTGCTCCGCTTCCCGCGGCGCCAACGCTGGACTCCGGAGCCATGGTGGCTGCCCGACGGCGCTGGGCCACCCGGGCCGAGCCTCCGGGCGCGCTCGGACGGCTGGAAGACCTGGCGGTCCACCTTGCCGGCGTGACGGGGCGATGCCCACCGCCCGTGCCCGCCGCCCCGGCCGTGGCGGTCTTCGCCGGTGACCACGGCGTGGTCACCGACGGTGCCAGCGCCTGGCCGTCGGCGGTGACCGCGGCCATGGTCGAGACCATGAGCGCCGGAGGTGCCGCCATCTGCGTGCTCGCCGCCGGCATCGGCGCCTCTGTCACCGTGGTGGACGTCGGCGTTGCGTCGCCCCTCGACCACCTGGCGAACGTTCGCCACGAGCGGGTGCGGCCCGGGACCGCCAGCATCGCCGCCGGCCCGGCAATGACGGTCGAGGACGCCGCTGCCGCTGTGGAGGTTGGAGGTCGCATCGCCGGCGAGCTCGTCGAGGCCGGCGCCGACTGCCTCATCGGCGGAGACATGGGAATCGGCAACACCACAGCTGCAGCCGCACTCATCGGCGCCGCCTGCGGGCGGGCCGCCGGGGACGTCACGGGCTCCGGTGCCGGCGTCCCGGCTCTCGGCCGCGAGCACAAGCAGCGACTGGTCGCCGCCGCCATGCGCCGAGCCGAAGGATGGACCGATCCGCTCGACCTGCTCGCTCACGTCGGCGGTCTGGAGATCGCCGCCCTCGCCGGCTTCTACGCCACCGCCGCCGGGCGCCGCACGCCCTTCATCGTTGACGGCGCCATCGCCTGCGCGGCCCTCTGCGCCGCCGATCTGCTGAGTGCCGGAGTGGCAAGCCACGCCATCGCCGGACACCTCTCCGCTGAGCCCGCGGCGGCAATCGCCCTGGAGCACCTGGAGCTGCGGCCGCTCCTGCACCTCGATCTCCGTCTCGGCGAGGGAACTGGTGCCTGCCTGGCCTTCCCGCTCGTCACGGCCGCCGCGGCGACTCTGGCCCGCATGGCCGCTCTCCCCACCTGAGAGCGCGCCGTCTCGATCGGCCCGGGCCGGGACCGAGCGCGGCGTCTCAGGCACCGGTCGTGGAACCTTCTCCGGCGTGGGGGGCGGGCGCTCGCTCAGGCGGGAGCGAACCAGGAAAGCCACGATCAGCGCCCCGATGATGCCGCCGCCGGTGGACAGCGCCAGGTCCACGACGGTGTCCTCGTAGGTGAGGAAGATGCGGCTGGTGCCGGTCTTGGCGACCACGTACTCCAGGAACTCCCACAGCACGATCAGGAAGGCCCCGAAGCCCCCGCCCGAGGCCACCAGGCCCAGCCGGGTGGTGGGCCGGCTGCCGCGCAGGATCATCGTGAGGCCACTGATTCGGTTTTCAATAGGTGCTATTATTATTCATAGCTCTTTGAGCAATTCCGCCTCAGTCCCGTCGCGGTTGCATAGGCTGCCGTGCCGTGAACCGGCCTCTCCAACGGGTCTCGTGGCATCGCCGGGATCCGCGGAGGGGTCTCCGGAGGCGGTACGTGGCCGTCGGGGCCGCGCTGCTGATGGTCGTGGTGGCCGCGGGATGGGGCCAGGCAGCGGCGCAGACCGGGACCCCGGAGGAGCTTCCGGACGACGCCACGGAGATCCCGGAGGACACGCCCGAAGACACCCCCGAGGACACGCCCGAAGAGACTCCGGACGACGTCCCGGAGGAGACCCCGGAAGGCTCCCCCGAAGAGATTCAGGACGACACCCCGGAGGACACCGAGGCGCAGGTTCCGGAGGAGGTTCCACCCCCGGCGCCGGCCGGCACGTTCGAGGGTTGCGTGACGGCGCAGCGCCTCGCCGACGGGCGGATCGAGGTGGCCGTGCAGCCGAGTTCGCCGGGCGCCGCCTGCGGCGAGCGCCTGCTGCCGCGGCGCCGGTTCCTGCCAGCCGACGCGGAGGCCGGGCGGTGGCTGGTGACCGCGCCGCTGCGGATCGACGACGTCGTGCTGCGGGTCGCGGCGCGGCACCTGGCCGGCGGGGCCACCGAGGTGGCCATGCAACTGCGCTCGACGGGGGACGGCACCTGGGGCCCGCGCCTGCTGCCGCGGCGCCGTTTCGTGCCCGCCGCCCTCGAGGCGGACCGCTGGCTGTCGTCCTCGCCGGTGAACGCTCTGGTGCCGACATACAACTCGGTGCTGGAGCGTGCCCAGCTCGTCACCCTCTACGGCTACCCCAATACCCCGCCGATGGGGATCCTGGGCCGCGGCAGCCCCGAGCAGGTGGCCGATCAGGCGGCCGAGTTCGCGGCCGCCTACGACCGGTTGAACGGCGACCGCGACGTGATCCCCGCGTTCCACCTGATCACCGGCGTGGCCCAGGCGCATCCCACCGCCGACGGCACCTGGATCTCCCGGATGCCTCCCGAACTCATCTCCGAATACGTGGAGTTGGCCCGCGAGCGCGGCATGCACGTGTTCCTCGACGAGCAGATCGGCTGGAGTGACCCGCTCACCGAGGTGAAGAAGCTGGAGCCGTTCCTGCGGGAGCCGTTCGTGCACGTGGCCATCGACCCCGAGTTCGCCACCAAGCGCTTGGAGCGCCGACCGGGGCTGGCGATCGGCGGGGTAACCGGCGCCGAGATCAACGAGGTGCAACGCTACCTGGCAAGCATCGTGGCCACCGAGGGCATCCCGCCGAAAATCCTCATGGTGCACCAGTTCACGCCCTGGATGGTGACCGACCGTGCCGACATCGTGGACCTCTTCGAGGTCGACCTGTCGATCGACATGGACGGATTCGGGGGGATCGGCATCAAGTTGCAGCACTACGACCTGTTCGCCGTGCCCGAGCCTTCGGAGCGGCCGGCCATCAAGGTGTTCCTCAGGTACGACACGCCGGTCCTGACCCCCGAGCAGATCCAAGCGCTCGAGCCGCGGCCCGACATCATCGTCTACCAGTAGCTGGCGGTCCCCGGGATCGCCGACCCGCGAGCGGGGCGCCGGGGCGGCCGATCAGGGCCGGTCAGCCGCGGCCCACGAAGGGCATGCTGTTGGCCATCACCGTCATCTGCAGGACATTGGCGTCGGGCGGCAACTCGGCCATGTAGCGAACGGCCCGGGCCACGTTCGCGACGTCCATGAGCGGCTCGGGTCGCACCGAGCCGTCGGCCTGCGGCACGCCCGCCTCCATCCGGGCGGCCATCGGCGTGCGGGCGTTGCCGATGTCGATCTGCCCGACGCTGATGCCGTGTGGGCGCCCCTCCAGGGACAGCGCCTTGGTGAGGCCGGTAACGGCGTGCTTGGTGGCCGTGTAGGGGGACGAGAACGGCCGGGGGGCGTGCGCCGAGATCGATCCGTTGTTGATGATCCGCCCACCGGGGGGATCCTGGCGCTTCATCTGGGCGAATGCCGCCCGGGCGCAGAGCCAGCTCCCGGTGAGGTTGGCGCCGACCACCCGCAGCCAGTCCTCCACCGGCAGCTCGTCCACCGGCACGGGCCTCGAGCCGGAGCCGGCGTTGTTGAACAGGAGATCCAGGCGTCTGAACCGGTCCACGACAGCGTCGAAGAGCCGGTCCACGTCGTCGGGCTGCGACACGTCGGCGACAACCGCCAGCACCTCGCCCGGGCACTGCGCCACCACGTCTGCCAGCAATCCCGCCCTGCGGCCGCACACCGCCACCGCCCAACCGCCGGCGCTCAACTCCAATGCGCTCGCCGCGCCGATCCCGGTACCGCCACCGGTCACCACCGCCACCCGCCGCTCAGCCACCCTGGCCTCCCCTGCCGCTCTCGCCGGTCCGCGTGCGCCGCCACGGTAGCCCGCCGGAATCGACCCTCTCGGAAACACGCGTAATGTTGGGGTTCGGGGTCGACGGTTCTCGCCTCGCCCTCGCCGAGCCGGCGTGACGGCCGAGGCCACGACGTTGGAGGGGAAACGACCATGCTGGATCAGGCCCTGAGGCACTACTGGCATCCGGTGGCGGTCTCCGAAGAGGTCGCCACCGAGCCGCAGCAGGTGCGGCTGCTGGGCGAGAACATCGTGCTGTACCGCGACGACGAGGGCCCGGTCGCGCTGGCCGACAAGTGCGTGCACCGCGGTGCGACCCTGTCGGCCGGGTGCATCCGCGACGGGCAACTCATGTGCCCTTACCACGGCTGGCAGTACGACCGCACCGGCACGGTGGCGTTCATCCCCGCGCTGGGACCCGACGGCATCATCCCCAGCCAGGCCAGGGTTCAGCGCCACCGCGTGCGCGAGCAGTACGGCGCGGTGTGGGTGGCGCTCGAGGAACCGGTGGCCGACCTGCCCCCCTGGCCCGACGACGACTGGAACGACCCCGACCGGCGCGTGTTCATGGTGGGCACGTGGCGCTGGCAGGCCTCTGCGGGCCGGATGATGGAGAACGCCGCCGACTTCGCCCACTTCAACTTCGTGCACGCCGGGTTCACCGAGCTGGCCGACGGGCCCTTCATCAAGCCGTTCGAGATCGAACTCACCGGCGACGGCATGACCTACGCCTACGACGACAGCGTGCTGGTGCGGGAGTACACCCTGCACCTCCCCTTCGCGCTGCACGACCGCAAGTCGGTGGTGGCCGCAACCGGCGGGATCACCTGGTCGGAGCAGGGCGACTCCAGGGCCGGCGACATCACCACCATCTCGTCGGTCGCCTCGCCCGTCGATCGGGCCGAGACGTTGATCTTCGTGTACCTCTCCCGCAACCACTCCCTCGACGTCCCCGACGAGGACTTCGCGGTCGGCTTCGACGAGATCATGGAGCAGGACCGCATGGTGGTGGAGGACCAGGACCCGCTCGAGTTGCCGCTGGATCCGCGCGAGGAACTGCACCTCAAGCTGGCCGATGGCGCCTCGATCGTCTACCGCAGACTGATGCGAGAACTGATCGCCGAGCACGCGTAGTTGGAGGGAACACCATGCTGGACGAGGCACTGAGGCACTACTGGCACCCGGTCGCCGTCGCGAGCGAAGTCACGGCGGAACCGCAGCAGGTACGCCTGCTGGGCGAGAACATCGTGCTGTACCGCGACGACGAGGGCCTGGTGGCGCTGCGCGACAAGTGCGTGCACCGGGGTGCGACCCTGTCGGCCGGGTGCATCCGCGACGGCCGGCTCATGTGCCCCTACCACGGGTGGGAGTACGACCGCACCGGCACCGTCGCGTTCATCCCCGCGCTGGGGCCCGACGGCATCATCCCCAGCCAGGCGAGGGTGCAGCGCTACCGGGTGCAGGAGCGCTACGAGGCGGTCTGGGTGGCTCTCGACGAGCCGGTGGCCGAACTGCAGCCATGGCCCGACGACGACTGGAACAGCCCGAACTGGCGCGTGCTCCTCGTTGGGGTGTGGCGCTGGCAGACCTCCGCGGGCCGGATGACGGAGAACGTCATCGACTTCGCCCACTTCAACTTCGTGCACGCCGGGTTCACCGAGCTCGCCGACGGGCCCTTCATCAAGCCCTACGACGTGACGATCACCGACGACGGCATGACCTACGCCTACAACGACAGCGTCCTGACGCGGGAGTACTTCCTGCACCTCCCCTTCACGCTGCACGACCGCAAGGTGGTGACGGCGACCACCGGTGGGGTCACCTGGACCGAGCAGAGCGACTCCGACGCCGACTCCAAGATCGGCGACGTGACGACCGTGTCGTTCATCGCCTCGCCGATCGACCGGGCCGAGACGCTCATCCTCGGGTGGCTGTCCCGCAACCATTCCTTCGAGATTCCCGACGAGTACTGGGCGTCCGGCTTCGCCGAGGTCCTGGAGCAGGATCGCGCCGTGGTCGAGTCCCAGGATCCGCCCGAGTTGCCCCTCGACCTGCGCGACGAGTTGCACCTCAAGGTTGCCGACGGCGCTTCGATGGTCTACCGCAGGCTGCTGCGGGAACTCGCCGAGGGCGGAGCCGGCTCGGCGATGGCGGCGAAGGCGGCCTCGATGGTGGCCGCCGGTTGAGATCGGATCGCCGCGCCCGCACCTTGCGCGGCGGCACCACCCACCGGGACGCCCGGCTGCGCGCCTGCAGCCGGCGGTCCTCGTGCTCAGGCCTTGCCGGCGGCCTTGAAGTCGTAGCCCTCGTCGGTGGCGCGGGGCGGGGCCTTGCGGGCCAGGGCGGCCTCGATGGCGGGGGCGAGGCGCTCGCACTTGCGCTCCCAGCGCTCGGGGTGCCGCTCAGCGAACTCGCCTATCACCTCGGCGCCCATGAGTTCGAGTGACTCGCAGATCTGGGTGTGGGGGATGCGCCCCATCTGGGCCATGAAGATGACCTGGTCGATTCCGGCCTCCTCGTAGCGGCGCAGCAGCGAGCGCACCTGATCGGGCGTCCCGATGGCGCCCCGCAGCCCCAGCACCCCCAGGTCACCGAAGGTGGCGTCGAGCGGCTCACCGGTGCGTCCCGCCTCGGCGCGCCGGAACCCGACCTCCTCCCGGTTGGTCTCGAACTCCCGCCAGACGTCGGTACGAGCCGGGCGGTGGGTGCCGAAGGCGTAGTAGTGCAGCAGCCCATAGCCGAAGAAGTGCGCCGAGTCGAGCCCCCGATCGACGGCGGTCCGCTCGTCGGGATGGCACATCAGCGGAAGGACGATGGCGATCCGCGGGTTCACCGCGAAGCCGGCCGGCACGCAATCCGCCGAGGCCAGGATGGACTCGTACTCCGCCACCCAACTCGCCGCCCGCTCCGGTTCGATGAACTGGAACGACAACGCCCCGATCCCGCACTGCGCGGCCAGCAGGATGGTCTCGCGGCGACTGCAGGCCACCCACAGCGGCGGGTGCGGCTTCTGCAACGGCTTAGGAACCACGTTGCGGGGGGGCATCTGCAGCCACTTGCCGTCCCAGCCGGCGAACGGCTCCTCGACCATCATGCGGGCCACGGCCTCGATGTGGTCGGCCCACTGGTCGCGCTTGGTGTCCCACTCCACGCCGAAACCGCCCAGCTCGGCCACCGAGGACGCCTCACCGGTGCCGAGATCCACCCGTCCGTCGGAGAGCAGGTCGAGCGTGGCCGCCCGCTCGGCGACGCGGGCGGTGTGGTTGAACTCCAGCGGCAACTGCACGATGCCGTGCCCCAGCCGGATGCGCTGCGTACGGGCGGCGGCCGCGGCCAGGAACACCTCCGGCGCCGAGGAATGGCTGTACTCCTCCAGGAAGTGGTGCTCCACCTCCCAGACGTAGTCGAAACCCAGCTGATCGGCGAGGACGACCTGCTCGAGACACTCCCTGTAGAGGCGGTGCTCGTCCCCCGGCTCCCACGGCCGCGGCAACTGCATCTCGTAGAACAAGCCGAACTGCATTGTTCCTCCGAACCCGCACCGACCCGAGACGAGACGCTGCGCCGTCGTCGGCACCTGTCGCTCCAGTGTAGGAACGAGACGACCGGACGGTCCGGGCGGCCCGTGGCGATCGGGCATGCCGTCCGGCGGGGCGCGACCGGTCACGGGCGGGCGCACCGTTACGATCGAATGGCGTGAGCAGCGACGAGAACCTGCGCCGAGCCCTGGGCGGCCTGAGCGAGCCCGAGCGCCTTCACCACGAGCGGCTCGTCGCCACGACCGCGCTGCTGGCGGACATCTCCTTCGCCGACATCCTGGTGCTCGTGCCGATCCTCGACACCGCCGGTCCCGAGGGCGGCGCCGGCGGCGGCGAGAGTCGTTTCGTGGTCACCGCCCACAGCCGTCCCATCACGAGCCAGACGGTGCATCCCGACGACCTCTTCGGTCTGGCCGTCACCGCCGAGGAGCGGCCGCTGGCCGCACTGGGGCTCCGGACCGGGGTCAGCGCCAACGGCGGCGCCTACCTCCCCGGTCAGGACCGTTGGGTACAGTCCCTGGCGGTTCCGGTGAATCTCGACAACCGCACGATCGCCGTGCTGCTGCGGGAGTTCCCGTCGGTGAGCGACCGGGTCTGGGGGCGACTGGAGACCACCTACTTCGGGCTCTTCCGCCGCCTGGCGGGGATGATCGCCGACGGCGTCTACCCCTACGCCACCGGGCCCGGCGATCACGACCACCCGCCGCGCGTCGGCGACGGCGTCATCCTGCTCGACGCCTGGCAACGGGTGGAGTACCTCACGCCCAACGCCCACTCGGCGCTGCGGCGCCTCGGCATCAACGGCGACCCGACCGGTCGCCGGCTGGCGCAGGTGGGGCTCGAACCGCGGGCCCTGCAGCGCACGGTGTCGGCGTCGCTGCCACAGACCGAGGAGATCGAGCGCAACGGCCACAGCGTCGTGATGCGCTGCCTGCCGCTGATCCAGGAGGACACACTCACCGGCGTCCTCGTGCTGGTGCGGGACATCACCGAGTTGCGCAGGGTGGACCGGCTGCTGATCACCAAGAACGCCGCCCTGGCCGAGGTGCACCACCGCGTGAAGAACAACCTGCAGACGGTCTCGTCGCTGCTCAGCCTGCAGAGCCGCTGGCTGGAGGGGCCCGAAGCCAAGGAGGCACTGGCCGAGTCGGCCCGCCGCATCCGCCTCATCGCCGCCGTGCACGAGATCCTCAGCGAGCCCGACGGCGAGAGCACCCCGTTCGAGAGCGTCGTGGCCTCGCTCTCGTCGCTGCTGCGTGAGTCGCTGGCGCCGCCGAACGCGCCGATCTCGATCAAGGTGTCCGGGGCCGTCGGTCCCCTGCCCAGCGAGGTGATGACCACGATGGCCATCGTCCTGAACGAGTTGGTGCAGAACGCGGTCGACCACGGTTTCGGCGGCGCCGCGGCGGCCATCGCCGACGGCAGCGAGATCGTGGTCCGGATCGGGCGGGAGAACTCCGAACTTCAGGTGTCGGTCACCGACAACGGCTGCGGCATGCCCGACGGCGAGCTGGAGGAGGGTCTGGGCCTCACACTGGTCCGGACGCTCGTCGAGAACGACCTCGGCGGCAACCTCGTCCACCGGTCCGCACCCGGCGGCACCACCGTCGAGCTCACCGCCCCGCTACCGGCCACCAACCCGTAGCGGTGCATCGCGGCACTCAGGGAGCCCCCGCCAGCGCCACCACGGCCTCGGCAGGACGGCCGGCGATGACGCCGTCGACGCCACGGCCGAGCAGGTCGGCGTAGAACTCCCGGGTCTCGACCACGTCGGTGCCGCTGAGCCACACCCACACGTACAAGCCCTCGCCGTGCAGCCTGTCGACGAGGTCGGGCTGGACGACCTCGATGCCGGCGTAGGTGAAGGGCACCTGCAACACCCGGTAGCGCGGGTCCAGCGCTCGGCCCTCCAGCCACCACGCAACCAACTCGTCGGTGGCGGGCGTTGTGGCGACATCGGGAGCCAGTTCCCGGAAGGCGGCGAGCACGTTGTCGTTGAAGCACGCCACGATCACCGACTCCTCACGGCCCAACTCGGCGATCTCGGCCGCCAGCACCTCGGCGGCGGCGATCCCCGAGCGCGGGTCCTCCTCGCCGTCGGGGCCGCGCTGGAGCTTGATCTCCACGTCCAGCACGTGATGCGGGAACCGCTCGGCGACCTCCCGGAACGTCGCCACCCTGAAGTCCTCGGGGCCGAAACCCGCAGGCGGCTCGACGGCGCCGTGTCGCACCCCCCGGAAGGTGTACTCCTCGGCGGGCCGGGTCCGGTCGCCCCACAGTCCCGGCACGAACCAGTGGGCGTTGTCGAGCGCCTGGATCTCCGCCAACGTCAGATCGGCAACCCGGCCGGTGGCCGCCGTGGTGCGGTCCACCGTGTCGTCGTGCTGGACGATGAGCACGCCGTCGGCGGTGAGCTGCACATCCAGTTCGAGGACGTCCGCGCCGGCGGCGACCGACTGCGCATAGGCGTACACGGTGGAGTGCGGATAGTCCTGATCGCCCCCGGCATGGGCGATCACCAGCGGTCGGCCCAGCGCCAGGAGCCCGTCGAGCGTGGATGCCTCCGGCCGCGGCACCTCCGGGGTGGCCGGCGCGGCGTCCCCGTCTCCGGCCTGCTGCGCGGCAGCGTCATCGGTGCCGGTCGGTTCAAGGG
>VXXM01000014.1 GCA_009835395.1 Acidimicrobiia bacterium
CCTCCGCCCCGTCGCCCCCCTCGGTGCCGGCGTCGTCGCTCCCTTCGACCTCTGCCTCGTCGCCGCCCTCGGCATCCGCCTCGTCGTCTCCCCCGACCTCCGGGGCGCCCTCGGGCGCCGCGCCGTCACCGGAATCCGTCGCCGGCTCACCGGCGGCATCGATCAACGCCAGTGCCTCGACCAGCCCGCGGCGCCGATCCGCCAGCATCAGCTCCAGGGCCGCGATCGCCTGCACCAACTCGTCACGGCGAGTCTGCAACTCGGCGACCTCCTCGAGCGTCTGCTGCCGGACCTCCTCGATCGCCAGGCGGGCCTGCTCGGCGGCCAGTGCCGCCATCGGCGCGCTGCGCTCGGCGACGAGTTCCTCGAGAGCCTCCGCCGCCTCGCTCAGGAAGGCGTCGACCTCGGCGGCGTCATAGCCCCGGAAACGCTCGGTGAAGCGGGCGTCGCGCAGCACGTCGGGGGAGAGTTCCACGCCCCCAACCGTAGTGCTCACCGGCCCTGGAGCCGGGAATCCCGCCCTGTGGGAAGGCTCAGCAGATGCGCGCTCGCACGGCGAACAACACCACCATGACGATCGTGGGAGCGAAGTCGAGAGCAACGGTGCCCACGCGCAGTGGCCGCAGCAGGCGGCGCAGCGGACGCAGGATCGGGTCGGTGACCATGATGAGCCCCCCGGCAACGGTGGCCGCCACACCGTCGGGCCGGATGGGGAACCAGCTCAGCAGGGCGCGCGCCAGGAAGGCCAGCGCGTAGAACAGCAGGATCCAGCAGAGTACGACCACGGGATGGCAGCCGGGGGTTCAGGACTCCTCGGGGAGGTTTCGTTCCTCGAGAGCCACCCGCACATCACTGGGCGTGAGCAGGTAGACGCCGGGGGTCACCCGTTCCACCTGACCGTCGAGGGCGTAGCACAGCCCCGCGGCGAAGTCCACCAGCCTGCGACGCAGGTCGCTGCTGGCGTCCTGCAGGTTCACGATCACCGGCTGGCGCTCCTTGAAGTGGTCGCCGACCTCCTGCGCCTCGTCAAAGGTGGCCGGCGAGACCACGATCGGCCGCACCGCCGTCGCGGAGGAGCGCGGGCGTGCAATCGCGGGCCGGACGGCGGGTTCGGCGATGGCCGGTTCGGATGCGGGCTTCACGGCCGCCAGACCCACCGGCTCGGCAAGCGTCGGCGGCTCGACGGCTGCCGGGTAGCGCTCCGGAGGCGGGACGCCGTAGGGGTCGCCGCCGGTGTGTGCCCGCTGGGGTCCGCCGAGGTGGCCGGCGTACGGTTCACCCTCGTCGGGCCCCAGGCCCAACCAGTTCACGAAGGATTTGAAGGCCGACATGGGCTTTCCTCCAAGGATGTGCGAGTCGTGCGGGTGATTCGCCCTGTGCCGAGCCTCGACCGGCGGCGGATCTGCGACTTGTCCACAACTCTGGGCGTCGGCGCGCCGACGTCATGGGCATGTGCATCGCACCTCGTTGTTTGCACAAGTGTAGGCCGCGCGGGACCGTGACGCCCTTATTCGGACACCGCCGAGGGATCGCCGAGCAGGACCCGCCCGAGCCGCAGCAGATTGGCGCCCTCGGCCACCGCCAGGGTGAAGTCGCCGCTGGTTCCCATGCTGCGGACCGGGAGTTCCAGTTCGTCGGCCAGGCTGCGCACCTGGCGGAACTGCCGGCGCACCGCATCGGCCGGGCCGGGCAGCGCCATCGACATCAGACCGGCCGGGTGCAGCCCCAGGTCCCGGGCCTCGACCACCAGCCGCCGGGCCATCGCCGGATCGCACCCTCCCCGCCCTGGTACCGCACGCGCCGCAACCTGGACCAGGATCCGCGCCCCCGGGCTGTGGCGAGCGATCTCGCGCAGCAGGCGCGGGCGGTCGACGCTCTGCCAGAGCTCGACGTACCGAGCCAGGCGCCGGACCTTGTTGGACTGCAGGTTGCCGATGAAGTGCCAGCGGACAGCCGCCGGCCCCGGAGCCTTCTCCAACAATTCCTGCGCGTAGTTCTCGCCGAGATCGCAGAGACCTGCGGCGACGGCCGCCGTAGCCGTCAGTTGATCCCGTCCCTTCGTCACCGCCACGATCCCGGTGCGATCGGGATCACCGCCGGCGTCGGCCACCTGCCCGCGGATCTGCGCCAGCCGCGACCCGATCTCCGCGGCGCGCCGGTTCAGCTCTGGCTGATCCATGCGGCCAGGACGTGGCGCGCGGTCTCGCCGCGGGCTCGATGGGAGTACCAGGATTCCGCCTCGCAGGCCGTGCAACGATCCGCCTCGATGACATCGGAGATGCCGGCGCGCCGCAGCGCAGCACGAACCGCGGCCGGGATGTCGAGTGCCGCCGTGCCCCAGGCGGTGCGTGACACGATCTCACGACCGAGCCGCGCGGCGAGGTCCTCCAAGGGTTGTCGCCCGAATTCGTAGCACTCCGGACCGATGCAGGGACCCACGAAGGCCCGGATGCGGCGTCCGCCGATCCGCCGTACCGCGGCCGCTGCCTCCTCGACCACACCGCCGGCCAATCCCCGCCAGCCGGCGTGCACAGCCGCCACCACTCCCTCTGTGGCGACCAGGGCCAGCGGTGCGCAGTCGGCCGTCCGGACGGTCAGCACCGCATCGCTGGCTGCGGTGACCGCGGCGTCCGCCGCCGCCCCGTCGGCCTCGCCGGGTTCGGTCACGGTCACGACCTTCGCTCCGTGCTGCTGGCGCAGCCGTGTCCAGCGCCCGCCCGCCAGCGACGCCCGCTGGGCCGGCGACGCCTCACTGAGGTCCCCCTGGAGGCGGTCGCTGAATCTGATCTCGGCGCGGCGGGAGCCGTCCAGCTCCAGGGTCAGCGCCAGCACGGGCGACCCCGGGTCACCGCAGGAACGAGGGGATGTCCAAATCCAACTCGTCGGTGGGCTCGCCGTCGGACTCGTCGGTCTCGGCGAACGGATCGGGCAGGCTGCGGTGTGCCGAGACGGCGCTCTCCTCCCGCCGGGGGGTGGAGTCGTCCCAGCGATCGAAGCCGGCGGCGATCACCGTGACCCGCATCGACTCGCCGAGCGACTCGTCGATGACGGTGCCGAAGATGATGTTGGCATCCTCGTGGGACACCCCGCCGATGACCTCGGCGGCCTGGGTCACCTCGAGCAGGCCCATGTGGACGTTGCCGGCGATCGTGAGCAGCAGACCCCGGGCACCCTCGATCGAGGACTCCAGGAGAGGGCTGGCGATGGCCTTCCGAGCCGCGCTGGCGGCCCGGTCCTCACCGGAGGACGTGCCGACGCCCATGAGGGCGGAGCCGGCGTCGGACAGAACCGCCCGCACATCGGCGAAGTCCGTGTTGATGAGCCCGGGCGTCGTGATGAGATCGGTGATCCCCTGCACGCCCTGCAGCAACACGTCGTCGGCCATCTGGAAGGCGTTCAGCAGGCTCGTGTTCTCCGACACCTCGTTGAGGAGGCGATCGTTGGGGATCACGATCTGCGTGTCGACCTTCTCCTTGAGCCGCTGGATGCCCTGCTCGGCCTGCAGCGCCCGCTTCCGGCCTTCGAACCGGAACGGCCGGGTCACCACCGCGATCGTCAGGGCGCCGAGGTCGCGTGCGATCTCGGCGATCACGGGGGCCCCGCCCGTGCCGGTCCCGCCGCCTTCGCCGGCGGTGATGAAGACCATGTCCGCACCGTCGAGCGCCTCCCGCAGCTGCTCGGCGGCCGCCTCCGCCGCATTCTCCCCGACATCGGGATCGCTGCCTGCTCCCAGGCCCCGCGTCAGGTCGCGCCCGATGTCGATCTTGATGTCGGCGTCGCTCATGAGCAACGTCTGCGCATCGGTGTTGACCGCCACGAATTCGACACCGCGAAGTCCGGATTCGATCATTCTGTTGACGGCGTTCACGCCACCGCCGCCGACGCCGACGACCTTGATGACGGCCAGATACTGGTGTGGGGTGCTCACGGGATCCTCCCGGGATTCCTGCGGCGCGAGCCGCGTCTGTTTGTCCGGTGCTGCCTGATGCCTGCCGGTAATTGGTTTGCGGTTGCTGGTTTCCGGCTTCTCAGGCCAACGGTAGGCTAATATAAAGCTGAACTTGAGCCTTATATCAGCCTCTTGTATAAGAGGAAGTCTACTGACAAGGAATCCGCCGCGTCAACACCGGATTGGCGGGTAGACGAACATCCAGAGTGTCCATACAGCGGAGGTTGACCCGCTCGATGATGGTGTGCACAGCCAGCACTTTGGCGGCCATCTCCCTGGAGTCCCCGAGCAGCACCCGACCGGCTCCATGCAAGTCCAGCACATACCCCTCGGGTCCCACTTGGATCGACCTGACCGCCCCGCGGACCGGTTCATACAGTTCCGCGGCAACCGCCACGGCGCCACGTTGCGCCGGTTCCAACCAGTCCCCCGGCGTCGCCTGTGCAACATTCAATCCGACGATCGGCACCGGGGAGCCGGAGAATCGCTGCTCGACGGAGAGCACCCGACCGTTCTCCTCCACGAGGGCCCAGCCGCTCCCTGTCGCCAGAGCCGCGAGTGGCGATCGCTCGGTGACCGTGAAGCGGACGACTCCGTCCCAGGATCTCGTCGAGTACACCTCCTTCACCCAGGGCAGGCGCGCGATCCGTGTCCGGGCGGAGGCCAGGTCGAGCCCCACGAGTGGCGCACCCGTTCGGACGCCGGCCGCCGCGAGGACCTCATCGGTCGATGTGCGGACCGCTCCGTTCACCTCCAACCGGTCGACATCCAGCATTTCGCTCTGCGTGGCCAGATAGCCGGACAGCAGCACCAGGGCGACCGCCAGGGTCAACCACAGCATGCGTCGGCGCCGCACCTCCTTGGCTCGTGTCGCGGCATCCACAGCAGCACGACGCTGTGCGATACGGGGGTGTGGAAGGCCCGGTGCGTGCACTGTCATGATTGGCTCCCAAAGGGCTTCTCGAATCCCACGAAGTGGGTCTCGGGTTGGAGTCGCACGCCGCTGTGCGCCTCGACTCGCCGCGCCACCTCCGCCATGAGCGACATCACATCGTCTGCCGACCCGCCGGTGTCAGCCTGGATGAAGTTGGCATGCAGCGTGGACACGCAGGCCGAACCGATCCGGAGGCCCTTGCAGCCGGCGGCATCCACGAGGCGACCGGCGGAGTCTCCCGGCGGGTTCATGAACACCGAGCCCGCATTCGCGCCGCCGGGCTGGTGCCGGCGGCGCCAGGCCACCACCTCGCGGATGAGCTGCTCCTCCCGGTCGCGCCGGCTGGGTTGCAGACGAATCTCAACCTCAGCTACAACGTGAGAGAATGTCAGCGCGGAGCGCCGGTAGCCGAGCGCCAGGTCCTGGGGGCCCGCACGCCACTCCCCGCCGGTGGCAAGGTCCACGATCTCCGCCCTCTCGAGTACCTCGCTCATGTCCGAGCCGTGCCCGCCGGCATTCATGCGCACCGCGCCTCCGACGCTGCCCGGAACCCCGACGGCCCAACCGAAGCCTCCGAGGGCAGCGGCGGCACACTGCCGCGCCACCACCGGTAACGGCGTCGCCCCACCGGCGGTGACCGCCGGGGCATCGATCCGGGTGACGGCGAATGCCGCGCCGAGGCGGAGCGCCACGCCGTCGAACCCTGCGTCGGCGACGAGCAGGTTGGACCCCAACCCAACCACGAGAACCCCCCAGCCCTCCTGCGCCACGGCCTGCGCCAGACGCCGCAGGTCGTTCAGCGATCCGACCTCCACGAGCACAGCGGCGGCTCCACCAACCCGGTAGGTGCTCAGTGCCCCGAGCGGCGCGCCGCCGGTGACCCGGCTCTCCGGCAACGCGGACGCCAGGTGCCGTGCTGCAACGGACCAGTCGCCGGCGGTCGCCGGTGGGTGAGGTTCCGTCATGATCCGAGCTCGCCGATGAGTTCGTCGGGCAGGGTGGTGAGGTCACCGGCGTTCAGCGTGAGGCAGAGGTCTCCCGGCTGCAGCTCGTGAGCCAGATAGCGCTGAAGGTCGCGCCGATGGGGGAACCATGCGACCCGCTTGTACGGCTCGACGTCCAGCAGCGAGTCCACGAGCAACTTCCCGCTGATTCCGGGTCGGGGCGGCTCGCCTGCTGCGTAGACGTCGGTGAAGGCGACCAGGTCGGCGTCGGCGAACGCCTGGCCGAAATCGCGCCAGAGGGCCGCGGTCCGGGTATAGCGATGCGGTTGGTAGACGCAGACGATGCGCCGCCATCCGCCGGCACGGGCCGTCGCCAGGACCGCGGCCACCTCGCCGGGCAGATGTGCGTAGTCGTCGATGAAGGTGACCCCGCCGGCGCTGCCCCTGAACTCGTACCTGCGGGACACGCCGCCGTAGTGAGCCAGAATCTCGGCGCTGCGAGCCAGCGGGACGCCCAGACCTTCGGCGCAGGCCATCGCCGCGGCAGCATTGCGCGCATTGTGCAATCCCGGCACCGGCAGTGTCACCCGAGAGTCGTCGCCGCCACGATGCTGCAGCGTGAATTCGATGCCGGTCCGCGCCGTGGCCAGATCGGTCAGTCGATAATCCGCCTCGCCGGCGGTGCCGTAGCCGAGCGCGCCCGGGTGCCTGGCGGCGAAGCCCCGGCCCCAGGGATCGTCCAGGCACACCAACCGGAAGCCCGCGACTCCGGCCAGGAACTGCTCGAAGGCTCCGTGCAGTCTCTCGAGACTTCCGTACCGCTCCAGGTGATCGGGTTCGACACTGGTGACCACCGCCGCCTCGGGCTCGAGTTGCAGGAAGGTGCCGTCGCTCTCATCGGCCTCCACCACGAGCCATTCCCCCGTGCCCCATACCGCCCCGCTGCCGATCTCGTTGACATCGCCGCCGACGATGAACGAGGGCCGGCAGCCCGCCTCACCGAGAATCAGAGCCAACATGGAGGAGGTGGTCGTCTTGCCATGCGTGCCGCCCACCGCCAGGGTCCGCCGCATCCGGCAGACGGCGGCCAGGATGTCGGCGCGGGTACACACCGGGATTCCGGCGCGGCGCGCCGCGGTGACCTCCACATTGCCGTCATCCACAGCGCTCGAGCGCGCAACCAGGTCGGGTAGGCGACCCGTCGGCAGCTCGGCGCCGGTGGTGGCAGGTTCGAGGACGTGCTCCGCCCGGTGCCCCACGGCGACTCCCAAGCCGCGGGCTCTGAGCCGTTCGAAGGCCACCGAGGCCTTCAGGTCCGACCCCGTCACCACGTGCCCGGCATCGGCGAGCACCGTGGCGATGGCGCTCATCCCGGCACCGCCCACACCCACCACGTGCACGTGACGGACCTCGTCGAGCGCGACGCTCACGGGCCCGCACCCTCACCGGCGGCGGCAACCAGCAGATCGACCACCCGCCGGGCGGCGTCGGGCCGGCCGAAGCCGGCGGCGGCCTGCTGCATGCACTCCAGCCGCACCGGATCGGCGAGGAGGTCGGATATCGCAGTCGCCAGGCGCGGGCCTCCGAGTTCGGAATCCGGGATGACCAGCGACGCACCGGCCGCCGCCAGCACCGCGGCATTGGCGCTCTGGTGATCGCCGGTGGCGCCCGGCAGGGGGACCAGCAGGGAGGCGCGACCCACAATCGCCAACTCGGCCAGGGCGCTGCCACCGGCACGGCTGAGGACCAGATCAGCCGCTGCCAGCGCCGTCGGCATGTCGTGCTCGTAGGGCACCCTCTCGTAGTGGAGTCCCTCGCCGCCGGCCCCGCCGCCTGCTCTCCCGCTGCTGCAGCCTCTCCGGGCGTCCGCCGCGGCGTCCCCGGTGACGTGGCGCACGGCCAGATCGGCGCGCTCGGCCAGAAGCTCGCAGGCCGCCTCGACGGCCGCGTTGAGGCGGCTCGAACCCTGGGAGCCGCCGATCACCAGCACGAGCCGCCGCCCCTCGCCGACACCCAGAGCAGCGCGAGCCCGATCGCGGTCGTCGCCCGCCGTGGCCTCGCTCCCGGTCCCCGGATGCAGAGCGGCGACGCCGGCCCGTACCGGGAGCCCCGTACGCACCGCGCCCCTGAGTTGAGCCTCCTCGTAGGCCACCGCGCAGGCCTCCGCCCAGCGCGCCGTCAACCGGTTGGCGGCACCAGGCCTGGCATTGGCCTCGAGCACGACCACGGGGATCCCCCGCAGGCGGGCAGCCACGGCGCACGCCGCGCTGACGTAGCCGCCCTGCGCCAGCACCACCCGGGGCGAGGTACGGCCGAGCAGCCGCCAGCCCTGCCAGACGCCGCGCGCCAGAGCCCAGGCCGCAACCAGGTTCGCCCCGGCGAGGCGCCGCCGGAAGCCGCGGGCGCTGATCGCCGTCGCCTCGTAGCCGGCCGAGACGACGATCTCGGAGTCCAGCGGGCGCCGGCTCACGACGAAGTGGACCCGGCCGTGCCGGGGATCCTCGCCGGTGCCGAGCGCCTCCGCCACCGCCAACCCGGGATAGACGTGCCCGCCGGTGCCGCCGCCCGCGATCACCGCCCAGACGCACTGGGAGCGACCGCTCATGCGCTCCGCCCCTGGCGCGCAACGTTCATGAGGATGCCGGCGGCCGCCAGGTTCACGATCAGGCTCGAGCCCCCGTAGGAGACGAACGGGAGCGTCACGCCCATGGTGGGAAGCAGGCTCTGGGCCACCGCGATGTTGGTGAAGGCCTGCAGCACGAACCAGCCGCTGATCCCCGCCGCCAGGAACGCCCCGTAGGGGTCGGGGGCGTCGCGGACCACGCGAATCCCCAGGATCCCCAGGGACAGGAACAGCGCCACCACCACGAGCGCGCCGATCAGTCCCAGATTCTCGGCGATCGTCACGAAGATGAAGTCGGTGTGGGCGTAGGGCACGTACGCCAGATTGGACCGCGCCCCTCCCGGTCCGACCCCTGTCAATCCGCCCGAGGCGATCCCCACCTGCGCCTGCACGGCCTGGTAGCCCGCGCCGTATGGATCCGACCAGGGATCGAGGAAGGAGACGACACGCTGGCGCCGGTAGCCGATCAGCATCGTGAACAGCACGACCGCCCCCGCCCCCAGCGCCACGAGCGCCGCCACGTGCCGGGTCGGCAGCCCCGCCACGAACAGCATCGCCAGCAGGATCCCCCCGAGGAGCACGACCGTGCCCAGACTGGGTTGCGCCAGGACGAGCCCCGCCATCACCCCGAACACCACCAGCAGGGGCAGCAGCGTCTGGCGGACGCTCGCCACGCGGTCCAGCCGGCGTGACAGCAGCGACGCGGCGAACAGCACCAGTGCCAGCTTCGCCGCCTCCGAGGGCTGGATCACCAGGCCGCCGATGCGGATCCAGCGCGCCGAGCCGTTGCCGACCTGCACCAGCGGCGACGGGACCAGCAGGCAGGCAAGTGCAGCCAGGGTCGCCACGACCGCCCCGGTGGTCACCAGCGGCGCCCGCCAGCGGTGGTAGTCGACCCGGAGTGTCACGACGCAGGCGGCGAGGCCGAGTGCCAACCACAGAGCATGCCGCTTGGCGTGGAAGAAGGGATCCCCGGTGGCCTCGATGGAGGTGACCGTCGAGGACAGGACCACCATCACGAGTCCCAGCAGGCTCACGAGCACCAGCACGACCGCCAGGGCACCGAAGGTGCGGGTGTTCCGCCCGACCGGCGGGCTCCGCAGGGCCTGCAGCGGCGTCGCCTGGTGTCGGCGGCCGGCGGCAGCCTGCGCGCGGCCGGCGGTCACCGCGGTCACTCCGGGCCTCCCTCGCCGACCGCGGCGCGCACCAGCGCGGCAAAGTGCTCGCCCCGCTGGCGGTACGACTCGTACCAGTCGAAGGAGGTGCAGCCCGGCGACAGCAGGATCGCCTCCCCGGGCAGGGCCATCTCCCCTGCCGCAGCCACCGCCCCCGCCATGTCGGTGGCCCGCCGCACGGGCCGGGAGCCGGCGAAAGCGGCGCCCACCTCGCCGGCGGCCTCGCCGATGGCCACCACGGCCCGTATCGAGGCGGCACCGGCCAGTCCGGCGAGATCGAGTCCCTTGTTGCGCCCGCCGGCAATGAGCACGAGCGACTCGAACGCGCCGCTGGCGGCGAGCACCGCCTCGGGCGTCGTGGCCTTCGAGTCGTCGTACCAGCGGTTGGTGTCGGTCTCGGCCACCAGTTCCAGCCGGTGCGGGAGCCCGCGGAACGATTCCAGAGCGACGCGCACGTCCTCTGCGGGCGCGCCGGCCGCCAGGGCACAGGCGGCGGCGGCCTCGGCGTTGCGCAGATCGTGGGGGAACCTTCTCGGCAGCCGCGCGATCTCGACCAGTGGCTCACCGCCGACCCGGAGTGAGTCGCCGCAGGTGGCGACGTCACTCGCCGGCCGTCCGAAGGTCACCACCCTGCCCGCGGCCGGGCGCCGGGCCGCCACCACGGGGTCGGCCTCGTTGACCACAGCCACGTCACCGGCGCCCAGGTGCCGCCAGATGCCCGCCTTGGCCTCCTCGTAGGCCTCCAGGGAGGCATGCACGTCCAGATGGTCGGGAGAGAAGTTCAGCCAGGCCGCGACGCTCGGTCGGAAGGAGCGGCTCCGACCCAACCGGAACGAGGAGGCTTCGGCCACGAAGACCGCCGGGGCGGGATCGTCGATGGCGCTCACGAGCGGCAGGTCGTTGTTCCCCGCAGCCACCGCCCCGGTGCTCGGAGCCAGTGCTGCGGCCACCAGGGTCGTGACCGTCGTCTTGCCGTTGGTCCCGGTGACGGCCACGACGGGGCGGTCGTCCCAGGCGGCTGACAGGTCGAACTCGCTGAGGATCGCGGTGCCCGCGCCGGCTGCGGCGCGCATCGCCCGGTGACCGTCCGCCAGACCCGGCGTGGGCAGGAAGGCACCGCAGCGGCTCATCAGGACCGCCAGCTCGCCGTCGGGAGGCGACGCCTGCAGCACCCCGCCGGCCTCGGCCACCGCCTGCTGCACGCCCGCCCCCGGCGCGTCGTCGACGGCGATGAACTCGCAGCCGCGCCGGCTCAGCGCCCTGGCCACCGCCCGGTTCGTGGCACCCACCCCCCAGAGCAGGAACGGACCGTCCGCTGGACCGATCACGGCGAGTCCCCCGCCGCCGACCGCGACTCGAGCAGCGGGAAGTAGTCGGCGTAGAACAGACCCAGCGCCACCGCGGTGGCGAACCCGGCAAGCAGCCAGAACCGCACGATGACCCACGTCTCGTGCCAGCCCCGCTGCTCGAAGTGATGATGCACCGGCGCCATCGCGAACAGCCGCCGCCCTCCCATCGACTTGAACACCCCGATCTGCAGGATCACCGACAGGCCCTCCATCACGAACAGGGCGGCCATGATCGGCAGCAGCAGGTGGGTGTTGGTCGCCAGGGCCAGGCAGGCCAGGGCAGTCCCGATGGCGAGCGCCCCGGCATCGCCCATGATGATCTGCGCCGGGGCCGCGTTCCACCACAGGAACCCGACGCAGCCGCCGAGCATCGCAGCCCCCACGACGGCCAGATCCAGGGCGTGGGGCAGGTCGTAGAGGTCCACATGCCGGAACGCCCAGTACCCGATGATGGTGAAGGCAGCGAAGTTGAAGATGCTCGATCCGGCTGCCAGACCGTCCAATCCGTCGGTGAAGTTGACCCCGTTGGCCGCCCCCACGATGATCAGCACGGCCCAGAGGCTCCAGCCCACCGGGCCCATGTCCCAGCCGATACCCCCGGCACGCGTGAACGACAACTCGGTGCTGACGTTGGTCGCCAGGACGGTCGCCGCGGCGAAACCGCCGCCCACGGCGCAAAGCCCCAGCATCTTGGCGCGCTTGCTGAGTCCCTTGCTGTGCGCACGGGAGACCTTGAGCCAATCGTCCAGCGCCCCCACGGCGGTCGCCCCCAGGATCGCCAGCATCACGAACAGCCCCGTGCGGGTGTAGATGCCCCCGTGGATGAAGTGGCTCCCGGCGTAGCCGGCGCAGGCGCCCCCGACGACGGCCAGCCCGCCCATCGTTGGCGTGCCCTGCTTGTGGGCGTGTGTCTCGGGCCCGTCGCTGCGGATGGGCTGGGTGAGGTTCCGGGCCCGGAAGAAGGCGATCAGCAGGCGCGTGCCCGCCAGGGACACGACGGTGGCGATGGCGGCGGCGAGCAGGAGGCGGATCACGTCGTCGCCACCCCCGCCACGGCGCCCAGGACTTCCCGCACCACCGCGACGTCGTCGAAGGGAAGCGACCTCCCGCCGATGATCTGCCGGGTCTCGTGTCCCTTGCCGGCGACGATCACGACGTCATCCGGCCGCGCGCCGGCCAGCGCCGCCGAGATGGCGCGCCGACGATCCGGCTCCAGCTCCGCGGCGCCGTCGGGCACACCGGCCATGACCGACCGGGCGATGTCGGCCGGATCCTCGCCCCGTGGATTGTCGGTCGTGATGATGATCCTGTCGGCAAGCCGGGAGGCGATGGCTCCCATCGCCTCCCGCTTGCCTTCATCCCGCTCGCCGCCGCAGCCGAAGACCACGGTCAGGCGAGACGGCGCGGGCACCAGGTTCCGGCCCGCGCGCAGCAGCTGCTCCAATGCCGCTGGAGAATGCGCGAAGTCCACGATCACCACCGCAGGCGATTCGGTCACCACTTCGAAGCGGCCCGGCAGGCGCGGCGCACGCCGGAGCCCCTCTGCGATCTCGGCCACCGATGTGCCGAGCGCCTCGGCGAGCGTGGCCGCCACCACCGCATTCGAGATGTTGAGTGCGCCCCCCAGGGGCAGCGTGACCTCGACCCCGCGCCAGCGGAAACGGCTGAAACGCGCCGCCACCTCCAGCACCTCGGCGTCGTCCTGCGAGCAGCGTCGCACCTCGCCGGTCAACTCGGCGGCGAGGCGCCGGCCCCAGCGGTCGTCGGTGCAGACCACCGGCAGGGAGGTCCTGGCGTCGCTGAACAGGCTGCGCTTGGCCCGGTAGTAGCCCTCCATGTCCCCGTGGTAGTCGAGGTGCTCCGGAGAGAGGTTGGTGAAGGCGGCGGCGGCGAACCGCAGCCCCTCGACGCGCTTCTGGGAGAGCCCGTGCGAGCTGACCTCCAGGACCGCGGCGCCCGCCCCTGCCGCCCGCGCCGAGGCCAGCCGGCCGGCCAACTCGGTCGCCCTCGGCGTGGTGAGGGTGCCGCTCAGGGTCCCGATCGCAACACAGCGCCGACCGGCGCCCTCCAGGATGCTGCTCAGCAGATGGGTGACAGTGGTCTTGCCGTTGGTGCCCGTCACCCCGGCCAGTTGCAGGTGCTCCTGCGGTGATCCGGCACCGGCAAGTGCCAGGGGACCGACGGCGGCGCGCACCTCGGGCACCACCAGCTGCGGCAGGCTCACCGGAAGGGCACGCTCGGTGACCAGCGCGGCGGCGCCGGCCTCGGCGGCCCCCGCCGCGAAGTCGTGACCGTCGCTGGATGCTCCCGGCATGCAGCAGAACAGGGCCCCGGCACGCACCTCGCGGGAGTCCTCGCAAACCACCGTGATCGGCGGGTCCTCGGACCGCACCCCGGCCGGGAGGTGCAGCCGGGCGGCGATCCCGCTGCGCCGCTGCAGCGACCGGAGGGTCGCCCGCTCAGTCACGGGAGTCTCCCGCCGGCAGCGCCGCCAGGATCAAGTGCTGCTCGTGATCGGACGGCGGCGGCACCTTGAGGCGGCGCAGGGCGATCCGGGCCAACTCGGCGAACGCCGGCGCAGCCGCGCTCCCGCCGTAGATGGTGGTCGTGGGTTCGTCGATCACCACGATCAGCGAGAGTTCCGGATCCGACGCCGGGAGGAATCCCACGAACGTGGCGATATAGCGGTAGTTCCCAGCCGCGTCCTCATAGCCGCCGTCGGGGTGCGGCTTGCGGGCGGTGCCGGTCTTGCCCGCCACCTCGTATCCGTCCACGGCGGCCTGCCGTCCCGTCCCGCTCTCCACGACCTCGCCCAGGATCCGGCGCATGTGGATGGCCGCCGCGGCGGACACGACCCGCCGCGGTTCGAGCACGGGTTGCGGGCTCATGGGCTCCCCGCCGGGCGCGGTCACGTCTGCCACGATCCGCGCCGGGACGTAGACGCCGTCGTTGGCGATGGTGTTGAATGCCTGCAGCAGCTGCAGTGGCGTCAACGAGACGCCCTGGCCGATGGCGATGGTGGCCAGAGAGGTCCCCGACCAGTCCGACACGCTCGGCAACAGACCGGCGGACTCGCCGTAGAGCCCGAGCCCGCTGCGTGCCCCGAGACCGAATCGGCGCAGGTAGTTGTCGAGCTCGGCGGCGCCGAGCCGCTGTCCCCAGAGGATCGTCCCGATGTTGGATGACTCCACGACGATGTCGCGCACCGAATACTCCAGCACGGGGTGTGGCGAGTAGTCGCTGAACTGTGAATCGTGCACGACCAGGCGGTCGGGCACGGCCCTGGTCGTGGCCGGGCTGGCCAGCCCGGCGTCCAGAACGGCGGAGAAGGTGAGTCCCTTGATCGCCGATCCGGGCTCGAAGGCCCAGGTGATGGCCTTGTTCTCAGCGCCGGTGAGCACCTCCCCCGAGTCGTCGCGGGTTGCGGTGGACATGGCCAGGATCTCGCCGGTTGCCGGGCGGCCGAGGATGATCACCCCGCCGGCCGCGTCGGTCTCGCGCACCTGGGCTGCCAGGATGCGAGCTGCCTCGAACTGGAGCATCCCGTCGATGGTGAGCCGCAGATCGGCACCGTCGACAGCGAGCACCGACTCGCTGACCCCGCCGGGCACGCTGCGGCCACCCGGATACATCTCGCGCAACTCCGAACCGTCGCTGGCGGCCAGCAGGTCGTCGTGGAGCAATTCGATGCCGGAGATGCCTGCGTGGTCGGTGCTCACCGAACCCACGATCTCCACGGCGAAGTCGCCCAGCGGGTACGTCCGGTGCAGTTCCGGAACCGTGCCCACCCCCTCCAGCCCCAACTCGTGCACGCCCGCGGCCTGCTCGGGTGGTACCTGCCGCTGCAGGTAGACGAACTGGCCCGGCACCGACATCTTCTGGGCCAGCGGCTCCACCTCGGCACCGAGGGTGGGGGCCAGGGCGCGTGCCACGGTGAGCGGGTCGCCGATCCGGGAAGGATCCGCGTAGACCGCCGACCACTCCACCGACGTCGCCAGAGGCTCACCGGAGCGGTCCAGGATGTCGCCGCGCACGCCAATCACGGCGCTCTCCTGCAAGCGGTGGTCCCTGGCCCAGGCCAGGATCTGATCGTTCTCACCGAACTGAAGCTCGAAAGTCCGCGACACGAGCCCGGCGGCCATCGCCAGCATCGCCAGCACGAGCACCGCCCGGCGGCCACCCGACCGGTAGCCCGGCGGCCCGGCGACGGCAGCCCGGCCCGTGACGTGCGAGCGGCCACGGTCGGATCTGCTCACGGAGCCGGAGGGATGGCCGGGTCCAGGTAGTTGATCGTCTCCGGCGGCACCATCCCGAGGCGGTCCCGGGCCTCGGTGGCCAGCCGCGCCGGCGACAGCAGTTCGGCACGCCGTAGCCGCAACTCGCGGTCGAGGCTGACCGCCTCGTCGATCTGGTGGTCCAGCTGGTCGATGCGTCCCTGAGCCTGCGTGACCACGGCCTGGAGGACACCGATGGCGAACAGCCCGCCGAGCAGCACGATCACCACACGCACGACGATGCGGCGGACCGCCTTCGACCTGGGCCGCTCTCGCTCGACGACCCGGAGCCGGGACTGCGTGCCTGCCTGTGGGGCGGCCGGACGCGGGGTGGCCGGACGCGAGGTGGATAGCGCCCTGCTCATGCCGCCGCCTGAAGCTTCTCGAAGGACCGTAAGCGGGCACTCGAGGCGCGCGGGTTGCGCCGGGTCTCCTCCGGTGCGGGTCGCGCCGGGCGCCGCGAGAGCAGTCGGATGCCGGCGACGGCGCCGCAGACGCAGGGAAGCCTCGGCGGGCAGGCACAGCCGCCGGAGGCGGCGGCCGCCAGGGTGTCCTTCACGACACGGTCCTCCCCGGAGTGGTAGCTGAGCACCACTCCCCGGCCGTCGGGCACGAGGCGGTCGATGGCCTGCGTGAGCGCAGGGGCGATCTGGGCGATCTCATCGTTGACCGCGATGCGCAGCGCCTGGAAGCTGCGCTTGGCGGGATGCCCGCCGCGCCGACGGTGGCGGGCAGGTATGGCGGCGCGCACGACCTCGGCCAGCACGACGGTGTCGGGCAGCGGGCGGCGAGCCACGATGGCCCGGGCGATCCGGTGGGCATGCGGTTCGTCGCCGTAGCGCCGCAGCAGGCTCGCCAGGCGCTCGAGGGGCCATTCGTTGACGATCTGGGAAGCGCTGAGCTCGGCATCGGGTCCCATGCGCATGTCGATCGGTCCGGCAGCCCGGTAGCTGAAGCCCCGGGCGGGGGTGTCGAGCTGCATCGAGCTGACGCCGAGGTCGAAGATCACGCCCGAGAGCGAGCAGATCCCCAACTCGGCGAGCGCCGCGCCGAGCTCCGCGTAGCGGCAGCGGAGCAGCCGGACGCTGTCGGGAAGTCGCCGGGCGGCGGCGGCAAGTGCGGCCGGATCCCGATCCAGCCCGACGAATCTCAGATCGGGGCGATGCTCCAGGAGGGCGGCGGTGTGACCGCCTGCGCCGACCGTGGCATCCACGAGGACGCCCGGCGGGATCGGCTCCAGCACCTCGGTGACCTCTCGGACCATGACGGAGTCGTGCCCGCCGATCCCGGGGCCCTCATGGACGGCCACGGTGCCGTTGCACCCGCGGTTCGCCGCTCAGCAATCCCCCGGCTGCCAGGACCTCGCGGCGATTGTTGCCGTCGCAAGGAAGGTGGCAAGTGGGCGGAGTAGGGATTGGCTGTCCTCCTGCCAGCCGGGGGATTGCTGAGCGGCGAACGAGCGCGGGCCGGTCGCTCACAGCCAACTGCTCTCGGACCAGGGATCCAGGCCCGCCTCATCGGCGTAGGCGCCGGCCCCACCGACCGTCTCCAGCCAGACCTCGCTGTTCCACAACTCGATCCGCTCGCCGACGCCCGCCACGAAGACGCGCGCCTCGCTCTCGGCGGTATCGATGCTCAGCACCTCGCGCAGCGGTTCGGGCACGACGATGCGTCCCTGCGCGTCGGGCCGAACGGGGTAGCCGTTGCCGGAGAACCAGCGGAGCAGGTTCTGCCCGGAACCCCGGGAGCGAACCTCCTCCTCGAGTCGCCGGTAGGCCGCGTCGAAAGCCTTCTGACGCCATAGCCCCAGACAGGGGCTGCCGGGAACACGACCCAGGACGCAGCGGTCCTCGGCATCCAGCCCGCCGCGGAACTCCGGCGGGAGCGAGACGCGCCACTTACCGTCGATGGAGCGCTCGTGGCTGCCGGAGAATGTTCTGTCCATGGCGTGTGGTGTCTCACCAACTCAGCGCCGTGCATCGCGCTCGGCGCGGCTGTTCTGAACGGGGTGCGGTATCGGGATTCAGTATAGGGACTGCTCTCCCTTGTTCACCACAATAGACCACTTCTCCCCACTCAGCAAGGCAATCGAGCCACCGGAAGGGATCCGGCAGACCGCCCGAACACCTCGCACAGGTGGTCGAGTCCCGCCGCCGGCGCGATGCCCTAGTGCTCGTTCCCGCCCACCTGCAGGACACCGAGGAGGGCTTCCAGTATCCGGTGCTCAGGGAGGTCCAAACCTGCGGCACAGCCGGCCAGATCGCGCTCCAGCGCGCCGCGCCGCGCCGCCGGCAGCACGAGCAGGTCGGCCAGCGCCGCGGGATCCCATCGCAGCAGCACGCCGCACTGGAACCGCGCCCCGGCACCGGTGCGCCGCTGGGACAGGCCGATCACCTTCCGACCCGCCACGAAGACCTCGCCGGGGCCGCGTCCGGCGAAGCAGACCAGCGATCCCCACGTGCCCGGCTCGTAGCGACCCTCGTGAACCTCCGCGGCGATCCCGCTGCGGCGCAGGGCTCGCCGCCACAGCTCGCCGAGCCAACCGAAGGAGCATCCGGTGTCGGGATGCCACAGCGGATCGCTCCGGGGCACCACCATGTCCACCCACAGCAGATCGGCTGGTGAGACGAGCACCACTCCCCCGCCCGAGCGACGCCGCAGCACCGTCAGGCCGCGCCGGCGCGCCTCCGTGGCGTCCACCGCGCCGGGGCGCTGGCCGCTACCGAGGACGACAGCGCCCCCGGCCGGCCGCATGACCCAGATCTCCCGGCACCGAACCGAACCGGCCTGGGTCCCGTGCAGACTCCGTACCGAGCCGCTGCGCTCGATGATTCTCCAGGGTTCGGGGGAACCGCCCGACGCCGCGGCCCCGCCGCGGCTCACGCCGACAGGGCTCTGTCGTCGTGCAGGTAGGCACCCCAGTGGTCGGGGACCTCGCCGGCGCTGAGACGGATGAGGGTGGTCCACGTCGGCGGTCGGGGTGTGCGCCGGAGCCGCATGCCGATCTCGCTGGGGAGTCGGTCACGCTTGCGCGTGTTGCAGCGCCCGCAGGCCGCCACCACGTTGTCCCAGGTGTGTCCCCCGCCGCGGCTGCGGGGCCGGACGTGGTCGATGCTGTCGGCCCGGTGGCCGCAGTACTGGCAGCTGTGATCGTCCCGTGCCAGCACGCCCCTCCGGCTCAGCGAGCCTCGCCGCAGGTACGGCACCCGGACGTAGTACTGCAGGCGAACGACCGAGGGGATCGGGAGACTCAGGTTCTCCGACCGGAGCTCCACACCGCTGAGGTGCACGGCGTCGGCCTTCCCGTCGAGCACCAGGACGGCGGCGCGGCGACCCGGCACCACACTCAGCGGCTCGTTCGTGGCGTTGAGCACCAGGGCCTGGGTCATGGCCCAACAAGCTAGCCCCGTGGCGCGCGATGCCTCACCCATGCCGGGTGCGGGCCCGTCTGAAGGACCGCGCCCAACCCAGCCAGGCCAGGACCTCGGCCACCGTCGGCTGCCGCTGGGGATCGCCGTAGGCGGTCACCGAGCGGAACGTCCGGTACCGCCTCGAGGCGACGGTCGGCAACTGGCGCAGCGCCTCCGGCCAGAGGCGCGGCCGGCGAAGGACCGCGCAGCCCACCGCCAGGAACAGGCCGCCGGAGCGGTGCCGCCACCGAATGCGACTTGTCGGGCCCACCACCGGCGTACCCTAATGGGGCGCACAGGTCCCGATGGCGAACGACCGCCGGGACCCTCGCGGTACCGCAGGCGAGTACACACCGGATCTGCCAGAGTGAGCAACGCCAACCCCGAGTCGCCATCCACCGCCCCGGCCCTCGGCGGTTTCGCGGCCACCTTCGAGGCCATCGCCGCCAACGTCGAGCGGGTCGTCAAGGGCAAGCGCAGGCTGGTCAGGCTGCTGCTTCTCTGCCTGTTCGCCGAGGGGCACGTGCTGCTGCGCGACCCGCCCGGCGCCGGCAAGACGGTGCTCGCCAAGACGGTGGCGCGCACGCTCGGGCTTGAGTTCGGCCGCGTCCAGTTCACGCCTGACCTGCTGCCCAGCGACGTCGTCGGGGTGTCGCTCTGGAATCCGGTGCGAAACGGCTTCGAGTTCAGGCCGGGGCCGGTGTTCGCCGGACTCCTGCTGGCCGACGAGATCAACCGGACGTCGCCCCGCACCCAGTCCGCACTGCTCGAGGCGATGGCCGAGCGCCAGGTCACGGTGGATGGCACCACCCACCGTCTTGCCTCGCCCTTCCTCGTGATCGCCACGGAGAACTCCGAGGAGATCGAGGGCACCTTCCCGCTACCCACCAGCCAGGTCGACCGCTTCCTCATGAGCCTCAGCGCCGGTTTCCCGGATCGCGCCGCAGAGGCGGAGATCCTGGACTCGCATCTCGCCGGGGACCCCCTGGAGGACCTGGCCGCCGTCACCGATACAGCCTCGGTCCAGGCCATGATCGAGGCGGCCCGAGCGGTGCACGTGGCTCCGGCGGTCCGCGACTACCTCGTTGACCTGGCCTTCAACAGCCGCGCTCACGGCGCCATCGCCGGCGGGATGTCGCCGCGCGCCGTGCTGGGCCTGCAGCGCGTGGCGCAGGTGAGGGCAGCCGCCGCCAGCCGGAACTTCGTCCTGCCCGACGACGTGAAGGACGTCGCCCGACCGATCCTGCTCCACCGCATCACCCTGCACCAGAGCGCTCAGTTCAACGGGATGACTCCCGCGGCGGTCATCGAGGAGATCCTGACCGACACCCCCAGCCCGCCGGTCAGCGTTCGCTGATCTGACCCAGGTGACCCGGGCCGGCGTACTGGCGCTGCTCTCCGCCCTGGTGCTCGGGGCGGCCGCCCTGCTGTTCGGGCTGCCGGAGTTGTTCCTCACCGCTGCGGTGTGCGCCGGGTTGGTGCTGCTCGCCGGCGTCGGTACATTGCTGCGTCCCCCGCTGCGGGCGGTGTGCAATCCGGCGCGGCGACGAGTCAGTTGCGGCACCCCGCTGAGAGTCCAACTCCGTCTCAGCAACACGGCCCGGCGGCGCGCCACCCCGCCCGCCGACGTCTTCGACGATGCGAGCGACCATCCGGGCCCCGTTCTGCGGCTGGGGCGCATGCGGTCGGGAGCGGTCGTCGAGGACCACTACCACCTCCCCACGCACCGGCGCGGTTGGCGTGACATCGGCCCCCTCTGGCTCGAGACGGAGGACGCCTTCGGGCTGGCGCGCCGTCGCCACCTCCTGACCCCGCGCCGCCGCGTGCTGGTCTGGCCCGAGATCGCCAACCTCGACCCCCTGGCGGAGACCATCGAGTTCGCCACCGAACGGCGCAGGCAGGCCCAACTCGTGTGGGGATCCGCCACGGACTTCCACAGCCTCCGCAGATTCGAGCCCGGTGACGATCCGCATCGGATTCATTGGCCGTCCAGCACCCGCTACCAGGAGCTGCTGGTGCGCCGATTCGAGACCGTCCAGCGCCCGGAGACCCTGCTGTTCCTGGAGACCGACGAGGGGGCCGCCACGCCCGAGATCTTCGAGGCGATGGTCTCGGCCGCCGCCGGGCTGGCCGTGGTGGCCGCCGTCGAGTCAGGGTCGGTCCGGCTGCTGACGAGCAGCGGTGCGGAGGTACGCGCCACGGGCACCCCGACCGGCGTGCTCGACGCCTTGGCCCTCGTCGAGCAGATCCCCACCGGCAGTCGACCCACCGCGCGGCTCCCGGTCGGCGCGGCCCGGATGATCCTGCTGGCGGTCATGGGCGGCACCGTCGGCGAGTCGTCGTTGCCGCTGGATCGATTCGGCCCCCGACGGATCATCTGCAGCTTCTGGCAGGACGAGCCTCCGGCTGAGCACCGTGACGTTCTGGCCATCGGGCCCGGCGAATCGATCACCGAACGCTGGGACGAGTTCCGGATGCTGCGCAGCGGCCCGCGAACCGGATGAGGCGCTCGGCAAGCCCGTCGAGCCGCGCGCTGGCAGGGGAACTGCTGGCGACGGCGGTCACGCTGGCAACCCTGGCGGGAGGTGTCCGCCTCTTCGACGGCACCTCGTTCGTGGCCCCGGTGCTCGGCGCGGCCCTCCTGGCGCACCTGCTCGTGGCCCTGATGCGCCGCGCCGGCCGCGGGGTGGCGCTCAGCGCACTCGTCTCGCTGGTGAGCGTGGCGGGACTCCAGGTGTGGGTGCACTACCCCCGGACGACCACCTACGGAGTGCCGCGGCGCGCCACGTTCGAGGCGATGGGAGCGGACCTCGGCGGCATCTGGGAGTTGCTGCGATCCTCGCGGGTGCCCCTCAGCGAGGACACCGGCCTGCTCGTCGTCGCCGCCGCGGTGGCCTGGTTGCTGGCCCTGCTGAGCGACTGGGCGGCCTTCCGCGTCGGGGCCCGCGGCGAGGCGTTGGCACCGGCGGCGATCTTGCTGGCCCTCGTGGCGACCTTCGGGACCACCGACGGCACGATCCTCTACCCCACCGTCAGCGTGGCCTGCGCCGTCGCCTTCGCCCTGGCGCACGCCACGGCACGATCGGGGGCCCGACCCGTCGTCGGCGCCGCACCGAAGCGCCGGGTGCGCCTGCCTCGGGGACTCGTGGCGGGGGCACTGGCGGTCGGCGCCGGCGCACTGGTCACCACCGCGCTGCTGCCCTCACTCGACGACGGACCGCTGCGGAAGCTGCTGGACCCGTCGGCGCCTGCAACCGACGGCGGCCGGAAGGTCGTTCTCAGCCCTCTCGTGGCGGTCCCGGGCCAGCTCTTGCAGAACCCGGATCTGGAACTCTTCGTCGTCCGGAGTACCGGGCGGTCCTACTGGCGCCTGACCGCGCTGGGAGACTTCGACGGAGCGGTCTGGTCCCTCGACGAGAGCACCGGCGCGGCCGGCGAGTCGCTGCCCACCCTCGCGGCGACCTCGGGGCCGGTGAGCGAGTTCACCCAGAGCTACAGGATCGGCGCGCTGGCCGCCGTCTGGCTGCCGGCGGCGTACCAGCCCGTGGCGTTCGAACCCCTCGGCACACCGTTCGAGGCCAGCTTCGAACCGATCTCCTCGACACTGCTCGTGGGTTCGGGCCGCGCCGACTCCGACGGCCTCTCCTACACGGTGCAGTCGGCGGTGCCGCGCTTCGAGGGTGCCTTCCTCGGGTCGCTGCGGAACGACCCCGAGGACGTACCTGCGGGCTTCGTGGATCTGCCGGCGGACTTGAACGCGTCGCTCGCCGAACTTGCCCTCCAGGTCACCGCCGGACGGGACGGGCCGTATGAGCAGGCGCTGGCGCTGCAGGACTGGCTACGGGACGGATTCGACTACGACCTCGATGTCGCGCCGGGCCATTCCAGTGACCGGCTGGAGGCATTCCTGTTCAGCGAGCGCCGGGGATACTGCGAGCAGTTCGCCGGCGCCTTCGCCACCCTGGCCAGGACCCTCGGCCTGCCGACGCGGGTGGCGGTGGGATTCACCCCGGGGGTGGCCCTCGAGACCGACGCCACCGGCAGAACGCTCTACAGCGTGCGCGGGCAGCACGCCCATGCCTGGCCCGAGGTCTACATCAGCGGCGCCGGCTGGGTGGCGTTCGAGCCGACCCCGGGGCGCGGCGCGCCCGGAGCCGAGTCCTACACCCTGGTTCCCGAGCAGCAGGACTCACCACTGGAGTCCCCGGCTCCGGCAGTGCCCGATCCGCCCGGACCCGGGCCCGACGCCGACTCGCCGGCCCCCGCCCCTCCGGCGCCGCCGAGCGGCGGCGAGTTCGCCACCGAGGGTGGCGGCACCGGCGCGGCGCGCATTCTGGCGCTGGCCGGGCTGGCGCTGGCCGCGGCCGCCGGCGCCGCAGGCCTCTACGCCGCCGCCACCGCCGGGCTCCGCTCACTGCAGCGCCGGCGCCGGCGCCGCTGGGCCGGCGCGGACGCCGGCCGCGGGGCGATCGTCGCCTGGGAGGAGATCCTCGACCTGCTGCGCCCGCGACGCATCAGGCCGCACCTTTCCGAGACACCGCTCGAGATGGCCCAGCGAGCCTCCCGGTTGCTCGGGTCGGCACCGGAGCCGTGGCGGCGGCTCGCCTTCTGCGTCTCGGTGGCGGCGTTCGCCGGCGGCCCGATGCCCGCCGAGCTTCAACGGCAGGTGGCTACGGCGTCCTCATCGATCAGCGCGGACCTGCGGGAGACCCGGACCGCGGCGCAGCGGCTGCGAGGCGTCGTGGACCCGCGCCCCTGGGGGGTGCTGGTAAGAGTGGTGGGCCGCGGAGGAGCGGCCCGCTAGCCGCTCTGCGCCGGTGCGAATCACCGGCGCGCCGGGGTGACCGCTGTCAGTCGCCTCGCTGGTCGCGGTTGAAACGGTCGCGCATCCGCTGGCCGGGCGTGCCACCCTCATCGCGCCAGGCGCCGCTGAGGGGATTGCGCGAGATCTGCTGCAGCCCGGCCTTGCCCACCAGCCGGGCATTCCGCTCGAAGAACATCGCCGAGGCCAGCATGATCAAGAAGCCCACGAACGACAGCCAGAACGACGTCGACAGCGTGAAGATCATGAAGACGATGCCGGCGATGAATCCCAGAACCGACCGCCTCAGGTTCCGGAACCCGTGGCGGAACACCGTGGTGGAGCGGACCTCCTCGGCCAACTCCGGGTCTGTCTCGTAGAGGTTCGCCTCGATCTCGCTGAGAATCCGTTGCTCGTCCTCCGACAGCGCCACAGGCCTTGCTCCCTTCACGTTCGACAGCGGTTCCGCGCCGAGCCGATCGACGGCCGGCGGCTGCTCCCAAGTCTCGCACACGCGGCGCTCCGCCACAACGCACTTGTGCTCACCGAGCGCGTTCGGCTCCTTCCGGCGTCGCCGGCGAACGAGCCCCGGCCGGGGTGATCACTTCCGAGCCGAACCGGGCCCTGAGTTCGTCGAGTGCCTCGCCCAGCGCCGCCGCCGGTCCCCCGGCGGCCTCGTCCAGGGTGAGCTGCTCCCCGCCGCCGACGGTCAGCGTGCCGGCGCCGATCCCCAGGAGCCGCACCCCGGCGTCGACCTCCAGACCCTCCAGCAGGCTCCGCGCCGCCCGTGCGATGTACGGGGCGTGAGCGGTGGCCCGCGCCAGGGAGCGCGACCGGGTGAGCGTCCGGAAGTCGCCGAAGCGCAGCTTCAACACGATGGTTCCGGCGGTGCAGCCGGCCTCCCGCAGGCGCGAGGCCAGGGCGTCGGCCTGCCGGAGGGCCTCGGCCTGCAGGGCGCTCCGGTCCGAGATGTCATGGGGAAAAGTCACCTCGCTGCTGAGCGATTTCGGCGCCCGCCAGGCAACGACGGGCCGGGGATCGTGCGCCGCGGCGAGTTCGGCCAGACGGCGCCCGTGGGCCGTGCCGAAGGCATCGATGAGGGTGTCGGTCGGCAGCGCCGCCAGCTCGCCGACCGTCCCCGCACCCAGGTCACGCAGCCGGCGCCGTGTGGCCGGTCCGACCCCGGGCAGCGACCGCACCGGGAGTCGGTGCAGGAATACCAGCGCCTCGGACGGATCCACCACGACCACTCCCCGGCCGGGGCGCACACCGCCGGGCGTTGCCTGGGGTTTGGCCTGCTCGGAGGCCAGCTTGGCCAGCAGCTTGTTCGGGGCGACCCCCACCGAGCAGGTGAGGCCCTCGGTCCGCGCCAACTCGGCGCGTATCCGCCCGGCGATCTCGGCCGGTGCGCCGAACAGGCGCCGGGCGCCGGTCACGTCCAGGAACGCCTCGTCCAGCGAGAGCGCCTCCACCAGGGGGGTGTAGCGACCGAACAGCTCCATGATCCTGCCGCTGAGCTGGCGGTAGTAGTCGTGATCGGCAGGCAGGAACACGCCTCCAGGGCACAGCGAGCGCGCCCGCCGGGTGGGCATGGCCGAGTCGACACCGAACCGCCGGGCCTCGTAGGAGGCCGCCGCCACGACGCCGCGGTCGCCGGTTCCCCCGACGATCACCGGCCGGCCGGCCAACTCGGGGCGCCGCAGCACCTCCGCCGCGGCGAAGAAGGCGTCCATGTCCACGTGCAGCACGTTGGCCGCACCAAGTTGCGGCATGCGGCCACGCTAGGTCGCACTCGGCACCGCTGCGATGACGGCGGGCCGTCCTAGCCTGGTTCGGGTGATTGGCACCGAGGCCGCCACTCCCTCCCGGTCGGCGCTGCCGGGACGCCGCGCGCGGGCCGTGGCCGCCTTGGCGATCCTCCTTGCAGGGGTCTGCGGCGGGCTCATCGGCTATGCCCTCGTGGACGTGAGCTGCACGGGCGACTGCGGCTGGCAACTCGGCGTGGGCACCCTCGTGGGTGCCGTGGCGAGCGCCTCGGGCGTGGCGGTCGTGGCCTCCCTGACGCTGCGGGCCTCCCACGAGTGGCGGAGTGGCCGGCGAGCCGCCTCGGGGGCCACCCGGCGGCCCGTCCGCCGGCGAGCCCGGTGACTGCCGGCGGCACCGACCTCGAAGCCCTCCGGCAACTGGCCGTCGAGTTGGCCACCGCGGCCGGCGACGTCGTCGCCGAACACCACGGCCGCGCCGCCCCCGTCGGCGTCAAGTCCTCCCGCACCGACCTGGTGACCGCCACCGATCGCGCCGCGGAGTCCCTCATCACCTCGCGCCTGGAGCGCGCCCGGCCCCACGACGGGATCGTCGGCGAGGAGGGTGCCTCCCGCGCCGGTTCCTCGGGGATCACCTGGTTCATCGATCCCATCGACGGCACCACCAACTTCGTGTACGGGCACCCCGGCTACGCGGTCTCGGTGGGCGCCGCCGCCGGTGGCCGGCCTCTCGCCGGCGCGGTCGTCGACCCGCTGCACGGGGAGGTCTTCTCGGCGGCGCGCGGTGGCGGCGCGTTCTGCAACGGCGAACGCCTGGCGGTGAGCAGCACGGTCGATCTCGGGTCGGCCCTCGTGGCCACCGGCTTCGGCTACAACGAGGCGGACCGGATCCACCAGGGCACCGTCGTGGCGGGCCTCCTCGGCCGGGTGCGCGACATCCGCCGGATGGGCTCGGCGGCCCTGGACCTCTGCTCGGTCGCCTGCGGCCGGGTGGACGCCTACTACGAGTACCGCCTCTGCCCCTGGGACCACGCGGCGGGAAGCCTCATCGCCTCCGAGGCCGGCGCCGTCACCCGCAGCCCCGTGCTCGAGCCTCCCAGCCGCTCCGGAGCCGGCGCCGTCGGGTTCGTGCTCGCCGCCGCTCCCGGCGTGGCGCCCGCCCTTTGTGACCTCCTGGCCGAACTCGGAGCCTGGCCCGGCGGAGCCCCGGCCGGCGGCGTCCAGGACCTCTGAGCACGGCAGCAGCCCGCGAATTGGGGCAGCATGGTGACCATGGCCACGCGCATCCTGACCGTGGAGGACGACGAGCGCATCCGCACCTCCCTGCGGCTGGCCCTCGAGGACGAGGGCTGGGAGGTGCAGGAATCCTCCAACGGCGAGGCCGCGCTGAGCATCTTCCGGCGCCAGCCCGCCGACGTGGTGCTGATCGACATCATGCTGCCGGGCGTGGACGGGTTCGAGGTGTGCCGCTCGCTACGGCGGATCAGCAACGTCCCCATCGTCATGGTCACCGCCCGGGAGGACACCCACGACATCGTGGCCGGGCTGGAGGCCGGCGCGGACGACTACCTCACCAAGCCGTTCGCACCCAAGGAGCTCTCGGCGCGCATCCGGGCGCTGCTGCGGCGGGCCCGCACCGCCGAGGGACCGCTCACGAACTTCATCTTCGCCGACCTGGAGGTCTTCGCTGAGGAGGGCGTCGTACGCCGGGGCAGCCAGGAGATCAACCTCACCAAGACCGAACTCCGTCTGCTCGTCGAACTAGCCTCCAGTCCCGGCCGCACCCTCAGCCGGGAGGTGTTGCTGGAGCGCATCTGGGGCTACGGCTACTTCGGCGACAGCCGGCTCGTTGACGTGCACATCCGCCGTCTCCGGACCAAGATCGAAACCGACCCTGCCAATCCCCGCCACGTCGTGACCGTCCGCGGCGAGGGGTACAAGCTGCAGCCGTAGAAACCGTGGCCGCGCGCGTCTCCCTGCGGCTGCGCGTCAGCCTGGTCTTCGGACTCGGTGCGCTCGTGCTCGCCGCCGGCCTCTCGCTCATCACCTACGAGTTGACACGGGACAACCTGCTGACCCGCCGGGAGGACACCTCGCTGGCGCGCGTCCTGTTCAACGCCACCCAGGTCAGCCGGCTCATCGACGCCGAGTCGACCGAGCAGCAGTTGCGCGACCTGCTGCAGAACCTCTACACACCGCTCGGCGCCCGCCCGGTCATCCGCTTCGGCGATCTCTGGCTCTCGGCGAATCCCGTCGAGTTCAGCGAGCCGCAGATCGATCCGCTCCTCAAGGACACCGTGGCGCGGGGTCGCGCCGCGCAGATGCGCTACGTCGTGGGGGAAACCCCCTTCGCCGTCATCGGCATTCCCTACTTCGACATCGACGCCGCCTACTACGAGGCGGTGCCGCTCGACGACATCGCCGACACGCTCAGCTCACTGTTGATCGCGCTCCTCACCGGGAGCGCCATCACGGTCCTCGCCGGCATCGGCATCGGCATCTGGGCGGCGCAGCGCGCCGTGCAACCGCTCACCGACATCGGTGAGGCGGCCGAGGCCATCGCCGCCGGCGATCTCAACACGCGCCTCGAGGGCGCTGACCCCGATCTGGAGCGGCTGTCGCGCTCGTTCAACCAGATGGCCAGCGCCCTGCAGGACCGCATCGAGCGAGACGCCCGCTTCGCCTCGAACGTGAGCCACGAGTTGCGCTCGCCCCTGATGACGCTCACGGCCTCCCTGGAGGTCCTGCGCAGGCGCCAGGGGGAATTGCCGGTGCGGTCCCAGACGGCACTCAACCTGCTCACCGCCGACCTCGAGCACTTCAAGCAGCTCGTCGCGGACCTGCTGGAGATCTCCCGCTACGACGTGGGTGCCGCCGCCCTGGAACTCGAGGAATTCGAGATCATCGAGTTCGTCCAGCAGGCGGCTCGCGCCGCCGGGCACACGCCTCGCGTCACCCGCGATCCCGACACCGAGGGCCTGGTGCTGCGGGCCGACCGGCGGCGCCTGGCGCAGGTCATGGCGAACCTGCTGGAGAACGCCCAGAACCACGCCGGCGGCGCCACCGAGATCCACGTGGAGCGCTTCGATGCCTCGGTGGAGATCTCGGTGATCGACGCCGGACCGGGCGTGAGGGCCGAGGACCGCGACGTCATCTTCGACCGCTTCTCACGCGGCAGCCGGCAGACCTCGGGGGGGCGTTTCAGCGGTACGGGGCTGGGGTTGGCGCTCGTGGCCGAACACGTTCGCCTGCACGGCGGCTCGGTCCGCGTGACCGAGCGGGCCGACGGCGCCTCGGGCGCCCGATTCGTCGTCACACTCCCGGTGAACGAGCTGTGAGTTCCTTGCGCAGGCCCCCTGTCCGGCGGTCCCTTCCCGCACTGCTGGGGGCGCTGGCGACGCTGGTCACCGCAGCGGCCTGCGGCGTGCCGCAGGATCCGGCGCCGCGTATCCTGGACGCCTCGGACCTCCCGGAGGAGTTGGCGATCCCCGCCACGACGACGACCTCAACCGAGGCGCCGGTACCTCGCCAGAGCGTCTACCTCTACTTCGTGGACGGTGAGATCCTGAGCCAGCCCGTCGAGCGTGAGCTGGCCACACCCGCAGGCCTGGTGGCCGCCCTCGATGCACTCATCGAGGGGCCGACCGAGGAGGAAGCCTCGGCGGGGCTCACCTCGGTGATTCCCGCCGAGACGGTCGTCCTCGGCAGCGATCTCACCAACGGCGTGCTGCAGGTGAATCTCGCCGAGGGGGCGCTCGAGCAGATCGAGGGCGCGCTCCAGAGCCTGGCGATCGCCCAACTGGTCTACACCGCCACCGAACTCCCCGGCGTGGACTGGCTCTGGGTGCTGATCGAGGGCGAGCCTCGCGCTCTGCCCACCGACGAGGGCGACGTGGAGGCGCCGGTGGGACGGGTGCACTACGCCTCGCTGGGACCGCCCGGACCACCGCCCGGACCCGGCGGGGGCGGCTAGGAGCGGCAGGCCTCGGCCACCTCCCAGAGCCCGTCGGGTATCGGCTTCAACGCCGCGGTCGCATCCTCCAGCGGCACCAGGCCGATCCTGCCGGCCTCCACCGCCACCATTCGGCCGAACGCGCCTGCGTGGGCGGCGTCCACCGCCGCAACTCCGAAAGAACTGCACAGCACGCGATCGAAAGCCGTCGGGGTGCCGCCGCGCTGAGTGTGGCCCAGCACGGTGATCCGGGTCTCCAGATCGGTACGCCGCTCGATCTCGGACGCCACGATGGCACCGATCCCGCCGAGGCGGACATGCCCGTATTCATCGACGCCGGGCTCGGGCACCTCCAGGGTGCCCGGCACCGGCCGGGCGCCCTCGGCCACGACGACCACCGAGGACTGGGCGCCACCGTCGTGCAGGCTGCGCAACTCCGCAGCGATCGCGGCGATGTCGAACGGGCGCTCGGGCACCAGGATGGCGGCGGCACCGCCGGCGATGCCCGCCCACAGCGCCACGTGACCGGCGTGGCGGCCCATCACCTCCACGACCATGACCCTGTGGTGCGATTCGGCGGTGGTGTGCAACCGGTCGATGGCGTCGGTGGCGGTCTGCACCGCGGTCTCGAAGCCGAAGGTCAGCTGGGTACCCCCCACGTCGTTGTCGATCGTCTTGGGCACGCCCACGAGGGGCACACCGAGGTCGCGGTGCAGCCGGTGCGCCACGCTCAGAGTCCCCTCACCGCCGACGACGATCAGCGCCTCCACAGCCCGGCCGGCCAGCACATCGACCACTCTGGCCGGGCCATCGGCGGTCATGTAGGGCTGGATGCGCGAGGTACCGAGGATCGTGCCGCCCCGGGCCAGGATCCGCGCGGCGCGCTCGGGAATGATCGGGACAGCGTCGTCCTCGACGACTCCCCGCCATCCGTCCCGGAAACCCAGCACCTCGTCTCCCCAGCGCCGGGCGCCGTGCAGCACCACGGCCCGGATCACGGCGTTCAGACCCGGACAGTCGCCACCACCGGTGAGGATGCCGAGCCGCACGGAGACTCAGCCGAGCGCGGGCAGGGCCTTGCGCAGGTTCCGCACAGCCTGGCCGATGCGCTGCTCGTTCTCGATGAGTGCGAAGCGCACGAAGCCCTCGCCGCCGGG
Organism: Acidimicrobiia bacterium; assembly: GCA_009835395.1. Classification (GTDB taxonomy): domain Bacteria; phylum Actinomycetota; class Acidimicrobiia; order Acidimicrobiales; family CATQHL01; genus VXNF01. Next base: position 30,332 of record VXXM01000014.1, read on the forward strand.
GCCGAACCCGCCGCCGGGCGAGGTGGCCACACCAGCCTCGGTGACGAGGAAGGAGGCGAAGCCGACCGAGTCCATGTGGCGGTACGGCTCCGGGATCGGCGCCCAGACAAACATCGATCCCTTCGGCGGATCCACGTGCCAGCCGATACGCGCCAGACCCTCGCACAGGCTGTCGCGGCGACTCTGGTAGGTGTCGCTCACCAGCTTCGGGTAGTCGGCCGCCTCGTTGAGAGTCACCGTGGCGGCGATCTGGACAGGCTGGAACGTGCCGTAGTCCAGGTAGGACTTGAGCTTGGCGAGTGCAGCCACCACCTCGGCGTTGCCCGCCATGAAGGCCACTCGCCAGCCGGCCATCGAGAAGGACTTGGTGAGCGAGTAGAACTCCACGGCCACGTCGAGGGCGCCGTCGGCCTCCAGGATCGACGGAGGCCGGTAGCCGTCGAAGGCGATGTCGGCGTAGGCGAAGTCGTGGACCACCAGGACGTCGTGCCGGCGGGCGAAGTCCACGACCCGCTGCATGAAGTCCAGATCTACGCAGGTGGTGGTCGGATTGTGCGGGAACGACAGCAGGATGACCCGCGGCTTGGGCCACGAGTACTCCCAGCGCTGCCGGAGCACCTCGTCGAGGTCGTCGCCCACCGAGAGCGGGATGTTGCGAATCTCCGCGCCGGCGAAGAGGGGCGCGTAGAGGTGGATGGGATACGACGGCGCCGGCACCAGCACGGCGTCGCCCGGCTGCAGCACCACCCACATCAGGTGCGAGAGGCCCTCCTTGGCGCCGATGGTGTTGATGATCTGCGTCTCGGGGTCGAGTTCGACGCCGAACCGTCGCAGGTACAGGTCCGCCACGGCGCTGCGGAGCTTGGGAATCCCCCGGCTGAGCGAGTAGCGATGGTTGCGGGGGTTGCGGGCGGCCTCGGCCAGTTTCTCCACGGCGATGTCGGGCGACGGGATGTCCGGGTTGCCGAAACCCAGGTCGATGATGTCCTCGCCGCGGCGACGGCCCTCCACCTTGAGGCGGTCGATCACCGAGAAAACGTACGGCGGGAGATTGGTTATGCGGCGGAACTCCATCGCTTCCGAGGCTAGCGAGCGCGCCCGCCCGCTCGGTGCAGGTCCGGCCCGCCGAGGGCGTCCCGCGCCAGGTGGGCCGCGCCGATGACCCCCGCCCGGTCGCCGTGGCGGGCTCGCCGCACCTCCACGGAAGGCCTCCTGCCCTGCTCCACGAAGATCTTCGCCAGGGCGTCGCGCACCGGCGCCAGGAACACCTCGCCCAGTTCGGACAGTCCCCCGCCGAGCACGATCACCTCCGGCGACAGCACCAGGATCAGGTTGTTGAGCCCCAGCGCCACCCAGGAGGAGAACTCGCGCAGCAGTCGGCGCGCCACGGGGTCGCCGGCGGTCGCCAGCTCCCCCACGTGCTCACCCCGGAGCGCGTCGATGCGACCCGCCGCCCGGTCCCTGAGCGCCGGCGCCTTCCCGGCACCGGCGGCTTGCCGAGCGGCTCTCCCGAGCGCCTCTCCGGAGGCAAGCTGTTCCCAGCAGCCGCGGCGGCCGCACAGGCACTCCGGACCGTCAGGGGCCACGATCATGTGCCCCGCCTCGCCGGCCAGGCCGTGCGCGCCGCGCCGGATCTCGCCGTCGAGCAGCAGCGCCGCTCCGATCCCGGTCCCGAAGGTGACCAGCAGGGCATCGGCGAGACCGGACGCGGCCCCACCCTCCATCTCGCCGCGCAGGGCCGCGGTTGCGTCGTTCTCCACCACCACCGGACGGCGCAGCCGCTCGGTCAGCAGCGAACGCAGCGGGAAGTCGGCAATGGCGGGAATGTTCGGGGATGTGGCCACCACACCCGACCGGTCCACGAGCCCGGCGCACCCCACACCGAGCGCGGCGACCGGCTCGGCCAACGCCTCCTCCATCCCGCACACCATCTCGCAGATCACCTCGACGATGCCGGCCATGCTGCCGGGGCGGTCGCTGCGCCGGGCATCGTGCGCCCCGGCGCCGGAAGCGAGCACCTCGGCCCGGATGTTGGTCCCACCGATGTCGAAGCCCGCCAGGCGCCCCGACATCATGACAGCGGCACCGGCATCGGTGGGTTGGAGCCGACGCGGGAGCGCGGCCCGGGCTGGTTGTCGCCGGCCGCAGGTTTCACCCGCGGCGCTGCGCCCGCTCCGCGCTGACCGACTCGATGCGGCGCCGCAACTGGTCCAGCGCCGCCTGCATGATGCGCGACTCCGCCCGGCGCTTCACGAACCCGGGCACCGCCACCGCCAGTTCGGCCGCGAGCGAGTAGGTGATGAGGGTCTTGCCCTCGTCGTCGGCCGACGGCGCCAACTCGTACTCACCGTCCAGGTGGCGGACCTGGTCGCCCTCGACGAGCCGCCACGCCACCCGCAACGGGTTCGAGCCGTAGAAGTACTTGAGCGTGTAGGTCACGCTGCGGCCCATCGCCGCTGCCCGGAAAGCGACGAGACCGCCCGCACCGCTGTCGTCCCGCCGCAGCACGCGGGCCTCCTTGATGTCCGGCACCCACTGCGGGTACTGCTCGAAGTCCACGACGACGTCGAAGCAGTCCGACGGCGAGGCGTTCACCAGCATCCGGCGCGTCGAGAACTCAACCATCTCGCCTCCGCGCGGTGTGCGGGGGCCGGCTGGGAAAGTCGCCGTGCCCCGCACCCCAGAGAGCTATCACGCCCAAGCCGTACACACCCGCAAGAATACCGAACGCGAGCGGTCCAAAGGGGCGAACCGCAGCGCCGGTGAGCCCGGCGGCGAACTGCAACCCGGCGGCGAGCCGCAACTCGGTGCGCACCGACCGGGGCGCCCCCGGCATTCCGATGAAGGCTGCCATCGTCGAGAGCTGCTCGGCACGGCTCCGGCGCACCGCCACGGCGTACGCCCGCCCGAAGGCGAGACTCCCTGCGCCGAACAGCGCCAGCGCCACGGCCTGGGCGGCCGTACCGGCTCGATCGGGCCACGCCGCACCCAGCACGATCGCAACACACAGCACCGCCGTGCCGACGCGGGAGGCCACGAGCAGCCACTGCCAGGGCGGAGCGTCACCCGCGGCGGGCGCCGGGGAACTCAACTCAGGGCGCGGCACAGGTCCCCGGCCAGGTGGTCGTAGCTGAACCGCGCCTCGGCTCGCCGGCGCGCCGAGGCGCCCATACGGTGGCGCCGATCGGGATCGTCGAGCATCGCCGCCAGGCTGTCGGCGACCGCCGCGGCGTCGTCGGGATCGGTGACCACGAGCCCGCCGGTGCCGTGCTCGACGGCTTCGGCTGCTCCCCCGCTCTCGCCGGCCACCTGCGCCACCCCGGCGGCCGCCGCCTCCAGGAAGACGATCCCGAATCCCTCCTGCTCGAGGCCCGCCCAGCGCCGGCGGCACAGCATGGCGAACAGGTCCGCCGCGCCGTACAGCTCGGCCAACTCGCTCTCTGCGACCCGCCCGAGCAGGCGTGCGGGCGCGCCGGTCCGGCGAACGAGCCGCTCCAGTCTCCCGCTGTCCCTGCCCGCGCCGGCGATGCACAGGCGCAGACCGGGGCGGCCGGACGCCAGGCGGGCGACCGCCTCGATCAGCCTGTCGATGCCCTTGCGGGGCACCAGCCGGCTGACGCAGAGCACCAGGGTCTCACCGTCACCCACGCCGAGGCGGTGGCGCGCCGCCCGCCGCCGTTCGCCGGACAGCGGCACGAAGCGCTGGACGTCCACCCCCGGCGGCACGTAGTGATCCGGCGCCATGTCGGGGCACAGCCGCCGCGCCTCGCCGGCCGCGTAGCGGCTGGCGGAGATCACGACCTCGGCCCCCGCCAGAGTGCGCCGGAGTGCCCCGGCGGCGAGCGGCAGGCGCGCCGGAACCGTCACCTCGGCACCGTGCAGAACGACCCCGTAGGGAACCCCCAGGCGCGGCCCCAGTGCGCCCACGGGGACAGCGGGGTCGAACACGACCAGTTCGGCGCCGGTGGATGCCAGCAGGTCGCGGATCTCCCCCAGCACCTTCGGCGTGGGCAGCAGGAAGGCGGCCGCGCTGCGCACGATGGGATACGCCTCGGTGGCGTCGAAGGCGGCGGCACCGGGGTGCGGGCGGGTCAGGACGCAGAACAGATCGGGGGGCAGCCGCCGCCAGAGTTCCCAGAGGTAGTTCTGGATCCCCCCGACCTTCGGCGGGTAGTCGTTGGTGACCAGCAGGTGGCGGCGCGGGCGGGGCTCGCCGCCGGCTGCATCGGGCGGCTCGCTCACGAGTCGCCCGCCGGGCCGTCCCCGGGGCCGTCGCCCGGGTCGCCGCCCGGGCTGGCCGCGGGGGCGGCCGCGGGTACCGTCGCAATCTCCGGTTCCAGCCCCAGGCGCTGCGCCGCCCAGGTCGCGTGGCGGGCCAGCATCCGGTCGGGATGCCGCTGGTAGCGTCGCAGCGTCCCCACCACCTCGGGATCACTGCCGTCAGCGATGTTGCCCAGCACAACGAGGGCGTTGCGCCGCAGGTAGCGCGGATCGCGGGCAGGGATGTACCAGCGCCCGTGACGCTCCATGAGTTCCTCGTCGGCGGCGCCCAACAGGTCCAGGACATCCACCGAGGCCTGCTCACCGACCTCCGCCGCCTCCGGCATGCGCCGGTTGGGCGGACAGACCTCCTGGCAGTCGTCACAGCCGTACAACCGGTCCCCGAGTGCTTCCCGGAACTCCATGGGGAAGTCGCCGGTGGCCTGCAGCAGCCATGCCAGGCAGCGGCGGGCGTCGACGACTCCCGCAGCGACGATCGCGCCCGTGGGGCAGCCGTCCAGGCAGCGCCGGCAGGGACCGCAACCGTCGGGTACCCGCTCGCCGGTGGGCGGCAGTGCCGCATCGGTGACCACCGATCCCAGCACCACCCAGCTTCCCGAGTTCTCCAGCAGGAGGTTGCTGTTCTTGCCGTAGTAGCCCAGGCCGGCCCTGCGCGCGGCCTCCCGATCCACCAAGGCGTTGTCGTCGGCCACGACGACGGTCCGGTACCCGTGATCGGCCAGCACCCGGGCGGCCGCGCCGAGGGCGGACCGCAGCGCGCCATAGACGTCATCGCTGGCGTAGCGGGCAACCCTGGCCACCGGACGACCCGGGACGGGCTCCGATGCCGTGGCGCGGGCATAGTCCAGCGCCCCCACCACCAGCGCGGCCGCCCCCGGGAGGATCCGTCCCGGGTCGGTGGAACGCTCGGGGTTGCGGTAGGTGAACTGCATGCCGCCGTGGTGACCCTGCGCCTTGCGGCGGTGGAGGATGCGCCGCGTGCTCTCGAACACCTCCACCGGCGCCACACCCACGGCGGCCAGCCCGGCTCGCCGCCCCGCCTCCAGAACCTCGCTTCGCAGACCCGCCGGCGGCATGTCCCCCGCCGGTTCGTGCCCGCTCGGGCGACGCACGACGCGCGACGGTGCGAGCCGCGCGGGACCGTCGTACCCCTCGATGCGTCCGGCCGTCACCGCCCCGAGCGTAGGCGTCACGGGCCCCTCGATGGCCTCTACCCCTACCCGGAGACCCCCACCGAGGGTGCCAGATCCAGGCGGGCTCGACGCCGCTGCTCGTAGAGACCGAGCGCGTGGAGGGGGAAGTACTGCCGGTACAGGCCGTAGTCCAGAATCGCCGTGCGGAAGAACACTCCGGCCCCGTCCTGCCGGGGCCATCCTCCAGCCGCGTCCTGGGTGTCCAGCAGGAATCGAGCGCCCTGGACGATCGCCGTCCAGTCCGAATCGTCCGCCTCGAGCAGCGCAAGCATCGCCCACGCGGTCTGGATGACCTGACTCTCGGTATGGGCGACGTAGCGACCGGCCAGGCAGCCGCTGTGGTGCTCACCCCATCCCCCGTCGGGCCGCTGGCGATCCAGCAGCCACCGGCACGCCCGGCGCAGCGCCGGATCGCCGGGGCGGGCCCCCGCGGCAAGCAGACCTCTGACCCCGAAGAAGGTCCCGTAGATGAACTGAACGCCCCAGACACCGCGCCACGATCCGTCGCACTCCTGGGTCCGGCGGAGCCACGCCTCGCCCCGGGAGATCGCGCCCGTGACCTCCGGATCCGCGACTTCCGGGGAGTGCTCCCGGCAGGCGGCCAACGCGGCGAGGCAGGACGCGGTGCATTCGACATAGGAACGCTCGGTCATCGACTCGCCGAACATCTCGGCCGGATTCAGCCACTCGAGGCCGACCGCGGAGCGCCGCGCTTCGTAGCTGCCGAACCCGCCGTCGCGGTTCTGGCCGCGCAGCATGAAGCGGACCGCGTCGCCGAGCACCGCCGCGCCCGCGGCCTCGCGGTCGCCGGCGATCAGCCCGAGCACCGCTTCGGCGGTGCAGTCGGTCACAGGCCAGCCGTGCCACCGCCCGGCGAGACACCAGCCGCCCTTCGGGTCGGTCCGGTAGGCCTCACCGAATCCTTCGAAGCTGGTATCGATCTGTTGCCGCCCCAGGAAGTCGGCCCCGCGGCGCAGTGCGCTCTCGGTACCGTCGAAGCGCGGCACGGTCGCCAGCGCCTGCAGGGAGAACCCGGTGTCCCACGAGGCGGTTCTGGCTCCGCTGACACGCGTCCCGCCCTCGGCGTCCTCCCAGATCCAGCCGTCCAGCCGCGCCAGAGCCTGCCGGCAGTCGCTGTCGTCGGGGTCGCGCAGCCACAGGGCGAGAATGTTGAGGAAGCCGCTGACCGGCGAGATGCTCCGATGGGTGGTCGTCCGAAGTTCCCACCTGATGTGCCGGATCATCGACTCGGTACATCGGGCCCGTCGACCCTCGCTGTGGAACCGTTCGTACCACCGCGCAAGCCCGAGGCCGGCCCGGAGCCACACACCGGGTCGGGCGAAGAGATCGGCGTCCCGCAGGCGATTGCGACCGGCGGAGAAATCGACGTTGGCGTACCCCTGGGGAAACAACTCCTCCCGGATGGCGGCGACCACCGGCGTGACGGGGGCTCGGAAGCGAAGCGGGTAGACGGCCGCCATCGCCAAATAGATGAGCCGAGTGTGGCAGTACCACCTCGAAGGATGCAACGCCGTCCAGCGCGGCAGGCTCCACAGTTCCGGCAGAACGGCGTTGACGCCTCGCCAGTCGTAGAGGCCGACGAGCGCCAACCAGAACTTCCCCCAACTCGGGATGCCCAGAACCCCCTCTGCCTGCAGGAATCGCCGGGCCGGTTCGATCAGCGGGTCATCTCGCTCGACACCGAGCAATCGTGCCGCAACGTAGACGAGGGTGGTGACGAACAGCTGGGGTGGGGCGTGCTCGTGCAGACCCCACGAGCCGCCTTCGAGACGGGACCGCTCGAAGTAGCGCAGCACGAGCCGTCGGCGGTCCGCATCGAGCGGCCGTCCCAGAATGTGGTGCAACAGCACGTACTGCGCGGTGAGCATGGGACACCACGCCATCTCGCCCTCCCAGGCGCCGTCGGCGCCCTGGAGGCTCACCAACCGCGCGCTCGCGCTCCTGAGTGTCGGGCCGGCGTCAGGTGACGCGACCTCCTCCGGGCGGCTGGGCCGGCGGTCCCTGGTTCTCGACGGCATCGACACCAGGAAGCCGCGAGCCAAGGTGTCCCGAGCTCGCTCGTCCTTCTGTCCACCGGCGTGCCGCGCCCGACGCAGCAGCCGGATCCCGCGCAGGACCCAGCCGAGGCGAACCGCCAGGGCACGCACGGTCCCGTTGGCCTGACGCCAGGCGGATCGGTCGCAGGATCTCGGAATCTCGCTGACCGCGGCACGGGCCGCCATCGCCCCACTGGCCAGCCCCAGGCTGGCTATCGATGTGTTCTCGCAGGCGAGCAAGCCGATCGTCCGGTCGCGGACCGCGGGACTCTCTCGCAAGCGCCGGTAGACCGTGTGCCTGAGCGCCACGGATTCGACCCGATGATCAGCGAAGATCTCGTACAGACCCATGGCGAGGAGTTCCGGTGCCCGGGTCGCCTGGAGCCGCCTCTTGGTGAAGTCGCGAAAGCCCCGCCCTTCGGCCAGTGTCAGGGCATCGCCGAAGCCGAGGGTCATCCCCACGGCCGTCAGCGGGTGGTAGTGCCCCGCGGCGTCCCCGATGAGGACTCGCCGTGGGCTCCCGTATGTGGCGCGCGGCCTCAGCGCATTGGCCGCGGCAAGGAATCTGCGCGCCCGCAGCGCTTCGACGAACGCAGGCCTCAGCACCTCCGGCATCCAGCCGGCATACGAGTCCGACATCACGGCGACCAGGTCCCGCGGCGAGTGTCCCAACGGAACGTCGACGATCACCCGGACGGAATCCTCGCCCAGGCGATAGATGAGAATCGGCCCCGGTCCACCGCAGACCACGTGCCCGTAACCCTCCAGCGGCAGGCTCACCCCACTCAGTTCGATCCCCATCATCCGCGAGCAGTTGCTCGGGCTCGTCCAGAGACCCAATGATCGACGCACGACCGATGACCGCCCGTCCGCACCGACGATCAGCTCGGCCTTCAGGGATTCGTCGGTGCCATTGCGGGTGAACGTGACCGAGTGGTCCTCGACCGCCCGCACACGCGCATGCAGCACGAAGTCGACCCCCGGCTCCTCCTCGACAGCTTCACGCAAGCGCGAGACGAGCACCTCGTGTTCGCACACCAAGCCGTGAGACCCGTCCGGGTACCGGAGCACGATCGGCTCCGACCGGTCCTCGGGGAATACCGCGAATCCCTTGCCCTTGGCGCTCCGCGGCTGCGTCTCGAGCCCTATCCCGAAATCTTGGAGTATGCGCACAGCGGGGGGATGCAGCCACTCGCCCGCAAGCCGTTTCGAAGTATTGGGGTTTGCCTCGAGCAAGGCCACCGAGGCGCCTCGACGCGCGTGAGCGAGCGCGCACAGGCTGCCTACCGGACCCGCGCCGACGACGGCTATGTCGTAGCTCGGGGCAGTGGTGCCGCTCACCGGCTGATCCCCGCCGGCGGACGGCGGTCACGCGGGCAGAGGGCACGCAGCCGGCACGGTTTCTCGGGACCCGCCATCCGGCCACCGTAGTTCGGGGCCGCAGAGCGGGAGTCAGTGATCGTCGGCGAGGCCGCGGGACACCTCCACCCAGCGGGACAGCTTGACCGCCGCCGCTCCGCTGTCGAGCGCCCCCGCCGCCAGCCGCAGACCCGCGGGGAGGTCGGCGGCGAGATCACCCACGACGAGCCCGGCGGCGGCGTTCAGGCACACGATGTCCCGCCAGGGCACGGCTTCGCCCGCCAGCAGCGCCTGAGTCGCCGCCACCCCCGCGGCCAAGTCCGCGCCGGCCAGATCGGCCAGGCCGACGGTCGCCAGGCCCAGCTCCTCCGGCGTCACGGCATAGCGCTCGATCCGCCCCTCGCGCAGCTCGATCACCCTCGTCGGCCCGATCGTGGACAGCTCGTCGAGGCGGGGATAGCCGTGCACCACCATGGCGCGTTGCGTGCCGGTGACGGCCAGCACCTCCGCCATCCGCTCGGCCATGGCGGGGTCGTTCACCCCGATCACCTGGCGCCGCACGCCCGCGGGGTTCGCCATCGGACCGAGGTAGTTGAACGCCGTGGGTACGCCGAGGCTGCGCCGCGTCGGGCCGGCATGGCGCAGCGCCGGATGGAACAGAGGCGCCAGGCAGAAGGCGATACCGACCTGCTCGAGGCTGGCGGCGACGCCTGCCGGTCCTAGGTCCACCACCACACCGAGGGCCTCAAGGAGGTCGGCGGAGCCGCAGGCCGACGACACCGCACGGTTGCCATGCTTGCAGACCCGGGCACCGGCGCCGGCTGCCACGAGTGCCGCCATGGTCGAGATGTTCAGCGTGCCGCTGCCGTCGCCGCCAGTGCCGGCGGTGTCGATCAGTCCCATCGCCTCGGCGTCGACGTCGACCTCCAGCGCCGCCGCCCGCAACCCCTCGAGCAGCCCGGCCAACTCGGCGGCCGTCTCGCCCTTGGTGCGCAGGCCGATCAGCAGCCCCGCCATCTCGGCCTCGGAGGCCTGACCGGTCAGCATGGCGTCGGCCGCCGCCCGCGCCTGGACTCCCGACAGGTGCTCGCCCGCCACCAACGTCCTGAACAGTTCGGCGAAATCCAGCCGGCTGCCGGTGCTCGGGACGTCGGGATGCTCGGACATGCTGTTTCCTCGGTTCTCAGGGGTTCTCGGTCGGTCCGAACCCGCAGGGATGCGTTCGGGCGCCCACCTGAGCGGGCGGGGATCTACCTCTAGCATGCCAACCGTGTCCGGCCGTGCCGCATCCGGCCCCGTAAGGATCCTGGTGATCGACATCGGGAGCACGAGCGTGCGAACGGCGGTCGTTGACGCCTCCGGCCATCTCCGCCACACTCGCCGCCTGCCGACTCCCCGGCGCTCACCCGCTCCGGGGCTCCTGGAGTTCGATCCGGTCGCCCTGGCCGATGCCGCCATGACCGCCGCCACGGCGACACTGAGCGAGGCGGGGGCGGTGGACGCCGTCGGCATCGCCAACCAGCGCGCCTCCACGGTGGTGTGGGATCGCGCCTCGGGCGCTCCGGTGGGCCCCGGGCTGGGCTGGCAGGACCTGCGTACTGCACTGGATTGCCTCAGCCTGCAGAGCGAGGGGCTGCGCCTGGCGCCCAACCAGCCCGCCACCAAGGCTGCACATCTGATCGGCGCCGCCGGCGCACCGCCCGAGAGACTCTGCGTCGGCACGCTGGACTCCTGGCTCGTCTGGAACCTCACCGGCGGGACGCAGCACCTCACCGACGCCACCAACGCCGCGATCACCGGACTGTGCCACACCGACCGCGTGGAGTGGGACCACGCCGTCGCCGAGAGGCTCGGCATCCCCGCCGCCGGCCTGCCTCGCATCGTCGACAGCAGCGGGCCGCTGGTCGAGGCCGCGGCGCTCCCGGGGAGCCCGTTGATCGTCGGCGTGGCCGGCGACCAGCAGGCGGCACTCGTGGGAGCCGGCTGCGTGCGGCGCGGTGACGTGAAGATCACATTCGGAACCGGAGCCACACTGGACGCCTGCCTGGGACCCGGCGACCCCCCAGCGGAGGTCCGCGGTCCCACCGGCACCTTTCCGATCGTCGCCTGGCAGCAGCACGGGCAGGTGACCTGGGGCATCGAAGCCATGATGCTCAGCGCCGGCAGTTGCGTCGCCTGGCTCTGCGAGTTGGGTCTGCTCGAGGATCCCGGCCGCTCCGACGCCGTCGCCGCCGGCTCCCTCGACAGCGCCGGCGTGCGCTTCGTCCCCGCCCAGATGGGCCTCGGCACGCCCGACTGGGACTTCGGGGCTCGCAGCGCCTTCACCGGTCTGACCACCACCGCCGGTACGGCCCATCTCGTGCGCGCCGTGCTGGAGGGCGTCGCGCACCGCGGGGTCGACATGCTCGAGGCGGCTCGCGCCGACAGCGGCCTGGAGCTCGCCGAGGTGGTCGTGGACGGGGGCATGAGCGTCAATGGCACCTTCCTGCAGGCACTCGCCAACGCCTCCGGACAGTGTGTGCGCGTCGCCCCCGAGGTGGAGTGCACTGCCTTGGGCGCCGGCTACCTGGCGGGCCTGGGAATCGGGGCCTGGGACGGCTGGGACGAGGTGGCCTCGCTGCGAGCGCCGACGCGGACCGTCGAGCCTTGCCGGCAGGCGGATCGGGCCGCCTGGCAGGAGGCCAAGCGGCGAGCCGCCGGCTGGCATCCCGACCTCAGCGCCGTCTCCTTCTGAATGCCCGAGCCACTCCGAGCCGGAGATCGCGCCAGCGCAAGGTGCCGACGGCCCGGCGACTCTGGCAGACTGTCAGCGACGGCGAGCCTGCCGGGTGACCGCGGCGCCACGCCGGCGACGGCGGCGGCGTCGAGGAAGGTCGGGGCTCCGCAGGGCAACGGTGCTGGCTAACGGCCAGTCGAGGCGACTCGCAGGAAAGTGCCACAGAGAACAGACCGCCGACGGCCCGGACTCCGGGCCGGGCAAGGGTGAAACGGTGCGGTAAGAGCGCACCAGTGCCCCGGGCAACCGGGGCAGCTCGGCAAACCCCACCGGGAGCAAGGTCAAGCAGGGGGCGGCGGCCCGCCGGCGCTCAGCGCAGCGCAGCCCCCGGGTAGGCCGCTGAGATGGATGGTCACCCAGGGCCTTCGGGCCTGGACAGAACCCCGCCTACAGGCCGGCTCGCCGTCACCGAACCCGGGGCGGGCGGGGCGCGACCGCCAGCCTCCCGGCGCGCAGGAAATCCCGCCGGCGCGCCGGATCGGCCAGCCCGAAGCGCCGCCACGACCACCACAACGCCGCCGCACCGATCAGTTCCATACCGACCAGCAACCAGATCGGCCGCAGGCCCCTTCCGGCCACCTCGCCGGCGCCCAGGGGCCACCAGAACGTCTCGGTGCGCAGCCAGGCGCCGTCCAGCACGAGGTGGCAGAAGAGCCCGATCGGCACGCCCAACCAGCGACGTTGCACCAGACGCCTGCCCCATCCTCCGAGCATGACCGCGGTCATCGCCCCGATCGGCAACAACAGCGAGTCCATGATCCACAGCGCCTCGACGGCGAGCGCCAGGGAGGGCACCACCGCGCCGGCCAGCACGAAGCGATAGTCCAGGCCGCGGCTCGAGAACACTGCCGCAACAGCCGGGACGGCCAGCCCGGCGAACCAGAGCAACACTGGCTCAGATGACGAGGATGCGCCCGCAGGAGGGGCAGTTGGCCGTCCCCTTGTCGTCCTCTCCCGGGGGAGCCTCCCCCACCTCGGGAAGCCTTCGCAGCCGATCCACCTCCATGAGCGGCAGCGTCAGATGGCAACCCATGCAACTCGTCGCCTCGAGACGTGCCACCGCCACGCCGCCGATCTGGGAGCGGAGGCGCTCGTAGCGTTCAAGCAGGCCGGAATCCACGTCCTTGCCGACATCGGCGCGGGCGAGGCGCACCTGATCGAGTTCGGCGTCGATCTCGGCGGCCGCGGTCCCCAGCCGCACGTTGACCGAATCCATTCCGGCTCCCAGTTCCCGGTGGCTCTGGCTCAGCGACGCCAGTTCGGTGGCCGCGGCCTCGAGGTCTTCCATGACCTCCAGCAACTTGTCCTCGACCACGCGCTGACGCCTCCCGAGGGCGGCCACCTCCTCCTCGAGACTCTGCAACTCGCGGACTGCGGTGACCTCGCCGGAGTAGAGCAGGTTTCGCTCGCGGTCCCGTTTGGCCAGAACCAGTGCCAGATCGTCGTCATAGCGTCGTTGGAGCCGCTCCAACTCGGCGTGTTGCTGCCGGGCCGCCGCGATGCGCTCGGCGAGTTCCTCGCTCTGGCTCTCGAGTTCCCGTAACTCGGCCCGTTCGGGCAACTGCGCGTGGCGATGCTCGAGCTGCGCGATCCGGGTGTCGTGTGCTTGGAGTTCCAGGAGGCGTTCCAGAGGGTTCACGTCTCGCCGCTCGGTTCTCGCCTGTGCCTTGCCATTGCTGCTCACGACCCTAAACGAGACCGGTGGCGGCGCTCAACAACACCCTGGCCGATCCCCGGTCCCGAATGGACGACGCCCCGCCGAGGGGGGGACTTCGACGGGGCGTCCATTCACCATCACGGCAGCCTGTGCCGGGGGTGAATTCCAGTGCCGCTAACACGGCAAATTGTGACGGGCAGGCTAACGAGCCCGCACCGCGCCCTCGCTGCCGGAGGTGTGACATCGGCCACAGCCGGCGCATCGCCGGAGGGCGGTCGGAGCCAGGTGACGTGCCGATTGGCCGGAACGACCGCGAGGGGTATACACTAGGCGTCGCGACCAAGTCGTCCTTCGGAGGGGATGGCGGGTCTGGAGAGAATCTCGCTGATCCCGGCTGCTCCAACAGTCCCAGGCCCGCCCCCTCCACCGCAAGCCCGCTCGCAGGGGATCCGGTGGGCGCTGGCGGACTCGAACCGCCGACCTCTTCCTTGTAAGGGAAGTGCTCTGGACCAACTGAGCTAAGCGCCCGGAACCGCAGGCTATCCACCGCACGCCTCGCGCAAGTCGGCCAGCAGGCTCCCGGTGGCCGCCGCCAGCAACCTCCGGCGGGCCCCCGCGTCGGTCGTCGTGAGTTCCCGACCCGCGGCGTCGACGATCTGTGCTCCCGCCTCCCGGCACACCAGCAGCGCCCCGAGATAGTCCCACGGTCCATGCGAGTGGCAGTCCACGAAACCGTCGAGGCGACCGTCGGCCACCGCGCACAGATCCAGCGCGGCGGCGCCGAATGCCCGGTACTGGCGCCAGCGGAGGTGCCGGGGCGGATAGCCGGAGAGACCGATGAGCGCCTCGGACAGACTGCCGACCGACGAGGGCCGGATAGGCCGGCCGTCCCGGTGGGCCCCGCCGCCGCGCGTCGCGCTGTAGCGCTCACCGGTGGCGAGGTTCACCACCAGCGCGGCAAGGGCCCCCCGGTCGTCCACCGCGCAGAAGCTCGTGGCATACCAGGGGATGCCCTGCGCCGCGTTGGTGGATCCGTCGAGAGGGTCGAGCACCACGATGACGGGGCGGTCCTCGCCCTGCAGCCCGGACTCCTCACTGCAGACCCCCAGTCCGGCCTCCAGCAGCGCTCCAGTGGCGACCTCATCGGCTGCGAGATCGGAGCGGTGCTGGCCAGGCCGGGTGCCCGCCAAACCCCAGTCCGCCAGCGACGCCAGGGTGGCGGCCACCGAGCGGGCGGTCTCGGTGAACAGCGACAGCAGGTCCTCCGGCGCGATGGGTGCCACGCTAGGTCGACTCCCGGCACTCGCCTCGACAGCCCCGACCGCTAGGGTGGTCGCGCCCCGACGCCAGCGATCCCACATGCCGAGGAGCCGTCCATTGTCCATCGTCGACTTTCCCGGGTTCGTCACCGACCTGAAGTTCCACGCGGCCGACGGGGGTTTCCACTACCACGAGGATCATCACTGCATCGACATCACCACCGGACGCCAGTGGTGGGAGATCCAGTTGCACCCGGACTACGACTGCGACGGGCCTCTCGAACTGCACATCGTCGTCGACCTGGATCCCCGCATCCAGATCGCCTTCGAGGACGAGGTGAACAAGCTGCCCGAGGACGCCGAATGGCCCGAGGAGGGGTTCGACCTGATTGTGCGCTTCCACTGGCGGCTTCCACCGCTGCCGAACAGCCCCAACCTGCTGGAGTTGGCGACCGAGCTCTCCGCCATCGGGGGCACCGCCCTGCCCCTGCACGTCTGGGCGGCGGACACCATCGCCACGGTCACCGACGACGTCGCCAGGACAGTGCACGTGGAGTCGGAGCGGGCGGTACCGCTGGCACACCTGGTCGGTGAGCACGACTTCCTCGACGAGACGTTCGGCCTGATCGGGACCGTCACCCGCTACCTGCACGATCGGGCGCCCGCCTGGTTGGGCGAGTAGCCCGCCGCGGCACGGCCGCGCGGCCGGATCCGCGCCTCGGGCCGTGGGCTCGGTGGGGATCGAACCCACGACCAAACGATTATGAGTCGTCTGCTCTGACCACTGAGCTACGAGCCCGGCGACAACCTAGCCCCCCGGTCGCGGCACGGCGGCCTCGCAAGCTCCGGGGGTGGGGCTCGAACCCACGACAAACGGCTTAACAGGCCGGCGCTCTGCCAACTGAGCTACCCCGGATCGGACTCTCACGATACCAGCGGGACAAACTCAGGATTCTCGCATGAGTTCCCGGAGTTCCTCCCCCAGACCGCTGCGGCGCAGCCGGGAAAGCGTGCGCGCCTCGATCAGGCGGAGGCGCTCCTTCGTGACACCGAACTGGCCGCTCAGTTCGGCCAGAGTCCTTATACGACCGTCGACGAGCCCGAACCGCAGGCGCAGGAGCCGCCGCACCCGTTCATCGTCCACCGCGGCGAGCGCCTCCTCGGCCGCCTCACGCACGGCCGCGCTGTGCAGTCGCTCGATCACCACGTCGTCGGGACCCGAGTCGGGACCGTCGGTGAGCATCTCCGCCAGCGACGTGTCCTCGCCGACCGGCGACTCGAGGGAGACAGGCGAGGCGCGCAACTCGCGCACCTGCGCAACCTGATCCTCGGAGATGTCGCAGTAGCGCGCCAGTTCGGCCAGCGTGGGCGCCCGATGATTCTCCTGCTCGAACGCCTGCTCGGCGCGGTAGATCTGCGTCGCCGCCGCCGCCAGGTGGGACGGCATGCGCACCACCGCCGCCTGGTTCTTGATGGCACCGAGCATGGCGCTGCGGATCCAGGATCCCGCGTAGGTCGAGAACCGCCAGCCCTTGTCGGGACGGAATCTGGCGGCGGCCGCCATGAGCCCCACGTTGCCCTCCTGGACGAGGTCGGCGAACGGAACCCCGCGCCCCTGGTAGCCCCTGGCGAGGTAGACGACGAGGCGTAGATTCGCCTCGGTCAACCGGCACCGTGCCGCCTCGCCTTCCCGCACCCGCCGCTGGAGCTCCTTGCGGGACGCCGCCTCCGGCTCATCGCCCCCATCGCCGTCCAGGATCGCCTGCGCCGCCAACCCGTCCTGCACCTTGCGGCCCAGGGCACACTCCTCCTCCGCGCTCAACTGCGCCAGGCGGCCGATGCCGCTGAGGTAGGTGGTGAAGCCTTCGGTCATCGCTGCGGATCCTCGCCGGCGGACGACTCCTCGGCGAGCAGCAGGACCAGCCGCTCCGCGACTTCGGGGGGCCAGTTCTGGGTTCGCATCTCGGCGCAGGCGAGCTGAACCTCCGCCAAGCGCCGCCCGAGACCCGCGTCGCCGGTCGTCCGGGCCGTCCGCGTGACCTCGGTGATCCAGCGTGAGGCGGCGTCGAAGACGAAGCGGCCGGTCACCTGCTCGGCATGCTCGGGTATCTCCCGCACCGCGAGCCGCGCCAGCACCGTGGCGGCCTCGCCCTCGGCGACGTCGGTCAACTGCACCAGCGGCGTACCGTCCGCCAGCAGGCCGAAGATCCTGCCGTGGAGTTCGGAGGCGAAGAGCCCCGGGTCGATCCACGCCGGCAACTGCTCGGGGGCGTGCATGCGCAGCAGCAGCATCTGCTCCTCGATGCTCGGCTCGGAAGGGAGCGACGTACCCGCCGCCGGTGCCCCCGGCCCGCCGTCGGGGCCGGAGTGCCGCCGCAGCCGCGCCACCTCCTCACGGAGGCGGTCCGGGGGCAGACGGCAATGGTCCGCCACCTCCATGAGGTACTGGTCCCGGACGATCGTGCTCGGGTGCTCGTCGATCACCGCCAGCGCCGCGTCGGCGGCGCGCACCCTGCCCTCGGTGGTGTTCATGTTGCCCCTCCCCAGCGCCCGATCGATCCGGTAGGCCAGGAAGGGGCGCGCCTCCGCCACGCGCTCCCGCAGGTCCTCGGGATCGCGGCGCGCCAGGTCGTCGGGATCGCTGCCCGCCGGCAGATCGGCCACGTACACGTCGAGTTGATGGGCCCTCTCCCACTGGTAGATACGCTCGGCCGCGGCGGAGCCCGCCGCATCGGCGTCGAAGGCCAGCACGATCCGGTCACAGAACCGCCGCATCGTCTTGACGTGATCCTCGGTCAGCGAGGTGCCGCAGGTGGCGACCGCTTGCGGCAGTTCGGCGGCGTGCAGCCCGATCACGTCGGTATATCCCTCGCAGACGATCACCTCGCCGGCACGCACCATGGCCTCCTTCGCCCAGTTGAGACCGTAGAGCAGACGGCTCTTGGCGTACAGCGGCGACTCCGGGCTGTTCTTGTACTTGGGCCCCGAGCGTTCACCGGCATCCGGCAGGATCCGACCGCCGAAACCGACCGGGTCGCCGCGCACGTCGAACACCGGGAACAGGACGCGGTTGCGGAAGTTGTCGATGAGCCCACCGCTGGAACTCACCACGGCCAGCCCCGTCTCGGTCAGAACCTCCGCGGAGGTCCTCGACCGCAGTGCCGCGAGGAGCGCGTCCCACGCCGACGGCGCCCAACCCACCTTGAAGCTCCGCACCTCGTCGCCGGTCAGGCCGCGGGATCGCAGGTAGCTGCGCGCCGCCCCGGCGTCGGGATGCTGCAGCAGCCGCTCGTGGTACCACTCCGTCGCCGCGGCCACCACCTCGGTCAGCTTCTTGCGCCGCCCGCTCTGCGCGGCCTCTCCCTTGCTGTCGTAGCGGAGGCTGATGCCGGCGCGGGCGGCCAGCATCTCCACGCTGGCGGCGAAATCGAGCCCTTCGGTCTGGCGCACGAAGGTGATGGCGTCACCCGAGGCGCGGCAGCCGAAGCAGTAGTAGAGCCCCTCCTCGGCGTTCACCGAGAACGACGGCGTCTTCTCGGAGTGGAAGGGGCAGAGGCCCTGCCAGCGCCGCCCCGACTTGCGCAGCGCCACGGTGTTGCTGATGAGGCCGACGATGTCAGTGGCCTCGCGGACCCGGGCCACGTCCTCGGCCAGGATTCCCACGTTCAGCCTCCGCCGGCGCCCGGACCTGCGGCAACGGTGGCCTGGGGCAGGCGGGAGAGGGTCATGCCGGCAAGTTACCAGCCGTCATTTTCCCCGGCCCGGGGTCGCCCGCGCCGCGCCGCCGGCGGCGGCGTCCCGGACTCAGCGGGCGAGCCGTTCGTGCAGGTATCCCACCAGGTCGGCGATCGCCAGACGGTCCTGGGCCATCGAGTCCCGCTCCCGCACGGTCACCGCGCCGTCCTCCAACGTCTCGAAGTCCACCGTCACGCAGTACGGGGTGCCCAACTCGTCTTGGCGGCGGTAGCGGCGGCCGATGGACTGCGTCACGTCGAAATCCACCATCCAGTGCGGCGCCAGCCTCCCCAGCACCTCCCTCGCCCGTTCGATGAGATGCTCCTTCTTCGACAGCGGCAGCACCGCCACCTGGTACGGGGCGAGGCGGTGGTGCAGGCGGAGCACGGTCCGGTTCTCGCCGCGCACCTCCTCGGTGTGGTAGGCGGCCAGCAGGAATGCCATCATGGCCCTCGTCGCCCCCGCCGCCGGTTCGATCACGTGTGGCACGTAGCGCTCCTCGGTGGCGGGGTCGAAGTACTCCAGTTTCTCGCCCGAGTGCTCGGCGTGGCGCCGCAGGTCGTAGTCGGTCCGGTTCGCCACGCCCTCCAGTTCGCCCCAGCCCCAGGGATAGCGGAACTCCACGTCGGAGGTGGCGTCGGAGTAGTGGCTGCGCTCGTCGGGGCCGTGGGGGCGCAGCCGCAGCAGGTCCTCGGGGATGCCCAGGTCCACGTACCAGCGCAGCCGCTCGGCGCACCAGTACTCGAACCACCGGGAGGCCTCGGCGGGAGGCACGAAGAACTCCAACTCCATCTGCTCGAACTCCCGCGTGCGGAAGATGAAGTTGCCGGGAGTGATCTCGTTGCGGAACGACTTGCCGATCTGGGCGATACCGAAGGGGGGCCGCAGCCGGCACGCCCGCTGCACGTTGGCGAAGTTCACGAACATGCCCTGGGCGGTCTCGGGCCGCAGGTAGACCTCGGCGCCGGTCTCGACCACCGGTCCGGCATGGGTGCGGAACATGAGGTTGAACTGCCGGGGCTCGCTAAAGGCCCCCCGCGCGCCGCACTCGGGACAGCGCTCGGAATCCTCGAGCTGGTCCTCCCGGAAGCGGTGCCCGCACTCGCGGCACTCAACCAGCGGATCGGTGAAGCTCTCCAGGTGGCCCGACGCCTCCCAGACCGCCGGCGGCGAGAGGATCGCGGCGTCGATCCCCACGACGTCCGGGCGCAGCTGCACCATGGCACGCCACCAGGCCTCCTTCACGTTGCGCAGCATGAGGGCGCCGACCGGGCCATAGTCGTAGGTGGACCGGAAGCCGCCGTATATCTCCGCCGACTGGAAGACGAAGCCGCGCCGCTTGCACAGGTTCACCACGGCGTCGAGGCGCTCGCCGCTCTGCTCGGCGGCCCGATCACGCGCCGGGGTGTCACCGGTGGCTTCCGAAGGGGCTGTCTCGACCACGCCCGCAGGCTACCGGTGGGCGCGACGCCCTCTCGCCTCGGCGCTGCGGCCCCCCGCGGCGCCGACGGGCCCGAGCAGCGGCGGCACGCGCAGACGTCGCTCGATGTGCTGCTCCAGCACCGCCACGCCGAGTCGCTCCACGGCCTCGGCGGCCGTCCCCTCCGGCCGTGCCAGGGCGTCGGCAAGACGCCCCCCGAGGATCTCCCGCAGGACCGTGACGGTCTCGGCGTCGACTGCCGGCGCCGCCGGTGGCCGGCACCTCCGGCAGGCCAGGCCGCCGTGGGCGATGTCGAGGGCGACGAACTCGGCGACCGCGCCGCAGTGCACGCAGCGCTCGACGTCCGGCGCCACTCCTTCGAGTTGCGCCAGGCGCCACAGGAAAGCACCGACGCTGAGCACCGACGGGTGACTCACCAGCGACTGCAGCCCGCGCAGCAACCTGTCGTAGAGGTCGGGCGCCGGTGTCCGCTCGAGGGTCAGACGATCGACGGCCTCCAGCATCGCCATCGCCCGGCCGAGGAGCACGAGGTCCTCCCGAAGAGCGGTGAGCTGCTCCACGTTGCCCGCACTGTCCGCGCCGGTGATGGTGTCGAGTTCTCCCCGGCCCCGCCACAGCGAGATGTCGACGAGACTCGCCGGCTCCAGACGTGCCCCGAATCGGCTGCGGGTGCGGCGAACGCCCTTCGCCACACCGCGGATCTTGCCGTGATCCCGCCCCAGCAGGACGATGATGCGGTCCGCCTCGGCGAGGCGGTAGGTCCGCAGCACCACCGCCCGATCCCGGTACGGGCCGGTCCAGTCGGGCGCGCTCACGGGTACGCCTGCGGAGGCCATGCCCGGCAGCCGCTCACCTCTGCAGCCCCCCGAAGCGGCGCTCGCGTCGCTGGTACTCGGCGACCGCCTCGAACAGGTGGGCCCGGCCGAAGTCGGGCCAGAGCACGTCCAGGAACACCATCTCGCTGTAGGCCACCTGCCAGAGCAGGAAGTTGGAGAGGCGATGCTCGCCGGAGGTCCGGATCACCACGTCGGGGTCGGGCATGTCGGCGGTGGTGAGATTGGCGCGGATGGTCTGCTCGGTGACCTCGTCGGGCGGCATCCCGGAGGCGACGATCCTGCGCACCGCCTCGGTCAACTCCGCCCGACCTCCGTAGTTGAACGCCACGGTCAGCGTGAGTCGCTCGTTGGCGGCAGTGAGTTCGGCCGCCGCATCCATCTCCGCCAGCAGGCTCCGGGCGAGGCGGCGGTCGCGCCCGCCGATGAACCGCAGCCGCACGCCGCGCTCGTGCATCTCGTCGCGCCTCGCCGCCAGGATCGACCGGTTGAAGTCCAGCAGGAATCGCACCTCGTCGCGCGGCCGGGTCCAGTTCTCCGTCGAGAAGGCATAGACGGTCAACCACTGCACACCGATCTCCAACGCCCCGTCGACAGTGTCGAACAGGGCGTCCAGCCCGGCCTCGTGTCCGGCGGTGCGCGGCAGCCCGCGCCGCGCCGCCCAGCGCCCGTTGCCGTCCATGACGCACGCCACGTGCGCCGGCACGGCGGAGAGATCAACAGCGGAATCGCTCATGGGGCACCTGTGGGGCAACTCGGCACAGCGCCGTTCGTCAACGTCATTTGTAGCAGTACCCGCGCCCGATGAGTGGCCTGCCGTGCCGGGGGGATTGTTACCCTGCGGGAGTGAGCCTCGCCGAGCGGAGCCTTGCGCTGCTGGCGGCGGCGACCGAGGCGCTCGACGAGGCGGGCGAGCACCGCCCGGGCCAGGAGCAGATGACCGAGGCGGTGGCGCGAGCCTTCGAGACCGCCCGGCACCTCGCCGCCGCTGCGGGCACCGGCACCGGCAAGTCCCTGGCCTATCTCATCCCCGCCGTGCTCAGCGGTCGGCGGGTGGTCGTGGCCACGGCCACGAAGGCGCTGCAGGATCAACTCGCGACCAGGGAGCTGCCCTTCCTGGCGGACCTGCCGGAGTCGCGGCGACTCCGTCCCGGCGGCCGGCCGTTCCGCTGGGCGGTGCTGAAGGGACGCTCCAACTACATCTGCCGGCAGCTCGTTGCCGAGGCGACCCGCACCGGCCTCCAACTCGAACTCGGCGCTCCGGGCGCGGCGAACGGTGCATCCGGCGACGGCGACCGACGAACCGGTGCCGGCGAGGACTTGGCGCGCCTGCTGGCCTGGTCCGACCTGTCGGTCACCGGTGACCGGGCCGAGGTCGACTGGGAGCTGCCGCCGGGAGCCTGGGAGCGCCTGAGCGTCGACGCCACGCAGTGCCCCGGCCGCAAGCGCTGCCCGCAGGGCGGCGCCTGCTTCGCCGAGGCGGCCCGCGAGCGGGCCGAGCGCGCCGACATCGTCGTCGTCAACACCCACCTGCTGGTGCTGCACCTGCTCGGGACGCCGCTGCTGCCGGCCCACGATCTCGTGGTCGTCGACGAGGCGCACCAGTTCGAGGACACGGTCACGGCCATCGCCGGCGTGAGCCTCACCGAGCGCAGCCTGCGCAACGCCGGCCAGGAGGTCAACGCGGTGATCGCCCGGGCGGGGGCGCCGCTGGCGAGTTCCGGCCGCCGCATCGCCGAGATCCTTCCGGCACACCACGGCAGGCGCCTGGCGGACGACGGCCCGCCCGAACTCACCGAGGCCCTCACCCTGACCGGAACCCGGCTGGCGGCGGTGGTCGCCGAGTTGCGCGACGCCCAGCCCGGCGACGACGACGCCGAGGCACAGCGGCTGAGGGCGCTCGGGGCGGTGTCGGCACTCGCCGAGGACGTGGCCGCGCTGCTGGCGCGACCGGAGGGCACGGTCGCCTTCGTGGCGGGATCCGCCGCCGCTCCCGAACTTCGCCTCGCCCATCTGGAGGTCGGCGAGATCCTGCGCGAGCCCCTCTTCGCAGAGCGGACCGTGGTGATGACATCGGCGACCCTCGGCGCCGCCACACCGACCGCTCTCGGGCTCGAGCGCGACGACTACCGGCATCTGGACGTGGGCAGCCCGTTCGACTACCGGGCGGCCGGGCTGCTCTACTGCGCCGCCGACCTCCCGCCGCGCAACTCCCCGGCGTTCACCGAGGCGGCGATCACCGAACTCGAGCTGCTCGTCAACGCCGCCAGGGGGCGCACCCTGGCCCTGTTCACCAGCCACCGGATGCTGGCGCAGGCCGCCGAGGCCCTCGGGCCTCGACTTCGCTGGCCGCTGCTGCGCCAGGGCGACCTTCCCCCGCCGCAGCTCCTCGCACGCTTCGCCGCCGATGAGGCCTCCTGCCTGTTCGCCACCATCGGCTTCTGGCAGGGAGTGGACGTGCCCGGACCGGCGCTGACTCTCGTGACCCTGGACCGCCTCCCGTTTCCCCGCCCCGACGATCCGCTCCTCAGCGCCCGGCGGGAGCGCATCGGCGAGGACGCGTTCCGCCTCGTCGACCTCAGGCGCGCCTCCATACTGCTGGCACAGGGGGCCGGTCGCCTGATTCGAACCGACGCGGACCGGGGTGTCGTGGCCGTGCTGGATCCCCGCCTGGCCACCGCCCGCTACCGGGAGGACCTGCTGGCGGAGGTGCCCCCGCTGCGCCGCACGGTGAAGAGGGCCGAAGTCCTGGAGTTCCTCGCCTCGCTCTGAGGCCCGGGCGGCCCGGGCCCTCAACTGCAGTAGCGCTCCACGGCGCCCGGTCGGTCCTGCCAGTTGGGATCCACCGAGACGTGCAGCTCGAGGTAGGCCCCCTTCGGCAACTGCCGGCGCACCTCGGTTCCCACCCGCTTCAGGACCTCGCCGCGATGCCCGATGACGATGCGGCGCTGCGAATCCCGCTCGACGAGGATCTCGCAGCGGATGCGCGGCCAGTCCCACTCCGTGACCTGCGTGGCGATGGCGTAGGGCAGTTCGTCGCGCACCACCGCCAAGAGCTGCTCCCGCACCAACTCCGCAACCGCCACCTCGTCGGGTATCGCGCTCACCATGCCCTCGGGGTAGTAGGGCGGGCCCGGCGGCATCCGCGCCAGCAGATGCTCCACGAACGCCTCGACACCCTCGCCGGTGCGCGCCGAGAGCGGGAAGTACGCCGCCGCGGGCACCTCCGAGAGCCGCGCCAGCTGCTCCAGGAGTCGGGCCGGCGAGGCGACGTCGATCTTGTTCACCACGACGACGCCATCGGCGGGGAGCTTCGCCGCCACAAACCGGTCCCCGGGCCCGAAGGGAGCCGTCGCGTCGACGACCAGGCAGGCCACGTCCACGTCGTCGAGCGCCTCGGTGGCGGTGGCGTTCAGACGGGAGCCCAGCGCCGTGCGCGGCTTGCCGATGCCGGGCGTGTCCACGAAGACGACCTGGACGCCGGCGCGGTGCAGCACCCCGTGGATGGCGCGCCGGGTGGTCTGCGGCTTGTCGCTGACGATCGAGACCTTCGTTCCGCACAGCCGGTTCAGCAGCGTCGACTTGCCCACGTTCGGCCGCCCGACCAGCGTCACGAAGCCGGACCGCAGCTCCCCCTCAGGACTCACGGCGGGGGTGACGTGCCGAGTTCGGTCACCAGCACCCGGGCGATGCGGCGGCGCTGGACCCGCTCCACGAGGAAGCGATGGCCGTTCACGTCGAGGCTCTCACCCTCCTGCGGGACGCGCCCCAGAAGGGTGAAGATCAGACCTCCCACCGTGCTCCAGCGCCCCGAGGGCAGTTCCGCCTCGAGCGCTTCGGACAGTTCGCTGAGCGGCACCCGGCCGCTCACCCGGAACCTGCCCTCCTCCAGCTTCTCCACCAGCGCGTGCTCCACATCGAACTCGTCGGTGATCTCCCCCACCATCTCCTCGAGCAGGTCCTCGAGGGTGACGAGGCCGGCGGTGCCGCCGAACTCGTCGATGACGATCACCAGATGGGAACGCCCGCCCTGCATCTCGGCCAGCAACTCGGCGGTCCGCTTGGTGTCGGGGACGAATCCGATCTCGCGCATCACCTCGCCGACGGGCCTGCCGTCACCCTCGTCGCGTACCGCCGCGATGAGATCCCGCACGTGGGCGAGGCCCACGATGTCGTCGATCCCCTCGCCGTAGACGGGGATGCGGGTGAGGCCGTTGAACAGGGCCACCTCGAGCGCCTCGGCGACGTTGAAGGTGCGTGCAATCGCCACCATGTCGGGGCGCGGCACCATGACCTCCCTGGCGATGGTGTCGCCGAAGGAGATCACCGACTCGATGAGACGGTGCTCCTGCGCTTCGATGCTCTCGTCCGCGGCCGCCAGCTCGGCGACGGCCAGCAACTCCTCCTCCGAGACCGCCTCGGGCTCGTCCCGCTCGTTCTGGCCGAATCCCCCCGCCCGCTGCGGCAGCTGCACGAGCCAGCGCAGCGGCGTGAACACCACCAGGACCCGCAGGAACGGGGCAACGAGGCGCGCCACCCGCTCGGGCCGGCGCATGGCCAGGGACTTCGCCCCGACGCCGATGGCGAGGTAGAGCACGACCAGTTCGACGACGAAGGCGATACCCAGCGCGCCGGCTCCCCAGCGTCGCTGCGCCAGGAAGGCGACGAGGGTGGCAACGCCCAGATGGCTGGCCAGGACCAGCCCCAGCACCAGGCCGAGAACCTGCCGGCGGCGTTCCAGCAGCCAGCCCAGCGGGCTGGTCTCGTCGGGCTCCTCCTCGAGCAGCACCCTGGCCCGGCTCTGGCGCAACCGGGTGAGGCTCGTCTCGGCAGCCGACAGCACGACCGCGCACAGGCTCAGAACCGCCACGGCCGCGATCGCCAGCGCCTCGGCCATCGCTCAGCCCGCCCTCCGGGGATCGCCTGTCGTTGCGGAGGCGCCGCGCGCCCCGGGCCGGTGGAGACGGGCGAGCAGGGTCCGGGTTCGCCGCTTCATCCTGAGGGACTCCAGCGGGCCGGCGTGGTCGTGTCCGAGCAGGTGCAGCACACCGTGCACGATGAGCAGGGCCAACTCGTCAGCGGGCGCGTGGCCCGCCTGGACGGCCTGGCGGACCGCGACCGGCGGGCAGACGATGACATCGCCCATGAGCAGCGGGGCGTCTCCGGCCGGGGCGGCGCGGAGGGCGCGCCGGGCGCTCGTCTCCACCGGGAACGCCAGGACGTCGGTCGGATGGTCGCTCCGAAGCCAGACGGCCGCCAACTCGGTGATCTCGGCCTCGTCCACGAACGCCAGCCCCAGCTCGGCAGGGCGCCGGACCCCTTCGCCGTAGGCGGCGGACGCCGCCAGCAGACCCCACCGGTCGAGGTCGAGGTCCTCCCCCCCGGGACCGGGGTCGGGGCCGCACCGGTCCACCACGTCGACGGCCACGGGTCCGTGCACGACCCGCCGCCGGCGCGGGGGGTCCTCGTCCTGGTGCCCGGCGCGTGGCTGCCCGCCGGCCGAAGGTCGCCTCCGGTCACCCGGAGAGTCCTCGGGCCCGTCCTCGCTCACCCCGACCGGTCCCGCCCGGGTCCGCCGCCGGTCTCGCTGCTGGCCTTGTCGTAGGCGTTCACAATGTCGGTCACGATGGGGTGCCGGACGACGTCCCGGCTGCTCAGATGGACGAAGCGGACACCCTCGATACCGGCCAGCAGCGTCTCCAGGTTGTCGAGACCGCTCCGGCCCCCGGCAACGTCCACCTGGGTCACGTCGCCGGTGATCACAGCCCGCGAGCCGAACCCGATGCGGGTGAGGAACATCTTCATCTGTTCGGGCGTCGTGTTCTGGGCCTCGTCGAGGATTATGAAACTCCTGTTGAGCGTGCGCCCGCGCATGAACGCCAGCGGCGCCACCTCCACGACCTCCTGTTCCAGGAGCCGCTGCACCCCCTGCAGGTCCAGCATGTCGTACAGCGCGTCGTAGAGCGGCCGCAGGTAGGGATCCACCTTGGCGGCGACGTCGCCGGGCAGGAACCCGAGCCGCTCGCCGGCCTCGACAGCGGGCCTGGTCAGGATGATCCGCTCCACCTCGCGCGCCTGCAGCGCGGCGATCCCTGCGGCGACGGCCAGCCAGCTCTTGCCCGTCCCGGCGGGACCGATGGCGAAGGTCACCGTCGCCGAGCGGATCGCGTCGACGTACATCTTCTGACCCCGCGAGCGCGGCCGCACAGCCGACCCCCGGGCATGCCGGAGCACCTCGTCGTTCAGGACCTCGCTGGGGCTCTCGTCGGCGGCCACCAGGTCGATGACGTGCACCACCGACCGCGAGTCGACCGGCTGTCCCTGGCGCACGAGGGTGATCAATTCCTCCAGCACCCGCGCCACGCTCGGCGCGTCCGGGCCGCTGGCGGTCACCTCGTTGCCCCGCACGTGGATGCCGGTCTGCGGGTACGCCGCCTCCAGCAGGCGCAGATGGCGATCAGCGGGCCCGAGCAGGGCGGGCAGCAGGTGATTGCCGGGGATCGTGACCCGGCAGCGGCTCGCGGGTTGCTCGGTCACCGAGGACAAGGCAACCCGGACGGGGCGACCTGGCTACCCGCTTGCAGTTCGGAGTGGGCGCCGGTCAGCGCGCCGCACGTGAGGAGGTCCGGCAAGCGACTAGCTCTCCGGTGACGACTCTTCCTCGCCTGCGCCTGAGGCCTGCGCGGGGATCGGATCCGGGTACAGATGCTTCAGGGTGCCGGGTTCGACGCGTGATTGCTCGATGAACGCATCGACGTCACTCGCCTTGAACCGGAAGACCCGCCCGAAGCGATACGCCGGAAGCTGCCCGATATCCACAAACCTGTAAATCGTCCGGGTCGTCAGGCCGAGACGCCTTGCCGTGTCTTCAGTGCTGAGCCAATCGATGTCCGACTCTACCATGTCCGTGAACCTCACAACCTCGTGTCGTTCCCATCCCCCTAGTGCATTGGTGCTGCACTACGGAGACAAACGGTCGTAGCACCTTGTGACAAGTTGCCCGTCGCCCTGGAAACAGAAACCAACGCACATGATGTTAGTGGATGTCACCGCCCCGGGGGTGGCAACCGCCTCGGGCCGGCTCACAGGGCGCCGTCGACCTCTTCCGGCATCGCGACGTCGAGCAGGATTTTTCCGAAACTGGCGTTGGACTGCATGTAGATGTGCGCCTCGACAACCTCGTCGAGGCCGTAGCGCCGGTCTATCACGGTCCGGAGCCGTCCCGACTCGAACAGCGGCAGGACCTCTCTGGCGAAACGCCTGCTGAGAGCGATCTTCTCCTCCAGCGGGCGCGCCCGCAGCACGGTGCCCACGAGACGGGCCCGCTTGGCCATGAGGCGTCGCAGGGGGACGGTCGCCTCACCGGCCCCGAGCAGCCCCACCTGCACGATCGAGCCGCGCACGGCCAACGCCGACAGGTTGCGGGCCAGGTTGTCGCCGCCGACGATGTCGACCACCACGTCGGCGCCGCGCCCGCCGGTCAGGTCGCGGGTCGCCTCGACGAAGTCCTCGCCGCGGTAGTCGACCGCCAGGTCGGCGCCGAGTGCGCGGCATCGCGCCAGCTTCGGCGCCGAGGCGGTCGCCACCACCGTCGCCCCCAGTGCTCTGGCGAGTTGGATCGCGGCGGTCCCCACGCCCGAGCCGCCGCCGTGCACCAGCGCAACACGGCCCGACGTGAGACCGCCCTGGCAGACCAGTGCGTCCCAGGCGGTGATCCACACCTCGGGAATGGCGGCCGCGTCCGCCAGCGCCATCCCGGCCGGTGGCCGCAGCGCCATGCGCTCGTGGGTGACAAGCTGCTCGGCGTACGAGCCGCCGCTGGTGAGTCCCATGACGGGGTCCCCGGCGACGAGACTCCCCACCCGCGCGCCGACCGCGGCGACCCGCCCGGCGAACTCGAGTCCGAGGATCTCGACGGCGGCCTCGGGCCCCGGGTACCGGCCCATGCGCTGCAGCAGGTCGGCCCGGTTGAGGGCCGTCGAGACGACGTCCACGAGAATCTCGTCGGGCCCGGGGACCGGCGGCTCGACCTCCGCCAGCCGCAGCACCTCGGGACCGCCGTAGCCGGCCAGGACGACAGCGCGCACCTAGACGAGCCTACCGCCGCCGCCACCGGCGCTCGGCGGGTCCGGGCCGGGGCCTCGGGTGCCGCTCGAGGAGTCAGGTGGCTGTCCGGGTTCCCGGAGCATGTCGCGAATCATCCGCAGCGCTATCACGATCAGCAGGGCGGCGAAGAGCGCCGAGGAGACCGGCGACGGGATCACGCCCGCCAGCATCCCGCCGCCGAATGCCGACAGCATGCCCCCCGCCCCGATCACCAGAGCGCCCCGGAGGTCGACGTTGTCGTTGCGCAGGTTGCGCAGCGTCCCCACGATGGCGGTCGGGAGAACCACCAGCAACGAGGTTCCCTTGGCGGTCACGTCGCCCAGCTCGAAGAGCAGCACGAGCGCGGGAACCACGATCACGCCTCCTCCCACGCCCATCAGACCCGCCACCAGGCCCACCAACACCCCGCAGCCCACGAGGCCGAACGCCACGGCCACGGTCAGCGAGAGTTCGCCGGCGGCTTCGGCTGTGCCGGCCAACATGCGTCCCGCCGTCACCGCCAGGAGCAGGACGAACACCACCTGCAGCGTGCGGATGCGGACACGGTTGAGCAGCTCCACCCCCGCCAGCACGCCGAGTCCCGAGCCGGCGAAGATCAGCGATGCGGCGACGACGTCCACCGCGTCATTGAGCGCGTAGGCGACGACGCCGGCGGCGGCGAAGAGGGCCGAGGTGGCGAGCGACGTGCCGTGCGCAATCCGCTGACGAAAGCCCCCCAGCAACATCAGGCCGGGGGCGATGAAGATCCCCCCGCCCACGCCGAACAGCCCCGCGATGAAGCCGGCGGCAACGCCAACCCCGGCGAGAACCCACCGCGGGCGAGCTCGCTCGCCGTCGGCCCCCCTCACGCCTGCGGGCTCGCCTCGGTTGCCGGATCGGCCCCCTCTCGCTGCTCCCGGCGCCGGCCGCCCGCGTACTCGAATCCGAAGCGACCCTTGATGCAAAGATGCCCGGACGTGACCTCGTGGTCCTGCGGCGAGGTGACCCGGAAGATCTCGTCGTCCTGGGTGTGCAGTTCCAGGTTGCAGCCGACGCCGCAGTAGGGGCAGACCGTCGTGGTCACCGCCTGGGCCTCGGGGTCGAACCGGCCCGATTCACGGAGGTCGTACTCCCGGGTGAAGATGAGCGCTCCCGTCGGGCACACCCCGATGCAGTTGCCGCAGTACACGCAGGCCGACTCGGGCAACTCGACGTCGTACTCGGTGGATATGCGGGCATCGAATCCCCGACCGGCCACGGCGATCGCGAACGTGTATTGGGCCTCGGTGCCGCAGGCGTCGACACACTTGTAGCAGAGCACGCAACGGTCGTAGTCCCGGACGTACAGCTCGTCGTGGCGCCGTACCGGCTCTGTCACCCGTGCCCGGTCGGGCCCGTGGCGTTCGGGGTCGGTTCCGTACTCCTCGAGCCAGCGCAGGATGTCCGCCTCGGCGCGGGAGAGATCCACCGACGAGGCGAGCAACTCCAGGACCATGCGGCGCGAGGCCCGCACCCGGTCGCCGCCGGTGCGGATCTCCATGCCCTCGGTCACCCGGCGTGAGCAGGCCGGGACCAGGGTGCGCGAGCCCTCCAACTCCACGACACAGACCCGGCAGGCGTTGACGGGTGTGATCGTCGGGTCCCAGCAGATCGTCGGCACCTCCACCCCGGCGTCGCGGCAGACGTCCAGGATCGTGCAGCCCTCGGCGGCGGACCGCTCGGCGCCGTCGATTCGCACCGCGACCTTGCGGCGGGGTATCCCCACCGGCACCGGGTTGCTCATCGCCGCGCTCCGGCGCCGTCGAGCAGTCCCAGACGCCGGGCGGAGCCCACCGCCGCGGCCGCTGTGTGTCCCAGCCCGCAGATCGAGGCGTCGCTCATCACGGTGTCCAGGTCGTCGAGCAGGTCGGCGTCGCCCGGTTGCGCCGAGCCGGAGCGCAGGCGCACGATCGCCTCGTTCTGGCGGACGGTGCCCACCCGGCACGGGACGCACTGCCCGCAGGACTCGTCACGGAAGAACTCGGTGATCCGCTCCACGATGTCCCCGATGTCCGCAGCGTCACCGAAGACGGTGACCGAGCCCGAGCCCAGTGTGAGCTCGGCCGCTCGAACGTCCTCGAAGGTCAAGGGCACGTCGCTCGCCCCGGGGGGCACGAAGACTCCCGCGGCCCCGCCCAACAGCACCGCCCCGGGAGAAACCGGGGCGCCGGCGAGTGCCAGCAGCTCGCCGAGAGGCGTGCCGAACGGCACCTCGTAGACACCCGGACCGCTCACGTCGCCGGCCACCGAGAAGAGTTTCGTGCCGGGACTCTCGGCGGTGCCGACGGCGCGGAAGCCTGCCGCGCCGCAACCGAGGATCACCGGCACATTGTGGAGCGTCTCGACGTTGTTGACCACGGTCGGCCGGCCGAACAGTCCCACCTCGGTGGGGAACGGCGGTTTCGACCGGGGCTCGCCGCGGTAGCCCTCCAGCGAGTTGAACAGCGCCGTCTCCTCGCCGCAGATGTAGGCACCGGCGCCCCGCCGCACGTCGATGTCGAAGGTCAGGCCGCTGCCGGCCACGTCGGAACCCAGCAGCCCGTGCCGGCGGGCCTGCTCGACGGCGGCAATGATCCGCTCCTCAGCACCGGCGTACTCCCCCCTGATGTAGACGTAGCCCTGCGAGGCGCCGACGGTCACCCCGGCAATCGTCATGGACTCGACGAGGGCGAAGGGATCTCCCTCCAGCAGCACCCGATCCTTGAAGGTGCCCGGTTCGGACTCATCCGCGTTGCACACGACGTAGCGATCCCGCTGCGCCGAGGCGGCGACGGCCCGCCACTTCACGCCGGTCGGGAAGGCGGCTCCTCCCCTGCCCCGGAGCCCCGAGTCGGCGATCTCGCGCAGCACCGCCTCCGGTCCCATCGCCAGCGCGACCCGCAGCGCCTGGTAGCCGCCGTGCGCCCGGTACTCCTCGAGGCTGGTCGGGTCCACGACGCCGATGCGGCCCGTCAGCCAGGCGGGCCCGGCGGCAACCACCCGCGGCGGCGCCTCCGCCGCACCCTCGCCGGCGAGAGCGTCGGCCACCGATCCCGTGGCCGTCCAGCGGGCCGCGTCGTCCCCCGCGCGCTGCACGAACAGGGCAGGGGCCCGGTCACATTGGCCGAGGCACGGGCTCGGGTGCACGCCGACCTGCTCGCCACGGTGGTGACCGGTGTGCTCGGCAGGATCGCGGTAGCCGGGGTGGACGCGGCAGGCGATGTCGTCGCAGACATGGACGACCGTCCGAGGACCCGCCTCGGTGCGCAGCAGGGCGTAGAAGGTGGCGACTCCGAACGCCTCGGCGCGGGGCACCTCGAGTCGCTCGCAGAGCGCAGCCAGCGCTTCCGGACTTATCCAGCCGATCCCGTCCTGCAGGGCGTGCAGCGACGGCAGCAACAGGTGCCGGCGATCCGGTCCTCGCCGGATCACCCGGCTGTCGACAGGGTCGTGGCGACGCCCGACGGCCCCGTCCAGAACACGCACCTCCGCCGGTGTCGGGGCGCCGACCGGCGGTCGCGACTCCATCGTGCCAGCCTAGGAGTGCGGTTCAGCGTCGCAGAGTCAGCCCCGTCACGCGGCCGGAAGACACCACTCAGGCGGCGGAATGGCCTCGCAGCAGCTCGCGCAGGCGCGGCGGGCTCAAGTTGGCCTGCGTGATGGGCACGCCCAGTGGCACCAGCGCGTCGTGGACCGCTGCGGCGAGTGCCGCCGGCACAACGATGAGCGCCCCCTCACCTGCACCGCGGTAGCCGCCGATCAGATCCGAGGGCGTCTCGCGGTGGATGATCCTCGGCTCTACGACGTCCCCGAACGTCGGGATCGCGTAGTCCAGCAGCGTCGTCGTGAGGGGCTGGCCGTTCTCGTCGTAGTGCAGTTCCTCGAAGAACGTCTGCCCGATGGCCTGCATGACCGCGCCGTGGATCTGCCCGTCGAGTATCACCTGGTTCATCACGGTCCCGCAGTCGTGCACGATGGTGAGGTCACCCACGCTCACCACTCCGGTGGCTGGATCCACCTCCACGACCGCGGCCGCAGCGGCCGTGGCATAGGTGGCGGCGACGTTCATCTTGCCGCGCTCGTCGGGGAAGGGGCTCGTGTTGAACGAGTCGTAGCCCACGATGACCGACAGGCCCGGGTCCATGCCCGGCGGCAGCAGGAAGGTGTGGAGGTACGCCGCGGAAGCGATCTGGGCGAACGGGATGGCCGCCTCGCCGAAGCGGAAGAACCCGTCGGAGACGGTGATCTGATCGGCGGGCGCGTCCAGCAGTCCGGCGGCGATGGCGACCATCTTGTCGCGCACCTGGCGCGCGGCCTTGATGACCGCTCCGCCGCCCATCACGACCGAACGGCTGCCCCAGGTGCCGCTGCCGTAGGGCAGGACTCCGGTGTCACCGTCGCTGACGGTGACGTCGTCGGGGCTGATGCCCAGTTCGTCCGCCGCCGCCTTGGCGAAGATGGTCTCGTGCCCCTGGCCCTGGGACTTGGTGCCGACCACCACGTTCACCTTGCCGTCGGGCTGCACCGCCAGCATCGCCATCTCGTAGACGCCGAACTGCCCGGCCAGACCATGGATGTTGGGAGCGGTGGCCTCCACCATTTGCGCGATCCCCACCCCGACGAGACGGTCCTCGGTCCGCGCCTCGTCGCGCCGACGGCAGGCTGCGTCGTAGTCCGCGCCCTCGAGGAGGTCCGAGAGTTGGTCATGGAAGCTGCCGCAGTCCAGCACGGCGCCGGTGGCAGTCACGTAGGGGCGTTGCTCGTCGGGGATCATGTTGATCCGGCGCATCTCCACGGGATCGATGCCGAGCTTCTCGCCCACCAGGTCCAGCACCCGCTCGATCAGGAATACGGCCTGCCCCTGGCCGTAGCCGCGGTAGGCGCCCATCGGCGCCTTGTTGGTCGCCACGCAGCGCAACTCGAAGGCGTAGTCCTGCAGGTCGTAGCAGTTGGGCACGATGGCCGTGGTGACGATCGCAGGCCCGGCGCCGATGACATAGAGCTCCGGCGACCCGACATCCGCGATGATCTCGGCGCGCAGCCCGAGGATCCGCCCGTCGTTGCGGTACGCCGCCTCCACGTTGTGCACCTGCTGGCGCGAGTGCACGCTGGCGGTGAGGCTCTCGGTGCGGTCCTGCTTCCAGACGACCGGGTGGCGGACCCGCATCGCCAGCACCGCCACGAGCGCCTCCTCGCGAACCATGTGGACCTTGTTCCCGAAGCCGCCGCCCATGTCGGGCGCCACGACCCGGATCTTGGCCTCGCTCAGTCCGGTGATCTCCGCGAGCACGGTGCGCAGGAAGTGCGGGATCTGGGTGGAGGCGTGCAGCACCAGACGGCCCGTGGCGGGGTCGAACTCCCCGAGTGCACCGTGGCCGTCCAGCGGCAGTCCGATGATGCGGTGGTGCGTGAACTTCTCCTCCAGCACCCCGTCGGCGTTGGCGAACGCCGTCTCGGTGTCGCCGTGAGGGCCCGGGATGTACAGGAAGACGTTGTCGCCCCAGTCCTCGTAGAGCTGCGGCGAATCCCCCTCCAGCGCCGCTTCGACGTCGCTGACCGCCGGCAGTTCCTCGTAGTCGACCTCGATGAGCTCGAGGGCGTCCTCGGCGATGTAGCGGCTGTCGGCGACCACGGCGGCGACCGCCTCACCCACGAAACGCACCTTGTCGACCGCGAGCACCGACCAGTTGATTTGGCGCAGCGTCGGGATCGCTTCCAGGTGGTGGTTGAACGTGCCGGTGTCGGCGGCCAGTTCGGCTCCCGTGAACGCGCCGATCACTCCGGGCAGCGTGAGGGCACCCGAGACGTCGATGTCGCGGATCCGGGCATGGGCCAACGGGCTGCGCAGGATGGCGATGTGCTTCAGATCCGGCCTCTGCACGTCGCCCAGGTACTCACCCTGGCCGCAGAGCAGCCGGGTGTCCTCGCGGCGGAGGGTTCCCGTAGTGGTCTCCGGCGGTGCCACCGGGGGCGCGACAGCGGTCATGACTGCGCCTCGGCGGTGCCGGCGAGGGCTTCCAGCGCGCCGACGATGTTGATGTAGCCGGTGCAGCGGCAGAGATTGCCCGACATCCACTCCACGATCTCGTCCCGGCTCGGGTGCGGGTCGGCCTCGAACATCTCCAGCGCCGTGAGGACCATGCCCGGCGTGCAGTAGCCGCACTGCAAGCCGTGGTGGGTCGACAGCGCCTGCTGGATCGGATGCAGCGCTCCCGGCGATCCGACGCCCTCGATAGTGCGCACCTCGGCACCGTTCACCTGGACGGTGAACATGAGGCAGGACCGCACGCTGGCGCCGCCGACCAAGACGGTGCACGCGCCACAGGCGCCCTGTTCGCAGGCTGCGTGAGCCCCTGTCATGGAGAGGCGGTCCCGCAGCGTGTCGAGCAGCAACTCGCGCGGCTCGACGTCGACCTCCGCGGCCTCGCCGTTGAGAGAGAACCTGACATCTGTCATGAAGATCCACTCCTCATTGCATTCCTCCTTCTCGTGATCGGAGCGCGCTCAGCCGCGGCCGGCCGATCCTGCCCGTCCCCAGGCTCTTCGCACAGCATCGGCGGCGAGCACGGCAGCGAGCTCGCGGCGATATTCGCCCGAGCCGTGCACGTCTCCGGTCGGGTCCGACGCCGCGGCCACCCGCCTGCCCAGTTCGTCCGCTCCGCCGTCGGTCAGAGCGGACTCGCCCAGCAGGAACTCTCCCGCCGCGCTCAGGTCCATCGGGATCGGGCCGAGACCGCAGCCGGCGACCCGAAGCCGGTCACATGCACCGCCCTCGTCGCGGTGCAGTATGACGGCCACACCCGCGGTGGCGAAGTCACCGTGGCGAAGGACGAATTCCGAGAACGCGCCCCCGTCGCCCTCGCTGTGCGCGGGAATCTCCACCGCGGTCAGCAACTCGGCGGGCTCGAGGCTGGTCATGAAGGGCCCCGCGAAGAACTCGGCGGCGGGAACCGTCCGCTCACCGGTGGTGCCGCTGGCAACCACATTCCCATCCAGCGCCACGAGCAGTGCCGGCAACTCGGCCACGGGATCGGCGTGGGCAATGCTGCCACCGAGCGTGCCCCGGTTGCGGATCCCGACGTGGCCGATGAGCCCGGCCGTCTCGGCGACGATCGGCGCTTGGCGACGCACCGCCGGGTCGGTCTCCAGGAAACGGTGGCGGCACATGGCGCCGAATCGCAGCGTGCCATTGCGGGCCTCGAAACCCGACAGCGCCCCCAGGCCGTTCACATCCACGAGCAGGCTCGGACGAGCCAGGCGCAGGTTCATCAGCGGTACGAGGCTCTGCCCTCCCGCCAGCACCCGGGCGTCCTCGGAATCGGCCAGCGCCTCGGTGGCCTCGGCGACCGACTCCACGGCGACGTATTCGAATCTTGCGGGTTTCACCTTGTCGCTCCAATCCTCGCTGCCGCAGATGCCAGCCGGCCGATCGGCTAGCTGGAATTCGACGGCCAGTGCCGCTCGTAGCGGCTAACCAGCCAGCGGTTGAACTGCGCCAGGGTCTCCTCTTGCCACGAATAGCGGCCGCGCGGCGCGAACACCGAGTTCAAGCCCTTCTGCACCATGCGGTCTGCGTAGACATCCTGCACGTTGAAATTATCAACCCCCTGCTCGGCCTGCTCGAAGAGGTACTCGAACATCGGGTCCGCCAGCGCTGAGGCCTCGAAGCAGTACCCGATGTGGATGGTGATCTCGCCCGGCCCGTCCGGACTGATGATGAAGTAAGCGATCTCGTCCGGCACGATCGCCAGCGACAGCGTCGGCGGGATCAGGACGAACGAACCACGCCGCCGCTGCGCTTCGGTGAGGTTCGCGAACACGGGCAGGATGCACTTCTTTGTGGGGTTGAAGGAGCCGTCGATATCCGTGAAGTGCTGGATGCGACCGATGGCCCCGTCGTCGGGATCCCAGGGCAGGTAGTCGTTGAGATGGCTGGGGGCGAACGTCTGGAGTGGGCCGTGCAGCCGGCTGGCGTGGTAGGGGTCATTGAAGTTCTCCATCATGACCTTCCAGTTCCACGGCAGGTTCGGCAGCGTCTTGCCCTCGCGGGTCACCGTGTCGGGAAGACCGAAGTTCTCCAGGATGTCGTCGATCTTCCCCAGGGTGGGCCCCAGCGGCTGAGCGTCGGCGTCGAAATTGCAGAACACGAACCCCTGCCAGAGTTCGGTGCGCAGGCGCGGCAGACCGTGGTCGGCCCTGTCGAAACCGACGGCGCGCTCCATCGCCGGCGCGCCCAGCAGCGCCCCGTCCAGACCGTAGGACCAGTGGTGGTAGGGGCAGGTGAGGCGGCGCGTGTTGCCGGAACCCTCGGCCAGCACCATGCCGCGGTGCTGGCAGACCGCGGAGATGACCCCGATCTCACCGTCGCCGTCGCGCAACAGGATCAGCGGCTCCCCGGCAAGGGTGATGCAGCGGAAGTCCCCCGGGTTGGGGACCTGATCGGCCCGCCCGACACAGAGCCACTCGCGCTGGAATACGGCCCGCCGCTCGAATTCGTAGAACTCCGGAGAGGTGTAGATGACCGGTGGCAGCAAGCACGCCTCGTCGACCGCCCTGACCGACGCGGCGAACGAGTCGCGCAGTTCCCTCGTCAGAACGGTCATGCCGCGCCTCCCCCCCGGCACTGCGACCCTGGCATCGGTGACGCGGACACAACGGGAATTATGGTCGTCGCCGGAGCGCCGCACAATCAGGGCAGCCGGGCCGGATTGCAGGGACCGCGGCGAACGGGACTATCGTTCTGCGGCGAGCCTTGCGGGGACACTCGCATGGTCTCCTGGCACGGCTAGATTGTCGGAGCGCCCGTGACGGGCGCGCGCAGTGGGGAATCACCCGATGGCAGGTAAGGAGCAAACATGATGGAAGTGACTTCCGAGCGTCGGGGCTCGACGGTGATCATCAACACCGCGGGCAGGGTCGACGGATCGAACGCGAGCGAATTCCAGGACGCCTTGGAGGCCAACATCGGCGCGGAGGACAGCGCGGTCATCCTGAACCTCGCCGCGTTGGACTACATCAGCAGCGCCGGGTTGCGCATCATCCTGCTCAGCGCCAAGAACCTCCGCCAGCGTGACGTCGGTTTCTCCATCTGCTCGCTGTCCTCGTCGGTTCACGAACTCTTCATCATCAGCGGTTTCGATCAGATCATCGCTATCCACAGTTCTCCCGAGACCGCCCTCGCCGCGCAGGAGGGCTGACGGACTAGCGCCCGAGCGACTCTGCGCGGACGAACCACGGAGCGACCCCGAGCGAGCGCGCCGGAGGGACCGGAAGCGATGGCCGAAGCCCAGTACAAGATCCTCGTCGTGGACGACGAGGTCGACCTGCAGCCGCTCATGCTGCAGCGCATGCGGCGCGACATCCGCGCCGGGCGCTACAGCTTCGTCTTCGCCCACAACGGCATCGAGGCGCTCGAGAAGCTGAACGAGGACGACACCATCGACATGGTGCTCTCGGACATCAACATGCCGCAGATGGACGGGCTGACGCTCCTGGAGCAGATCCCCACCGTCGACCCGAACATCAAGTCGGTGATCGTCTCGGCCTACGGCGACATGAAGAACATCCGCACGGCGATGAACCGCGGTGCGTTCGACTTCGTCACCAAGCCCCTCGACTTCGCCGACCTGCGCATCACCATCGAACGGACCCTCGCGCACCTCACCGAGTGGCGCGCCGCCCTGGCCTCCCGCGACCAGTTGGTTTCGCTGCAGAAGGAACTCGACGTCGCCAACAAGATGCAGAAGTCGATCCTCCCGACGCGGTTCCCTCGCCAGGCCGACTACGAGGTCTTCGCCCACATGGAACCGGCCCGCAATGTCGGGGGCGACTTCTACGACGTCATCAACCTCGAGCACGGTCGCATCGGGCTGTGCATCGCCGACGTGTCCGACAAGGGGGTGCCCGCGGCGCTGTTCATGATGTCCAGCCGCACCCTGTTGAAAGGCGCATCCATCGGCTGCGAGGACCCCGGCGACGTGCTGCAGGAGGTCAACGACCTCCTGCGCGAGACGAACGACACCGAGATGTTCGTCACGCTGCTCTACGGGATCTACGACCCCGCCACGGGAGACTTCACCTACGCCAACGGCGGGCACAACGAGCCGCTCCTCGTCCGACCGGACGGAAGCTCGTCGTTGCTCCCGCGCACCGGCGGGATCATCCTCGGGGTGATGGCCGGCATGGAGTTCGCCCACAACACCATCAATGTCGGGCCGGGTGACACCCTGTTCCTCTACACCGACGGGGTCAGCGAGGCCATGAACGTCGAGGCCGAGGAATTCGGTATGGAGCGGTTGGCAGCGATATTCGCCGAGACCCCGCCCAACGACGCGGAGGACACGACGATGGCTGTCTTCAAGGCGGTCCACGCCTTCGCCGGGGAGACCCCCCAATCCGACGACATCACCTGCCTGACGCTGCACCGAAGCGAGTCGGGCAGTTGAGCGGTCGATTCCGGCTCGAGGTCGGCAGTTCGCAGCACGAGTCCGTCGACGACGCCCTCCGGCACATCGAGGCGTCACTCGAGGAGTTCGGCCGCCTCGAGCACTGCCCGGATGATCTCGCCTTCAAGCTGCATCTCATCATCGAGGAGTTGGCGCTGAACGCCATGACCTACGGCGGTGCCTCGAGCGTGCAGATCGACATCATCAGCGAGCCCGAGACGATCACCGTCGAGATCTCCGACGACGGCGCCGCGTTCGACCCGCTGAACGACGCCCCCCAACCCGACGTGAACGCGGCTCTCGAGGACCGGGCCATCGGCGGGCTGGGGATCCACCTGGTTCGCACGCTGACCGACGATCTGAGCTACCGCCGGGATGGGGAACGGAACCATCTGACCCTGGTCACGCGGCAGACGGAATGACCGAACCGCTGCGCCGCAGGTTCACCTCGGCGCTGGGGGTCTTCGCTCTCGTGGCGCTGGTGAGCACAGCCTGCTCCGCCGGCGACCCGGAGCCGCCTCCGCCCACCTCCACCACCCAACCCGCTTCGCCCGGCGAGTCCCCGGGCGGTCCGGAGTCGCCGCCGGCCGGCAACGGAATCTTCGACGACGCGGTCCTATTCGGTCAGTCGGCCGCTTTCAGCGGTCCCGCCCAGGAACTCGGCTTGAACATGCGCCTCGGCATCGAGGCCGCTTTCGCCGAGGCCAACCGCAACGGCGGCGTGCACGGCCGGCGACTGGATCTGGCGTCCCTGGACGACGCCTACGAGCCGGAGGCGGCGGTCACGAACACCCAGCAGCTCATCGAGACCGACGGGGTGTTCGCGCTGATCGGCGAGGTCGGCACGCCCACATCACGTTCGGCCACACCGGTCGCTGCGGCCGCGGATGTCCCCTTCATCGCCCCGTTCACAGGGGCGGAGTTCCTGCGCGATGACGGCTGGCGCAACATCATCAACCTGCGCTCCTCCTACTACCAGGAGACGGAGGAGATCGTCGCCAGGCTGATCGCCGATCAGGGCGTCGACCGCATCGCGGTCATGTTCCAGGACGACTCCTTCGGCCGCGCCGGCTACCGCGGGGTCCTGCAGGCCCTCGACCGGCGGGACATGGAACCGGTCGCCATCGGGCTGTATCCCCGCAACACGACGGCGGTGCGCACCGCCCTGCTGGACCTCCAACTGGGCGATCCCGACGCTGTCGTCCTGGTGGGGGCTTACCAGCCCGTCGCCGCGTTGATCGCCTGGGCTCGCTACGTCGGCGAGGACTGGACGTTCGTCACGATCTCCTTCGTCGGCGCCAACGCTCTGGCCGAGGAGTTGGGCCCGTTCGGCGACGGCGTGTTCGTGACCCAGGTCGTGCCCTTCCCCGACGATGACTCGCTGCCGGTCGTGGCCTCGTACCTCGACGCCCTGGCGGCGCACGACCCCGACGCCGCGCCCGGTTTCGTCTCGCTGGAGGGTTACCTGGCCGGCCGCATGGCGATCGTCGGACTCGAGCGCTGCGGGCGCGACCTGAGCCGGACCTGCTTCCTCAATGAGATCCTGCGGGGCGCGCCGGTGGACATCGACGGTTTCGAACTCCGTTTCGGCGGCGACGACAATCAGGGCTCCGACGCCGTCTTCCTCACCGTGATCCGAGACGGTCGCTACGTCGCGACCGTCTCGATGTGAGGACGGTCCCTCATGAGCGCTCCCGAGCCGCGGGCGGCCCCGGCCCCCAGGGGGGTCCACCCATGCTGAGAGATCGGCTGCGTAGCCTGCTGGACTTCGCCCTCCGGATCTCGACGCAGATGTACGTCGCGATCGGCGTTCTCGTCTCCCTGACCGTCGCCGCCCTCGCCGTGAGTTGGCTGTCGTTCAACAGCATCGAGGGCACCCAGGACCGCGTCAACGAGGAGAGCCTGCCGCGGATCGTCACCGCCTTCCGGGTCACCGAGCTGAGCGGCCAGTTGGTTGCCGCGGCCCCGCGCCTGACCGTGGCGGCCACACCGCAGGAGCTCGACGCGGTCTCGGCGGAGATCGTGGAGACGCAGGATGAGTTCCGCGGCGAGTTGGAGCTTCTGGAACAGCAGGACATCGATGCGGCGCTGTTCGTGGCGATCCGCTCACGTGCCCGGCAGCTCGAGTCCAACATCGCCCAGATCGAAGTCGAGATGCCGACGTCGTTCGCGCTCGCCGTCGAGATCGAGGCCCTGCGCGTGCAACTCGCCGAGATCAGCCAGAAACTGGACGACATCCTGCTGCCGGCACTCGACGAGCAACTCTTCTACCAGATGACCGGCTACCGGCAGATCGGCGAGCCCCCCGTGCCGCGCGAGCGGCACTTCACCGAGGCGCAGATCATCCGCTACCGCCACCTGCTGGCTCTGCAGACCGACACGGCCATCGCCACCCAGCTGCTCTCCAGCGCCTTCAGCGTCTCCAACGCGGCTCTCATCGAGCCCCTTCAGGAGAGCTTCGAATCGGTCACCGACCGCATCGAGATCAGCGCGGCCGCCATCGGCCTGATCGCCCAGCGCGGCTACCTGGTCTCCGTGCTGACAGAGCTGTTCGAGTTAGGCGTCGGCACCGACAGCGGTTTCGCCCTCATCACGCGGCAACTGGAACTCGGTGAACGCCAGCGCGAGCTGCTGGCCCAGAACCGCGTCCAGGCAGCCGAGTTGGCTTCCGGGGTGCAGGAGCTGATCAGCAACGCCCAGA
Organism: Acidimicrobiia bacterium; assembly: GCA_009835395.1. GTDB lineage: Bacteria > Actinomycetota > Acidimicrobiia > Acidimicrobiales > CATQHL01 > VXNF01. The sequence goes on from VXXM01000014.1 coordinate 72,172, forward strand.
GCGACGCCGACGAGGCGACCTCGGCCTCCTCCGATGCGATCGGGACCTCGCGCATCCTGCTACTGGTGATCGCCGGCATCAGCGTGGTCGTGGGCCTCTCGATCATCCTGGGGTTCGTCAGCCGCGTGCTGCTGCGCCGGCTCAACCAGCTCTCGAACCGGATGCGGCGCATGGCCGACGGGGATCTGGAGGACGAGGTCGTCATCAGCGGCCGGGACGAGGTGTCGGAGATGGCCGACGCCCTGGAGATCTTCCGGCGCCACGCCTTGGAGGTGCAACGCCTCAACCTGGTCGAGAAGCTGGCCGAGGAACTCGGCGAGAAGAACAACCAGTTGGAGCAGGTCCTGGACGAACTGCACAGGGCGCAGGACCAGATCGTCATGCGTGAGAAGCTGGCTGCGCTGGGCGAGGTGACAGCCGGGGTGGCGCACGAGATCCGCAATCCCCTCAACTTCGTGAAGAACTTCTCCGAGGTCTCCGCCGAACTCATCGAGGAGCTCGAGGAGGTGCTCGAGGAGGCCGAGGGCGAGCTGACCGACGAGCAGCGGGAACTCATCGGTGACATCGCCGCCGATCTCACCGAGAATCTCGAGCGCATCCGCTCGCACGGTGATCGCGCCAACCGCATCGTGCACGACATGCTCACGATGAGTCGCGAGACCGGCGAGTGGCGGCTCGCGGACATCAACGGACTCCTCGAGGAGCACACCAGGCTGGCCTTCCACAGCGCCCGGGCCGTGGATCCGGACTTCCAGTTGAACCTCGAGTTCGAGCTGGATCCCGAGGTCGGCGAACTCGACGTACTACCCCAGGACCTGGGCAGGGTGTTCATCAACATGGTCGGCAACAGTTGCCATGCGACCGATGAGAAGCGCAAGAGGTTGGCGAGCGCGGGCGAGGAACACTCCTACATGCCCACGGTCCGCACCTCCAGCCGCAGGACGGCTGAAAGCATCGAGATCAAGATCCGCGACAACGGCGACGGGATCCCGCCCGACGTGGTGGACAAGATCTTCAACCCGTTCTTCACGACGAAGCCCACCGATCAGGGAACGGGGCTGGGTCTGGCCATCACCAACGACATCGTCCGCGAGCACGGCGGCACCATCGCCGTGGACACCGCTCCGGGGGAGTTCACCGAGATGACCATCACGCTCCCTCTGCAGCGCGCCGAGGCGTCGGCCGAGGAGCAGCCGGAGCAGGAGCCGGACGACGAGCCGGAGGAGGAGCCTTCGAGCGAGGCGTGACGGCGCCCGGCGGCGGACCGTCAGCGGGCGAGAGGCTCGATGCGTACCGCGGTCGCCTTGAAGCCCGCGGTCCCCGAGAGAGGATCCCAGTCGTCGGGCACGAGCAGGTTCGTGTCGACCTGATCGGGGAAGTGGAAGGTCAGGAACGCCAGGCCCTCGGTGAGATCGGGGTCGAAGCGCACCGGAGCCTCCACGGCGCCGCGCCGGGACACCACTCGCACCACCTCGCCCTCGGCGATACCGAGGCGCGCGGCGTCGGCGGCGCACACGTCCAGCGCCTCCCGGCGGCGCAGCGGCGAGGCGAACGATCCCGACTGCACTCCGGTGTTGAACGAGTCCAGCCGCCGCCCGGTGGTCAGGCGGATCGGGTACTGCTCGTCGAGATCGTCCAGGGGCGCCTCCCATTCCACGGGCACGAACGGCACCGGCGGCCCCTCCAGGGGATCGGCCCAGAGGCGCTCGTGCAGGATCTGCGACCCCGGATGCTCCTCGTCGGGGCACGGCCAGCGAATGCCGCCCAGCGCATCGAGGCGCCGGTAGCTCATCCCGGCATGGAAGCGAGAGAGCGACCGCAACTCGTCCCAGACCGCCTCCGCGTCGGGCTCGCCCCAGTCGTGACCCAACTCCCGCGCCAGGGCGAATACGATCGCCAGGTCGTCGCGCGCCTCGCCGGGCGGCGAGACTCCGGCCCGCACCAGTTGCACGCGCCGCTCGCTGGAGGTCACGGTGCCGGTGGTCTCGGCGAAGCTGGCCGCGGCGGGCAGCACCACGTCGGCCAACTGCGCCGTGGCGGTCAGGAAGATGTCCTGCACCACCAGGAACTCCAGGTCGGCGAGCACGCGGCGGGCGTGCGCCACGTCGGCCTCGGAGTCGGCCGGGTTCTCGCCGACCACGTACAGCGAGCGCAGGCGCCGATCCGCCATGGCCTCGAACATCTCCGACAGGTGCCAGCCGCTCTCCGGCGGCACCCGCACGCCCCAGACCTCCTCGAAACGCTGCCGCCCGGGCTCGTCGCTGAGGTCACAGAAGCCGGGCAGGCGGTTCGGCAGCGCACCCATGTCGCCGCCGCCCTGGACGTTGTTCTGGCCCCGCAGCGGCGCCAGGCCGGAGCCGTAGCGCCCAACGTGGCCACACAGCAGCGCCAGGTTGATGAGCGCGAACACGTTGTCGGCGGCGTTGTGGTGCTCGGTGATGCCGAGTGTCCAGCAGAGTTGGGCGCGCTCGGCTGTGGCGTAGAGGTGGGCCAACTCGATGATCGCCTCAGCCGGGACCCCCGTGATCGAAGCCGCCCGCTCGGGGGTGTACGGCTCCACGGTGGCGACGTAGTCCTCGAAGCCGACCGTGGCATGGCCGATGAAGTACTCGTTGTGCAGTCCCGCGGCGATGATCTCGGCGGCCATGGCGTTCGCCAGGGCGATGTCGGACCCCACGTCCACGCCCAGCCACAGGTCGGCGAAGCTCGCCGAGGCGCTGCGTCGCGGGTCGATGACCACCAGCTTGGCGCCGTTGTTCCGGCCGACCAGCATGCGGTGGAACATGATCGGATGGGCGTTGCGGGCATTGGAGCCCCACAGCAGGATCAGATCGGTGTGCTCGAGTTCCTCGTACGAACTCGTCCCTCCCCCCACTCCGAAGACCGTCGTCAGACCGACGACACTGGGGGCATGTCAAGTGCGATTGCAGCTGTCGATGTTGTTCGAGCCGATGACGGTGCGGGCGAACTTCTGCAGGGCGTAGTTCAGCTCGTTCGTGGCCTTGGAGCAGCTGAACGTGCCGAAACTCGTCGCACCGTGACGCCCGACCGAGCGCTGCAGGCCCTCGGCGGTACGGGCGAGAGCCTCGGACCAGCTGGCGGGCCGCAGGTCACCGTCGCGGTCGCGGATCAGCGGCTCGGTGAGGCGTTGGGGCATCGTGAGTTCTCCTCGGTCGTCCCGGCCCTCCCCACAGCCTAAGTCAGCCCACCTCAAAGCACCCGGCGGCCCCGAACGTTCGGGCATGACCCTGCACGGAGCAGGCGGCAGCGGCGCTGGGGCGTATCGAGCAGATCCTTGGCGCCAATTCCGCACCCGCCTGACCGGGTGCGATGATGATGTCGATGGGACGCCTGGACGGGAGATCGCGATCGTGACCGGCGCGGGTTCGGGGTGTCGGGCCCCGGGTTGGTCGTGAGGCCGTCCGTGCCGAGTGTTGTTGTCTTCGGGGCCGTTTGCGAACTGAGCGACGACGACCCGTTCGCCCGGAAAGAACCGACGGTCTACTTCAACCTTCCGCCGGCGCCGGAGAGAGCAGATCGCCCCGACCCGAACATCGCCCTGACCCGTCGGCGGCGCTTCCGTGGGCAGGTCACGTGGGTCCACAACACCGTGGACCAAGCGCCGCGCTGGCAGCGCCGGTTGGAGCGGTACCGGGAGCGGCGGCGACGAAGGAGACAAGCCGGCGTCAACTTCACCGAGTTCGCCGACTTGAGCGACGGCCGACGTGTCGTCATGCGGAACGACCGTGGTATCAACTGGAGTCGGCACTACGTCACCCGTGATGACCGTTGGTTCAGTTCGAGTCGGAGGGACTTGCCGGATCCCTGGGACGGCATCACACGGGCGAGCCTGGCCGCTGAGGTGCGCGACCACCTGCTGGCGGAGGAAGCGGAATGTTGCCCGATTTCGCCCGAATCGGTCGTGGAACACGTCCAGCGCCGCTACGACCTGGAAGTCGACGCGGCATCGGTTCAAGCCGCGCTGCAGTTGCCGCGCCGGATCGAGTTCGGCGCCCGCCTTCTGGACGAACTGGCGCGCCACGAACCACCGGCCGAGCCATCGTCCGGTCCGGCGACACGACGGTGACATCACCATCACATCGGTAGTGAGTTCACATCGGATTCGATGCTGATCGGGTTCTCCGCCTTTGCGCCATCATCACACCGGTGGTGAATTCACGGCTGTTGGTGGCGTGCCGCGGTGTCGTGTGGATTTGTTGGGGATTTCGTTGAATTCGTTGACTTTGACTTGATAGACGGTACAGGTGTTGGTAGTCTTACAGACATGGAATTTGTCGGGGGGAACAGACATCTGAGCTTCGAGCCGAAGCCGCCGCGGGCGCCGGTGAGCCTGGAGCGGTTCTGGGACGAGGTGGCGTGGCAGCGCCGCCAGCTGGAGGAGGGCGACACGCTGGTTCCGGACCCCGAGAGTCGCTGCTTCTCGGTGCGCTACCGGTCCGGGGGCCTGCCCGCGGAACGGTCCGAGCGGGTCACCACCACCGGCACCGAGACGTTGTTCTTGAAGCAGCATCAGTGGGGCGAGGGCACCGCCAAGGTGGGCTGTGGGGACTGCGGCGCGCTGGTGCGGGTCTCCCGG
>VXXM01000075.1 GCA_009835395.1 Acidimicrobiia bacterium
CAAACCACATGACGCCAAGTCTCTTTTTGTGTTAGATGTCTACAAGATCCACGACCACGACGAGGACGAGCACGAGGACGAGCACGACCACGACGAAATGGACGACCACGACGACCACGAGGACGAAGACGGACACCATGACCACGACCACGGCTCGGAGGACCCGCACGTCTGGCTCGATCCGGTGCGAGTGGCACAGGCCGTCGAGAGCCTTGCCGCAGTGCTCGTGGAACAGCACGGACTGGACGCGGACAGGGTCTCGGCCTGCGTCGACGCCTATCTGGCCGAACTCGGCCAACTCCACGAGGACATCACCGACACCCTGGCCACGGTGCCCGCAGCGAGCCGCAAGCTCGTGACCAACCACGACGCGTTCGGCTATTTCGCCGACCGCTACGACTTCGAGGTCATCGGCACCGTCATCCCGTCGCTCTCGACGCTGGCGGAGCCCAGCCCGGCGAGCCTGGAGGCACTGGCGGAACTCATCGAGGAGACCGGGGTGCCGGCCATCTTCTCCGAGTACCTCAGCCACAGCAGGGACATCGCGGCCGCCCTGGCCGACCGGCTCGAGGGCGTCAGCGTGGTCAGCCTCTACTCCGGCGCTCTCGGCGAGGAGGGGTCAGGGGCCGACACCTACCTCACCATGATGCGTCATAACGCCCGGACCATCGCCGAGGCACTGAGCGGCTGAGACTCCCCCACCAGAAGGAACCGCGGCCGGCCACACCAGCGGCCGGCCGCGCAGGCCGGACCGGCGGGATACCGGCTGCGAATGGCTCTCACTCCCCGAACGACTAGAACACCCCTGTGGAGTTCCTGACCGACCCGTGGGCCTGGTGGATCGAGCCGTTCGTCGCCAACCCGTTCATGCGGCGCGCCCTCTACGCGGGCCTGCTGGCGGTGCTCTCCTGCTCGATCATCGGCACCTGGGTCGTCCTGCGGGGGCTCAGCTTCCTGGGCGACGCTCTGGCCCACGGAGTGCTCCCCGGCATCGCCATCGCCACCATCCTCGGCGGGAACGTGACGCTCGGCGCCCTGCTGGCGGCTCTCGTCGTGGTCAGCGGGATCGGTGCCCTGCGCCGCTACTCGCCGCTACCCACCGACACCGCCATCGGCCTGCTGTTCGTCGGCATGCTGGCGTTGGCCGTGGTCATCATGTCCGGCCAGTCCGGCAGCTACGGGGGCGATCTCACCGCGCTGCTGTTCGGTTCCATCACGGGTGTGGACGACGCCGACATCCAGCGCCAGATCATCACCACAGCCATCTCCGCGGGCGGCTCGCTGCTGCTCTACCGGGCCTTCCTGGTGCTCACCTTCAACGAGACCCAGGCCCAGATACTCGGCCTCCGGCCCCGACTCACCCATTTCCTACTCCTGGCACTCCTTGCGGTGGCCATCGTCTCCTCGTTCGAGGTGGTCGGCACGCTGCTGGTGTTCGCCCTGCTCATCGGGCCGCCGGCCACTGCTGCACTGTTCCTGCGCCGGGTCCCGCTGATCATGGCGGCAGCAGTCGTGCTGGGGTCAATCACCACGACGATCGGCATCCTCGTCAGCTACCACCACGACACCGCCGCCGGCGGCACCATGGCGCTCAGCTCGGTGGCGCTGTTCCTGGCCGTGCTGGTACTGAGAGTGCTTGGCAGTTGGGCTATCGGACACCTGCGTCCCGCACAGCGTCGAACAGGTAGCGACCCGACGAGCGCTGCGACAGGATGAGATAGGAGCGCTCGCCCGCCACGTCGTTCCGCACCAGGGTGCACGCCACCCGCGCCACCGAGGCGCCGCACACCGCCCCGTCGGGAAACATCGCCTCGGTGGTGTCGATGCTGCACACCGCAGCGAGCACGTCAGTGGCCGCGGGACCTGCCAGCCGGAACATCCCCAGGCCGTGCGTCATGTCCACCGTCACCACGCCGGACATATCCGGAGCCGATGGGGGCGATCCACCCAGCAGCAGCCACTCGCCAGGACGGACGCCGCAGACCAGCGAGCCGTCTCCGGCGGTCGTCGCGGCGCCGAAGCCGACCCCCAGATGCCACTCCGCTTCCCCGTCGGGCTCGAAGCTCTCGTACACCAGCAACTTCGAGGTCGCCGACTCATCGCTGAGCCTCCAGCCCCCGCCACTCGCCTCACCGGCGCCGGCCAGTGGGCTTGCGAACTCGACTTGCTCAGACACGGAGGCGCTCGCCTTCGGGATCGAAATGGGCATGGTGGGCGATGATCAGCGCCGAGCGGCGACGGCCGTCGGTGCCGACGATGGTGAGGGTGCCCTCGGGGGCGGCGTGGGCTGCCTCCACCTGCGCCAGGCAGATCGAGCGCTCCAGCGTGGGCGAGAACCGCGACGAGGTGATGCGCCCGATGATCCGCTCGTTGCCATCGGACCCGGCGACGACGATCTGGCAGGCCTCCGGCGGCACGTAGGCAGGGTCGGTCGGTTGCACCGCCACCAGCCGCGGCAGGGCCTCGGGATCTTCGGCTCCCGGCTCGCCATCGAGCGCCCACTGCAACTCGGGCCGGCCACAGAAGTCCGGCTTGTCCAGCTTGATCAGCCGCTCCAGGCCGGCGGTCGGCGCCTTCGTGAGGGCGTCGGTGTCCTGGCCCACGATGAAGTGCCCCTTCTCGAGACGCATGATGCGCTGGGCTTCCAGGCCGAACGGTGCCACGCCAAGGTCGGCACCGGCGGCCAGCAACGCCTGCCAGACGTGGGGCCCGAAACCGGCGGGGACGTGCAGTTCGTAGGACAGTTCGCCGGTGAAGCCGATGCGCCACATGACGCAGCCCGCCACTCCGGCCACCGTGCCCCGCCGCACCTGCATGTACTTGAACGCCTCCGGGCCGAGGTCAACGTCGTCGACGAGACGTTCCAGCAACGTCCGTGACCGCGGCCCGGCCACGTTGATGCTGGTGTAGGCGTCGGTCACGGGCGTCACCCGCACCCGCCAGTCGGGATGCTCGGTCTGCAGCCAGTTCTGGATCCAGACCTCCATGGCGCCCGAACCCGAGCTCGTGGTGCTCATCAGGTAGTGGTCCTCGCCGAGGCGCCCGGTGACGCCGTCGTCGAGGATCACGCCGTCCTCGGCGCACATCACGCCGTAGCGCACGGCGCCGGCGGCCAGGCGCCGCCACTTGTTGACATAGAGCAGGCTCAGCAGGTCGGCGGCATCCGGGCCCTGGATGTCCAGCTTGCCGAGCGGGCTCACGTCGATGATCCCGACGTTGGTGCGGACGTTGCGGACCTCGGCCGCGGGATCGCCGTAGTGCTCAGGGCGGATCCACTGGCCCGCCTGGATGGGTGTCATCCCGGCGGCGACGTGGAGGTCGTGCAGCGAGGAGATGCGCACGGGCTCGAACATGCGCCCCGCCAGCGCCCCCAGCGTCACGGGGGCGAACGGAGGCCGCCAGGTGGTGGTGCCCACCTCTGAGATGGTCGAATCGGTGGCGTCGGCGAGGACGGCCACCGTGTTGACCGTCTCGAGCTTGCCCTGCGCCGAACCCATCGTGGCCGTGGTCCAGCGCTTGACGAGTTCCACGGAGTCGAAGCCCTCAGCGGCGCCGTGGCGCAGGTCGCGGGAACTCACGTCCTCGGAGAGGTCCACGATGCCGTCGGTGCTCGACCGATACAGCTCGGGGTGCGGATCGCGCCCCAGCGGCGTTCGCTCGTCCGGCGCCTCCGGCGGCTCGCGACCGTCCACGGGAGCCGCCCAGGCAGTCGCGACCTGCAGCCGGTGGGCGAGAGTTGCGGCCCGCGCCGCAGCCAGGCGACCGGTGGCCTCGCCGTGGCCCACGAGCTCGTCCAGCGAGCCGTCGCCGCTGATCCCGCCGGTGCTGAGCACCGTGCCGGCCTCGGGGACGTCGGGCTCGGCCGGGAAGAACCGGGCCGCCGCCGGGTCGTAGCGGGGCCGCACGCCGGCCATGTTCAGCAGCGAGGTGGGCGCAGTCCAGCCGGCCGCGGTCACCAGCAGGTCGGCCTCGAGCCGGGTGCCGTCTGACAGCACGACCTGCTCCAGACCGCCACGCCGCCCCTGCGCAGCCGCCACGGTGCACCCCGCCCGGGCGTCCACGTGCTCCACGGCCACACCCGCCGCCTCCAGGTCGGCCGCCGCGGCGTCGCCGGCGGTGTTGGCGCTCCAGACCACGGCCCGGCTGCCGGGACGCACCGCCCAGAGATTCAGCAGGCGGCGCGCCCCCTGGGAGAGCATCACGCCGGGGCGGTCGTTGCCAGCGAACACATAGGGACGCTCGATCAGGCCGGCGGCCACCACCAGGACCTTCGCCCTCGCCTTGATGAGCCGCTCGGGGCCACCTGCCCCGCCGCGCTCCACGATGGCGAGCCAGTTGTCCTCCCAGCGGCCTGTCACGGTTGCGTCGGTGAGGATCTCCACGCCGGCCACCTGGGCGGCGTCAGCCAGGGCCGCGGCGATTGATCGCTCGTGCTTGGTGCCCCAGCGGAGATGGCCGCCCAGGGCGTGCTCGTGCTCTACCAGCAGCACGCCGGCGCCTGCCCGCGCCGCGGCCACCGCCGCCGCCAGCCCCGCGGGACCGCCGCCCGCCACCACCACGTCGGGGTGGGCGTAGCGCTTGTCGTGGCGCCGAGGCGCGCTGCCGGCATCGATCACCCCGCCGGGGGCGAAGCGCGCCAGCACCTTCTCGTAGGCGGGCCACAGCCACCGGGGCCGCATGAAGGTCTTGTAGTAGAAGCCGGCGCTGAGGGCGCGCCCGCCGAGGTTGGTGAGCACCTTGGCGTCCCAGCGCACCGACGGCCAGGCGTTCTGCGCCGACACCGCCATACCGGCCTCCAGCAGGCGGTGGCCGGCGCGCACGTTCGGCTCCTCGCCCACCTGCAGGAGGGTGTTCGGATCCCAATAGTCGGCGGTGAGGATCCCGCGGGGACGGTGGTACTTCATGCTGCGGGAGAACACCCTGCAGCCGCCGGCCGCCAGCGCGGAGGCGATCGTGTCGCCCGCCAAGCCGCTGACCGCGCGCCCGTTCCAGGTGAAGGCCAGCGCGCGGTCACGGTCGATGACCTCGCCGGGACGCGCCGGCAGCCGTTGGGGACTCACCGATACCACCCGATCGTCGTTCCGGCGGAGGCCGGAACCCAGAGCAGGAATGGATCCCGGCCTACGCCGGGATGACGGGAGTGCGAAGGTGCCACGATCATCGCCGGCGTGCACTCTCGTCCGGGGCGCCGAGCGGCGGGTTGCGGAAGCGGTTCTGGCCGCGGTGGCGCTCGGTCACGAAGAAGCGCCCGCAGCCGAGGCGGCAGTACCAGGTCTCGCGGGTCCAGCCCGCCGGGTTGTGCTCCTCGTAGAGATAGGCACGCCATTCGACCGGCGTGGTGGCCGACGGGTCGGGGCGCGACTCGCTCTCTCCCACCAGCGTGAGGTCGGCCGAGTTGCGGGGGCCGCAGTGCGGGCACGGGACCAGCAGCATCAGTGCCCCACCGCCGCCGCGCCCTTCTCGCCCACCAGCCGGCCCTCGGCGAACCGGCTCAGCGTGAAGGGCTCAATGAGATCCGGGGTCTCCCCGGAAGCGATGCAGGCGGCGAGCTGCTCACCCGCCACCGGCGCGGCCTTGAACCCGTAGGTCCCCCAGCCCACGTCGCAGTGGAACCCGTCGACAGGCGTCGGCCCGATGATCGGCGAGTAGTCCGGGGTCATGTCGCAGAGCCCCGACCACTGCCGCAGCAATCGCATCCGGCCGAGCCCGGGCATCAGCTGGAGCACGTGGCCGGACAACTCCTCGGCGAAGGCCAGCGAACCGCCGGTGTCGTAGGTGGCGAGCGGGTCGACCGCTGCGCCGAAGACCAGCTCACCCCGGTCGGTCTGGCTGACATAGACGTGTAGCGAGCCCGACACCACGACGGCCGGCAGGAACATCTTGACGGGCTCGGTGACCGCCGCCTGGAGCGGGTGGGTGGAGATCGGCAGCCGCAACCCGGCCATTGCCGCGATCAGCGACGCCCAGCCCGCCGTGCAGTTCACGACCACCGGAGCCGAGACGTCCCCCCGGTTGGTCCGGACGCCGGTGACTCGCCCGCCGGGGCCCTTGCCATCCGACCCCGACCCGCCCGAGGTGGCGATGTCGAGCACCTCGGTGTTCTGGTGCATCTCGACACCCAGCGCGGCGGCCGCCCGGGCGTATCCCCACACGACCGCGTCATGGCGGATGATGCCCCCGGGCGGGTGGTGCAGAGCGCCCAGGATCGGATACCGGGGCGCCCCGGTGACGTCGAGCGCGGGCACCAGCCGCTTGATCTCCGCCGGGCCGATCACCTCGGAGTCCACGCCCTGGTGCTTGTTCACCTCGGCCCGCCAGCGCATCGTGCGCAGCGCACCGTCGCTGTGCGCCAGCGTCAGATGGCCGCGCCGGGAGAACATCACGTTCAGGTTCAAGTCGACGGCCAGCCGCTCGTAGAGTTGCACCGAGCGGTCGTAGAAGGCCACGCCGTCCGGGGTCAGGTAGTTGGACCGCACTATGGCCGTATTGCGTCCCGAGCCGCCGCCGCCCAGATACCCCTTGTCCAGGACCGCAACGTTCGTGATGCCCCAGTTCGAGGCGAGGTAGTAGGCGGTCGCCAGCCCGTGCACTCCCCCGCCGACGATCACGACGTCGTAGCTGTCACGGAGGTCTCCGCTGCGCCAGATCGGCGGCCAGGGACGCTTGCCGCGCAGCAGCAGTGCGGCCGCCGAGTAGCGGGCCGGATAACGGGGACGCCGGCGACGGCCCGGCTGGACCTCCGCCCCGCCGGTACCCCTACGGGCCATCGCTCACCTCAGGGCGGGCCACCGGTTCAGCGGGCCGCGCTGGGGTAGACCTTCAGGGACAGGAACCGCACCGGGAGATCCACCAGGGCCGTCGGTCCGTGCGCCACCTCTCCCTGGAACTGCATGGTGTCGCCGGGCTCCAGCAGGTAACGGTTGGAGCCGTAGCCGTACTCCATGGATCCCTCCAGCACGTAAAGCAGCTCAGAGCCCGGGTGCTGGTACAGCGGGAAGACCTCATCCGCTGTCGAGAGTGTGATGAGCAGGGGCTCGATCTGCCGGTCTGGGCCGCGCAGCGCGCCGAGGCTCCGGTAGCTGCGTCCCTTCCCGCTGCCGGAGTGGATGATCTCGGTCCCCTCGCCGGCGCGCACGATGATGGCGTCGTGCTCCTCGTCGAGCCCGCGGAACAGGGCCGTGATGGGGACGTTCCCGGCTCGGGCGAGGCCGCTGAGGGTGGCGATGCTCGGCGCGGTGCGGCCGTGCTCGATTTTGGAGAGCATGCCGATGGAGACCCCGGCCGCCTCGGCGAACTGAGCCATGGTGAGACCCAGGTCCCGGCGTATGGCCCGCACCCGCTCGCCGACGACCGCACAGACCTGGCCGACGCTTCCCGGCGAAGTGTCCTCGGCCCCCGCCTCGGGCCCGGAATCGGGCACCAGTTGCACGTCGTCGCCGGCTCAGAACAGTTCGAGGTAGGTGTCCACCTCGAACTGCGTCACCTGCTCGTGCCAGCGGCGGAACTCCTCGCGCTTCACCTCGGAGAAGTAGTCCACGTAGTCGCCGCCGGGGGTGGCACCGAACGCGGCCCGCAGCACGTCGTCGCCCCCCAGGTTCTCCGCCGCATGCAGCAGCGTCGGCGGCATCGCCACGATGCCCCGCTCGGCGACCTCGGCGAGGCTGAGGGTGTAGAGGTTGTCGAGGTTCGGCTCGCCGGGGTCGGCGCCGGCGTCGATGCCGGCCAGCCCGCAGCCCAGGAGCCCGGTGAACGCCAGGTACGGGTTCGCCGAGCCGTCGAGGGCACGCACCTCGATGCGCCCGGGCTCGGGCACCCTGATCATCTGGGTGCGGTTGTTGCCGCCGTAGGAGACGTAGGCGGGCGCCCACGTGGCGCCCGAGTCGGGGGGCCCGACACCCATGCGCTTGTAGGAGTTGACCGTGGGGCACAGCACGGCCACCAGGGCGGTGGCATGGCGCAGGATGCCCGCGACGAAGCCGTAGGCGAGCGGGCTGAGCCCCAGGCCGCGCGGATCGTGGTCCGTCTCGAAGAGAGGCTCGTCGGTGTCCGCCGACCAGAGGCTCATGTGGGCGTGCAGGCCGTTGCCGGTCTTGTCGCCGAAGGGCTTGGGCATGAACGTGGCGTGCAGCCCCCGCCGCTGGGCAAGGGTGTGCATCATGAGCCGCAGGATGATGAGGCGGTCGGCGGTGGTGAGTGCGTCGGAGTACTGGAAGTTCTGCTCGAACTGCCCGTTGGCGTCCTCGTGGTCGTTGGCGTAGTTGCCCCAGCCCAGGGCGTCCATGTGCCGCGAGACCTCGGTGAGGTGGTCGAGCATGCGGGTGAGGCCCCGGGCGTCGTAGCACGGCAGGTCGCTGAGATCCCGCTCGTCGGCCACGCGGATCGTCCCGTCGTCGTTGCGGGCCAGTAGGGAGTACTCGGCCTCCACGCCCGCCTTCAGCACGAGGTTCCGCTCGGCGGCCACCGCCAGCGCCCGCTTGAGGATGACCCGAGGGGCGTACGGCCACGCCTCACCCTCCACCGTGGGGTCGCACTGCATGGCGGCCACGTTGGGCTGCCAGGGGAGCACCATGTACGAGTCCGCATCGGGTATGGCCAGGATGTCCGGGTCGGCGGGCGACTGCCCGATGGGTCCCGCGGCGAACCCGGCGAACCCGGCGCCCTCGGTCATCAACCCCTCCAGGTTGCTCACCGGCACCAGCTTGGCGCAGGGTTTGCCGTGCATCTCCACGAACATGGCGTAGATGAACTCGACGCCATCGTCGGCGACCCGTGCCCGAATCTCGTCGATCCTGTCGTTGCTCATGTCCAACCCCTTGTGACTGTGTGTCGTCCCTTCCCTGGAGCCTATACCGGCAAGCAGTACTTGGAGGAAACATTTTTCACTATAGTAGTCTAGGCATACCGGACCTGCCTCGCCGGAGATCCGGTTGTCCGGAACACTCGAGAACCTGCAGGTGAGGAAAATGTGCGGAATCGTCGGTCTCTTCCTCAAGACCGCCCGCCACGAGCATGAACTGGGGCTGCTGGCGTCACGCATGCTGACGCAGATGCGCGACCGCGGGCTCGACAGCGCCGGCTTCGCCGTCTACTCCGGCGACGACGAGGACCGGGTCAAGATCACGGTCCTGGCCGAGGGCTTCGAGCCGGACTGGGACACGACCGGACAGGGGCTGGCCACCGCTCTCGACGCCGACGTCTCGCTCGACCGGATCCACGACCACGCAACGTTCACCACGCGAGGTGACGGCAGGGCGGCGCGCCAGTGGCTCATCGAGAACCTGCCGGGGGCGACCGTGCTGAGCTACGGGCACGCCATCGAGTTGTTCAAGGCCGTGGGCGACCCCAGCGGCGTGGCCGAGCGCTACGGCCTGGCGGGGCGCAGCGGCACCCACGCCATCGCGCACACCCGCATGGCCACGGAGTCGGCGGTGACCACCAACGGCTCGCACCCGTTCTCCACAGGCGCCGACACGTGCCTGGTGCACAACGGCTCGCTGTCGAACTACAACCGGTTGCGCGAGGTGCTGGAGAACAAGGGCGAGACCTTCCAGACCGAGAACGACTCCGAGGTGGCGGCCGGGTACCTGTCGTGGCGCCTCCGGGAGGGCGACACCATCGGCGAGGCGCTCGAGCGCAGCCTCGACGACCTCGACGGCTTCTACACCTTCGCCGTCGGCGTGCGCGACGGGTTCGCCGTGCTGCGCGACCCCATCGCCTGCAAGCCGGGGGTCATCGCCGAGACCGACGACTGGGTGGCCATGTCCTCGGAATACCGGGGTATCGCCGTGCTGCCCGGTTCCGCCGACGCCGACATCTGGGAGCCCGCCCCGGCCGTCGTCTACACCTGGAGCCGGGAGAGATCGTGACCCGAGCCGACCCCGTTGCCGGCGCCGCCGTGCTGGACCTCGCCCACGCCGACCTCCGGTCGGTCAACCGGACACTGCACGAGGCCGGCGGCGGCGATTTCACGATCCGCAACCCGCAGGGCGCGCACGCACTGGCTGCCGGCCTGGACGCGCCCCTGGCGGTCACCGTGGAGGGTCACGTGGGCTACTACTGCGCCGGCATGAACAAGCAGGCGCACCTGACCGTGCACGGCAACGCCGGCCCCGGCCTGGCCGAGAACGTCATGTCGGGAACGGTCCGCATCACCGGCAACGCCAGCCAGTCCGCAGGGGCGACCGGCCACGGCGGGCTGGTGGTGATCGAGGGCAACGCCTCGGCCCGCTGCGGCATCTCCATGAAGGGCGTCACGATCGTGGTAGGCGGCAACGTGGGCCACATGAGCGCCTTCATGGCCCAGGCCGGCGACCTGATCGTGCTCGGCGATGCGGGACACGACCTGGGCGACTCCATCTACGAGGCGCGCCTGTTCGTGCGCGGCTCGGTGGCGAGCCTCGGCGCCGACTGCGTCGCAAAGGAGATGCGCCCCGAACACCGCGACCTCCTGGCACGCACCCTCGCCACCGCTGGCTTCAACGCCGACCCCGCCGAATTCACCCGCTACGGCTCAGCCCGCCGCCTCTACAACTTCAAAGTAGACGACGTCGACGCCCTCAGCTCTCCCCCGCGAGCGCAGAATGCCACGGACTCGGGAGGGCGGGACAACCACCGGCCGTGGGACCTGCGCGAGTCGTACACTTTCGACCGCAACGCCATCGCCGAGATCCAGAGGGCCGCCAACACCGGCGTCTACCGGATCCGGGGCTGGGGCGCCAAGCGGGCACTCCCCACCTTCGACGACCTGGTGTTCCTGGGCGCCTCGATGTCGCGCTATCCCCTGGAGGGGTACCGCGAGGCCTGCGCCACGAACGTGGTGCTGGGGGCCCGCTTCGCCGCCGAGCCCATCGAGTTGGCGATCCCCGTCACGATCGCCGGCATGAGCTTCGGGTCGCTGTCGGCCAACGCCAAGGAGGCGCTCGGCCGCGGGGCCAGCGCGGCCGGCACGTCCACCACCAGCGGCGACGGCGGCATGACCGACGAGGAGCGCACCCACTCCAAGACGCTGGTATACCAATACCTGCCGTCGCGCTACGGCATGAACCCCGACGACCTGCGCCGCGGCGACGCCATCGAGGTCGTCGTGGGCCAGGGCGCCAAGCCCGGCGGCGGGGGCATGCTGCTGGGCCACAAGATCAGCGCCCGGGTGGCCGACATGCGCACCCTGCCCGAGGGCATCGACCAGCGCTCGGCCTGCCGGCATCCGGACTGGACCGGCCCCGACGACCTGGCCATCAAGATCCTCGAATTGCGGGAGATCACCGGCTGGCGCAAGCCGGTCTACGTGAAGGTGGGGGCCGCCCGCCCCTACTACGACACCGCTCTGGCCATCAAGGCCGGCGCCGACGTCGTCGTGCTGGACGGCATGCAGGGCGGCACCGCCGCCACCCAGGACGTGTTCATCGAGCACGTGGGCATCCCCACCCTGGCGGCCATTCCCGAGGCCGTTCGGGCTCTGAAGGAGATGCAGGTGCACCGCACGGGCGTCCAACTCATCGCCGCCGGTGGCATCCGCTCGGGCGCGGACGTGGCGAAGGCGATCGCGCTGGGGGCCGACGCCGTGTCCATCGGCACCGCGGCCCTCATCGCCATCGGCGACAACGACCCCTCCCTCGACGCCGAGTACCGCAGCCGCGGCTCGGCGGCGGGCTTCTGGGACGACTTCCACACCGGTACCGACCCTGCGGGCATCACCACCCAGGATCCCGAACTGGCCGCCCGACTCGACCCGGTGCTGGCGGGCCGGCGCCTGGCCAACTACCTGCAGGTGCTCACGCTCGAGGCGCAGACCCTGGCCCGGGCCTGCGGCAAGTCACACGTCCTGAATCTCGAACCCGAGGACCTGGCCGCCCTCACTGTCGAGGCCGCCGCCATGGCCGGTGTTCCCGTCGCCGGCACCAACTGGATCCCCGGCCACCGCCGGGACTGAGCCGGCAGAGGGTTCGAGACCGCCACGGACTCCGGCAGCGAGCCACCGAGTCCGATCAGGCCGAGCCGCTCACCGGCCCGAGGAACCCCAGGAACCCATCTCCGGCGCCGGAACCTCACCCATCACGACCCCCAGGTCGTCCTGCCAGGCGCGCTTCAGGTCCGCGGGCGCGGCACCTTGGCGCGCAAGTACGCGGCGCAGCGAACGGGGCAGGCCGCCTTCCCGGCTGCCGGCCTCACGACGAGCCGCGGCCAGCACGGCCCCGTCGGCGGCCAGGATCGTGGCTCCGAGGCGGTCGACCACGTCCAGGCCTCCCTCGGCCTCCCAGTTGTTCATCACCCAGCAGGTGGCGCCGACCGACAGGGCCGGCAGCAGGTTCACCACCACTTGGTCGCTGCCCGAGAGCGGGGTCGGCCCGAGGCTCACATCCCCGGCTTCGATTCCGAGGCGCTCCGCGACGGCACGCGCGGCTCCGCAGGCCGGCTCATGGGAGAGGCACCGCCCCGCCGGCCGCCCCGTCTCGTCGGTGGTGTAGGAGAGGTGGGCGATGTCGCCCTCGGCGGCCACTTCCGCGGGCGGATCCTGGGTGCAACCCAGGAGGTCGGCCCAGTCCATCGCCCCGGGCTGTGCGCCGTCGAAACACACGTAGGTCTCTACGCTGTCCAGCGCCCCGCGGTGCCGGTCGACGGCGTCGAAGTAGTCGTGGGTGTAGATGACGACCTTGGGCCCGCAGTCGCCGAAGTAGCGGTCCAGGGCCGCGGCACGGCTGAGATCCACGAGCGCGGCGACCGCGCCCGCCCGCCACGCCCCGAACATGGCGAGCAGGTAGTCCAGGCCGCTGTGGGCGAAGACGCCGACGCGGTCGCCCCGCTGGACGCCGAGCGCCGCCAGCCCGGCGGCCACCCGGTCGGTCGCCTCGGCGGCCTCGGCGTAGCTGAGCGACCGGTCGCGCTTGACCCAGCCGAGCGCGGTCTTGTCGGGGGTGCGGGCGGCGCCCTGGGTCAACAGATGATGCAGGAGCATCCGGGCATCCTAGGCTGCGACCGGCGCTGCAGAACCCACTATCCAGGAGGCCCAGAACCCATGATTGTCGTCACCACGCCGAACGTCGAAGGACACACCATCACCCAGGTGCACGGCCTGGCCACCGGCAGCACCATCCGCGCCAAGGTCGTCTTCAAGGACATCGGCGCCGGTCTCAAGAGCATCGTGGGCGGAGAGCTGGGGAGCTACACCAAGATGATGCAGGAATCCCGGGCGCAAGCCCTCGAGCGCTTGGAGGAGGACGCCGCCCGGCTGGGCGCCAATGCCGTGGTCAACATGCGGATCGCCACCTCCATGGTCGCCCAGGGCGCTGCGGAGATCCTGGCCTACGGCACCGCCGTCACCGTGGAGTAGCTGCAGCCGGACCGGCTGGCGAACCGGTCTCGCTAGCCGCCCAGGAACATCTCCTTCACCCGGCGGTCCAACTCCTCCGGCGACACGTCCTCGATGTGCGTCGCCACTCCCCAGCGGTGGCCCCACGGATCCTCGAACTGCCCCGAGCGGTCGCCGTAGAAGTGGTCCGCGACCTCCCGCAATGGCGTCGCGCCGCGACTGAGCGCCTCGGCGAACGCGGCGTCGGCGTCGGTCACGTACACGCTGATGGTGACCGGCGTGCCGCCGATGGCCTTCGGGCCGACGAATCCCATCTCGGGGTATTCGTCGGCGACCATCACGAGCGAGTCGCCGATCTCCAGCTCGGCGTGGCCGACCTTGCCCTCGGGCGCGGGGATGCGCATGCGCTCGCGGGCACCGAACACCGCGCGATAGAACTCGATGGCGTCCGCGGCGCCGTCCACGGCGAGCGCAGCGCTCACCCGCGGATAGTTGTCGGGAATCGGTTGGACCATTGTCTGCTCCTGCTCGTCGTTCTGTCTCGACGGCCGGAGCCTAGAGCGGTCGCCGCCAGGTCCTCTGCGTGCTGCTGCCTCTCCGGGGGCTCAGAAGTCCAGGTCCTCCCGGGGCGCGAAGTCGTCCCAGCTGGCGGGGCGCCTGCCGCCCTCCGCTCGCGCCCGGCGCAGGAGGACACGCCGTGACGAGTCGCGAGCCCTCGCCTCGGGACTATCCCCGGCGAGGGCGGGACGTCCCTCGCCGCCCAGCACGGCCGCCAGAGCGGTCGTGAGCGGCACGGAGGCCACAAGACCCATGGATCCACACAGGGTGCGGGCGATCTCCACGGCGATCAGCTCGGAGTTGGCGACCATGCCCCAGGACTGATCGGAGACCGCGAAGAGCAGCAGCAGCGGCATGGCCGCGCCCACATAGGCCAACAGCAGGGTGTTGATCGTGGAGGCGATGTGTGCCCGGCCGACGCGCAGACCGGCGGCGATGAGCCGGCGGGCAGGCAGTGCCGGATCGGCCCGGCGCAGCTCGGCCACGGTGGCGGCCTGGGTGATCGTCACGTCGTCCAGCGCGCCGAGCGCGCCGATCATGGCGCCCGCCAGCAGCAGCGACGACAGGTCGATGCCGCCGGAGACGAACGACAGGATCGCCCCCTCCTCGGTGGCCACGCCGGTGAAGCGGGCGGCGCCGAAGAACAGCGCCGAGATGCCCAGGGTGAGGCCCAATGATCCCAGGGTTCCCGCCAGGGCGATCGTGGTCTCGGGTGCGGGGCCGTGGGTGAGGTAGAAGCCGGCGAAGGCGATCACAGCGGCCGCCACGACGGCCACCAGCAGCGGTTCGTGGCCGTCGAGGATCGACGGCGCCACGAACCCGACCAGCACCAACCCGGTCAGCACCATCGAGACCAGCGACCGCAGGCCCCGGAACCGGCCAAGGACCAGCACGAAGACGGCGAACACTCCCGCCAGCACCCACAGCGTGGCCCGGCGGTCCACGTCGGCGTAGAAGTAGAACCCCGTGGAGGGCTCGTAACCCACGATGATCCGATCGCCGGGCGCTGGGTCGGGCACGAAGCCGGTCTGGTCCAGGTTGAACTCGGGCAGTTCGACCGCGGTGTGCACGTCCGGGCCGTCCGACGGGACGAACACGACCGTGCGGCAGTTCTGCGGGTTGTCCGCCGTCGAGTACGAGCAGGGTCCCTCCCGTACCGACTCGACCTCCGCGGCGAACCGCTGGGTGGTCATGCCCACCTGGCCGGCGGCCTCGGCGACGGTCGCGCGACCGTCGCCGCCCGGCCAGAGCCACACCACCCCGACGACGGTCGCCACGAGCGCCGCGGCCAGCAACACCAGCACCGGCCGCAAGCGCTGGTGACCCTTCCAGCCGAGGCGGGCGGAGCCTCCCGGCAGGTGCCCGTGCCCAGACGGCGCTGAGTCTCCGGTCACAGGCTCATCGGATCCCGCGGCTCACCACGCCGCGGGCCGATCGGGACGGGCGGTGGCGGGCAGAACCTCCCCTAGTTGACCCGGATCCTGGCCGGTCTATTGATGGAGGCGTTGGCGTTCGAGCCGACGAGCTTGACCGTGTAGTCCCCTCGAGTCACGCCGGTGATCGTGGCGATTGAACCGGTGACGCTGACCTGCACGCCACTGGGCACCTCCTCAACGGCGAAGCTGGTGGCCGCGGCCGAGAAGTACTGGCTCAGGTCCAGCGTCGTGGACTGGCCGACGTTCACCGCGACGGACGGGTTGCTGCCCTCCAGCACCAGGATCCCGGTCGAGCCGCTCCGGGCCGTCGTCGTGGTGGTGGAGGTGGTCGTGGTCGAGGACGTCCCGACCGTCACGTTGAAGGCCTGCGCCACCTCACCGAGGCTGTTGACCGCCGTCACCGTGATGGTCGCCGTGCCCGCCGCGATGCCTCGCAACACCGCTCTGCCGGCACCCGGGGGCGGCTCGACGCGAACCACCGCGGTGTTGGAGGTGTCGACCGCCCAGCCCTGGATGATCCCGCCGAAGTAGGGCCGGACGTCCACGGTGATGGTCTCGCCGATGCCGACGGTCTGGGCCGGCACCTGCCCGGAGAGTGTCGGAGCCTCCGTGGCCTCCGCCGGCGGGAGGGTGTCGGTGGGAACGGCGTCGCCGGTGTCCACGTCGGGCG
>VXXM01000002.1 GCA_009835395.1 Acidimicrobiia bacterium
GGGCGGGAGACGTTGGGGTCGCCCGGCACGTACCAGCGCCAGGGGCGCTCGCCGGCCGCGCTGATGCCGATGCGGCCGCTGCTGGCGAGGTCGGGTGGGCTGGAATAGCGCTGGTGGATGGTCACCGGCGACGTGGGGGCGAGGAGGTCGAGGCCGTTGTGATCGCCGGCGATGCCGAGCGCCGCGGTGAGCTTGGCGGGGCCGCTGCATAGATCGCGCTCGCGGCGCGCCTTGGGACGGTCGGCCCACATGTCCTCGACGCCGCGCAGCGGTGCCAGGGCGCGGATGAGGGCCGCGCCGCAGTGCCCGTCCGGTTCGCAGACAACGTTGGCACACCAGTGCATCCCGTAGGTGAAGTACACGTAGAGACGCCCCGGAGGGCCGAACATCACCTCGTTGCGGGACGTGCGGCCGCGGTGGCCGTGGCTGGCCGGATCGTCGGCGCCACCGTAGGCCTCGACCTCGACGATGCGCCCCGCCCGGTCACCGCAGGCCAGCACCATGCCGAGCAGTTCGGGGGCGACGGCGGTGACCGGGCGCTGAAAGAAGGCGCGCTCGGGGATACCGGTCACGGCCGGATGACTTCCGGGGCGGGGCTCGTCAGCACCGGCCACGCCGTCGCGGCCTGGATTCCGGCCTTCGCCGGAATGACGGCAGGCTTCGCACGGGCTATGTGTCGAGGGCGGTGAGGCGGGCGGTGTCGGCGGCGAGGCGGGCGGCGAACCGCTCGCGCTGAGCGGCGACCGCAGCAGGGCCGCCGCCGCCGGGGCTGGTGCGGCGCGCCAGCGTTCCGCCGGGTTGGAGGATCTCGAGGGCTTCGGGGCCGACCTCGGCGGCCGCCAGATCCTCGAACGCGCCCTCCCCCGCCAGGGCGGCCCGCACCACGCCGGCGATGCGCTCGTGCGCCGCACGGAACGGCACGCCCCGGCTCACCAGCACCTCGGCCAGGTCGGTGGCGGCCAGAAACGGGTCGTCGGCGGCGGCGGCCATGCGCGCCTCGTCGAAGGTGGCGGTACCCAGCAGCCCCGCCAGCGCCGCCAGGGCGCCCCGCACCTGCGTCAGGGAGTCGAACAGCGGCTCCTTGTCCTCCTGCAGGTCGCGGTTGTAGGCCAGCGGCAGCCCCTTCAGGGTGGCCAGCAGGCCGGTGAGGTTGCCGATGAGCCGCCCGGCGCGGGCCCGTGCCAACTCGGCCACGTCGGGGTTCTTCTTCTGGGGCATCATCGAACTGCCGGTGGCCCAGGCGTCGTCGAGGCGCAGGAACGCCACCTCCTCGCTGGCCCACCAGACGATCTCCTCGCCGAGGCGCGACAGGTGCACGCCCAGCAGCGCCAGCGCGAAGAGGCTCTCGGCCACGAAGTCGCGGTCGCCGACGGCGTCGAGAGAGTTCTCGAATCGGGCTGCGAAACCCAGGTCGGCGGCGGTGGCGTCGGGATCGATGGGCAGCGACGTGCCCGCCGAGGCGCCCGCACCCAGCGGCGACACGTCGGCGCGCCGGCGGGCGTCTAGCAGCCGGTCCACGTCGCGGGCCAGCGCCCAGCCGTGGGCCAGCAGGTGGTGCGCCAGCAGGACCGGCTGGGCACGCTGCAGGTGGGTGTAGGCCGGAAGCCTGGCCTCGCCGGCCTCGGCGGCGCGCTCCGCCAGCACCTGTTGCAGCGAGAGCACACCGCTCGCCACGGCCGCCAGTTCGCGCTTGACGAACAGGCGCAGGTCGCAGGCCACCTGGTCGTTGCGGCTGCGCGCCGTGTGCAACCGTGCGCCGGCGTCGCCGGCCAGTTCCGTGACCCGGCGCTCCACGGCGGTGTGGATGTCCTCGTCGCCGGGTGCGAAGGTGAACTCCCCGGTCGCCAGCTCGGCCCCGGCGACGTCGAGAGCGGCGGCCACGGCCACGCCATCGGCCTCGCTCAGCAGCCCGGCACGCACCAGGCCGCGCACGTGGGCGTGGGAGGCGGCGACGTCGTCGGCCGCCAGCAGCCGGTCGTACGGCAGGCTGACCGTGAAGGCCATCAACGCCTCGGCCGGCTCGGCGTCCAGGCGCCCGGCCCAGAGCGTGCCGCTCTCGGTGGGAGGGCGGGACTCGTCGGGATGGGGGTCAGGTGCCATCGGCATCACCTCCGGCTGCCCGGGCCGCGGCAGTGCGCAGCCTGAGAGCGTGCAGCTTGATGAACCCGTCGGCGTCACCCTGGTGATAGGCGCCCTCGTCCTCCTCGAAGGTCGCGATGGCCGGGTCGAAGAGGCTGTGGGAGGAGCGGCGGCCCACGATCGTGACGTTGCCCTTGTAGAGCTGCAGGCGCACGACACCGCTGACGAGCTGCTGGCTGTGATCGATGGCCGCCTGCAGCATGCGCCGCTCGGGACTCCACCAGTAGCCGTTGTAGACCAGCGAGGCGTAGCGGGGCATCAACTCGTCCTTCAGGTGGGCCACCTCCCGGTCGAGCGTGAGGGACTCGATCGCACGGTGGGCGCGCAGCAGGATGGTGCCGCCGGGCGTCTCGTAGGCGCCGCGCGACTTCATCCCCACGTAGCGGTTCTCCACCAGGTCGAGGCGTCCCACGCCGTGGGCCGACCCGAGGGCGTTCAACTCGGCGAGCAGTGCGCCGGGCGGCAACGCGCGGCCGTCGATTGCCACGGCGTCGCCGCGCTCGAAGCCGATCTCCAGGTAGAGCGGCTCGTCGGGCGCCTCGGTGGGGGCAACCGTCCAGCGCCACATGGAGGTTTCAGGCTCCAGCCAGGGATCTTCCAGGCGACCGCCCTCGTAGGAGATGTGCAGCAGGTTGGCGTCCTCGGAGTACGGGGAGCCGCCGCCGGCTGCGGCCATGATGGGGATGCCGTGCTCCTCCGCGTAGGCCAGCAGGCGCTCGCGGGAGGTGAGGTCCCAGATGCGCCAGGGTGCGATCACCCTGATGCCCGGCGCCAGGGCGTAGGCGCCCAACTCGAAGCGCACCTGGTCGTTGCCCTTGCCGGTGGCGCCGTGGGCGATGGCGTCGGCGCCCGTCTCGGCGGCGATCTCCACCAGCCTCTTGGCGATGAGCGGGCGGGCGATGGAGGTGCCGAGCAGGTACTCGCCCTCGTAGATGGCGTTGGCGCGGAACATCGGGAACACGAAGTCGCGGGCGAAGGGCTCGCGCAGGTCCTCGATGCGGATGTCGGTGACGCCCAGAGCGGCCGCCTTGGCGCGGGCCGGTTCGAGCTCCTCGCCCTGGCCCAGGTCGGCGGTGAAGGTCACCACCTCGCAGCCGTAGGTGACCTGCAGCCAGCGCAGGATCACCGACGTGTCCAGGCCGCCGGAGTAGGCCAGAACGACCTTGCGGGGGGCGCCCGGCTGGGGGGATGTCTGAGTCATGGTTCAGATCTCCTTGCCGGCGGGGGCCGGCGACTCGGGAGGCAGGCCGGCGCGGGAGCGCAGGCGTGCGGCGAGGGCGCCGGCGTCGCTGCCCTCCGCCGCCACCACCAGGAGCGTGTCGTCGCCGGCCACGGTGGCGAGCACGTCGCTGAGCCCCGCCCGGTCGAGGGCCGAGCCGACGACGTGGGCCGAGCCCGGCGGCGTGCGCAGGCACACCAGGTTGGCGGAGCGGCCGATGTCGATCACCCAGTCGCTGAGGACCCTGCGCAGGTAGTCGTCGCCCATGGCCCGCTCCTCGGCCGGCACCGGCACCGCGTAGACGCCCGCCCCGCCGCCGACGCGCACCTTCACAGCGCCGAGATCGTCGAGGTCGCGCGACACCGTCGCCTGCGTGGCGCTGACGCCGCGCTCGGCCAGCAACTCCACGAGCTGCTCCTGGCTGCTGACCGCCTCGTCGCCCAACAGGCGCTCGATGATGTGCTGGCGCTGTCGCTTGCCGACGTTGCCGGAGGTCACGTTCGCTCTCCCTTCACGATCCTCGCCGTCATTCGGTCGCCCGAACCAGGCCTGGGATCGGGTCCATCAGCCACCAGAAGAGTGCTCTGGCGGCATGCATCCGGTTGGCGGCCTGCTGCCAGACCCGCGAGCGCGGGCCGTCGATCACCGCGGCGGCCACCTCCTCGCCCCGGCGGGCGGGCAGGCAGTGCAGGAAGACGGCGTGGGGAGCGGCGGCATCCATCAACTCGGGCGTGACGGTGAAGCCCGCGAAGTCGCGCAGGCGCTGCGCCGCTTCGGCCTCCTGACCCATCGACGTCCAGACGTCGGTGTAGACGGCGTCGGCGCCCCGCACGGCGGCGATGGGATCGTCCAGAGAGGTCACGTCGGCCCCGGCGGCATGCAGGCGGGCGAGATGATCATCATCGAATCCGTAGCCGGCCGGCGCGGCGATCCGGAACGCCATGCCCGCCGATCCGGCGGCCAGCGCCAGCGAGCTCGCCACGTTGTTGGCGTCGCCGACGTAGGCCACCGTGCGTCCGGGCAGAGTCCCGCAGACCTGCTGCACCGTCAGCAGATCGCCGATCGCCTGCAACGGATGCGCCCGATCGGAGAGCAGGTTCACGACCGGCACCGTCGAGACCGCCGCCATGCGCTCCAGGATGGCGTGATCGAAGACCCGGGCCCCGATGATGGCGTGATAGCAGCCGAGCACCCGAGCCACGTCCTCGGCGCTCTCGCGCGTGTCGATGCCAGCCTCGTGGTCGGCGACGGAGACGGGGTGTCCCGCCAGTTGCACGACCGCCATCTCCGTGGAGTGACGCGTGCGCGCCGAGGGCTTCTGGAAGTAGAGCGCCACACCGCGGCCTTCGAGAACACGGTCCGGGTCGGCAACCTGGGCGCGACTCAACACCTCGGCCAGCTCGACAGCGCTCAGGTCGTCCACGTCGAGCACGTGGCGGATGGCGCTCATGACGCCGTCTCGCTCGTGGGCTGCTCCAGCACTGAGGTGAAACGGGCCACAGCCTCGTCAATCTCGGCCTCCGAGACCACCAGCGGCGGGGCGAAGCGCACCGCGCTCGGCGTGACGGCGTTGACCACGAGGCCCGCGGTCAGGCACCCTGCTGCCACCTCGCCGGCGCTGCGGCCGATCGCCGGGTCCAGTTCGGCGGCCAGCAGCAGGCCCCGCCCGCGCACCGTCACCACGCCATCCAGCGCCTCGAGGCCGGCACGCAGCCGCTCCCCTGCCGCTGTGGCCGCGGCGGGGGCGTCCATCTCGATCATGCAGTCCAGGACGGCCCGGGCCGCAGCGGTGGCGAGCGGCTGGCCGCCGAAGGTGGTGGCGTGGTCGCCGGGGCGGAAGGCTCCGGCCACATCGGCCCGCGCCCAGCAGGCGCCGATGGGCACGCCGTTGCCAAGCGCCTTGGCCATCGTGACCACGTCGGGCTGTACGCCGCTGTACTGGTGGGCGAACCAGCGGCCGGTGCGCGCCAGGCCGGTCTGCACCTCGTCGAACATCAGCAGCAGGCCGCGCTCGTCGCACAGCGCCCGCAGCTCCGGCAGGTAGTCCGCAGGCGGCACGTTCACGCCGCCCTCGCCCTGAATCGGCTCCACGAGGACCGCCGCGGTTGTCTCGTCGATGACTTCGGCGACGACGGCGATATCCGCGAACGGTACGTGGCGGAACCCCTCGGGCAGCGGCTGGAACACCTCGTGCTTCTCGGGCTGGCCGGTGGCGTGCAGCGTGGCCAGCGTGCGGCCGTGGAACGAGCGGAGCGTGGTGATCACCGTGTGGCGGCCCCAGCCCGCCCAGCGGCGCGCCAGCTTGATGGCGGCCTCGTTGGCCTCGGCGCCGGAGTTGCAGAAGAACACCTGCCCTCCCCCGCCGAGCAGCCCGTCGAGGGTCTGAGCCACGGGCCCGTTGTGCTCGGTGGCGAACAGGTTGGAGACGTGCAGCAGGCGCTGAGCCTGGCCGGCGAGGGCCTCGGCCACGCGGGGATGGCTGTGACCCAGGCTGGTGACCGCCAGGCCCGACAGGAAGTCCAGGTACTCTCGCCCTTCGCGGTCCCACAGGCGGGCGCCTTCGCCCCGCACGAACATGACCGGCGGTGGGCCGTAGCTGGGCATGAGGGGGCAGCGCTCGGTGCCCGCGGGCGCACCGACGGCGAGGGCGTGCGGGCTGGGCGGAGCCGGGTCGGCCGTCGGCGGACTCGTGCTGGTCTGGGCGTTCATGGTGCGTCCTGGGGGTCGGGGCGGATCATGGTGCCGACGCCGGCGTCGGTGAAGAGCTCCAGCAGCAGCACGTGCGGCCGGGTGCCGTTCAGCAGGTGCGCCGAGCCGACACCGTTGCGGACAGCCGCCAGGCATGCCTCCGCTTTGGGGATCATGCCGCCCGCCACGCCGCCGGCGTCCAGGATCGCGGCCAGTTCCGCTGCCGTCAGCTCCGACAGCACGCTCGCCGGGTCGGCGATGTCGGCCAGCAGGCCGGTGACGTCGGTCAGGACCACGAGCCGTTCGGCCCCGAGCGCGGCCGCCAGCGCGCCCGCCACGGTGTCGGAGTTGATGTTGTAGGGCTGGGCGGCCTCGCCGGCGCCGATCGTGGAAACCACCGGGATGTAACCCAGCTCGAGCAGGTGGTCGACAATGCCGGGCTCGACCGCATCCACCTCGCCGACGAACCCCAGGGTGGGGTCGCGCGGTGCGGCGGTGATCAGCCCGGCGTCCTCGCCCGAGACGCCCACCGCCAGCGGGGCGCGGGCGTTGATGGAGGCCACGATGTCGCGGTTCACCTTGCCGACCAGCACCATGCGCGCGATGTCGAGCGTCTCGGCATCGGTGACACGGCGACCCGCCACGAAGGACGGCTCCTTGCCGAGGCGGCCCATGAGGTCGTCGATCTGCGGCCCGCCGCCGTGGACGATCACCGGGCGGATGCCCACCGAGTGCATCAGCAGCACGTCGCCGGCGACGGCGCGCGCCACGTCGGGGTCGCTGACCGGCACGCCGCCGAACTTGATCACCACGGTGCGCCCGGCGAAGCGCTGGATGTACGGCAGCGCCTGCGTGAGCACCTCGGCGGTGACCTGCGGGTCGGGCGAGGACGCGCCGGGAGGAGAGTCGGTGTGCGGGTTCATCAGCTGGTCCTGGAGTTCTCGTCGATGTAGCCGTGGGACAGGTCGACGGTGACGATCTCGGCCCGCCCGTCGCCCAGGCCGAGGTCCACGTTGAGGTGAAGCCTGCGTTGGCGCATGTAGGCGCCGATGGCACCGGCGTCGGGCTGCTGGGGCCTGCCCTCGGCGTACACCACGTGGCCGCCGTAGGCGATGGTGATGCGCTCGGGGTCGAACGCCACGCCCGCGGCGCCGAACTCGCTGGCGATGCGCCCCCAGTAGGGGTCCTCGCCGAACCAGGAGCACTTCACGAGCTGGCAGTTGGCGCAGTCCCTGGCGGCCTTGGCCGCCTCGGCGTCGCTGGCGGCGCCGGTGACCCGCAGGAGCACGGTCTTGGTGGAGCCCTCGGCGTCGTCGGCCATCTGCAGCGCCAGGTCGCCGCAGGCGTCGGCGATCGCCGCGGCGAGGGCGTCGTCGGGCACCGGACCTGCGAGGCCGTTGGCCAGCAGCAGCACGGTGTCGTTGGTGGACTCGGCGCCGTCGACGGTGAGGCGGTTGAAGCTGGTGGCCACCGCGGCGCGCAGGATGCCCTGCAACTCGGCGGGCTCGGCTGCGGCGTCGGTGGTGAGCACGGCCAGCATGGTGGCCATGTTGGGCTCGAGCATGGCGGCGCCCTTGGCGATGCCGCCGACGGTGAAGCCGCCGCCGTCGATGGTGACCTCCTTGGGCACAGTGTCGGTGGTCATCATGGCCCGGGCGGCCTCGCCGCCGCCGGCGGCGCGCCGGGCCGCCACCACTCGGGGAATGCCCGCGGCGATGACGTCCATCGGCAGTTCGAAGCCGATCAGGCCCGTGGAGCACACCAGCACGTGGTCGCTGTCGCAGCCCAGCGACTCGGCGCTGAGTTCGCACATGCGCTCGGCGTCGGCGAGCCCCTGCTGCCCCGTCGCCGCGTTGGCGTTGCCGCTGTTGAGGATGACGGCGACCGCCAGCCCTCCGGAACGCTCGAGATGACTTCGGGTGACCACCACGGGCGCGGCGGTCATCTTGTTCGATGTGAACACGCCGGCGGCGGCCACCGGTGTTCCGTCGGCGGTCGCCACGACCGACATGTCGGGGGCGCCCGACGGCTTGATGCCGGCCGTGATGCCCGCCGCCACGAACCCCTCGACGGAGGTGACGCTCACGGGTACACCCCCACGGTGGAAAGGCCGGTGGCCTCGTCGAGGCCGCAGAGCAGGTTGGCGCACTGCACCGCCTGTCCCGACGCCCCCTTGCCGAGGTTGTCGAGCGCGCAGAGCGTCATCACCCAGCCGGTGCGGGCGTCGAAGCGGGCGGTGAGATGGGCGCTGTTGGAGCCGAGCGTGGCCTTCGTGGACGGCGAATGGTCGCTGACGGTCACGAACGGCTCGCCGGCGTAGGCGTCGGCGTAGAGCGCCAGGAGATCGTCGGTGCCGGTGGCGCCGGTCGGGCGCGCGTAGCAGGTGGTCAGGATGCCGCGGTTCATGGGCGCCAGGTGGGGCGTGAACAGCACCCCTGCGCCGCTGGCCTGCTCGATCTCCGGGGTGTGGCGGTGGTCACCCAGCCCGTAGGCCGTGAAGTCCTCGTCCACGGCACAGAAGCTGGTGTGGGACTTCGCCGGGCGGCCCGCGCCGGAGACGCCGCTGGCGGCGTCCACGATCACGCCGGAGGGCTCGATGGCGCCCGCGTTCACCAACGGCGCCAGCGCCAGCGCGGCGGCCGTCGGATAGCAACCGGGTGCGGCGATGGCGGCGGCACCGGCGAACGTGTCGCGATACAACTCCGGCAGGCCATAGGCGAAGGCACTGAGATGACCGGGAGCATCGTGCGGCTCGCCATACCACTGCTCGTAGACGGCGGCGTCATTCAGCCTGAAATCGGCGGCAAGGTCCACGATCCTGGCACCGGTACCGGCTTCGAGCAGATCCGGCACTATCCGCTGCGAGGCGCCGTGCGGCAAGGCGAAGAACACGACATCGGCGCCGGCAACGTGCTCCGGTTGGTAGCCGGTGAACACCAGATCGGGATAGGCGGCGCCGAGGCTGGGGTAGAGATCCCCCACTGCCACGCCCGCCTGCGTGTCCCCGGTCGCCACCACGACAGCCATGGCCGGATGCGCGGCAAGGATGCGCAGCAGTTCGGCACCGGTGTAGCCCGACGCCCCGACGATCGCCACGGAGAGCATCACAGAATCATACAACATCTTGCATTAGTATGCAATACCTGCGCTAGAACCGGCCGGTCGGGCACCCGACGGTCCGCTCAGTCGCGGAGGGTGGCTCCGGTGATGTTGGCGGCTTCGATGCAGGCGGCGCGGATCTCGCCGACCTCGGCGTCGGTGAGGGTGCGGTCGGTGGCCTGCAGGCGCAGGCGCCAGGCGACGCTGCGGCGACCGGGGCCGAGCCGGTCGGTGTCTCGGAACACGTCGAAGAGTTGGAGGGTGACCAGCGCGTCGCCGGCCGCCCGGCGGAGCGCCGCTTCGACTGCCGCCGCCGGGGTGACGTCGTCGATCACGAACGCCAGGTCGATGTCGCTGGAGGGGAAGCGGCTGGGTTGGCGGTAGCGGGGAGCGTCGAGGTGCGACTCCAGCAGCCGGCCCAGGTCGCATTCCAGCCAGGCCACCCGCTCGGCGATGTCGAAGGCCTCGGTCACCGCCGGGTCGATCTCGCCCACAAACCCGACCCTCTCGCCGCCGGCGATGAGCACCGCGGAGCGGGTGGGGTGCATCCCGGCAGTGGCCTCGTTGCGGACCTCGGTGGGCACGACCGCCATGGCGCGGCGCAGGCGCTCCCAGAGCGCCGCTGCCGCGGGGGCCTCGCGGCCGGCCAGCGCCACCGCCAGGTGGTCACTCTCGGCGGGCAGCTCGCCCTCGCCGGGCGCGTGGACGTAGCCGATCTCGAACAGCGCCACGCCGGGCTGGCGTCGCGCGGCGTTGTAGGCGACGGCCTTCAGGAGGCCCGGCCGCAGCGAGGTGCGCATCACCGACTCCTCGGCCACCAGCGGGTTGGTCACCGTGATGCCGTCGGGCGCCAGGCCGCAGCGCTCCAGGTCGCCGGGAGCCAGGAACGGCAGCGGCATGGCCTCCATCAGCCCGAAACCCGCCAGAGCCTCGTGCGCCCGGCGCCGGGCGCGCTGGTGGGCCGTCAGGCCGCCGGGGTGCGGCGACTTGGGCACGGTCCGGGCGATACGGCTGTAGCTCCAGAGCCGGCCGACCTCCTCGATCACGTCGATCTCGGTGGAGGTGTCGGGGCGCCAGGACGGCACCGTCACATCCCAGGTCTCGCCCGGGTAGCTGCGCAGGTCAGGGGACGACTCAGCGGCGGTGGGGCTGACGCCAAAGCCGATGGGCTCGAGGCAGGCGCGCATCTCAGCGGGCGTGAGGCCGGTTCCCAGAATGGCGTTGACCCGCCCGGTGCGCACCCGCACCGTCGGGCTCGGCGGCAGGTGACCCTGCGCCTGCACCAGGTCGGGCGCCAGCGTCACTCCCCCGGGTGCGGCCAACTCGGCGAAGCGCTCCAGAGCCCACGGCGCGATCTCGGGGTCCACCCCGGCCTCGAAGCGAGCGGATGCCTCGCTGCGCAGACCCAGGCGACGCGACGTGCGGGCGATGTCGGGCGGATTCCACCAGGCCGCCTCCAACAGCACCACCTCGGTCTCGGCTGAGATCTCCGTGGAGGCGCCACCCATGACACCGGCGATGCCGATGGCCCGGTCGGAGGAGTCGACGATCACCCCGTCGCCGGCGTGGAGGGTGCGCACGGCACCGTCGAGCGTCTCGACCTGCTCACCCTCGGCGGCCCGGCGCACTCCCAGCGCCCCGCCGGACACGAGGTCGGCGTCGAAGGCGTGCGAGGGCTGGCCGATCTCCAGCATCACGTAGTTGGAGAGGTCCACGACGAAGTTGATGGGACGCATGCCCAGGGCCAGCAGGCGCCGGGCGAGGCGCGGCGGCGTCCGGGCCCCGGACGTGTTGCGCAGCACCCGCACGCTGAAGCGCCCGCACAGGTCGGGAGCCAGGATCTCCACCGAGGTCGACTCCCCGGCAGGAGCCCCGGAGGTCTCGACCTGCGGCTCGGGCAGCTCGAACGGCATGCCGCGGCGGGCCGCCAGGTCGCGGGCAACGCCGACCACCGACAGGGCGTCGGGGCGGTTGGGATTCACTTCCAGGTCGAACAGCACGTCGCCCGCAACACCCAGGGCCGCGGTGAGGTCGTCGCCGAGTTCGAGGCCCGCCGGCAGGACCATGATGCCCTCGGCATCGGCGCCCATCTCCAACTCCGCCGCCGAACACAGCATGCCCTCGGAGGCCTCGCCGCGCATGCGCCGGCGGGCGATCTCCAGGCCGCTCGGCATGGTGGTGCCCACCGTCGCGAGGGGCACCAGGTCGCCGACGGCCATGTTGAAGGCGCCGCAGCAGACCTGCCGCAACTCGCCGTCGCCGGCGTCCACGTCCACCAGCTGGATGCGGTCGGCGTCGGGATGCGGTCGCAGTGCGGCCACCCGGGCCACGACGATGCCGGCGGGCGCGGCGGCGAAGGTGACCATCTCCTCGACCGCCAGGCCCAGGTCGGAGAGGTCGTCGGCGATTCCCTGTGGCGAACCCTCGACAGGCGTGAACTCCTGCAGCCAGGACAGCAGCACTTTCATCAGAACTGCTCCAGGAAGCGGGTGTGACTGGGTCCAGAGATCACGGAGGTCGTCGACGCGCCCGTGGGCCCTACCGGCTTCATGACCATCAGAACTGCTCCAGGAAGCGCACGTCGTTGGTCCAGAGATCCCGCAGGTCGCCGATGCCGTAGCGGAGCATGGCCAGGCGGTCGATGCCGAAACCGAAGGCGAACCCGCTCCAGCGCTCGGGGTCCACGCCGCAGACTTCGAGCACCGAGGGATGCACCACGCCGCAACCGCCCAGCTCGAGCCAGGTTCCGTCGGGGCGCTGCACGTCGAACTCGGCGGAGGGCTCGGTGAACGGGAAGTACGAGGGACGCAGCCGAGACGTGAAGCCCGGACCGAAGTAGGCCGTCGTGAAGGTCTCGATGGCGCCGGCCAGGTCGCCCAGGGTGATGCCGTCGTCGACCACGAGCCCCTCGATCTGGTGGAAGACCGGCATGTGGGTGGCGTCGGCGGTGTCCTGGCGGTAGCAGCGGCCCGGCGCCACCACGTAGAGCGGCGGGGGCTGGTTCTCCATGACCCGCACCTGCACCGGAGAGGTGTGGGTGCGCAGGAGGGTGCTGCCGGGCGGGCCATGGTCGACGTACAGCGTGTCGTACATGTCGCGGGCCGGGTGGCCGGGCGGGAAGTTGAGCGCCCCGAAGTTGTGCCACTCGGTCTCGATCTCGGGACCCTCGGCGACGGTGTAGCCCATTGCGCAGAACACGTCCTCGAGGCGCTGAAGCGTCTGGGTGATGACGTGCAGCCGTCCCACCTGCGGGGGTTCGGGCAGCTCGGTGAGGTCGAGGCGTTCGGCCTCGAGGCGGCGGCGGCGCTCGCCGGCCCGCAGCTCTTCGAGACGGGCCTCGTAGCGGGATTCGACCTCGGCGAGCGCCTCGCTGAGGGCACGGCCGGCCACCGGTCGGTCCTCCGGTGCCAACTCGCCCAGCCGGCGGCGCAGGCCCGTCAGGGGTGACCCCCTGCCGAACAGGTCGGGGCGGGCCGCCGTCAGTTCGGCGACGCTGCCGGCGGCCTCGAGGGCCGCGACGGCCTCGGCAGCCAGAGCGCGGGCCTCCGCGGCGAGGGCGGCGGCGGGTGCGTCAGAAGTCATCGGGAACGCCGCGGGTCGGGCCATCGCGCGCGGTGCGGCCGCGCCCTGGATCCGGGCCCCGGATCGAGCCCGGGGCAGGCTCTTCGCCGGGATGACGGATCGAAGGGACCGAGGCGCACGACATGAATCATCGGTCGGCGGGTGTCCCGCCGGCGGTCGGAGCGTCGCGGCGGCGGCGTTGCACCTCGAAGCAGAGCACGGCGGCGGCGGCACCGACGTTGAGCGACTCGGCCTGCCCGCCCAGGGGGACGTGCACCCACTCGTCGATATGTCCCGCCAGCGAGGCGGGGAGACCGTGCGACTCGTTGCCCACCACCAGTGCCAGCGGAGGGGTCAGGTCGGCCGCGTCGTACGGCAGGCCACGCCCGGCGGCGGCACCCAGGGTGCGCAGGCCTCGGCCGCGCAGATCCTCCAGCGTGGCAGCCGGATCCTCCGCCAGCAGCGGGGGAAGGCGGAAGATCGATCCGGCCGAGGCCCGCACGGTTTTCGGCCCGTACGGGTCGACGCCGGCGCCGGCGAAGATCACGCTGCCGGCGCCAGCTGCCTCGGCGCAGCGCAGCAGCGTGCCGGCGTTGCCCGGATCGGCGACCGACACGGCCACGAGGACGAACGAGACGACGTCGTCATGGGCCTCTCCCGAGGCAGACTCCGGTGCGGCGACCGCAGGGCGTTCGACCACCGCCAGCAGGGGCTGCGGCGTCACCGAGGCCCCGACCTTGGCCAGCGTCCCCGCCTCAATCTCGACCAGCGCGGCGCCGGTGCCTGCCAGCTGCTCGCTGAGCACTCGCGATTCCTCGTCGGCCCGCGCGGCTTCGAGGTAGACCTCGCGAACGTGGAGCCCCGCGGCCACCGCCTCGGCTCCGAGCGTCGCCCCTTCCACGAGGAAGACCCCTTCGGCTCGGCGGGCGGCTGCTGAACGGGCCAGGCGGCGCAGCTCGGCCAGGCGCGGTCGCACGGAGGTCACAGACACCACGTCGCCACCCGCCGGCGCAGCGGGGCCGGGTCAGGACCCGCTGGGCAGATCGCTGGTCCGGGCCCCTTCCGCCAGCCGCACGAGCGCGGCGAAGGAATCGGGATCACGGACCGCCATGTCGGCGAGCGCCTTGCGATCCACCTCCACGCCGGCGGTGCGGAGCCCTGCCATGAACGTGCTGTAGGTCGAGCCGTGCTGGCGGCACCCGGCGTTGATCCGCTGGATCCACAGCCGCCGCATCTCGCCCTTGCGCGCCCGCCGGTCACGGAAGGCGTACTGGCCGGAGTGCAGCAGTTGCTCGTTGGCGCCGCGCCAGGTGCGGCTCTTGTTGCCGTAGTAACCCTTGGCGCGCGCCAGAGTGGTCTTGCGCCTCTTGCGGGCCTGAACGGATCGTCTGGCTCTGGCCATCTGCTCTGACCTCCCGGAATATCCTCAGATGCCGAGTTGGCGGCGCACCGACGGCCTGTCGGCGCTGCTCACGGCTCCGTCGCGTCGCAGCTGGCGCTTGCGCTTCGGGGCCTTCTTCTCGAGGATGTGGTTCTTGTAGGCGTGACGCCGCACGATCTTGCCGGAGCCGGTCACCTTGAAGCGCTTGGCGGCGCCGCGGCGGGTCTTCATCTTGGGCATCGTCGTTCCTCTCCGGGTACGAACACCGGTGATCGGCCGGCGACTCTCTCAAGGCTCGGGCAAACGGAGCCGGATCACAACCCGCGCCGACGATCGGCGCAGGGCTTAGCCCTGCCGGCGCCCGCAGGCGCCGCGTCTTTACTTGCGGGAGCGCTTGTCGGGTGCCAGGACCATCACCATGTTGCGCCCGTCCTGGCGGGGCGGGGCCTCGATTCGGGCCAGGTCGCCGGTGACTTCGGAGACCTCGTCGAGGATGCGCTGACCCAACTCGGGATGGAGCGTCTCGCGACCGCGGAACATCACGGTGATCTTCACCCGGTTGCCCGCTGTCAGGAAGTCTCGCACCTTGCGGGTCTTCGTCTCGAAGTCGCCGCGCCCGATCTTGGGCCGGTACTTCATCTCCTTGACGACAACCTGCGTGCTCTTCTTGCGCGACTCCCGTGCCCGCTGCGCTGCGTCGTACTTGTACTTCCCGTAGTCCATGATCCGGCAGACAGGCGGTTCGGCCTTGTCGGCCACCTCTACCAGATCGAGGCCGTGCGCCTGTGCGATCGAGAGGGCCTCGGCCAGCGGGCGGATCCCTATCTGGGCTCCGTCGGGGCCCACCAAGCGGACTTGCGGCGCCTGGATGTTCTCGTTGACAAGCGGCTCGGAACCAGCCGACGCAGCTATGGCCAATCACTCAGCAATCGTGACTTCCCCTCTCTCGGTCCACCATGTCAGCGGCAC
This sequence comes from Acidimicrobiia bacterium, assembly GCA_009835395.1. GTDB lineage: Bacteria > Actinomycetota > Acidimicrobiia > Acidimicrobiales > CATQHL01 > VXNF01. The sequence continues at coordinate 15,057 of VXXM01000002.1, forward strand.
GACACATTTGTTCTGCGTGCCGGACCTCTGCGGACCGGCAAGCACCTGCCCGCAGCGCCTGGAGAAACCAGGCGAGGCTGTAGCGAGCCTGAACCGTAACGATCCCGGTTCGGGCCCTACAGGCGGGGCATAGAGTAACAGGAAGCGCAGCAGAATCGAAGAGGACGACTGCGAGGAGGCTGCGATGACACTCTGGACCCCCGGTGGCGAGCACCACGTGCCGCGAGATCCGCAGCCTGAGAGCGCCGGCCCGGCGGGCGACGACGCGATTCCCGGCGCCGAGCAAGTCAACCTGGAGGACCTGGACCCCGAGGACCGGGAGCGGGCCGAGGCGATCCTGGCCGAATTGGCCGCGGCGCGTGAGCGGCTGGCTGCCGCCCCGCCCGAGGTGGTGGTGGCCAACCACGCCATGGGGTTGTACGAGCTGGGCGCCATCCACCTGACAGCCGAGCCACCCCGCCCGGCTGCGGCACGCTTGGCGATCGACGCCATGGGGGTTCTCGTCGAGGGCCTGGCCGGCCGCCTCGGCGACTCCGAGCCGACGCTCCGCGAGGCGCTGCAGAGCCTCCGCATGGTCTACGTCCAGCAGTCCTCAGGCGGCGGCTCGGACTCCGACCCGGGAGCCGAGTAGCTCATCAACCGCCGCTGGTAGCTCATCGACCACAGTTCGGTAGCTCATCGACCACATCTGAATCCCTCATCGGCCCGGGGTGGTGGTCGCTAGCGAGAGTTGGTGGACCGGGTCGGCGGGCTTGCCGGGGTGGGG
>VXXM01000029.1 GCA_009835395.1 Acidimicrobiia bacterium
GTCGGGGGCCTGGGTCGTGCCGGGGGCGGCCTCCTCAGCGGTCATGGCCACGGGCTGCGTCGTCGGGACCGCACCGTCGCCGGCGTCGGCGGGAGCCGGAGCGGCCACCTCGGTTCCATCGACCGCGGTCGTCGTCGGGGTGGCCTCGGCGGGCGCGGCGGTGGTGGGGCTCGTACCGGCGGCGTCCTCGACGACGGCGGCTGATCCGTCGCCCGCGGGCGCGATGGTGTCCCCGCCGGGCCCGCTGGTCGGCTTGGTGGTGCCGGCGTCCGCCGGCGCCGGGGCGGGACCACCTCCCGCCGTGGTAGGCGTCGTGCCGCCTGCGAGCGTCGTGGTCGGAGTGCCGGCCCCTCCGACGTCGGTTCGTACCTCCGCAGCGTCCAGCAGGTCCGCCACGCTGGCCCGGCCCGCCTCCACGTCGCCGCGGCGGCCGGCCAGGAAGCGCCCCACGCCGCTGGCCGCCAGCGCGCCCACCGCGGTGGCACCGGCGGCCGTCAGGAACCAGCGCCGTCCGGTCTCGTTCAGGTAGGGGTGGGGCTGGCGCGGCTTGACATCGTCGTCGGCGACCGGCGCGACCGGCGCGATCAGGCGCAGCATCCCCCACAGCGACCCGCCCCCGACCACGACCGCCAGGGCGGCAGTCAGCACAGCCATGCCCGTCGAGGCGGTCGCGTTGACGTTGGCGGCCAGGCCTCCCAGGGTTCCGAAGGCGGCGAAGACGACGAGGATCACCCAGCGATGGCGCCGGGCCGCGATGCCGGTGAGAACCCCCAGCACGAGCGTTGCCGCCAGCACGCCGTAGAACAGCAGCGGCTTCTGGGCCGACCCGAAGGTGTCGATGCTCCAGCGGATGACGGCTCCCGGCACGAAGCGGCTGTCCACGATGGCGTCGGAGACGCCCAGCACGAGCGACGGCACCCGGTCGGTGATCCCCGCGATCAACTCGCCGATGGCGATCGCCGCGCCGGCGCTCAGCAGCCCTGCGAGCGCGGCCCACGGGACCGTCGAACCCGGCTGGGGCTTCAGGCGGAGCCGGCGACTCCTGCCTGTGGCTGCTTCATGTTCGGGGGAGGGACCCGAGGCCATGCTTCCGCCTCTCACCTTGGTTTGGTCGTCGCCTCCTAGTCTGGCAGGGAAGGCTCCGCGAGAGTGCGCAGACATCCTTGGAATTTCCGCGCCGAAAGGAGCAGGATCCTTTGGTAATGCGTCGTGGGGAAACTCCCGGCGCCGCCGTTGGCGAGGGGCGCGGGCGACCGTGAGCGAAGCCGCCTCGGTGGGCCTCGAACGCTACGGCTGGGACGGCGAGTGGCAGCGGGCGCGGGCGCGACTCGACCTGCCGGATTCCCGGGTGGGCCGTGTGGGGACCGTCGGCCGGGGTTACAGCGTGGTGCTGGGTGCGGGCGACGAGGTGATCGCCGCCTCGGACTCGCAGCGGTCGCAGGCCGCGGTGTCGCCGACGACGGGTGACTGGGTGCTGTTCAGCGAGCACCCGGGCGAGGGGGCGGTCATCGACACGGTGCTCCCGCGGCGCACCGCCATCGTTCGGCGTGACCCTGCGATCACGGTGACAAAGCAGACGCTGGCCGCCAACGTGAACCTCGTGGGGATCCTGGTCGGATTGGACCTGCCGCCGAATGAGGCCCGGATCGAGCGGTTCCTGGTACTTGCGGCCGACAGCGGTGCCGAGCCCGTGATCGTGTTGAGCAAGGGCGACCTGCTCGACGGGCCCGGCCGGCTGCGGGTCCGCCGAGAGGTGGCAGCGGTGGCGCCCGGAATCGACATCGTCGAGACGAGTGCCACCGAGGGCTGGGGACTCGAGGACCTGCGCCGAGCGATGGCGCCGCACCGGACCTTCGTGGCGCTGGGGCCGTCGGGCGTCGGGAAGTCGACGCTGCTGAACGCGCTGGTCGGCGCGCCGGTGCTGGCCGTCGGCGAGGTCCGTGACGCCGACCGCGCCGGCCGGCACACCACGGTGCGCCGCGAACTCGTGCTGATGCCCAGCGGCGGCGTGCTCATCGACACGCCCGGTCTGCGAGCGGTGAGCCTGTGGGAGGCCGACCTGGCCCTCGACGAGGTGTTCTCCGACATCGCCGGCCGCGCCGGCGATTGCCGGTTCCGGGACTGCACCCACCGCAGCGAGCCGGGATGCGCCGTCCAGCAGGCTGTGCGTGCCGGCACGGTGGATGCCGCCCGCCTCGAGCGCTACCAGCGGCTGTGGGACGAGTTGGCGCAGCAGTCCGAGGCTCGCGCCGAGCGGCTGCGGTTGCAGTCACGCGGCCGGCGCGGCGTCAAGCGTCGCCGGCGGGTGCGCCGCCGCTCCTAGCGCAGAACCGGGCGGCTGACGACGACGATCAGGCTGCGGCCTCAGTTGGAGCGGAGGTCGTCGGGGTAGTTCTGGAACCAGGACACCTGGTCGGGCTGGCGCGCCAGCACCGAGCGCCACAGACCGTCGGCGTCGTCGGTGAGGACGTCGCCGGGTTCGGGATCCACCACGAACCATGCACCGGCCGCGATCTCCCCGTCGAGTTGGTTGGCGTCCCAGCCGGCGTATCCGAAGAAGAGACGCAATCCGGGCCTGCCGGCAAGCTGCTCGGCCCCCAGGGACAGGTCCACGCTGCCGACATCGTCGAGGATGCGTTTCCAGCCCGACTCCGAGCAGTCGGGCCACTCCCGTGCCAGGCCGATGAGGCTTTCGGGCGACACCGGTCCGCCCGAGTACAGCACCCCCGGCACGTCCTCCCAACCGGTCAGCAACTCGGCCACGACCAGCGTCGAGGGCCGGTTCAGCACCAGGCCCACCGCGCCCTCGGCGGTGTGCTCCAGCAGCAGCACCACGGTGTGGTCGAAGTTGCCGTCGTCGATGAGCGGCGTGGCGACGAGCAACTTGCGGGCGTGGAACTCGCTCATGTCACAGCGCGCGGTCCGGCGTCCGCCGACGGTCTCAGCGGGACGTTGCCGGAGCGGACCCAGGCGCCTACAACCGGGCCACGATGTGGTCGATACATGCGCAGAGCGCCGCCACGTCGCCGGGCGGGATGGCGGGGAACAGCGAGATGCGGAGTTGGTTGCGGCCGAGCGCCCGGTAGGACTCGGTGTCCACGATGCCGTTGGCCCGCAGCACCGTGGCGATCCGGCCCGCATCGGCAACGTCGGCGTCGACGTCGATGGTGGCCACCACGTGACTGCGCTCGGCCTCCTCGGTCACGAAGGGTTGGGCGTAGTCCGATGCCTCGGCCCAGCCGTAGATGGTCTCGGCCGAGGCGTCGCAGCGGCCCGCGGCCCATTCCAGGCCCCCCTTGGAGCACATCCACTCCACGGTCTGGAGTGTGAGGAACACCGTGGCGAGCGCGGGGGTGTTGTAGGTCTGGTTGGCGGCGGAGTTCTTCACCGCCAGGGGCAGGCTCAGCGTGGGAGGGCACCAGCGCCCGCTGTCGCCGATCTCGGCGATGCGCTCCAGGGCGGCCGGCGAGCAGCAGGCCACCCACAGCCCGCCGTCGGCGGCGAAGCACTTCTGGGGTGAGAAGTAGTACACGTCCACCTCGGCGGGATCCCAGCGCAGGCCGCCGGCGCCGGAGGTGGCGTCCACGGCCACCAGCCCGTCGACGGCGCCGACCTCCGGGGGCCGCCGCAGCGGCATCTGCACACCCGTGGAGGTCTCGTTGTGGGTCAGCGCATACACGTCCACGTCGGCGGGGACCGGCTCCGGGTGGGTTCCGAACGGCGCCTCGACGATCTGGGGCGCCTCGAGGTGCGGCACGGCCTGCACCGCCCGGGCGAACTTGGCCGAGAACTCGCCGAACGCCAGGTGCTGGCTGCGGCGGCGGATCAGCCCGAAGCCGAGGCAGTCCCACAGGCCGGTGGCGCCGCCGTTGCCGAGCACCACCTCCCAGTCCTCCGGCAGCGAGAAGAGTTCGGCGAGCCCCGCCTGCAGCCGGGCGACGACGCTGCGCACGCCGGTGCGCCGGTGGCTGGTGCCCAGGTAACCGTCGGCCGCATCCGCTAGGGCTGCCACAGCCTCGTGCGGGACCCGCGACGGCCCGCTGCCGAAGCGCCCGTCGCTCGGACGTATCCCGTCGGGAAGGACGATGTTGCTCGACGCGCCGGCACCGGTCATTTTTGCGCTGCCGGGATGCCAGACTGCACCCGTGAGTTCCCCGTCATCTTCCTCATCACCTCAATCGTCGCCCGATTCGTCCGCCTCATTTCTAGCGGTCTCGCGGGCGGTGGCGGCGATCACCCCGTCGGCCACCGTCGGCACAGACGCCAAGGCCAAGGCCCTGCGAGCCGCCGGCGAGCCGGTCATCGGCTTCGGAGCCGGCGAGCCTGACTTCCCGACGCCCCCGCACATCGTGGAGGCCGCGGTGCGCGCCTGCCGCGACCACCGTGACCATCGCTACAGCCCCACGCCGGGACTTCCCGAGTTGCGCGAGGCCATCGCCGCCAAGACATTGCGCGATTCGGGTTTCGAGGTCACGCCACAGCAGGTGATCGTGACCGCCGGCGGCAAGCACGCCGTCTACAACGCCCTGCTCACCCTGCTGGACCCCGGCGACGAGGTCATCCTGCCCGCCCCGTACTGGCCCACGTACCCCGAGCCGGTGGCGCTGGTGGGCGCCCGCACGGTGGTCGTGCCGACCGATGTGACCAGTGGCTACCGCGTGACCGTCGAGCAACTCGAGGCGGCCCGCACGCCGCGCACCAAGCTGCTGATCTTCTGCTCGCCGTCGAATCCCACCGGCAGCGTGTATCCCCCGGCCGAGGTGGAGGCCATCGGCAACTGGGCCGCCGAGCACGGCATCTGGGTGCTGACCGACGAGATCTACGAGCACCTCACCTACGACGACCACCAGCACGTCTCGTTGCCCGTGGTCGCCCCCGCAGCCGCCGAGCGGTGCGTGATCATCAACGGGGTGGCCAAGACCTACGCCATGACCGGCTGGCGCGTCGGCTGGATCGTGGCTCCGCAGCCGGTGGCGTCGGCAGCCGCGGCGCTGCAGTCGCACCAGACCTCCAACGTCGGCAACATCTCCCAGCGGGCGGCGCTGGCCGCCGTGTCGGGACCACTCAGTGCAGTGGTGGAGATGCGTCTCTGCTTCGACCGTCGCCGCCGTACGATGCACGGCCTGCTGTCGCAGATCCCGGGCGTCACCTGCCCTGTTCCCCAGGGTGCGTTCTATGCCTTCCCGTCGCTGGAGGGCGTGCTGGAGCGGCCCGTGGCAGGGCGAAAGCTGGGCTCCAGTCTCGAACTCGCCGACCTGCTCCTGTCGGAGGTGAAGGTGGCGGTCGTGGCCGGGGAGGCCTTCGGCGCGCCCGGCTACGCGCGCCTCTCGTTCGCTCTCGCTGACGACGATCTTGTCGAGGGCGTGGGGCGCATCGTCGACTTCCTGTCCTAGCCGACGGGGAGCAACGTGGTCGTAGGAGGCGGGAGCACGAAGAGCGCCACGCCCGGCGCCGCGACGCCCTATGGGGCCTGGCCGTCGCCGATCACGCCCGAGTCGCTGGCTGCCGGCAGCGTGCGAATCACCACGCTCGTGGCCGACGGCTCCGACCTGTGGTGGTCCGAGACGCGACCGGCGGCGAAGGGTCGAACTGCGCTGATGCGCCGCAGCGCCGACGGAACGGTGCGGGAGATGACCCCGCCCGACGCCAACGTGCGCAGCCGCGTGCACTCCTACGGCGGCGCCGCCTGGTGGGTGCAGGACGGCGTCTGCGTGTACTCCGACGATGTGGACTTCCGGTTGCGTCGCCTCGGTCCCGGCGATGGCCGGCCCGTGGTGCTCACTCCCGGGGGTCCCGATCGCTCGTCTCTCTACGCCGACGGCCGTCTGAGTGCCGACGGACTGTGGTTCGTGTGCGTGCGGGAGCGTGTCGCCGGTCCCGAGCACGTGAACGAGATCGTGTGTGTCGCAGCCGACGGCAGTGGGCAGGAGGTGGTCGTCGTCAGCGGCGCCGACTTCTACTCCGACCCCCGACCCTCGCCTTGCGGCCGCCGGTTGCTTTGGTTGCAGTGGAATCATCCGAACATGCCCTGGGACGGGTGCGAGCTGCACGTCGGGCGCCTCGAGGCGTCCGCGGTCAGCGAGTCCCGGTGCGTCGCCGGCGGACTCGATGAGTGGATCTTCGGGCCGGCCTGGCACGACGGTGGGTTGAACTGGGTGAGCGACGGCTCGGAGTGGTCCACGTTGTGGGCGCTGGAGGGTGATCCGCTCGCGCCCGGCGAGTCTCCCCGCCGATGGGTGGATCTCGGTGACGGGGAAATCCAGACAGCACCGTGGATCTTCGGCATGAGCCGCCACGCCACCTGGCCGGCGGGTGCAGCCGGCGGTGCGCTGGCCTACGCGGTGGCCCGCCGTGGCAGCGGCGAGTTGCACGTGACCGGCATGCGGTCGGGTGATGGCCCGGCGGATCAGAACTCGACCGCCTACCGGGCACACACGTCGTTCAGTGCCTTGCGGGCGTGGCAAGGGGGCGTCGTCGCTCTGGCCGGGTCGCCATCGACGGAGAACGAAGTCCTGCACGTCACCGCCGCGAGCGAAGGCCCCCGGGTACGCGTCGTGTATTCCCCGCCCGCCCTCGATCTCGATGACTCGTACACCCCCGAACCCGAACCGGTGACGTTCCCGACCACCGGCGGCGACGTGGCGCACGCCCTCTTCTACCGCCCGGCCAACCCGGCGTGCCACCTCGCTGACAGGGCCGGGCCGCCTCCGCTGCTGGTCATGGCGCACGGCGGTCCCACGGGCGCGGCCCGTACCAGCCTGCACCTCGGGTTGCGCTACTGGACCAGCCGGGGCATCGCCGTGGTTGACGTGGACTACCGTGGCAGCACCGGCTACGGCAGGGCCTACCGGCGGGCTCTGGACGGCGGCTGGGGCGTCACCGACGTGGCCGACTGCGTGGCGGCGGCCCGCCACCTGGCCGCCTGCGGCGAGGCCGACGCCGACCGCCTTGCCATCATCGGTGCCAGCGCAGGGGGCTACGCGGTGCTGCAGGCGCTCATCGATTACGACGTGTTCGCCGCGGGCCTCATCCGCTACGGGGTCACCGACCCGGAGGCGCTCGCCCGAGACACTCACAAGTTCGAGAAGCACTACATGGACCGTCTCGTCGGCCCGTATCCGCAGGAGCGCGACCTCTACGTGGAGCGCTCACCGATCCACCGGGTGGACCGGATCTCATGTCCCATGCTGGTCCTGCAGGGCGACAGCGACCCGGTGGTGCCGCCGGAGCAGGCGGAGGCGCTGGTGGCGGCCCTGGAGGCCAACCGGCTGCCCTACGCCTACCTGCTCTTCGAGGGTGAGGCGCACGGCTTCCGGGGCAGCGACGCGATCGTGGCCGCCGCCTCCGCCGAACTCTCCTTCCTGGGGCAGATCTTCGGCTTCGAACCGTCCGGCGACATCAGCCCCGTCACGGTGCGCGGCCTCTGAACCGAGTCCCGCACGATCCATGGGAACAAGCGCCGGAACCGTGTGGCGTTCTCGAACGTCGGAACGGGTAGACAGCAAGCGCCGACCCAGACCGGAGGGACCGCAGTGAAGCTGAGAACCGGAACCGGAGCGGCCGCCGCAGCCGTGGCGGTGCTGCTCGTGACCGGAGCCTGCGGGGCGCCCGACTCCAATGGGGTGGAGACTCCGTCGGCGACGAGCGCGCCGCCACCCGCCACCGAGCCTGCGCCGGACCCACCCGGGCCACCGCCCGAGCCCGTTGCGTCCCCGCCGCCCGAGCCTGCTCCGCAAACCGCGCCGGCGGAGCCTCCCGAGCCGGCCGAGGAGCCGCCGACACAGCCCGCTGCGCCACCGGAGCCTCCCGCGGATCCCGCTCCGTCACCGACGGAGACCCTCGAGGAGCCGGAGGCAGCGAGCGAGCCGCCGCCGGCACCTCCCACTGCATCCGAGCCTCAGGAGGTCGCAGGGGAGTTGCTCGACGAGGCGACGATCGCGGCCCTGGCGGCTCGCCTGGCCTCGGCACAGGAGAGCGTGTCCTCGCTGCAGCTGCGGGCGTACATGTCGCTCACGGCGAGTCTCCCCGGCGAGCCCCCGGTCGCCCTGCAGGACGTGCCTCTCATGACCCTCATCGAGGTGGGAGACCGGGCGCGCGCCGAGGTGGACATGGGGGGCCTCATGGCCGGATTCGCCGGGACCTCCGGCGGCGATCCGGAGGTCCCGATGCTCCCGCCGCTGGAAATGATCCTCGAGGGTGAAACGGAGCTCTATCTGAGGCTGGCCTCGCTGCTCGCGCTCGATCCAGACGGCGAACTACCGCCCTGGCTGACAGACCAGCTCGCCGAACAGGACGGTGATATCAGTGAGCTGTGGGGCTTCGTGGACCTCGCCGGCGCCGGTGGAGCGGAGGCATTGGCCTCACTGGGCGTGACTCCTCGGGCAGGACTGCAGGATGACTTCGTGGGGCTCCTGGCTGGAGGTCTTCCCGAGGGAGCTCTCCTGGAGGTCCGCAGTATCGGACCCAGCGAAGTGATGGGAATCCCAACGAAGGAGTACTCCTTCGTGCTCGACCTCGCGGCCCTGAGCGAGGTCCCCGAGGCTCTGGGATTGCTCTTCTCCCCGGACCCGGGTCCGGGCGATTCCGCGGCTTCACCGGGGGACTTCTTCGGTGGCCTGGGCGGCTCGAGGCCCTTCGAGTTCGTCATTCACGTCGACTCCGACGACCTGATCAGGCGCAGCATCGTCGTGGTGGATATCGGAGCCATCCTGACTCGGGTGTTCGACGAGCTGGCCCAAGCCGAGGGGCTTCCCGAGGGTGCGGACCCGTTCCCCGAGTTGGAGTACGTCATGTCCATGCGGATGGACGCGGTCGTGTTGAACGATCCATCGCTGGTCGTGGAGCTCCCCGACCCGTCGCTGGTCGTGGAATTGCCCGATTGGATCCTCGAGGACGGCGTCTTCTGAGGCGCCGCTCGGCAACTCGTCCCGGTGTCCGATGCCCGAAGTTCTGCTCGCGCTGGGTCACCGGGTCAGGAGGGGCGAGCCGGTAGGGTCGGATCGGCGGGCTCGGAGGACGGAATGCCGGACGAGCGAGGGAGCGTGACGGTGAGCAGAGGATGCCGAGCGACCACCTTCGCCGGTTGCCTCGTGGCGGTCCTGATGATCGCCGCGGCGTGCAGCGACGATGGCGAGAGCCAGGTGGCGACGCTCACGGATACCAGGCCCCCACCCCCGATCGAGACGACCGAGTCGGCACCGCCTCCGGCTGCTGAGTCATCCCCGCCCGCCGAGCCGCCACCGCCCGCCGAGTCCCCGCCGGAGGCACCACCGCCCGCGGCTGCCCCTCCGGCGGCCGAACCGCCGCCTGAGCCATCGCCGCTGCTGCTGCCCGAGGGTGACCTCGACGGGGCAGCCGTGGCCGCGCTGGTCGCGGCGGCCGATGCCGCGCAATCGGGTGTCACCTCCTCGCGGGAGCAGTTGTACCTCACGATGGAGTTGAGCTTCGGCGGCCAGTCCATGGCGAGCGTGAGCGACATCCCCTACGCGCTCTCCACCACGGTGGGCGGATTGACCCACATCCTGATCGACCAGTCGGCACTCGCCGCTCTCAGTGCCTTCGAGGACGGGTTGGGCCCGGCCGGCGCCACCCAACTGCCACCGATCGAGGCCATCGTGGACGAGAACATGCGCCAGGTCTACGTCAAGCTCTCGTCGCTGGCGGCGCTCGGGCCGGGGGAGCGACCGCCCTTCCTCGATGATCTGATCGCTCAGGGCAACGACGTTGCCACTCTGTGGGGGAGACCCAGCCTCGATGATGTGAGCGGCGAGATCCTGCCCGGGTTGGGTCCCGGGGCGAGACCTGCTCTTGGGCAGTTCCTCGGCCTCTTGAAGGCGGCGTCGGACACCGGGAGCGTCCTGGCCGCCCAGAGCGTTGGACCGGCTGAGACGGCGGGCGTTGCCACCCAGGAGTACACGTTCGAGGTTGATCTCGCAGCGCTCATCGGCCAGTGGCCGCCCTTCCTGGAGAGCTTCCTCGCCGGTCCCGGCGGCGGCGAGCCGCCACCGCCGGAGTTTCTCAACTCGCTGGCCTCGCCGCTGCCGACCAATGTCACCGCCCACTTCGACAGTGGTGGCCTTGCACGGCAGGTGGGGTTCGACCTTGATCTCGGAGCGCTCCTGATGGCCGCATTCGCCGGACTCGGCGAGATGGCGGATGCTCCCGAGGGCGCCGAAATCGATTTCCCCGAGATCGAGTACCGCCTGGCGATGCGTGTCGAGGCTCTCGCGATCAACGACACGTCACTGGATGTCTCGCTGCCCGACCCGTCACAGGTTGTCGACGTTCCCTTCCCCTAATCTCCCGTGCTCGCCCTCTCCGGGCGAGCCGGGGGGCCTCGCCCTAGTGTGCGCCCGGGACAAGGAATCCCGACTCAATGCAGGCGCCACATAGTGAGGTGAGCCCTATGGCACGGGTTCTTGTCGCAGAACGCATTTCATCGGCAGGCCTCGATGTGCTCCGCGATGCCCGCCACGAGGTGGACGTGCGCCTCGGCATGTCGCCCGCCGACCTGGTCGAGGCCGTGCCGGGCGCGCAGGCGCTGATTATCCGCTCGGCCACGCAGGTGACCGCGAAGGTGCTGGCGGCCGGCGAGGACCTCGTCGTGGTGGGCCGCGCCGGCGTGGGTCTCGACAACGTCGACCTCGCCGCCGCCACGCAGCTGGGCGTGACGGTTGTGAACGCACCGCTGTCCAACGTGCTGTCGGCGGCTGAGCACACCGTCGCGCTGATCCTGTCCCAGGCCCGCAACATCCCCCAGGCGCACGCCGCGCTGGTGGCGGGGCGCTGGGAGCGCGCGCAGTGGGAGGGCATCGAGCTGGCGGGCAAGACCCTGGGCATTGTGGGCCTGGGGCGCGTCGGCCGCCTCGTGGCCGAGCGCGTGGCCGGATTCGCCATGCTCACCGTGGCGCACGATCCCTATGTGTCGGTCGAGCAGGCGCGCGAGTTGCGCATCGAGCTGGTGAGCCTCCCCGAGTTGATGGCGCGCAGCGACTTCGTGACGCTGCACGTCGCCCGGACGCCTGAGACGATCGGACTCATCGGGGCTGACCTGCTGGCGTCGGCCAAGCCGGGCATCCGCATCGTGAACGTGGCCCGTGGCGGGCTCGTCGACGAGGAGGCGCTGGCGGAGGCGCTGCGGGGGGGCAGGGTGGCCGGGGCCGCGCTGGACGTCTTCGACGGCGAACCCATCGAGTCCTCGCCCCTGTTCGGCCTGCCCGGCGTCGTGGTCACGCCGCACCTCGGGGCGAGCACGGCAGAGGCGCAGCACCGGGCCGGGGTGAACATCGCCGAGCAGGTGAACGATGCTCTGGCAGGCGGCTTCGTGCCGTTCGCGGTCAACATCGAGGCGCGGCAGGCGCCGGACATCCTTCGGCCCTACCTACCGCTCTGCGAGCACATGGGTGGGATGCTGGCCGAGATCGTCGGCGGGTTGCCGGACGCGGTGGAGTTGGAGTTCTGGGGGCACATCGGCGATCACGACCCCTCCATCGCTCGCCTCGCCACCCTGAAGGGCCTGCTGGCAACGGCGACCCGGACCAACGTCACCTACGTGAACGCCCCCCTGATGGCTGCCGAGACGGGTCTGCGGACGGTCACGCACAGCCACGTGGCGCCGCGGGACTTCCTCAACGAGGTGGTGGTGCGAGGCGGGGGGACGGAGTTGGTCGGCACGCTGCTGGGGGTGCGGGGCGATCCCTACGTGGTCAAGGTGAACGGCGTGGCGATCAACGTGCGCCCGTCCCGGCACATGGTCATGATCACCAACGAGGACAGGCCCGGCATCGTCGGCGCTGTCGGGACGATCCTCGGTGAGGGCGGCGTGAACATCGCCGACATGGTGCTCGACTGCACGGGCGGCCGCAGTTCCATCTCGCTGATGATGTTCTCGACGGACCGCCACGTACCCGAGGCCGTGGCACAACGGTTGCGGGAGACGCCCGGCGTCCTGACGGTGACGGCTATCCGCCTGGGCACGATCGGCAAGTCAGGGTCTGCCGCGCGCTGAATGGCGCCCGGACGCCAACGCGCCACCACCACTCGGCGAATCGGTGGGTGATACGAGTGGGTGGTGCCGTCGCCTGGCACCGACCGGATCTCAGGCGGTCGACGACTCCTCGGAGACGTCACCGGCGGGCACGTCGCCCTCCAGCGGGGGCCACGGCTCGATCGAACCCGGATCCTGCTCGGCGTCGTCGCCCTCGCGCTTGTTCTTGAGCCAGCGGATGGCGGCGGCCACGACGGCGATGATCAGCGCCCACTTGATGAGTCGCTTCAGGAATCGCAACATCGCCGCGGAGTATAGCGAGCACAACGTCGGTCCCGGCCCGCAGCCGGATGCGGCGCGAACGTTGACGAATCGCCCGCCTGCTGCCATGCTGTAGGTTGATGCGCAGTTTCGTTCACCTGCTGCTTCTTCGCTAGGGCGAGCGCCCGCATACCGGCGCTCGTCGACCAACCTCCTGCCTTGGGGCAGGAGGTTTTTCTTTACCCCGACAGAGACAGGAGAAGGCCATGTCGGTACAGAATCCGGACCGGGTCGTCATCTTCGATACCACGCTGCGTGACGGTGAGCAGTCGCCCGGAATCTCCCTGGATCAGAGCGAGAAGCTCGAGATCGCCGAGCAGCTCGCTCGGCTCGGAGTGGACGTCATCGAGGCCGGCTTCCCGATCGCCAGCCAGGGCGACTTCGAGGCGGTGCAGGTGATCGCCAAGGCGGTGCACGGGCCGGTCATCTGCGGCCTCTCCCGGACTGCTCACAAGGACATCGACCGCTGCTGGGAGGCCATCGAGGCGGCCGAGCGGCGCCGCATCCACGTGTTCATCGCCACCAGCGAGACCCACATGCGCCACAAGCTCCGCATGACACCCGAGCAGGTGAAGGCCGAGGCGGCCTCGGCGGTGGCGCGCGCCAGGAGCTACACCGACGACGTGGAGTTCTCGCCCGAGGACGCCTCACGCAGCGACTTCGGCTTCATGTGCGAGGTGCTGCAGGTGGCTGCCGACAACGGCGCCACCACCCTGAACATCCCCGACACGGTGGGCTACGGCGTCCCCGAGGAGTACGCCGAGAAGCTGCGGCGCATCCGCCGGCAGGTGAGCGGTGACTACCGGCTGTCGACTCACTGCCACAACGATCTCGGCCTGGCGGTGGCGAACTCGCTGTCGGGTGTGCTGGCGGGCGCCCGTCAGGTGGAGTGCGCCATCAACGGCATCGGGGAGCGGGCCGGCAACGCCGCCCTGGAGGAGATCGTCATGGCGGTCAAGACCCGCGACGACTTCTTCGGTGGTCTGGAGGTGGGCATCCGGACCGAGGAGCTCCACAAGACCAGCCGCCTCGTGAGCCGGCTCACCGGCTACCCGGTGCAGTACAACAAGGCGGTGGTGGGGCGCAACGCCTTCGCCCACGAAGCCGGCATCCATCAGCACGGCGTGCTCAGCGAGCGCACCACCTACGAGATCATGGACCCGCAGGCGGTCGGCCAGCAGGGCAGCCAGATCGTGCTGGGCAAGCACTCCGGCCGCCACGCCTTCTCCGACCGTCTCCAGAGCCTCGGCCTGGACATCAAGGGCGACGCCCTCAACGCGGCGTTCACGCGCTTCAAGGAGCTGGCGGACCGCAAGATCGAGTTGACCGACGCCGACCTCGAGGCGATCGTGGCCGACGAGGTGGGCAGCGCGGTGCAGCACGCCTTCGAGTTGCAGGTTCTTGAGTGCCACGGCGGCAGCGTCGGTACCGGCACGCCCAGCGCCACCGTCGTCGTGTCTGTGCATGGCGAGTCGCGCACCGCCCGCGAGGAGGGCAACGGCATGGTCGACGCCGCCTGCAAGGCGGTCAAGGCCGCCACCGGCGTGGAGGGTCGCCTGACCGACTACAGCGTCACGTCGGTCACCGGCGGTGTGGACGCCCTCGCGGATGTGGCGCTGCGTTTCGAGTCCACCGACGGCGTCAAGGTGGCGGGCAGAGGGCTGTCCAGCGACGTGGTGGAGGCCTCGGTGCGCGCCTTCGTGAGCGCCCTCAACAAGGTGGCGCGGGTGCGGGAGTCCGGCGAGAACCCCGACGCCATAGACCGCCCCGGCCGCCTCTTCACGGTTTAGCGACTGAGCGGTCCCTAGACGATCCCTGCCACGGAGTCGATTACGAGTACTCGTCTCGCAGGCAGCGCTTGAGGATCTTCCCTTGGGTGTCCTTGGGCAGCGCATCCACGACGCGCACGACCTTGGGAACCTTGTAGCTCGCCAGTGAGGCCCGGCAGTGCTCGATGATCTGATCGGGTTGGACCGTCCGTCCCGCCTTGGGAACGACGAACGCGCTGACGGCCTCGGACCAGTAGTCGTCGGGCAGACCCACCACGGCCACCTCCATGAGTGCATCGTGGCCGTAGAGCGTGCGTTCCACCTCCACCGAGGACACGTTCATCCCACCCGTCTTGATCATGTCCTTCTTGCGATCCACGAAGAAGAGGTTCCCGTCACCGTCGATGCGGACGATGTCCTCTGTGTGCAACCAGCCGTCCCGGAACACCTCCGCGGAGCGCTCCTCGTCGTTGAGATAACCGAGCATCACCGAGGGCGAGCGGCAGATCAGCTCGCCCACCTCGACGTCCGCGCCGTCGTCGTCGACGACGCGGATCTCCAACTGCGGCACCGGTTTGCCAATCCAGGAGGCGTCGCCGCCGGGGATGTCCGCCAGAGACGAGAACCACCCGACTGTTCCCAGCTGGCTCAACTCCGACTGGCCCCAGTAGGTCCCCCAGGTGATCCCGGGCGATGCCTCCTGCCAGGCGGTGATCATGTGTGACGGGACAGTGCCGCCGTAGGTGATGCAGCGTTGCAGCGCCGTGAGGTCGGCGCCACGGAATTCGGGCTCGGTCGTCATGGCGAGGAAGAACGTGGGAGTCTGCGCCATGTAGGTGACCTTCTCCGCGGCGATGATCCGTATCGCCGCGGCCGTGTCGATGGTGTGCGCCAGAACGATTGTGGCGCCGCAGTTGATGATGTTCGTCATGCTGCCCAGCCCGGCGATCGTGAAGAAGGGCATCACGAACAGCCACACGACCTGCGGCCCCAGATCCAGCGCCAGGGTCCACGCCGGCGTCGTCGAGATGAGATAGTTGCGGTGCGAAATCAGGACACCCTTCGGGAATGCCGTCGTGCCGCTGGTGTAGACGAGCATCGCCACGTCGTCCTCGTGCACATCGATGTCGGGTTCGGCAGCGTCGCCACCCGCCACCAGGCCCGAGAAGGCCAGCCAACCCTCCGGTGGCTCCGTCTCGCCGGCGCTGCTGTACACGAAGTGCTCGACGCTCGCCAGCGAATCCGACTCCCTCGCCGCCTCGATCCTGTCGCAGAAGACGTCCTCGGCCATCAGGATCCGGGGCCGGGCGTGGTTCACCTGGTAGCCGATCTCGGTCTCGGTAAAGGTGAAGTTGAGTCCGGTCAGCGCTGCGCCCAGCTTGAGGGCGGCGAACCAGATGGTCATGTAGTCGACGCTGTTGCGGGACATCACCGCCACGACGTCACCCCTACCGACATCCAGGCCCGCGAGCGCGTTGGCCACGCGGTTCACCCGCACGTTCAACTGCTCGTAGCTGATGACCGACCGTGAGCCGTCGGGTCCGTAGTAGACGATGGCTTCCTTCTCGGGGGTGTGCTGCGCGTGACGCCGCAACTGATCACCGATCGTCGCCCGTCCCAGCTTTGACCTGCGAGCAGTGGTGAGGTCGGTCATTGTTCCACCCTTCACTCGTCTCGATCTTGCGGCGTCTCGTCGGGCTCGGAGGCGGTCGAGGGCGAGCGGCGCGTCAGCCGCCGCGCCGCCGCCACGATGTCTGCGAGCTTCGAACCTGGCGGGTAGACCTCGACTCCCCGCGCCTCCAGACGCCGCCGTACCCACGGCGGCACGACGCCGCCGGCGAAGACCGCAACGCCGGGTGCGGCGACGGCCAGATCGTCCAGGATGCGCTCGACGACTTCGACCCGCCCGCCCACGTTGAGGCCGACCAGGTCGGCATCCTCGTCGACCGCGGCGGACACGATGTCCGCGCCGCGGGCCATACCGAGCATGATCACCTCGAATCCCGCGTCGCGCAAGGCTCGGGAAACCAGCAGGGTTCCCCGCCAGTGCCCATCGAGACCGGTCTTGGCGATGATGACTCGGCTCACGGCCGGATCGGCGGTTCCCAGTCGCCCCAGACATCGCGGAACACGTCGCCGATCTCGCCCAGCGTGACGTCGGCGTCGACGGCCTGCATCATCGGGACCATGATGTTCTCTTCCGACCGGCAGACCCTCTCGAGTTCGTGCAGGGCGCGCCGGGCGGCGGCACCGTCGCGTGAGGATCGCACGTCGGCGAGGCGAGCCATCGCCTGATCCCAGGCGTCGGTGGTTCCCTGGAATCCGTCGATCTCGAACGGCGTCTCGTCGATCTCGTGGCAGTTGACGCCGACGATCAACCGGCTGTTGCTCTCGACCTCGTCCCACTGCTCGGACTGCCGCCGTGCGGCACGCCGGTGCAACCAGCCGGAGTCCAGCGCCTCGATGAATCCGCCCTGCTGCTCGATCTCGTCGAAGGACTCCCAGGCCCGGGCCTCCAGTTCCGAGGTGAGCGCCTCCAGGTAGTACGAGCCGCCGAGCGGGTCCGCCACGGCGTCGATTCCCGTCTCGTGTTGAAGGATCTGCTGGATCCGCACCGACATCTGGTGGGCGTGCTCGGAGGGGATCGAGAGGGCTTCGTCGTAGCAGGCGACTCCCAGGGATTGCACTCCCCCGAGGACCGAGGCCAATGCCATGATCGTCCCGCGGGCGATGTTGTTGAAGGGCTGCTGGTAGGTGAGCGCCGACCCCGCGGTCACGACGTGGATCCGGAGTTGCCGGGCTTTCTCGTCACGGATGCCATAGCGCCGCTCGAGCAGCTCGGCCCACATCTTGCGTGCCGCACGCAGCTTGGCGATGTCCTCGAAGAAGTCCATACCGACACGGAAGTTGACCCCGCCCACCTTGTGGGACAGTTCCTGCGGCTCGTGGCGCCCGCGTTCGGCCAGGGCGTCGAGGTACTCGACCGCGGTTGCGAACACCGTCGCCAGTTCGTCCGGCGCCGACAGCCCGCTGTCGGCGCCGTTGTACCCGGCGATCGACACGGGCACCCAGCGAGGGAGGTGATCCAGGCAGAACTCCGTGATGTCACCGTTCAGGCGGAGGCCGGCACGCGGGGGTATCTGCTGCTTGGTGATGCAGCCCACGTAGGTGAGGAAGAAGTCGCTCTGGCCCGTTCCGGCCAGGCGGTGGAGGTCGATCCCGCGGCGTTCGGCCACCGTCCAGAAGCAGGCCAGGGCGAACGGGGCGTGCTGGACGACGGCCCCGCCGGGGTGGGTGTAGATGTCCTGGATCGGGATGCCCTCGAGAATGGTCTCGTAGTCGCGTACCCCGATGATGACCGCCCCCGTCAGACCGACGTCCTCGCGGCGAGCCACCACCTCGGGGTGGTCGACGTTGTAGAGGTGGTCCGCGGTGTTCCGATCGTGCTCCATGATGATGCCGCCCTCGCCCTGCCGCAGCAGGAAGAGCAGGCGCTCGCGCTCGTCGGCAGGATTGCCGAAGCCGCTGAGCTGGAAGATGCGCCACGGCTTCGTGCGGTACATCCCCTCGTAGGCGCCGCGCAGGAAGGGTGTCCGCCCCGGCCCGGCCGCAAGGGCCTCCCGTGCCGAGAGGGGCACGTCATCGGGGCCGTAGTGGCCCTTGACGGGGATCCCCGAAGCGGTGCGGCGATCGTCGGTCACGTCTTCGTCCTTCGAGGATCTCAGGTGTTCGGCACGGCGATCTCACCGGACGGGAAGGCCACCACAGACCCGAAGTCGCCCGGACCGATCATCATCGGCGACGTGTTGGCCAGCATGAGCAGGCCCCCGGTACGCTCGATGGCGAAGTCCTCGAGCCGCTCACCGGTGGCGGGACAGTCCAGTCGTGCCACCCATCCCGCCTCGATCGGGCGCCCCACCTCGGCGGTCGGGTAGCGGGACGTCAGCACCCCGACCTGCGACGGCAAGTAGAGGCTCACGTCCCCGTCGATGAGGGGGACGGTGCGCGGCCCGGTCGATCTCCCACCCAGTTGACCTCGGTAGCGCAGCACGTTCAGGCAGCCTTCCACACCGACACTCGGGTCGCCCAGCGCACCCCCTCCGAACTCCACCAGAGCGGCGGTGCCCCCGGCATCCGCGATCGCCTTGCAGAGCTGGCCGGGTTGGGCGAAGTTGTAGACCACGGGGGTGTAGCCGAAGGATGCCGTGAACTCGGGGTTCCCGTAGTCGTAGGAGTACCAGAGGGCCATCGTCGGCGTCCCCGAGTGCAGGTCCACCACGCAGTCGGTGCGCTCGGTCAGGGCGCCGATGAGAGCCGCCGCCACCTGGTTGGTCAGGAACCCCGCCGGCGCGCCCGGGAACACCCTGTTCAGGTAGAGATGGTCGGGACTGATGCGGGTTCCCACTTCCAGCGCAGGTGGGTTGGCGGCGGGACAGAGCACGACCGTGCCGCCGAGGTCCTCCGCCGTCTCGAGACGCCGCAGAAGGCCCCACAGAGCCAGCACACCCAGCGGCTTGTCGCCGAAGATCCCCGAGATGAACGCCGTCGTGGGTCCGGGGCGTGAGCCTGTCACTTCGAGGAACCGGAGTCGCCAGGGTTCACCGTCGGCACGCCGCCCGACCGGCACGTCCCAGGTGCGAACGGTCATCGCCGGTCCTGCAGCTGCGGGATCACGGAGTCGCCGATCGACGTAATGACGTCCAGGGTGGCGCCGAGCGAGGGTCCCTGGAAGTGGCGCAGCCGTAGGAGCATCTCCTCGGGATTCAACGTGCGGCGCCACTCCTCGAGTTGCGCCAGCCAGGTCTCGGTCGAACCGCAGAGCACGCGGTCGGGAAGGACGTGGTGGAGTTGCAGGTCGGCGGGGCTCCCCACCTCGGCGAGCCACGGGTCGAAACGCTCGTCGTAGGCGTTGCCGCGCTCGAAGTACACCCGCGAGTAGCCGAGCACGTGAGGGCCGTAGGCGGCGCGTGCGGCTTCGTCGGTCTCATCCAGCCACGCCTCGCGGAACAGCACGATCCGGGGCTCTTTGCCGGCGGCTGCGCACTCGGCTCGGTAGACGTCGGCGAGATGGCTGATCCAGCGCCCGCTGCGAATGGGGTCGGTGATCCAGCCGTCGGCCATGCGCGCCGCCCGCCGCACGCCGGGGACGCTCCAGGCCCCGATGAACACCTCCAGATTGTCTGCGCCGAGCGCCGGATCTCGGCGGGGGACAGTGCCTTGCCAGGGATCCGGGACCTCGATGAGATCGCCTGATCGGAATGCCTCGATGACCTGCATTCCGATATCCATGCGGTCCTTGCGCTCGTTGAGGTCCACCCCGAACGGCTCGAAGTCACCGCTGAAGTAGCCGACGCCGGTTGTGAGGCGGAAGCGTCCAGGGAACATGGCGTCCAGCACGGAGGCGTCCTCGGCCACCGTTACCGGATGATGGACCGGCAGGACGGTGACGCAGGTGCCGAACTTCATCTGCCGCGTCGCCGCCAGTCCGAACGCGCAGAGCAGCATCGGGCTGGTCGTGTAGGTGGTGTCACCCGAGTGCTTCTCGCCGGTGTAGGCGCCGTACCAGCCGGCGTCTTCGGCGGTGCGGCACTCGCTGAGGAAGCCGTCCATGTCGAGACGGCGCTCGCCGCCTTCGAGTTTCTGGACGGCGGGGGCGATGCTGAACTTCATTGTCGGGTGGCGGCGGGTCGAGGCTCTCAGACGGTCCAGTTCGTGGCGTTGAGCAGCGTGGCGCTGAGGGCGGCGACGTTGTAGGCCAGGTTCGAGACGTCCGAGCCGAACGCCTCGCGGTACCGGCCGGCGACTGCGTCGGGCGCACTGTCGGCGACGGCCTCCTCGACCGTCGCCCACTCGCTGAGGACGATCCAATCCGGCTGGGAGGACGGGAAGAGCGGGTGCTTGCCGTGCTGGCGCCCGACACGACCGGCGATGAACCCCGGGCGATCGGCTTGGCGAGCCGCCTCGTCGGCGCGGTACCAGGACAGGAACCCTTCCTCGGCGTCCTCGGCGATGTCGAGACGCAGCGTGGACACGACCGGCGAGGTGACGGCCCCGCGTCGCGACGGGCGGCTGCCGGGCCCCAGCGCGGACTCCGGGACACCCACGGTCAGCTCCTGGGTGTAGGTCGTGTTGGAGTGGTTGCTGATCTTGTGCAGCACTTCGTCGACCAGTTGCGTGTCCCTGCGGCGCACGTCGACGTACGCCTCGGAGGAGAAGATCTCCAGGTCGGGCACCTCGTAGACGTTGCAGATGAAGGGCCCGCCAACGACCGAGTGATAGGCGTTGCAGCTGTGGAAGCCCACCTCGATGAGGTCCGGGCCGTGGCGCGTGTCGTACCACTTGACGAATTCGTCGAGGTAGTCGTCCTCGACGTCCATCCGCACCACGTAGAGCAGGGGGAGCACCGCTCGGTGACGCTAGCAGCGGCTTCTGGCGATCCTGCGCCTCGTGCTAGTGTCCTGCGTCTGTGTGCCGGGAGCGCCCGCTTCCGGCGGTCTCGGCCGATCTGGCTGTGCGAAAGGGGCAGATTGTGAAAACCATGCGTCGGCGTCACTTGTTCAAGTTGCTCGGGATTTCCCTGGCGATTGCCCTCGCGGGCGCGGCCTGCGGAGGTACGGATGGTGACACCTCTGCTGATGCGGACGCCGCGATGAGTGCCGCCTCAGGTGCGAGCGCCACCGCTGCTTCCGCTCTTGCCGAGGCCGCCGATGCGGCTGCGGCAGCGGACCTGGCGTTGGCAGCGGCTCAGGAGGCACATGCCGCGGCGGAACTTGCCCAGGCCACGGCCTCGGGCAATCAGGAGGCGGTTGCCGAGGCAGAGGCTGCGCTCGCCCAGGCCCAGCTGGCGGCCGATGCGGCCCGCGCCGATGCGGCCGCGGCGCAGCAGGAAGCCGAGGAAGCGCGCGCCGCAGCGGCGCAGGCGGCGGAGGCAGCCGAGGACGTGGCAGCGGAGCCGGCGGAGGATCCGATGGTTGCCGGGGCGCGACGCATCACCGAGGCGGCGTTGGCCGGCATGGTCACGTCGCTGAAGGAGACGGGGAACACTCCCGCTGACGTCACGGGGCTGACGACCTGGGGCGGGCCCTCCTCTACGCCGACACCGCCGAGCGGGGTCAGCATCGTCACCATCCCGTGCGCACCCGTGCCGCCGTGCTCGACCGTCAGCGACTTCGTCGACATGGTTGCTGCCGAGTTGGGTTGGGAGCACGAGATGATCGCCGGGGCAGGGACGCCGGAGAGCTACGTCGCGGCGTTCGACAGCGCCATCGCCAAGGGTCCCGACGTGATCCTGGGTGCGGCGGCTCCGGGAGCGCTCGTCGGCGACCGGCTCGACCTCGCCGCCGACGCCGGGATCA
The DNA here is from genome assembly GCA_009835395.1 of Acidimicrobiia bacterium. Classification (GTDB taxonomy): domain Bacteria; phylum Actinomycetota; class Acidimicrobiia; order Acidimicrobiales; family CATQHL01; genus VXNF01. The sequence continues at coordinate 21,432 of VXXM01000029.1, forward strand.
TCACGATCTCACTGGCCGACCTCCCCGAGCCCGATCCGGACGCCCTCGCGGCCTACGACGCCTACGTGTCGCTGCGGAGTCCCCTGCTCGGCGCGCTGCAGGCATTCGCGGTGATCGCCGACTCGGGCGGTACCGCCAACGTGAGCATGATCCGGGATGCCACGTTCCCGACCCTGGCCGCCACCGCGGACGAGGTGGAGCAGATCATGGCGCAGTGCGCCGGCTGCTCGCTGCACATCCAGGACTGGCTCATCACCGACGCCTTCGATCCCGCCGCCGTGGACGGCATCATCAGCGGCATCCTTGCCCAGAACCCCGACGTCGAGTACCTGATCATGCCGTACTCGCTCGGCGACACAGCCGTCATCGAGTCGCTGCGCACGGCGGGACGCTCCGACGTGAAGGTCCTGCACAAGGATCCCAACGACGAGGGTCTGACGAACGTGATCAACGGCGGCGCCTGGCTGACGGCCGCCTCGTCGCTGGAGTGGCTGGCTTGGGCCGGCATCGACCAGGCCATCCGCGGCCTGACCGGCGCGCCGTACCTCGGTGCCCTGGATCTCGGCATCGGTGTGCTGCTGTTCGACGCCGACAACGCGCCGAGTGATCTGAACCAGGACCAGACGTTCGCCGATGCCGTCGACTTCCGTTCCGAGTACCGGGCGCTCTGGGGCATCGGCTAGCTCCCAACGGGCCGCAGAGGTGACCGCGACAGGACGGGGCTCGGAGGAGAACCAGCCTGTCGCGGGCCGCTTCAGCGGCGTGACGAAGGTCTACGGCGGCACGGTCGCGCTGGCCGAGGCCGACTTCGAGGTCCTCGCCGGCGAGATCCACGGGCTGTTGGGCGAGAACGGCGCAGGAAAGTCCACGCTCGTCAAGATCGCCGCCGGTGTGGAGATCCCCGACGCGGGCTCGGTGGAGTTGTTCGGCGAGGTCCTCCCGACCGGCTTCGGCCCCGAAGCGGTCGCCCGACGTGGCTGCGCCTTCATTCACCAGCAGCACGGTCTCGTGGGCGCACTCACCATCGCGGAGAATGTGGCGTTGACCGCCGGGTTCCCGACTCGTGGGGGCAGCATCGACCGCAACGAGCTCCGAGCCCGAGCCCGGGGCGCGCTGGCTCGTATGGGCGTCGACCTCGACGTGGACACCGAGGTTGCCGACCTGCCGATCGCGCTGCGGGCCCAGGTGGCGATCGCACGGGCGGTGGCCACGAACGCCCGGCTGCTGGTGCTGGACGAGCCGACCGCCAGCCTGCACGCCGGGGCCGTGCGCGACCTGTTCTCGATCCTGCGGCGCCTTCGATCCGAGGGCGTTGCCATCGTGCTGATCACCCATCGCATCGATGAGGTGATGGGAATCTGCGACCGGGTCAGCGTGATCCGCGACGGCAGGACCGTGGTGACCAGAGACATCGAGGGACTCTCGGAGTCCGAGTTGGTCACGCTGATCGTGGGCCGCGAAGTGGCGCCCGTGGCAGTCGATTCGCATGACGCAGTGCACACGGATGTGCTGTCGGTGCGCCACCTCGAGAGTGGCGGTTTCGGGCCGCTCTCGCTCTCGGTGCGGGAGGGGGAGATGGTCGCCGTCACGGGACTGGCCGACTCGGGTCATCACACGTTGGGGCGGCTGCTGTTCGGTTTGGAGTCGTCCACGGGCGGATCGATGGAAATGGGAGGTCGGGAGTTCCGGCCGAGCGACCCCGTCGATGCGATGGCGGCCGGCATCGCGTACGTCCCCGCCGACCGCGTCGAGGAAGGCGCGGCGACGGAGTTGACGCTGCGCGAGAACATCTTCATGAACCCCGACAAACCGTCGTTGCGGCGGATCCGCGGGCGTGCCGAGAGAGGTCAGGCGCGGACACTGCTGGATCGTTTCGATGTCCGCCCGCCCGAGCCCGAAGCCGAACTGTCGACACTCTCGGGCGGGAACGCCCAGAAAGTCGTCATCGCCAAGTGGCTGCGTACGCGGCCTCGCCTCCTGGTCCTCGTCGAACCGACGGGCGCGGTCGACGTGGGCGCCCGCGCCGAGATCTACACCAAGATCCGAGCTGTGCTCGGCGAGGGCACGAGCGTTCTTCTGATCAGTTCGGACTTCGAGGAGATTGCGCAGGTTGCCGACCGTGTCGCCGTCCTGCACCGCGGTCGCCTCATCGAGTCGATCTCCCGGCGCGACCTCACCGAGGACGCCATCAGCAGCGCGGTGTACCGGGCAGCGTGAGGCGTGAGCGCGGTGAGAGCCGATCGGCCCACGGAGCGTCGGTGACATGACCGATTCCGGCCGCGACCGTGCCCAGCCGGCGGCTGAGAGCCGGAGCGTCGAGATGGCCTCGCTGCTGTCGGGCTACGTCGGCCGGTACGCCATCCCCCTCCTGCTCATCGCCGAGCTGGTTCTCTTCTCGGTCCTGCGCCCGGAGAGTTTCGCGACCATCAACAACTTCAGGGCGATCCTCGACCGCGAGACAGTGCTCGTGCTGCTCGCCTTCGCGGCAATGATGCCCCTGATCGTCGGCGAGTTCGATCTGTCGGTGGCGTCGAACCTCTCGTTCGCGCAGCTCATCGTCGTCGGCTTCGCGGTCAACCAGGCGTTTCCGGCGTGGTTGGCGCTCATCTGCACGCTGGCCGTCGGCATGTTCATCGGCCTCGTGAACGGCGTGGCCGTCGTGAAGCTGAAGGTGCCGAGCATCGTCGCCACGCTCGCCACCGGCACGATCCTCGAAGGGATCTCGCTGCGTTACTCGTCGCGCACCATCCTCGGCGCGCCCGATCCCCTGACGACCGTGTTCCGCAAGCGAGTCTTCGAGGGTGTCTCCGGGGGGCTGCCGTTGACGGTGGTCTATGCGCTCGTGATCGCCCTCGTCGTATGGTTCGTGCTGTCGGGTATGCCCACCGGGCGGCGCATGTACGCCGTCGGCGGCAACCGTCGCGCCGCCGAGTTGAGCGGCATTCGGTCCGACCGCATGGTGATGGGCACGTTCGTGGTGGCGGGTCTGCTCGCCTCGGCGGGCGGCGCCATGTTGGGAGGGCGCATCGGCACGGGCACGCCGAGCACGGGCCTGACCCTGCTGATCCCGGCCTTCGCCGCCGTCTTCCTCGGGGCCACCACGATTCGCCCGGGCCGCTACAACGTCTGGGGAGCGGTGCTGGCGGTCTACACCATCGAGGTGGCCATCTCGGGACTGCAGCAGGTGGGCGTCGGGAAGTGGATCGAGAAGGTGGTGGAAGGCGGCGCCCTGTTGGGTGCCATCGCCCTGTCGGGATGGGCGTTGCGGCTGCGAGCCCGCAAGGCGCGCGAGCGCGAGCTGGCGATCCTGGCCCGAACCGAGGAGAAGGAGACCGGAACCGATGGAATGTGACTTTCTGATCGTCGGCGCCGGGGCCGCGGGCTGCGTGCTGGCGAACCGCCTGTCGGCCGATCCGTCCAACCGGGTCCTGCTGCTCGAGGCGGGGGGCAGCGACCTCGTCGACGATGTGGAGATGCCGTTCGGCCAGCGCAACGTGGTCGGCAATCCGGCGACCGACTGGTGCTTCATGGCCGAACCCGACCCCACCCGGGACGATCGCGTCGACATGTGGCCGGTTGGCAGGGTCCTGGGCGGGGGCACGTCGATCAACGGCCTGGTCTGGATCCGCGGCCAGCGCCGCGACTACGACGACTGGGCCGCGTCGGGGGCGACCGGTTGGGACTACGACTCCCTGTTGCCGTACTTCCGCCGCAGCGAGTCCTTCGAGGGAGGAGCGGACGAGTTCCGGGGCGGCGACGGGCCCGTCAGCGTGTCCCGCCTGCGAACGCCGCACGAGCTCGTCGACGTGTTCGTGGCCGCAGGGGTCGAGGCCGGCTTCCGGGCGAACGCCGATCCCAACGGTGCCGACCCCGAGGGGTTCGCGCCCGTGCAGACGAACCAGCGGGAGGGCCGGCGGGAGACCGCGGCCCGGGCGTACCTGGCGCCGGTGCTCGACCGCCCCAACCTCGAGATCCGCACGGGCGCCGCGGTCAGCCGGCTGTTGCTGGAAGGGGAGCGCTGTACCGGCGTGGTGACATCCGGAGGCGAGCTGCGGGCGTCGCGGGAAGTCGTGTTGTCGGCCGGGGCGATCATGTCGCCGAAGCTGCTGATGCTGTCGGGCATCGGTCCCCCATCCGAACTCACCGAGTTGGGGATCGAGGTGGTGGTGGAAGCCGAGGGCGTCGGTCGGAACCTCCAGGAGCATCCGATCACGTTCGTGAGCTTCTTCGTCAACGTGCCGACGCTCAACACGATGCTGCTGGGCGATCCGGACGGCTGCGTGGAGGAGTGGCGGCGTGCGGGTACCGGCGCTATGACGTCTCCAGTGGCGCAGGGGTATGCCTTCTTCCGCAGCGACCCGTCGCTGGACCGGCCGGACCTCCAGTTCCACTTCACGCCCATCGGGTTCGACTTCGGACCCGACGGCCTGGCGCTCCACGAGCGTCCCGCCTGCATGATCGCCGCCAACCTGTGCCGGCCGAACGCTCGTGGCACGGTCACCCTGCGCTCGACGGATCCCGCCGACCCGCCCCGCATCTCCCATGAACTGATGGGCGATGCCGACGACGTGGCGCGTCTGGCGAAGGGATGCGAGATCGCCCAGCGCGTCTTCGAGACCGAGGCGTTCGCCCCCTACCTCACGGAGCAGCAATTGCCGCCGGCCCCGCCCAGCGGTCCCGAGGAGTGGGGGGCGTACGCGCGGGCCACCGCCGGCCTCGCCTACCACCCCAGCGGCACCTGCCGGATGGGCAGCGATGACGGCGCGGTGGTGGACCCGTCGCTGCGCGTGCGCGGCGTTGATGGCCTCCGGGTGGTCGATGCCTCGGTGATGCCGCGTATCGTGAGCGCCAACACCAACGCCACGGTGATAGCGATCGGCGAGAGGGCGGCGGATCTGATCCTCGCCGGCGACGATTCCTAGGAGGGACTATGCAGACGCGTGCCGCTGTTCTCGAAGAGTTCAAGGCTCCGATGGTTGTGCAGGACCTGGAGTTGGATCCGCCGAAGGCGAACGAGGTGCTCGTCGCCGTGCGGGCCTGCGGGTTGTGTCACTCCGACTACACCGTCCTGGTAGGCGATGTTCCCGTGGCGCTTCCGGTGGTGTGCGGCCACGAGGCGGCCGGCGACGTCATCGAGGTCGGCTCCGGCGTCACCAAGGTGTCGGTCGGTGACCGCGTCGCCCTCATCTGGATCCCGGCCTGCGGTCACTGCCGCTACTGCGCCCGCGGCTGGGAATACCTCTGCAACCAGGGCGCCGGCGTGCTGGAGGGCGTGCAACTCGACGGCACGCACCGGTTCCACAAGGCCGACGGCACCGACGTCTACCAGCTCACCATCCTCGGTGGTTTCTCGCGCCACACGGTGGTCCCGGAGGACTCGGTGGTGCCGATCCCCGACGACGTGCCCTACGAAGTGGCCGGGACCATCGCCTGCCGCGCCGCGACGGGGTGGGGTGCAGTCGTCAACAGGGGCCGGGCACAGCCCGGGGACACCGTGGCGGTGTTCGGGATCGGCGGTGTCGGCGTCTCGGCCATCCAGGGGGCGCGCATCGCCGGCGCCTCCTACATCTACGCCATCGACATTCTGGACTCGAAGTTGGAGAAGGCCGTCGAGTTCGGCGCCACGCACACTCTCAACATCGGCCGCCTCAGCCGGGAGGAGGTCGCCGAGGCGATCGGCGAGGTGACCAACGGGCAGGGTGCCGACGTGGCCGTCTCCTGCGTGGACATCCAGACCACCGAGACGATCGCCAACGCCTACGCGGCCATCGCCAAGGGAGGGCGCTGCGTGCTGGTGGCGCCCGCCAACATCACCCTCGACGAGGTGCGGGTACCGGTGACCGACCTCGTGTTCTCCAACAAGGCCATCCAGGGTTGCCTGTACGGCTCAGCCAACTTCCACGACGACATGCCGCGGATCATCGACCTCTACCGTCAGGGCCAGTTCCAGATCGAGGAGATGATCACCGCCCGCTACACGATCGACGAGATCAACGAGGGCTACGACGACATGGTGGCGGGCAAGAACATCTGCGGGATGCTCATCCACGACCACTAGGGCTGCTGGCGAGGCCGCCTTCCGGCCCGGTTGGCCCCGACCCCACGCGTCGCGGGGCCGGGGCGTCCAGGTCCTCTCGGCTCAGCCGAGGCCCCAGCGGGCCAGGAACTGTGCCTCGTAGTCGGCGACGCCGATGTAGTTGCCGCCGCTGTCGCGCACGATGCCGGTGGTCTCCGGCGTGATGACCTGCATGGGCAGCAGGGCGGTCTGCGCCTCGGTCAGGTCGTCGCCGACGAAGAACGCGGCGAGGATGTCCACCTTGCGCCAGCCGATCATGTACTCGGGGGCGGCCACGAAGGCGGATTCCTCACCAGCGGCGATGGCGGCGAAGTCACCGGCGTTCGGGAGGGCGCCTGTGAGTTGCACCCGATCGGCGAGCCCGGCCTCGGCGATCGCTCCGGTCACGCCGATGCAGAGGTCGCCGAAGCCGCACGCCACGTAGCCGGCGTCGGGGTTGGCCTGCAGCGCCGAGACCACGAGGCCCGGCACGTTGCCGCCCAGCAGGTCGGCGAACGACACGTCCACGATCTCCACCACACAGTTGGCGCAGGTCTCGGCCATGACCTCGGCGATACCTGCGTTGAAGCCGGTCAGCACCGGGACGTCGGGCACGTTGAAGACGAGCAGGTTGGCGTTGCCGCCGGAGTCGGCGACGATCCAACTCGCCAGGACCTGGCCGTAGGCGGTGGTCTGCGGGATGCCCTGCACCATGCCGTAGATGCCGTTGTCGGCACCACCAACCTCGTTCACCGAGGAGGAGTCGATGACCGGCACGCCGCGCTCGTTCAGCGTCGCCAGCGAGTCCTCGTAGAAGGCGTTCACCGAGCCCGAGATCAGCACCGCGTCGGGGTTCTGCGCCACCGCCTGGGCCATGGCGCCGGCGGTGCCCTCCGGCGTGAGGTCGTGGCCGATGCGATCGACGGTCCAGCCCAGGTGGGCGGCGGCGTCGGTGATTCCGTTGCCGACCAGCACGCAGCCCGGCGTGGGGCACTCGATCCAGATGAGCGTCTTGCCGGGCTCCGGTGTGGCCGACAGAGGCGTGCGAGGTCCGATGCTCGTGGGCGAGTCGAGCAGGTCGGAGACGCTGACGCTGGCTTCGGCGGCGTCGGCCCGGGACTGCGCGGCGCCGGCCTGCGCCTGCGCAGCGTCGGCCTGGGCTTGCGCGGCGTCGGCCTGGACCTGTGCGGCGTCGGCCTGGGCTCGCGCGGCGTCGGCCTGGGCTTGCGCAGTGTCGGCCTGGGTCTGGGCTTCGGCGGCCGCAGACCGGGCGTTGTCCGCCTCGCTCTGGGCGTCGGCCGCCAGCGCACGTGCCGCCTCGGCTTCCGACTGCGCCTCGGCGAGGGCGGCCTCCGCGGACGCGATCGCCTCCTCGCTGCCTTCGGCAGTTGCCAGGGCAAGGTCGGCGGCGGCTGCTGCCGCGGCGGCATCAGCAGCCGCGGCATCGGCATCGGCGCCGGCGGCATCGGCCGCCGCCTGTGCCGCGGCGGCGTCGGCGCCGGCGGACTGAGCCTGCGCCGCGGCGGCGCCGGCCTCGGCACGGCCGGCGTCGGCTGCCGCGGCGGCGTCGCCGATGGCCTGCGTGTTCGCCGCAGCCGCCGCGGACGCGGCTCGCGCCTCGTCGAGGGCTTGCTGGGCGAGGTCGCCGGCGGCTGAGTCCTCGGTGGCGCAGGAGGCTGCGAGAATCGCCAGCACCGCAACGAGCAGCGGAAGCAGGAATCGAGTCTTCTTCATTGTCTGACCTTCCCCTCGGGAGAACTCGGGGGATGGTACATGTTTCCCGGCCCAGCGGCCTCCGAGCCTCACCTACACTGCGCCGCGGGTGGCAGAGAGCGCAGAGACGACAACCCGGGCCCGTCGCCGGTTCCACTTCGGCGTGGACCGCTTCAGCGGCATCTACATCTGGGGCCTCATCATCCTGATCTTCGCCCTGTGGGTGCCCGAGACGTTCCTCACGACGACGACGCTGCGGGTCCTGGCCTCGGATCAGGCGGTGACGGGCATGGTGGCGGTGGGCCTGGTGGTGCCGCTGGCCTGCGGTGTCTTCGATCTCTCCATCGGGCACGTACTGGGGTTCACCCTCGTCGCCACGACGTGGATGAACGTGAACACCGACATCAACATGGCCGTCGTGACCCTCATGATGGTCGCCATCGGAGTGGCGGTCGGGCTCGCCAACGCCGCCATGGTGGTGAAGGTGGGGGTCAACTCGTTCATCGCCACGCTGGCGATGAGTTCGATCCTGCAGGCGTTCATCCTCTTCGTGTCCAACAACCGCCAGATCGCCGGTGAGTTCTCCGACGAGTTCAAGAGCTTCGGTCGGAACGTGGTGCTGGGGCTGCCTCAGCCGTTCTTCTACCTGCTCGGTCTGACGCTGATCATCTGGTTCGTGCTCGAGTACACGCGCAGCGGGCGCTACGCCTATGCCACGGGTGGGAATCCTGCGGCCGCGCGCCTCGCCGGCGTGCGGACCGACCGATTCGTCACCGTGTCGCTAATCGTCTCGGCCGCGGTCGCCGCGTTCGCCGGAGTCGTCCTGGCGGCGAAGCTGGGCTCGGCATCGCTGACCGCCGGCCCACCGAAGCTCATTCCCGCCTACACCGCCGCGTTCCTGGGTTCGACGCAGATCAAGCGGGGGAGAATCAATGCCTGGGGCACACTCGTCGCCGTCTACCTCCTGGCGACAGGTGTGAAGGGCCTGCAGCTCTCGGGCACCGAGGTCTGGGTGGATGATCTTTTCAACGGTGTCACGCTGGCGCTTGCAGTCGGGATCGCCGTGTACCGTCGCCGCGGCGACTCGCCGGGCGGATTGGCGCCGTGACGGACCCCGAGCGGGTCGGCGCGGCCGTCACGGTGAGCGGAGGCGAGTCTCTGCTCGAGGTTCGGGGCGTCTCCAAGGCGTTCGGGCCGACCGAGGCGCTCGTCGACGTCGACTTCGATGTCCGGGCCGGCGAGATCCATGCCCTGGTGGGCCAGAACGGATCGGGCAAGTCCACGCTCGTCAAGATCCTCGCCGGTGTCTACGACCCGGACGAGGGCTCGATCGCAGTGGAGGGCAGCGAGTTCGATCCGCGCCGCCCCGGCGAGGCGCGCCTGCGCGGGCTGCGCTTCGTCCACCAGGACCTCGGTCTGGTCGACAGCCTCGACGTGGTCGAGAACCTCGCCCTGGGGCGCGGCTACGACGTCCGCTTCCCCCGGCGGATCTCCTGGCGGCACGAACGGCACCAGGCGAGAGCTGCACTGGCGGAATTGGGCTACGACCTCGACGTCCGTTCCCTGGTCGGCTCGTTGCGGGCATCGGAGCGGACCGGCATCGCCATCGCCCGGGCGTTGGATGGCTGGGAGTCGGCGGCGCGCCTGCTGGTGCTGGACGAGCCGACCGCCTCGCTTCCCGAGGCCGAGGTGGCACGCCTGTTCGACGTGGTCCGGACGATCCGGGCGCGCGGCGTCGGTGTGATCTACGTCTCGCACCACCTCGACGAGGTTCTGGATCTGGCGGACCGGGTCACCATCCTGCGCGACGGCGCGCGTGTGGGGACATTCGCCGCGGATGATCTGGACCACGACCGCATGGTGGAGTTGATCGTGGGGCGCGGCTCCGTGATGGCCGGCGGGGAGGCGGAAACACCGGGAGCGCCGGCCGAGTACGAACCGTCGCTGGTCGTCGAGGATCTCTCCGGCGCGGTGCTGCGCGGTGTGAGCCTGCAGGTCGGCGCCGGCGAGGTTGTCGGCGTGGCGGGCCTCACAGGGTCGGGGCGCGAGGAACTCGGCCCCGCCCTCTTCGGTGCGGCCGGACGCAGCGGCTCGGTGTCTGTCCGGGGGAACCCCGTGCCGGCCGGGCGTCCCGACCTCGCCGTCGCGGCCGGCCTCGGATTCGTTCCCGCTGACCGCAAGTCGCTGGGACTCGTCGCGTCGATGGTCGTGCGTGAGAACGTGACACTGGCCGATCTGCGCCCCTACCTGCGCGGGGGGATACTGCGGCACCGCAAGGAGCGTTCAGACGTCGATGCCTGGCTGGGCATGTTGGACGTCCGGCCTCGCAATCAGACGCTCGGCACGATGCGGCTCAGCGGCGGCAATCAGCAGAAGGTGCTACTGGCCCGCTGGCTGCGCATCCAGCCCCGTGTACTGGTGCTGGACGAGCCCACGCAGGGGGTGGATGTGGGAGCCAAGGCGGAGATCCACCGCCGGATCACCGATGCCGCCCGCGAGGGTGCCGGCGTGCTGGTTTGCTCCACCGACAGTGCCGAACTGGTCCGGGTCTGCGATCGCGTGCTCATCATGCAGCGCGGCGGGATCGGCGCGGAACTTCTCGGCCGTGATATATCAGAGGAGCGCATCGACAGACTCTGCCTGTCCTAGTGCCTTGACCTTCGTCCCGCCTGTGGCATCCGCGCTCGCGGGACCCGACAAGCAAGGAGTGCCTCATGCAGGAGTTCTCGCGGCTGTACATCGGAGGCGAGTGGGTCGTCCCGTCGAGCGATGAGCGCATCGAGGTCGTGAACGCCTTCTCCGAGGAGGTCATGGGCCGCGTCCCGGCCGGTGGCACCGCCGACGTCGACCGTGCAGTCGCCGCGGCCCGCGCCGCGTTAGCCGGTTGGTCCGCGACACCGTTGGATGAGCGACTCGGTGCCCTCGGACGGATTGCCGAGGGGATCATGGCCCGCAACGACGAGTTGGCCCGGTCGGTCGTTGGCGAGGTGGGCACGCCGTCGATGATCGCTCCGATGCTTCAGACGGGGTTGGCCGCCGTGGTCTTCGGCGACAACGCGACGCTCGCCCCGGAGATCGAGATGGAAGCCACTGTTGGCGGCACGCTGACCGTGAGGGAGCCGATCGGCGTCGTCGGCGCCATAACCCCCTGGAACTTCCCGCTCGTCCAGATTGCCGTGAAGGTTGCGCCGGCGCTTGCAATGGGATGCACCGTCATCGTGAAGCCGAGCGAGTACGCCCCCCTGACGGCGTTCATGCTCGCCGAGATCGTCCACGAGGCCGGCGTTCCTCCGGGCGTCTTCAACCTCGTGTCGGGCGAGGGACCGAGCGCCGGCGAGGCTCTGGTGGCGCACCCCGACGTGGACATGGTCTCGTTCACAGGGTCCACCGCCACCGGCCGGCGGATCTCGGCGGTGGCCTCGTCCACGGTGAAGAAGGTGACACTCGAACTCGGCGGGAAGTCCCCGCTCATCGTCCTCGACGGCGCGCCGCTGGCCGACGCGGTGGCTGCCGCGGTGCAGGGGTGCTACATCAACTGCGGCCAGATGTGCACGGCGTCCACACGGTTGCTGGTGCCGGAGACGCAGCGTGACGAGGCCGTGGCGACCGCGACGGCCATCGCCGAGTCGCTGGCGGTGGGCGATCCCGCGGCGCCCGACACGATGGTGGGACCGCTCGTCAACGCCCGCCAGCGGGATCGCGTCCGCGACCACATCCAATCGGGGATCGACGAGGGGGCGACGCTCGTGACAGGCGGGGTTGAGCCCCCGGACGGCCTCGAGCGCGGCTACTTCGTGCGCCCCACCGTGTTCGCCGACGTGACGATGGACATGCGCATCGCCCGCGAGGAGATCTTCGGACCGGTCCTGTCGATCCTGACCTACACCGATACCGACGACGCCGTGCGCATCGCCAACGACACCGACTACGGCCTCGCCGCGATGGTCTTCGGCGAGCCGGACGAAGCCATGGCCGTGGCGCGCCGTTTACGGGCCGGCTGGTTGGTGGTCAACGGCGCCGATCAGAGCTTCACAGCCCCGTACGGGGGCTACAAGCAGTCCGGGCTCGGCAAGGAGTTGGGGGTTGCGGGGCTGGAGGAGTACCTGGAGTTGAAGGCGATCCACGTCTGAGCGCCGAGACGATCGGGAGGCGACCCATGAACGATTACGGCGAATTCGACGCGCTCGGGTTGGCGGAGCTGGTTCGATCGGGGCAGGCGTCGGCGGGGGAATTGCTGGACGGCGCCATCGCCGCCGTCGCCGAGCGCAACGGTGCTCTGAATGCCGTCGTGACCGAGATGTTCGACGAGGCCCGAGCCGAGATCGCCGCCGGACCGCCTGCTGGGCCGTTCGCCGGTGTGCCGTTCCTGTTGAAGGACCTACGCGCCGCCTACGCCGGTGTGCCGACGACCTCCGGTAGCCACTACTGGGTCGACAACGTGCCCGAAGCCGACTCCGAGACGGTGCGCCGGCTCCGCCGGGCCGGGTTCGTGATCTTCGGCAAGACGAACACACCGGAGTTCGGCTGCTGCCCCAGCACCGAGGGAGCCCTGTTCGGCGCCACGCAGAACCCGTGGCGTGCCGGGTTCAGCGCCGGGGGATCCTCCGGCGGGTCGGGCGCCGCGGTCGTCTCGGGGATGGTGCCGGCCGCGCACGGCTCAGACGGTGGCGGCTCGCTGCGGATCCCGGCGTCGTGCTGCGGCGCGTTCTCGCTGAAGCCGACCAGGGGCCGGGTGCCCGCCGGCCCGACCTACGGCGAGTCTTGGAACGGTCTCAGCACCGAGGGGGTCATCACGCGCACTGTCCGGGACAACGCCGCCGTGCTGGATGCGATCAGCGGTCCCGCCGCCGGTGATCCCTACTGGGCGCCGCCGCCGGCCCGCCCTTACGCCGCCGAGGTGGCGACTGCTCCGGGAAGGCTGCGGGTCGCCGTGCAGCGTGAGGCGCTGAACGGGGCTGCGGTGCACGAGGACTGCGTCGCGGCGGTCAATCGTGCGGCGGATGCCCTGGCCGACATCGGACACGAGGTCGCCGACGCCGTCCCCTCCTATGACGTGAAGGGAACGGGTGACGCCTTCACGCTGCTGATCGCCGCCAACGTCCAGGCCGGGCTCGACCGGTACGGCGAGGAGACCGGCCGGTCGCCCGGGCCGAATGACCTCGAGCACGTGGTGGGTGTGCTCAGGAACATCGGTAACGACCGCACAGCCGCAGACCTGGTCCGTGCCACGTGGGCGATGCACGGCGTGGGCCGGGACATCGCGCCGTTCTTCGAGACCCACGATGTCCTGCTCTCGCCCGTGGTTGCCACGCCGCCGCCGCCGCTCGGCGTCCTGGATCCCACGACTGATGACCTCAACGGCTACTTGACCGCCGTCTTCGATTTCATCCCGTTCACGTCGCTGGCCAACATCGCCGGCGTACCGGCCATGTCGGTCCCGTGGGGCCGGAACGCCGACAACTTGCCGGTCGGCATTCACTTCACCGCCGGCTTCGGCCGCGAGGACGTGCTCTTCCGCCTCGCCGGCCAACTCGAAGAGGCACACCCCTGGCCTCTCCGGAGTCCGGCCCCGGCTCCCGGCTAGCGAGGCGCGGGCTGCTGCCTCACCAATCGAGGTCGAAGAGACGTCGCTGAGCGTGCGGCTAGTGCGCCGCGCCAGACGCCGGCGCAGTAGGCGGCGTCGGAGAGCAGGGTCGCTGCCGTCCAGCGAAGCGGACCGAGAGCCGGACGGCGGGTGAGCCAGGTTGCCAACGGCTCCAGGACCAGGGCCGCCAGGGCCAGGCGCCGTCCCCAGGGCCACGACGCTGTGGCTCCCAGCAGCGGAAGCCACGCCCGGCGCAGCGCCACTGCTGCGTGGCGGCCGGCGGCGAGTTGGCCTCGCAGCACCATGCGGGAGATCTCCGGGAGTGCGGCGCCACCGCCGCCCGTCAGGCGCCGGTGCAACCGCCCCACGGCCACGGTTGTGACCGCCAGCGCCGGCACGATTCCCTTCCGGCCGCCCAGCGCCACCGCCGCCCAGGTGGCGAGGCTCCAAGGGCTCATCTCCAAGGGCGCCAGAGACTGCGGGTGGCGCTCCGCCAGGGCCGCCGCGGAGGTGCCGTAGCCGAAGCGCTGGCGTGCGAGCGCCGACCACGAGCCACGGTTGCGGTGGGACACCACGACCGACGGTTCGTAGCGAACGGTCCACCCGGCCGCCGCGGCTCGCCAGACCAGGTCCACGTCCTCGCCCAGCCGCAGCTCCTCGTCGAAGCCGCCGAGGTCCTCCAGCGCCTCCCGCCGGAACAGGACTGCCGCCGACGGCACGTACCGCACGCGCCGGCGGGGGGCGACGCTGCTGGGTTGGGCACCCATGTCCAGCGGGGAGGTGTCTCTCTCGAATCGATCGAGGGCGCCCTGGGGTGCTTCGGGGGCGCGCACTCTCGGCGCCACTGCCGCCACGGTCGGGTCGGCGAAGTGCGCCAGCAGGGGTGCCAGCCAACCGGGCCCGACCTCCACGTCGGCATCCAGGAACGCCACGACCGGTGTGCCCGCCGCACGCCAGCCCTCGTTGCGCGCCGCTGCCGGTCCCCGGGCTTCGGGATGGCTGATGAGGCGGGCGTTCGCGCGCCGCGCCAACTCGGCGACGGCGTCGGGATGGCGCGAGCCGTCCTCTGCGACGACCAACCAGCCGGGCCCGGGCGGGTTCGACTCCAGCGACGCCAGCAGCGCGGTGAGACCTTCGGGGTCGTCGCGAACCGGCACGACGCACGTCACGTCGCCCGAATCGAGGCCTTCCGTCGGCGGCGCGGGATGGGCGATCCCGGCGTTGCACAGGCGCCGCCCCAGTCGCCGCGCCCCGGCGCTCACAGCAGGCGCCCCGTCGCGCAGGTTGGCGAGTAGCTTGGCCGCGTGCTCCGACAGCCGCAGCTGCCGCATCGGCGACCCGCCGATCAGCGTCCGGCCGTCGGCACTGCAGCGGGTACCGGCGTCGAGGCGGATGCCGAAGCCCGCCGGCAGCAGGCCGGCGTCGGGGTTCAGCGCGCCGGCGCGGGGTCGCGGAGCCGGAGGGCACACGAGGGAGGAACCATGAGCCGAACGACCGAACTCGATCCGAAGGCCGCCCCGGCTGCGGGCACTGCGGCGCCCGGGGGAACCGCGGTTGCCGACCCGGGCGGCGAGTCCGACCTCGACGGGGAGGAAACGCTGATCGAGGAGATCTCGATCGACGGCATGTGCGGAGTGTATTGAGCCCCCGCGGACCGGTCCCGGCGTGCGCCCCGACGAGCCGGGTTCCGGGGAAGCCGTGCCGGTCGCGCTGATCACCGGCGCGGCGCGCGGCATCGGTGCCGCGGCGGCCGAGGCGCTGGCCGCGCAGGGCTGGAATCTGGTCCTCGTGGACGTCTGCGGGAACGATCCGGCCGTCGGCTACCCGCTAGCGAGCCGGGAGGAGCTGGAGGCGAGCGCGCAGCGCTGCGGTGGCGAGGCCGTGGTCGGCGATGTGCGATCCGCGGCGGACCTCGGGCGGGCGGTCGATGTGGCCGTGGAGCGGTTCGGCGGGTTGGACGCCGCAGTCGGTGTGGCGGGCGTTCTGATCGCCGACGACCGCGTCTGGGAGATGCCCGACGAGCAGTGGCACACCACCCTCGACACGAACCTCACCGGCACCCTCAATCTGGCCCGCGCCGCGGTGCCCGCGATGCTCGACCGTCCCGCACCCCGGTCGGGGCGGTTCGTGGCGGTGTCATCGGCGGCTGCGTTGAAGGCCACACCCCGCCTAGCGGCCTATAGCGCCTCGAAGGCGGGAGTCATCGGCCTCGTGCGGGGTCTGGCGGCCGACCTCGCCGACACCGGCATCACCGCCAACGTCGTCCTGCCCGGCTCGACCGACACGATGCTCCTGAGCCACAGCGCCCAGATCTACGGCATCGACGACCCTGCCCGCTTCGCCGACCACCACATCGATCACCGCATCGTCCGCCCCGAGGAGGTCGCCGCCGTCGTGACCTGGCTCTGCTCGCCGGCCTCCAGCGCCCTCACCGGAGCCGTCGTCCCCGCCGACGCCGGCATGACCGCCCGCTGAGGACGACGCCCGTGAGCCTCATCGCCTCGGCGTCATTCCGGCACAGGCCGGAATCCATCCTGCGGGGAAGCGTCCTCCACTTGCGGTGGATGCGGCCGCACGTCTCCGCGGGCCGGTCCGGCCTGGGTCAGTCGTCCAGAGCGACCGACGTCTTGCGCTCCAGCGTCGTCAGGTCGTAGCTCTGCAGCAGCCAGTTCGCCCGCCGGTCGAGGCGGGAGTACGAGGCCGACAGAGTCCAGAGATCCCCGCCGATCGTCAACGAGCGGAAGACCTCGCTCCCACCGTCCTCGCGCCGGTTCTCGTTCGGCCCAACGTGGCCGACGTAGGTCAAGTCGCCGGCCGGACTCACGCTGAAGACCGCGGCGCCGCTGGTTTGGGCGCGGGCGAATCTTTCCGCCACGGGCACGACCAGCAGGCGTGCTCGATCCGTCCACAGGAGGCTCTCGGGATCCGAAGCCGCCCTGCTCCTCATGTTGGTGAGCGTCCGACTGCCGGTCTCGCGCAACTTCCCATCGGAGGCCGCGAACGAGGTCACCTCGATGGTCGGGTTCCGACTCGACGTCGCGCTCTCGACCGTCACGAGCGCTTCGTCACCGACAGGCTGCAGGATGACGACGGAGTTGGAATAGGTGGGCTCCAACAGTTCACCTGCGGAGACGGGCCTTGTGTGATCGTGGAGATCGACGACTCGGATCGAGTCCCAATTGCGTTCCGTGCGGGTGAACGCGCGGTCTCCGACGTAGCGGACCACCGTGGTCGCATAGCGGCTGCCGATGTCGTCGGACCGACCGACTGTCACAAGGCGGTCCCCGTCCCGCTCGAGAACGACGATGCGCGGCTCGCGGCGCCAATCTCCCGAGCTGGAGACGAGTTCATCCACAGCCACGAAGAGGCGCCCGTCGCGCCCGTGCAGCGGTGACGGTCCGATCAGGTCTCCGGCGACCGAGCCCGAGGCCTCGTAGGAGGCTCGCCACCAATGATCCAGGGTGAATCGGTGGATCGTCGTCGAGGCCGGGGCGCTTGCGGCGGTCTCGCGACCGGCGCTGCCGTCGCGAGACGCTGCCGGCCACGGCTCGGTGGCGACGTACAGGCTCTCGCCCGTGGCGAGGGTGGTCACGTCCTCACCGAAGATCGCCGCGGCGGTGCCGCTCGTTATCGAGCGGTTCAGATTGATCGTGAGGGCCGACACGACACCGACGCCGGAGAACTCATCGGGCACGACCACGTCATCGCAGGAAAGGAGTTGCCCCTCGCCGAGACGGAGGCCGTTGCCGGCGACGAGGGCATACCTGGGCAGCCAATTCTCGAGCGTCGACCGTTCGATGCTCTGCCTGTTCCCGGCGGCTGCGACGCGCTCCCCGGCCTCGGCGGCCGCGTAGACGAGACCCAGATCCTTCGGAGCCGACCTCACGACGATCCGTGCCCGCCCCGCGTTCGGCCGGGCGTCCAGGAGACGCCCCTCGACATAGAGGCTGCGGCCCCGTCGAAGTTGGCCGTCCACCAGGAACTCGCGCACGACGACGGTGTTGCCGAAGGCGCCGCTCGGCGTGGCCTGGCCTGACCTGCCGGCCCTGTTCTCGCCGATGACGAGCACGCGGTTGCCGAGCATCATGAGGCGGACGGTTCGATCGAGGTCCAGGGGAAGGCGGCCCATGAGGCTCGGCTCGGCGCCACCGATGTCGACGACGGTCAGGCTGTCTCCAACCGCCGTCACGATCCGGCGACCGTCGCTGTCGAGGAAGTCGCGCAGGCTGTCATCGCCCGCTGCCAGGACTCGCCGCGAGTCGTCCTCGGAGTCGCGTTTGGAGCGGTCCGACAGGCGGCCGAAGCGGCCGCGGTCGAAGCCGTAGGCGCCCACGTTGCTCGCCACCTCGGTCCGGATGTGTCCCAGCAAGCCGGGGCAGTCGGCGAACCGCGTCACTGTCGCTGGGGGTTGCGTCTCATCGGCCTCGGAAGGGGCGATCGCATCGGGCGAGGTCGCCCCTTCCGCCGGTGCGGTGCCATCGGCCGGAGGCGGCGGGCGATCCGACTCCACCTCATCGGCTGCGGGAAGGGAGACGCGATCGCCTCGCTCGAGTGTCTCGAGGTCGTTGCGCTGCAGCAACGACGTCGACAACGTCCAGAGGTCCTCCTCGATCACCAGCGACCGCCGCACGGGTTCTTCCTGGCGGCCATCCCGATCGTGCTCAACGCGGCCGAGGTGCACCAGGCCATCCGAACGTGTCACCTTGAAGACGTACGCGCCGCCCGGCTCGTCCGACCAGTACCGAGCGTTCACCGGCAAGACCATCAGCTGATCGCGCGCCCACCAAAGAAACGAGCGATGGTCGGTTCCGACATCGGTGTAGGCGCCCTCGAGAGTCCAGATGTCGAGCTCGCGAGGGTCGGCGGCGTCGGACACGTCGAAGAGCGAGATCTTCAGGCCGAGATCGCTCCCCCATTCGGTGACGTCGCGTCCAATGCCGACGAGCAGCCCGTCGCCGATGGGATGCAGATAGCTCGAGAATCCGAGGATCTTCAACTCTCCAAGAACAGCGAGTTCGGTGGGATCGCTCAGGTCGACGACATAGAGGGGGTCCACGCGCCGGAAGGTGACGACGTAAGCCCGGTCGCCGATGTAGCGGACGGCGAAGATGCGCTCACCGCGCCCCAAGTCGCCGACCTCGCCGACCTCGACGAGTTGGTCGCCCCGCTGCCGGAGGGCGACGATGCGGCTCACCGTTCCTCCGAAGCGCCCCGGCGGTCCCTCGGTCGCAGCCACGAACAGGTGCCCGCCGCGCTCGTGGAGCGCGAACTGGTTCAGCAGGTGGCCCTGCACCGCGCCGGACGCCTCGTACGCGGCGGACCCGCCGGCGCCGAACGAGAACTTGTGGATCGACGTGGCGTACGTCGCGGCCGCACGACCGGCGATCCTGGAACCGACGAGCTCCGACGCCGGTACCCAGGCGCTTGTGGCCACGTAGAGGCTCTGGACGCTGGCGTAGACCGTCTCAGCGACGGCGAACGTGGCGGCGCCGCCATCGGGAGCCAGTGGCTCGGTGAGGTCGACGGTCAGGACCGATGCTGTTCCGAACCCGCCGAATACCCCGGGCACGTGCACCCGGTCACAGGCGAGGAAGGGCTCGCTCGCCTCGAGCACCGAACCGTCCGCATCGACCAGCGAGTAGTCGGGAAGCCAGTCGCTGAGCGTGGTCTGCTCGACGACCTGCCGGTTGAGGTCGGCCGCCAGGGAGATCCCGTCGCGATTCAGCGGGCGGACGAATCCCGGTTCGTCGGGGAAGGAGTTGATGACGATGCGCGCCGTGCCGCCGACGGAGCGAGAGGAGACGTAGCGCCCCTCGACCCGCATCGTGCGACCCCGGCGAGGGGTGCCGTCGAGGAGTACCTCGTCGATCACGACGGTTTCGAGCGCCTGGCCACCTCGCTCGGTTCCCTCTTCGAATGGCCGGATGCCCCCGGCGTCGTTGCGGATGGCGAGAACACGGTCGCCGTGCAGCAGCAACTCGCCGTCCGGCGTCTCGTCGAGCACGACGTGGCCGGCGACCGTGGGCTCGGCGCCGGTGACGTCCACGACGGTCAGCACGCCCTTGGAGACCGTGATGATGCGATGGCCGTCGGTCTTGACGATGTCGGGCTCGTCCACTCCGGTCACCTGCACGTTCGTCCCCGAGAACTCGACTCCTGGCTCGCCGCCCCCATCGTCGGTGGCAATGTCCTGCAGTGGACCCATGTCGTCCATGCTGCCCATGTCGTCGCCGCCCATGTCGTCGCCACCCATGTCGGACTCGAACTCGGCCTCTCTGGACTCGAAATCGGCCGCGGCGACGTCTCCGGCGAACCTGCTGTCCATGCCGTCCTCGAAGTCGTCCTCGAAGGAGTCATCACGGAGGCCGTCATCGTCGAACGACCGCCCGTACTGGCCTCGATCGAGGCCGTACGCCCCGACTCGGCTCAGCGCCTCGGACTGGATGTGATCGAGCAGGCGATCGCAGTCGTCGAAGTTTGCGAGGGCCCAGCGGGGCCAGGTCTGCGAGGCGAGTGAGGCGGGGGCTCGGCTGATCGACCCCTGCGCCGCGGTCGCGGCTTCGGTGTGCCCGATGTCGACCGTGCGAACGGCGGACGCCTCAACGGTGCTCGAGCAGGCCGTGGCGGTGACGATCAGGGTCAGCGTGCTGGTGACGAGTCGGTCCATGCTGAGTTCCCCTCTGCCCCGCGATCGACTCACCGGTCGCTGACCGGGCAAGGTGACCTGCATTGCTTATCATCTGGTCGTGAGCACGGTTGTCTCACGCCTCTCCCGGCCGGCTGCCGTCATCTGGGCAGGGCGGCTGAACCGGCTGACCATCACCTGGAACGCCGTCGAAGGGGTGGCGGTGATCGTGGTGGGGATCCGCGCCAGCTCGATCAGCCTCATCGGCTGGGGTTTCGACTCGTTCGTCGAGTTGGTGGCGGGTCTGGTGCTGGCGTGGCGCCTGAGGCTGGAAGGGCGAGACGCCGACACCCGGCACGCCGCGGACCGGCACGCGCAGCGGCTCATAGCGACCTGCTTCGCCGTGCTCGCCGCGTACGTGCTGGCCGAGTCGCTGCGCGACCTCATCGCCGGCAACCCGCCGGACGGCTCGATCCTGGGCCTCGCCCTGGCGGCCCTGTCGCTGGTGGTGATGCCGATCCTGGCGCGCCTGAAGCTGCAGCTGGCGGTGGTGCTCGGATCCCAGGCGGTGCAGGCCGAGGCGGCCCAGACGACCCTGTGTGCCCTGCTCTCGGGCGCGGTCCTGATCGGGCTGGGCGCGAACCTGCTCTTCGGTTGGTGGTGGGCCGACCCCGGCGCCGGTCTCTTCATCGCCGTCGCCGCCGCCTACACCGCGGTGCGCATGTGGCGGGCCGACTCGCTCGCCGACACCTGCTGTGACGTGCCCGTGACCGACCCGACCCACGACGGACGTGCCGCGCCGGACAGTGGGTCGGCGTAGCGCCGAACGATCCTGAGCTTCCCGAGCACGCCGCCCTAGAGTGCCCGGGTGAGCGATTCAGCGGCCGCGACGCCGGGCGGCCGAACCCTCGCCGGCCGCAGCGAGTTCTCTCTGGGCATCGCCGCCACCACCCTGGCGGTCACCGCCTGGGGCGCCTCGAGCGTGGTGGCCAAGATCATCGACATGGGTGCGCTGGCCCTCATCGCCTATCGCTTCCTGCTCTTCGCGATCGTCATGACCGCCGTGCTGACGGCGCGGCGAGTGCCCATCACGCGCCTCCACATGCGCCACTCGATCTGGGGCGGTGTGACGCTCGGGATCGATGCGGGCCTGTTCTTCACCGCCGTGAAGTTCACGACCGTTGCAAACGCCACCATCATCAACGCCCTGCAGATCGTCATCGTGTCGTTCGTTTCGGCGAAGCTCTACGGGGAGCGCATGCCCCGTCGAGACATCGGCTACGCGGGGCTGGCCATGGTCGGTGTCGCCGTCGTCGCACTCGAGTCGGCGAGCAGCGAGAACTGGTCCCTCGGCGGCGACCTGGCCGCGATCGGTGCCCTGTTCGGGTGGTCGGCCTACTTCATCGCCACCCGGCACGCCCGGGACAAGGTGGACGCACAGCAGTACACCGTGTGCGTGGCCATCTACGTCGGCCTGATGAATCTCCCCTTTGCGGCCATCTTCGGCCAGGATCTGTCGTGGCCCACCGGCGAGAGTTGGATGTGGCTGGTGGTGATGGCTTTCGGCTCGGGCGTTCTCGGTCATACCGCCATGAACTGGTCGCTGCGGCACGTCCCTCTCTGGTTGGCGTCGACGCTGACGCTGCTCATCCCGGTGGTGGCGTCGGGGCTCGCGTGGCTGATCTTCGACGAGGCCCTGTCGGTCCTGCAGATGGTGGCCATCGCGGTGGTCGTGGCGGCATTGGCGATGATCGTGCGCAACCAGTCACGGCCCCGGATCGGCGGGGTCCCCGCGGCCGAGTCCGGCCCGGCGGCGACGGCGAGCTCCCTCGAAGAGGAGCGCTAGCGGGACCGCTGCTCAGCCCGGCAGCGTCAGGCGGGCCCGGCGGTCCAGCGTGTCGAGGTCGTTGCTCTGCAGCAGCGAGCGCGACAGCGTCCAGACGTCCTCACCGATGATCAGCGACCGGTCGATCCGCTCCGCATCGCCGCGCTCCTGCGGCCAGCAGAGCTGGATGCGGTCGTTGCTGCCCACCTCGATGCCGAGCGCCTCGACGTCGATGTCCCAGTTGCGGGCAGCTGCCGCCGGTACCGTCTCGCAGCCGTAGCCGACGGGGTTGCCGACCTGGCCGGGGGTGCAGACCAGCAGCAGTGGGATCTCCCAGCCCTCCTCGACGGCCTCGCTGTCGAACTCGTGGTAGCAGTCGGTGGAGAAGGTGAAGTCCTCGGTGCTGTGGGCGATGAGGCCCTGGTAGTCGAGGCCCGCTTCGGCGGTGACCTTGAAGACGGCGGCACCGCTGGGAACCTCGTTGCGCCACGACCACACCGGCACGATCATGAGTTGCTCGGGTGCCCACCACAGGAACGCCCGGTGGTCCCATTCCACGCTGCTCTCGGCATCGGCCAGGGTCCAGGTGTCGATCTCGGCGGGCTTGGCCGGGTCGGAGACATCGAACAGCGACGCCTTGAAGCCCCGGATGCGGCCGTCGTCATCCGCGTCGCGGCCGATACCCACGAGCAGCCCGTCCCCGACGGGGTGCAGGTAGGCGGAGTAGCCGGGGATCTTCAACTCGCCCAGTACGGCCGGGGAGGTGGGGTCGGCCAGATCCACCACGTAGAGGGGATCCACCTGGCGGAACGTGACCACGTAGGCCCGGTCGCCGATGTAGCGCACGGAGTAGATGCGCTCGCCGCGCCCCATGTCGCCGACGCTGCCGACGACCGCCAGGATGTCGTCCTTCTGGGTGAGGGCGAAGATGAGGCTCTCACTCTGGCGGTTCGCACCCCACGGCGACCCGTTGGTCACGGCCACGAACAGGTGCCCGTCGTGCTCGTGCAGGGAGAACTGGTTGAGCAGGTGTCCCTTCACCGACCCGGAGGCCTCGTAGACCGCAGGCCCACCGCGGGTGAGCGAGAACTTGTGAATCGAGGTGCGGTAACGGTTGTCGATGTCCCGCAGCCAGCTGTCGTCGTCGAAGAACGGCTGAGGCAACCAAGTGTTCGTGGCCACGTACAGGTTCTCGTGGCTGGCGTAGATCGTCTCGCCGGCGGCGAACGTGGCGGCGCCGTCGCCAAGCGACAGGGGCTCGTCGAGGTCGAACGTCAGCACGGCCAACGACCCGAAGCCGGAGAACTGCGACGGCACGTACACCCGGTCGCACGCCAGGATCTGGCCCTCCTCGGTGACCGTGCCCTCCGAGGAGACCACCCTGTAGTCCGGCAGCCAATCCTCGAGCGTGCTCTCCGCCACGACCTTGCGGTTGGCGTGGGTGGCGATGGGTTCACCGGCACGGTTGCGCGGGTAAACGAACCCCAACTCGCTCGGGTACGAGACGATGACGACCCGGGCCGTGCCGTCGATCGACCGCGAGCTGACGTAGCGGCCCTCGGTGTGCAGGCTGCGGCCCCGGCGGGGCGTGCCGTCGAGGAGGATCTCGTCGATGATGACGATGTCGCGGCTGTAGCCGCCGATGCGGTCGTCGGCGGACAGGGGCTGGATGGTGCCGTAGTGGTTGTTGATGACCAGTGCCCGGTCGCCGTGCAGCAGCAGCTCACCGCCCCAGCGCTCGCCGAGCAGCACCCGACCGGTGATGGTCGGCTCGGCGCCGGTGATGTCCACCACGGTGAGGGTGCCGTTGCGCACCGTGATGATGCGGCGCCCGTCGGTCTTGACGATGTCGGGCTCGTCGACGCCGATCACCTGCACGTTCGTGCCCGAGAAGTCCGGCCCGCCGGCACCTCCGTCGTTGCCCGCGACGGCAGGCGCGGGAGCGGCAGCACGGTCGGCTGTGGCGATGGCGGCCTCGGCCTCCTCGGCGGCGGCCTGGGCCCCGAAGAACGGCCCGAACCGGTCGCCGTCCAGCCCGTACGGTCCCACCCGGCTCATCGCCTCGGCGCGGATGTGTGCCAGCAGGGCGTCGCAGTCGTCGAAGTTCTGCAGGGTCGAGGCGAACTCCACGTCGCCCGCGGGACTCGCCGCCGACGTCGAGGTGGTCGTGGTCCCGGTGGACGTCCCTTCACCATCTTCGGTCCCGGCGCAATCGGTCAGAGGAAGGATCAGGGCCAGGATGCCGGCGATCAGTGAGCGCATGAGGGTCTCCTTGTCGTCCCGACGGCGGCGCTCCGAGGTGGAACGGGGGGCACCCTGTCAGGTTCTGTGTCGTGACCGTACCGGTCGCGGTCCTTTCACTGGTGTCTGACGATTGTCAAGCTCATCTGGTTCCCACGGCGTGTAGGAATCTCTGCAGCCCCACCGTCCCGTGCAGCGCGCGCCGGGTCGCCCGAAGAGCGGAATGCGGGTACCGGGTTGCCCGGTCATTCCGGGTGGCGTATCCTCGGAGGTCCGCCGCGGGGTGGAGCAGTCTGGTAGCTCGTCGGGCTCATAACCCGAAGGTCGGAGGTTCAAATCCTCCCCCCGCCACTGAGAAATCCCAGGTCAGGGCGTTGCGCTGGCCTGGGGTTTGGTTTTCAGCACGACCCTTTGGGCCTTGCCGCGCGACCGGGGTAACGATCCGGGCTCGCGGAGGACCACCTGGGCTGATATGCCGATGTTGCCCTTGATGTGGCGAGCGAGAGCGTCGCGGGCCTCGTCGGGGGTCATGCCGGCTGCTTCTCGCGGCTCGACGTGCACGGCAATCGAGGTGAGGTTGCCGGTCTTTCCGAGTTCGATCTGGAAGTGAGGGCTCAGCCCGTCGACCTTCAGTATCTCCGCCTCGATCTGGGAGGGGAAGACGTTGACGCCTCTGACGATGAGCATGTCGTCGGAGCGGCCGGTGATCCGTTCGATCCGCCGCATCGGTCGCGCCGTGCCCGGCAGCAGGCGGGTCAGGTCGCGTGTCCGGTAGCGGATCACCGGGAGGGCCTCTCGGGTAAGCGTGGTGAGCACCAACTCGCCGAACTCGCCGTCGGGGAGCGCAATCCCCGTGTTGGGGTCGACGATCTCGGGGAAGAACTGGTCCTCCCACACCGTGGGTCCGTCCTTGGTCTCGATGCACTCCTGGGCAACGCCGGGACCGATCACCTCCGACAGCCCGTATATGTCGAGCGCGACGATCCCGAGGCGGGTCTCGAGTTCGTCCCGGAGTTCGTCGGTCCAGGGCTCGGCTCCGCAGATGCCGATCTCCAGAGGGCAACTCGCCGGGTCCATGCCCTGGCGTTCCATCTCGTCGATCAGGTTCAGGCAGTAGCTGGGGGTCACGAGGATGATCCGCGGGCCGAGGTCGCGGATCAGGGCGACCTGTCGCTCGGTCTGGCCGCCGGACATCGGTACGACCGTGCAACCGAGCAGTTCGGCGCCGTAATGGGCCCCCAGCCCGCCCGTGAACAGCCCGTAGCCGTAGGCGATGTGCGCCATGTCGCCGGGCCGCCCGCCTGCCGCATAGATCGACCGGGCCATCACCCGCGACCACGTGGCGATGTCCATCTTGGTGTAGCCCACGACCGTCGGCTTGCCGGTCGTGCCGGACGTGGCCTGCAGCCGGGCGATCTGGGAGAGCGGGACTGCGAACATGCCGAAGGGATAGTTGCGGCGGAAGTCGTCCTTGGTCAGCAGGGGGAAGCCGGCGAGATCCTCGAAGCTGCCGAGGTCCTCGGGATGCGCGCCGGCGGCGGCGAAAGCCTCCCGGTAGTGCGCCACGTTGCGATATGCGTGGCGAAGCGTCCGTCGCAGGCGAACCAACTGCAGCGACCGCAACTCATCGACCGAGGCAGATTCGATCAGGTCGATGGTGCTCATCTCGTTGCTCTGGACTGCCTGTCGGGTGGTCGTGAGAATATAGTCCGGTGACCGATCGCAGCCGTCCGCCCGAGCCGTTGCGCACGTCGGAGGTCCGGCTGGGCGATGGCGCGGTCACGGTGTTGCGTCGCCATGGCAACCCCGACGGCCCCCGCTTGGTGCTGAGTTGCGGTCTCGGCTTCGCAGCAGACCTCTACTGGCCGTTCTGGTCTTTGCTGGCCGAGGACTTCGACCTGGTCGTCTACGACCTGCGCAGCCACGGATGGAATCCGGTCACCCCGTTGCGGATCCACAACCTGCCGACGCTGGTCGACGACAACCGTCGCGTCCTCGACGCGGTGAGTGCGGGTTTCGGTGCGAAGCCGAGCATCGGGGTGTTCCACTCGCTGTCGGCGATGGTGGCGCTGATGCACGAGCAGCAGGCGCCGGCGTTCGCAGCGCTCGTGCTGTTCGACCCGCCGATCTGCCCGCCCGGCGCCGACCTCGACGACATGGAGACGGTGTGCCAGGGACTGTCCAGCAGGGCCCGCCGCCGCCAGCGGCACTTCGAGTCGCCCCAGGAGCTTGTGACCCTGCTGGGGGAGGCGTCGGGATTCTCGTTGGTGCCGCCGGAGACTCGGGAACTGTTCGCCGAGGTGACGCTGCGGCCGGCCGTCGGGGGTCGCTACGAACTGCGCTGCCCGCCCGAGCACGAGGGGCAGCTGTACGAGTGGTACTTCGGGTTCTCGATGCAGGCGCCTGAGATCCTGGACGGCATCGGCATCCCCGTGAAGGTCATCGGCGCCGACCCGACGGTGGCGTTCTCGTTCCTGCCGAGCATGGACCTGAGCACTCTCACGGTCCTCGACTACGACTTCGTTCCCGACACGACGCACCTCCTGCAACTCGAGGCCCCGCACCGCTGCGTCGAGTTGACCCGACAGTTTCTTCAGGCCCAGGGACTCAGCCACTCGGGGGCCGGTTGAGACGGCCCTAGCGGGATGGTCTCGTCGGCCTCGCGGGGGTGAACTCGGCGGGCAGGTGCTTGATGCCGTGGATGAAGGATGATGCGAGCAGGTCCGGTTCGCCGGTGGCGCGGATGTCGCCGATGCGGCTGAACAGCTCGCGGAACATCACCTTGATCTCGCGGCGCGCGAGGTGCGCGCCGAGGCAGTAGTGCGGTCCGGGCCCGCCGAATCCGACGTGGGGGTTCGGGTCTCGGCGCACGTCGAAGGCGAGCGGATCGTCGAAGGTCGACTCGTCCCGGTTGGCGCAGAGGTAGTGCATGACCACCTGGTCGCCCTCGTCGATCTTCTGGCCCTCCAGTTCGGTGTCGCACAGCGCGGTGCGGCGCATGTAGGTGACCGGGCTGGCGATGCGCACGATCTCCTCCACCGCGCTGTGGGCCACGCCCTCGAAGTCCTCAGCCCAGATGCTGCGCTGTCCGGGATTGTCGGTGAGGTACACCAGGCCCCAGCTGATGGCGTTGCGGGTGGTCTCGTTGCCGGCCACCACCAGCAGGATGAAGAAGCTGGCGAGTTCGGCGCGGGTGAGCCGTTCGCCGTCCACCTCGGCGTTGACCAGAATGCTGGTCAGGTCGCCGCTGTCCACCCCCACCTTGGACTCCGCCACCTCGTCCATCAGCTGGGTCAAGGCCCCGCCCGCGGTGAGGATGGCCGTGATGAGATCGCCGAAGTCGGGCACGTACTCGGGGTCGCCCCCGCCCAGGATCACGTTGGACTGGTCGAACACGAAGTCGTGTTGGGAGGCGGGGATCCCCATCAGGTCGCAGACGATGCGCAGCGGCAGCCGGGCCGCCACGTCGGTGACGAAGTCGCATTCGCCCCGCTCGCACACCTCGTCCACGATCAGCCTGGCCTGGTCCTGTACGGAGTCCTCCAGGCGGGCCAGCATCCGTGGGGTGAAGCCCGCCGAGACGAGCCGTCTCAGCCGGGCGTGGCGGGGATCGTCCATGGCGATGATCGAGTTGAAGTACTCGTTGAACTCCGGCGGGAAGTCGTTGATGGTGACTCCGGACGCCGAGGAGTAGATCAGCGGGTTGCGTGACACCTCGAGGATGGGCGCCAGCCGACTGACGACCCAGGCGCCGGGCACCCGGATGCTCTCCAGATCGCCGTAGAACTTGAATCCGGGGAAGAACGTCAGCGGCTGGGCGCGCAACTGCCTCAGATCCTCCTCCACCTCGTTGCGATGCCGCTTCCAGAACACGTTGTGGATCGGGTTGCGCGGGTCCCCCTCGGTCGCCGGCGGAGGCTTGACCGAAGATCCGGACGTGGTCGCAGAATCAGATGTGACGGCGGTCATAGAACCAATTCCCGGTCGGCCGACTGCATGCCGCGTTCCCAACTGTAGTGACCGGCCGGGTGTCGAACGTGCGTCGGCGCCGAATCTACGATGGCGACGTGTCCGTGGGTGCCGACGAGAGGATCCAGCCGGCCCTCCATGCGCTCCTGTCCGATGACGTCGACGGGTTGCGGGCGGCTCTGGGAGCCGACCCTGAGGTCGTGAACCTCAAGGTCGGGGACAACACGCTGCTGGAGCTGACCACTCAACCCGACGTGGGGCACTCGTCCTCGGAGATCATCGACGTGCTGATCGGCGCCGGCGCCGAGATGGACCGGGCTCTGAACCTGGCCGGATGCTGGAACCTCCCGGACCTGTGCGTGCAACTCCTGGCTGCCGGCGCCGATCCGACGGCGCGCGCCGACGCCGGCATCACGCCCCTGGAGTCGGCGGCCATGCACAGTTCCGCCGAAGCCGCCGATGTGCTCGTGAAGCGCGGGCTGCATCGGCAGACCCTGTGGCTCGCCGCCGCCAGCGGCCTGCTGCGGTGGGTGCAGGGCTGGGTCGCCGTCGACGGAACGTTGCGGGCCGACCCGGGGCCGTACCGCCCGGACTGGGCCGCCGTCGGCCGTGCGGCCGGTGCCCGACCCCGGGACGACCCGGCCGAGATCGTCGGAGAGGCCTTCGTGTTCGCCGCGCTCAACAACCGCCACGCCGTCGTCGACTACCTCCTCGGCACCGGCGTCCATGTCGATGCGCGTCCCTACCGCAACACGACCGCGCTGCACTTCGCCATCCAGTTCCGGCGATCCGACATGGTCCGCCGGCTCCTCGGCAGCGGCGCGTCGGTCACCATCGAGGACGGCACCTACGGATCGAACGCCGCCGGGTGGGCCCAGGCATGCGACGACGGCAGCCGAGAGGCGACCACGATCCGCTGGCTCGTCCGCGCCGCGCATCGCTGACCGCTGACTGACGCCCCGGGGCGGGCGACTCGAGGTGGCCCGGCATCCACCACGTGAGGCCACGCGCCGACGATGCTACGGCGGTGGCGCGAACTGCCATCGGGACGTGCTCTGCGGAGCGGTCTCGGCACTGGGTCGGGCGAGGGGTGGCGGCTTGAGCCACGCGGCGAAAGTCCGTGGCGCTGACGGCCGGTTCGCGCCGGATCTCGTGGATCCCGGCACGGACGCGGCCCGCAGCGCGACGCGGATCCAGGTGCGCAGCGCCGGCGACCCCGAAGAGCGGCGCATCCTGGACGCGGCCGCCCAACTGGGGGTGACGGGTCTCACCGGCTGCCGGCGCTGGACGGTGTACCACCTCGAGGGGCGGCTCGGCTCCGCCGACGTGGCCCGGCTCTGCGCGGAGGTTCTGGTGGATCCCGTCACCGACGAGGTCGCCGTCGGCGAGCCGGTCGCGGCCGAGCGGGTGGTGGAGGTGGCGCCTATTGCGGGCGTGACCGACGGTGCGGCGCGGGAGCTCGAGCGGGCGGCCGCGGTGTTGGGCCTCCCGGCGCGGCGAGCAGCCACCGCTCGCCGCTATGAGCTGAGCGGCGATCTCGACGATGAGGACGTCGCCGTGCTGACGCAGCGCCTACTCGCCAACCCGACGATCGAGCGCAGCGGCAGCGGCGAGTTGGCGCCCTCGTTCTCGCCCATGTGGGCGGTGGCACCGGCGGCGCCGCCCGTGCGTCTGATCGGCCTGGATGACGGGCGACTGGCCGGGTTGAGCCGGCAGCGGATGCTCTCTCTGGACGTGACCGAGATGCGAGCCATCCGGGACCACTTCGAGTCGTGTGGGCGCGACCCCACTGATGCCGAACTCGAGACCCTGGCGCAGGCCTGGTCGGAGCACTGCGTCCACAAGACGTTCAAGGCTGAGATCCACCTCACCCACACCCGCGCTGATGGCCACGTCGAGGTGACGCGCCACGACGGTCTGCTCGACGCCCTGCGACGGGCGACGGCCGAGCTCGACGCGGCCTGGCTGCGGTCGGTCTTCGTCGACAATGCCGGCATCGTCGCCTTCGACGACGAACTGGACCTCGCCGTCAAGGTCGAGACCCACAACCACCCGTCGGCCCTCGAACCCTTCGGCGGAGCCAACACCGGTGTCGGCGGCGTGGTGCGTGACGTCATGGGTGTCTCGGCTCGGCCCATCGCCTGCACCGACGTGCTGTGCTTCGGCCCCGAAGACCTCGCCGAGGCCGACCTCCCTGCCGGCGTACTGCATCCCCGCCGCATCCGTGACGGGGTCGTGGCCGGCATCGGCGACTACGGCAACAAGCTGGGCCTGCCCACCGTCAACGGTGCCGTGCTGTACGACCCCGGCTACGTGGGGAACCCGCTGGTGTTCTGCGGGGCGCTGGGTCTGCTGCCCAAGGATTCGCATCCCACCGCCCCCCGGCCCGGTGACCGGATCGTCGTCATCGGCGGCCGGACCGGCCGCGACGGCATCGGCGGTGCCACCTTCTCCTCGGCGGGGCTGGACGCCTCGGTTGTGGACCGGGCCGGCGCGGCAGTGCAAATCGGCGATCCGATCGTCCAGAAGGGCTGCATCGAAGTGATCGAGCGGGCCCGAGATCGTGGTCTGTACAACGCCATCACCGACTGCGGCGCCGGCGGTCTGTCCTCGGCGGTGGGGGAGATGGGCGCTGAGCTGGGGGCCGAGGTTGATCTGGTGACGGTGCCGCTGAAGTATCCGGGCCTGCTGCCCTGGGAGATCTGGCTGTCGGAGGCCCAGGAGCGCATGGTGCTGGCCGTGCCCGCCGAGAAGCTCGCACCGCTGCGGGATCTCTGCGCGGGCTGGGAGGTGGAGTTGAGCGACATCGGCTCGTTCACGTCCTCCGGGCGGCTGGTGGTGCGCCATGGCGCCTGCGACGTGATCGACCTGTCCATGGAGTTCCTGCACCACGGCCTGCCGGGGCGGACCCTCGTGGCCGAGCACCGCGATCCGGCCACCGAGCCGGTCACGACCGGCTCGCCGCCCGCGATCGACAACGAGAAGCTGCTCCTGGATCTGCTGGCCCATCCCAATGTCGCCTCCCGCGAGTCGATCGTCCGCAGCTTCGACCACGAGGTCAGGGGCGGGACCGTGGTGCGCCCGTTCGCGGGCCCTGCCGCCGACGGTCCGGCCGACGCAGCTGTGCTCAAGCCTCTGGGCACCTGGCACCACGACAGGGCCGTGGCCCTGGCCGTCGGCCTGAACCCCCGCGTCACCCCGCTGGATCCGTGGGCGATGGCGCTGGGTGCCATCGACGAGGCGTTCCGCAACCTCGTGGCCGTCGGGGCGGACCCTGCGCAGGTCGCCCTGCTGGACAACTTCAGCTGGGGCGACCCGACGAAACCCGACCGGCTGGGATCGCTGGTGCGGGCCGTAGAGGGCTGCGTCGAAGGGGTTCGCCGCTACCGTGCCCCGTTCGTCTCCGGCAAGGACAGCCTCTACAACGAATTCGACGGCCGGGCCGTGCTCGGCACGCTGCTGATCTCCGCCGTCGGGGTCGTGCCCGATCTACATCGGGTGGCGACGAGCGCCCTGACCGCATGCGGCAGTGATCTGTGGCTGGTGGGCGGCGGCTCGGACCGGATGGGCGGATCGCTCGTGGCCGAACTGCTGAGCCTCGGCGACGCCCGGGTCCCGCCTCCGTTGGAGCATCCGCTGCCCCGGTACCGGGCCGTGCACGACCTGATAGCGGCCGGGCACGTGAGCGCGGCCCACGACGTGAGCGACGGCGGGATCGCGGTTGCGTTGGCGGAGATGGCCATCGGCGGCCGGCTCGGCCTCCAGGCGACCATCCCCGATGACGCCGGCGATTCCGGCGCTCCAAGTCCACTCCGGACGATCGCCGCCCTGACCAACGAAGCGCCGGGGCAGCTCGTGCTGGAAACCCCCGCCAACGTGCGGGAGGCGGTGGCGGCGAGGCTGGGTGCATTGGGCCGGCGCATCGGCACGGTGACCGGTACCGGTGAGATCGAGATCCGCGTCGCCGCCGGCTCCGGAGGGAGGTCTGCCACCCCGATCGGCACCTCGGGTCACGTGACGTTGGCGGTCGAGGATGCCAGGCGCGCCTTCGGGTGCCGCTCGCCGTCACCATGAGCCGTCCCCCGGTCCTGATCCCCCACGCTCCGGGCACCAACCGCGACGCGGAGGCGGCCCTGGCGGTGGCGGCCGCCGGCGGTGACCCTCGGATCGTCGCCGTGAGCGAGCTGAGGAAGCGGCCGGCGGGATTGTCCGACTACGGAGCCGTACTGCTGCCGGGCGGCTTCTCCTACGGCGACGCCCTGGGGGCCGGTGGGCGCCTGGCGCTCGAGTTGCGGGTCTGGTTCGGAGTCGAGCTGCGCGAGTTCGCACGGTCGGGAAGGCCGGTTCTCGGCATCTGCAACGGCTTCCAGACCCTTGTGAAGTCGGGACTGCTCGGGCCTCGCTCCTTCACGCTGGCGGCGAACGCCAGTGGCCGCTTCGAGTGCCGCTGGGTCACCCTCCGCGTCGAGCCGGGCTGCAGGTCGGGCTGGCTGGGGCGCCTGGGGGGATCGATGATCCGCTGCCCCGTGGCGCACGGCGAGGGACGGCTGGCGGTGACCGATCCCGGTGTGGCGGCCGAACTGGAGCAGGCGGGGCGGATCGCCTTCCGGTACCTGGCTTCGGGATCCGAGGGCGGTGCCGCCGACATCGCGGCAAGCGCCTATCCGGCCAACCCCAACGGATCGGTCGACGACATCGCCGGGATGTGCGACCCGACCGGCGCCGTGGTCGGTCTGATGCCTCACCCCGAGGATCACATCGCCGACTGGCAGAGGCCCTCGGGTACACCGGGGGAGCGAGGGTCGGCACTCTTCGAGGCGTTTGTGGCGGCGGCCCGATGACCTCCGGCTCCCCCAACGGACGAGCTTTCCCGGGCATTTCCGCCGAACTGGCGGCACGGCTGGGGCCGCTGCATCGGGGAAAGGTGCGCGACGTCATCGACCTGGGTGATCGCCTGGCGCTGGTGGCGACCGACCGGTTGTCTGCGTTCGACAGGGTGCTGGGGTTGGTACCGCACCGCGGCCAGATCCTTAACCAGCTTTCCGCCTGGTGGTTCGAGCGGCTCGGCGACATCGTGCCGTCACACCTCCTGGCCGTCGTCGATCCCAACGTGGCCATCGTCGAGAAGTGCGAGCCGCTCCCCGTCGAAGTGGTGGTGCGGAGCATGCTGACCGGCACCACCTCGACGTCGCTCTGGACCCGGTACGAGGCCGGGGAGCGCCGCATCTACGGCATCGACTTCCCCGACGGGATGGCCAAGAACGATCCGCTGCCCAGACCGGTCATCACCCCGACCACCAAGGCCCACAGCGGCCACGACGAGCCGCTGAGCGAGGCCCAGGTCGTCTCGGACGGTTGGGTGGACGCCGAGCGTTGGGACGAGGTCCGCGGTGTGGCGCTGGGACTGTTCGAGCGGGGCCGGCGGGTGGCGGCCGGCGCCGGTCTGGTGCTGGTCGACACCAAGTACGAGTTCGGGGTCGACTCCGGCGATCGGCTCGTGCTGATCGACGAGGTGCACACCCCGGACTCGTCGCGGCTCTGGCGCCTCGCCACGATCGAGTCGCGCCGTCGGGAGGGACTCGAACCGGAGAACCTCGACAAGGAGATCGTCCGTCTCGCCTACGCGGCCGGCGGCTACCGGGGCGAGGGTGTGCCCGAGCCGCTCAGTCCCTCGCTGGCCGCTGAGACCGAGGCGGCGTACCGGCAGGTGTTCGAGGCGCTGACCGGAGCGCCGCTGCGGCCCGCCCGCTATCCGGCCGAGCCCCGGATCGCGGCCGCGCTGGGGGCGTTGGCCCATGCGCGGCGGGCCCCCTCGGGTGCGCGATGATGCCCGCGTCGATGGCTGCAGGCAGCGATCCGGGCTCCGAGCCTGACCCGCCGAACGGCGCCGGATCGGGCGCCGAGCGCGGCGCGCGGCCGGATGCCGCACCCGGCAGCGGTGCTGCGCTGGTCGGGGTGGTCATGGGCAGCGACTCGGACTGGGCCACGATGCGCCGCTGCTCGGAGGTGCTCGGGGACTTCGGCGTCGCCCACGAGTGCCGCGTCGTGTCCGCTCACCGCACCCCCGACCTGCTCGTGACCTACGCCGCGAGCGCCGAGGAACGTGGCTTGCAGGTGATCGTCGCCGGCGCCGGGGGGGCCGCCCACCTGCCGGGGATGCTGGCAGCGCAGACGATCGTGCCCGTCATCGGCGTGCCGGTTGCCGGTCGGGCACTCAACGGCATGGACTCGCTGCTCTCGATCGTGCAGATGCCCGCCGGCGTGCCGGTGGCCACGATGGCCATCGGCGAGGCGGGTGCCGCCAACGCCGGGCTGCTGGCGGTGGCCATGCTGGCCCGCCAGGATCCCGAACTCGCCGATCGGCTGACCGCCTACCGGGCCACCCGGGCCGCCCAGGTCCGCGCCGCCCAACTCGACGGGTAGAGGGGGCCGGGAATGACGGGCGGGGGGATGTCGTGAGCATGATTGTGCCGCCGGCGGTGATCGGCATTGTGGGCGGCGGGCAACTGGGCCGGATGCTGGCTCAGGTGGCACAGTGCTATGGCTACCGGACCGCCGTGCTCACCGGCGGCGGCGAGGGGACTCCGGCCGGCGCGGTCGCCGACATCGAGATCGCGGCCCGCTTCGACGACACGGCGGCCGTGCAGCGTCTCGTGGCCTGCGCCGATGTCATCACATGGGAACTGGAGGACGTGGACCTGGGCGTGGCCGACGCTGCGGCCGGCGCCGGGGTTCCGGTCCGGCCCCGCCGGCAGGTGCTGGAAGCGGCGGCCGACCGCGCCACCGAGAAACGGGCGTTGATGGCCGCCGGCGTGCCGGTTGCCCCGTATCGGGAGGCGACCGGCCCGTCGGAGTTGGCCGCCGCTCTGGGGTCTCTCCACGGCCCGGTGATCGTGAAGACGGCCCGCGGCGGCTACGACGGCAAGGGTCAGGTTCGCGTGCCCGCCGCCGAGCCGGGGCCGGAGCGGGCCGCCTCGGCCGCCGAGTTGTTCCGGCGCCTGGGTTCGGTCCGGCTGATCGCGGAGCGGGAGGTGCCGTTCGATCGGGAGGTGTCGGTCGTGGTGGCCCGGTCGGTGTCCGGCGAGATCGCCGATCACGGCGTCATGGAGAACGTCCACGTCGGCGGGATTCTCGACACCACGACCGTCCCGGCGAGTCTGCCCGACGAAGTTGCCGGCGCGGCCCGCGGCATCGCCGCCCACCTGGCCCACCACCTCGACGTGGTCGGTGTGCTTTGCGTCGAGATGTTCGTGGCGGGCTCTGAACTCGTCGTCAACGAGATCGCCCCCCGCCCCCACAACAGCGGCCACTGCACGATCGAGGCGGCAGCCACCAGCCAGTTCACCCAGCAACTCCGGGCCGTCTGCGGATTGCCGCTGGGCGACGGCACCTGCCGGCCGGCGGCCATGGCGCAGCTGTTGGGCGACCTCTGGGCCGGTGGCGAACCGCCCTGGTCGGAGGTATTGACCGACCCGGGTGTCCACCTGCATCTGTACGGCAAGCGCGAGGCGCGGCCGGGACGCAAGATGGGCCACCTCACCTGCGTCGACGCGACGCCTGAGCTGGCGTTGAAGCGGGTCCTGGCGGCCCGGGAGCGGTTGGCATCGTGATCGGCCCCGCCGGCGACACCCCCCGGGAGGAATGCGGCGTGGTCGGCGTGTACGCGCCCGGCCGCCACGCCGCCCGGATCGCCTTCTTCGGCCTGCACACACTCCAGCACCGCGGCCAGGAGGCATGCGGGATCGCCAGCTGCGAGCGGGGAGCGGTCCATCTGCACCGCGGTCCGGGCCTGGTCGGATCGGTCTTCAACGAGGACAACCTCTCGACACTCCGGGGCGAGGCCGCCATCGGCCACAACCGCTACAGCACCACCGGCGCCTCGGCGCTGCGGAACATCCAGCCGCAGGTGATCGAGACCATCGACGGACCGCTGGCGGTGGCCCACAACGGCAACCTGGTCAACGCGCCGCAGCTCCGGCGGGATCTGCTGGAGAGCGGCGTGGGACTTCAGACGTCCTCCGACACCGAGTTGATCGTGCAGTTGCTGGTGGTTGCCGCCGGTGACTGGCTCAGCCGGATCCGGGGACTGATGGCGCAACTCGAGGGTGCCTACTCCCTGACCATCCTGACTCGTGACGCCGTCTACGGGGTTCGGGACCCGCGCGGGTTCCGCCCGCTGGTGATGGGCAAGCTCGACGACGGCTGGGTGCTGGCCTCGGAGAGTTGCGCACTCTCGGTCGTCGGGGCCACCTTCGCCGGCGAGGTGGCACCGGGGCAGATCGTGCGACTCGACGCCGGCGGCATGACGCTCGAGCAGGGGGCGCATCCCCAGCGGCCGGCGTTCTGCACCTTCGAGCAGATCTACTTCTCGCGACCCGACACGCACCACGGCGGCTCGCTGGTCCACGCGGTGCGGCAGCGCCTCGGCGCCAGACTCGCCATCGAGGCTCCCGCCGAGGCGGACCTGGTGGCACCGGTGCCCGACTCGGGGACGCCGCAGGCGGTGGGATACGCCCAGCAGTCGGGGCTGCCCTACACCGACGGGCTCATCAAGAACCGCTACGTGGGCCGCACGTTCATCGAACCCACCCAGGAGCAGCGCGAGTCGGGCGTCGCCATGAAGTTCAACCCGCTGGGCGACAACGTGGCGGGCAAGCGGGTGGTGCTGGTCGACGACTCGATCGTGCGGGGAACCACGTCGGGCCCGCTCGTGCGGATGCTGCGGGACGCAGGGGCACTCGAGGTCCACGTGCGGGTGGCCTGCCCCCCGATCACCGACCCGTGCCACATGGGGGTCGACATGGCGGCCAAGCAGGAGTTGATCGCATCCGAGCGGTCGATTCCCGAGATCCGCGATCACATCGGCGCCGACTCGCTGGCGTTCCTGTCGCTCGAAGGCATGATGCAGGCGCTGGGAGCCGACGACGGCTACTGCAACGCCTGCTTCACGGGCGTCTACCCGTTCGAGCCCGAGATGTTCGTGCAGTTGGAGCTGGGTTCCAAGGACCAGTTCGCCTCGGTCTGGGGCGACTGACGTGCCGCCGGCGATGCCCCCGTCACCATGACGAGCCGGGGCCATTCGAGGGCGGCCTGTTGCACGGAGGGCGAACGGCGGTGAGTTGCGTCCTGGTCGTGGGCGGCGGCGGGCGCGAGCACGCCCTGGCCTGGGCGCTGAGCCGCTCCCCGCACGTCGGCCGGCTGCTGGTGGCGCCCGGGAACCCCGGGACGGCCGCCCTGGACCGGACCGAGAACGTGGCCACCTCGACCGGCGACGTGGCGGGCCTGGTGGCGCTGTGCCGCCGCGAGTCGGTCGATCTGGCGGTCATCGGCCCGGAGGACCCGCTTGCGGCGGGAATCGTGGACGCGCTCGCATCCGCCGGGGTGGCCGCTTTCGGCCCCAGCGCCACCTGCGCCCGCCTCGAGGCCTCCAAGGCCTACTGCAAGCGGTTCCTGATCGACAACGGGATTCCGACCGCCGCCGCCGAGGTGTTCGGTGACCCCGGTGCCGCTCTTGCCCACCTCGCCTCGCGCCCCGATGTGCCGGTGGTCAAGGCCTCGGGTCTGGCGGCCGGCAAGGGCGTCATCGTCCCCGAGACCGAGGCCGAGGCGGCCGGCGCGGTGAAGGCGATGCTCACCGAGCGGCGGTTCGGATCCGCCGGCGAGCAGATCCTGCTGGAGGAGCGCCTCTGGGGCCGCGAGGTGTCGGTGCTGGCCTTCTGCGACGGCGAGAGGTTCGCCGCACTGCCCCCCGCGCAGGACCACAAGCGGCTGCGTGCGGGCGACGAGGGGCCGAATACCGGCGGAATGGGCGCCTTCACGCCCTCGCCCGCCACCGACGACCGGTTGATCGACCAGATCGGAAGGCAGGTCATCGCCCCGACGCTCGCCGCGCTGGGGCGGGCCGGAACCCCCTACCGGGGCCTGCTCTACGCGGGGCTGATGATCACCGACGACGGGCCGAAGGTGATCGAGTTCAACTGCCGTTTCGGCGACCCCGAGACGCAGGCGGTGATCAGGCTGCTGCGTAGCGACCTCTTCGAAGTCATGGCCGCCTGCGCCACCGGATCGCTCGGCGGTGTCACCGTCGAATGGGCGCCGGTGGCCTCGGTTGCGATCGTCATGGCGTCCGCCGGCTATCCGGTCGCCGCAAGCGACCCTGTGCCCATTTCCGGCGTCGTGGAGGCCGAGCAGCAGGGCTGCGTGGTGTTCCATGCGGGCACCGGAATCATCGACGGGGCGCTGCACGCCACAGGCGGGCGGGTCCTCGCCGTGACGGCGACCGGGCCCGACGTGGCGGCCGCCTCCGCCCGCGCATACCGCGGGGTTGCCGCCATTGGCTTCCCGGGCGCCCAGCACCGGGCCGACATCGGGCGCACTTCAGCAGGGGTACGCCCGTGAGCCGCAGCCGGCGCCGGCACGGCGTGCAGGCCACGGCCACGCAGCCCGCCGACGCCTACCGGGCCGCCGGCGTGGACATCGATGCCGGCAACCGGGCGGTGGCGCTGCTGTCGCAGTCCGTGGCTTCCGCCGGCACGCCGCACGTACTCTCGGCCCCGGGCGGCTTCGGCGGGATGTACTCAGCGGCGGGCCTCGGTGCCGATGCCGTGCTGGTGGCCTCCACCGACGGTGTGGGCACCAAGGCCGTCCTGGCCGGTCGCCACGGGCGCTGGCGAGGCATAGGGGTCGACCTCGTCAACCACTGCATCGGCGACATCGCCGTGCACGGCGCCCGGCCGCTGTTCTTCCTGGACTACATCGCCATGGCCGCCCTCGAACCCGAGGTCGTGGCCGAGGTCGTGGCCGGCGTGGCCGACGCCTGCCGCGCAGCCGGCTGCGCCCTGCTCGGCGGGGAGACCGCTGAGATGCCCGGCACCTACGTCCCGGGGGCGGTCGATGTGGTCGGAACCATCGTGGGCGCGGCCCCGAAGGACCGGCTCCTGCCCCGACCGGAGACGATCCGGCCCGGCGATGCGCTGGTCGGCTTGGCCAGTTCGGGACCGCACACCAACGGCTACTCGCTCATCCGGCACCTGCTCGACGGGAGTCCCGGCGCTGCGGCGGACACCGGTCTGATCGATGCGCTGCTGGAGCCTCATCGCAGCTACCTGCCCGCGGTCACGGGGTTCTCCGAGGCCGGGATCCGGCCGAAGGCCCTTGCCCACATCACCGGCGGCGGCATCCTGGACAACCTGCCGAGAGTGCTCCCCGCCCATCTCGGCGCCCGGGTGGACCTCGGCGCCTGGCCGGTTCCCCAACTGTTCGCCACCCTGGTGGACTGGGGCGGGCTGGACGATTCCGAGGCGTTCAGGGTCTGGAACATGGGGATCGGGCTCGTGGCGGTCGTCGAGGCGTCCGACGCCGACGCCCTCGCGGGCCAGGGCTCCAGCGTGATCGGCACGGTCATCGACATCGCCGATGCCGGCGGCAGGGTCACCCTGGAGGGATCCTGGCGGTGACGGGCCGGCTGGTGGTCATGGCCTCCGGGGCGGGTACGAACCTCGGCGCCATTCTCGACGCCGTCGCCGAGGGGCGCCTCGATGCCGAGATCGCCGCCGTGGTCATCAACCGGCGGGATGCCGGGGCCCGCCTGCTGGCCGAACGGGCCGGAATCCCCGTCCACTACCGGCCACTGGCGCCCTACCGCACGCAGGTCCGGCCCGTGCCCGAGACCGGGCCCGTGATCGCAGCTGCATCGGGAGAGCGCGGTTGGGCCCCGACAGACGACCGGCGCCGCTACGATGCCGACCTTGCCGAACTGGTGGGGGCCGCCGAACCCGATCTCGTGGTCCTGGCGGGCTGGATGCACCTGCTGTCGTCAGACTTCCTCGGGCGGTTCCCCAACCGGGTCATCAACCTGCACCCCGCTCTGCCCGGCCAGTTTCCCGGCTCCGACGCCATCGCCGACGCCTGGGAGGCCTTCCGGGCCGGGCGGATCAGCCGGACAGGGGTCATGGTCCACTACGTACCCGACGAGGGCGTCGACAGCGGCCCACCCATCGCCTCGGTGGAGGTGGCCATCGGGCCCTGCGACACGCTCGAAGCGTTGCGCCGGCGGATCCGGGCGGTCGAGCACGAACTGATCGTGCGCGCGATCGCCGAGACCCTGTCGGACCGGCGGCTGGCTCAGGTACCCATCGGTGCCGGCTCGACGGTCGTGGCTCACCCCGCCGATCTCCCATGAGCCGCAGTTAGGGTCAACCGCATGGAGATGCGGAGCATCGGGTCTCTGCCGGTGTCGGCCGTTGGGCTGGGGTGCAACAACTTCGGCATGACGATCGACGCCGAGGCCTCGCGTGCGGTGGTGGACGCGGCGCTCGATGCCGGCGTCAACTATTTCGACACGGCCGAAATCTACGGAGGGGGCAAGTCCGAGGAGTTCCTGGGCGCGGCGCTGGCCGGGCGGCGCGACGAAGTCGTCATCGCCTCCAAGTTCAGCCATGCCATGTTCCTGCCGGAGGGTCAGCGGGGCGGCGAGCCGGCCTGGATCAGAAAGTGCATCGAGGGCAGCCTGCGCCGATTGGGCACCGACCGCATCGACCACTACCAGATACACACGCCCGACCCCGACACCCCTCATGAGGAGACGCTGGGTGCTCTCGCGGAACTCATGACCGAGGGCAAGGTCACCGAGATCGGCTGTTCCAACTTCTCCGCCGACCTGATCGATGCCACCACCCGGGCCGCGGCAGCCATCGGTGTGGGCAGCTACGCCAGCGTCCAGAACCACTACTCGGTGCTGACCCGCGATGTGGAGGACTCCGGCGTTCTCGCCGCCTGTGAACGTTCGGGCATGGCCGTGGTTCCCTTCTTTCCGCTGGAGTCCGGGGTGCTGACCGGCAAGTACTCCGGGACGGCCCGACCCGCCGGCGCCCGGTTGACCACGATGAAGGGTCGCACCTGGGACCGCTTCCTGAGCGGGGAGAACCTTGCCGCAGCCGACCGGCTGACGGGCTACGCAACCGAGCGGGGCCGCAGCATCCTGGAACTGGCCATCGGTTGGCTCGTGTCCAACCCCGCGGTCGCCTCGGTCATCTGCGGCGCCACCAAGTCCTCCCAGGTCGTCGCCAACGTGGCCGCCGCCGGCTGGACGATGACCCCCGCCGAGCGCGCCGAGATCGCCGCACTCGCCTAGCCTCCCGCGATCGAGGCACGCATGACGCAGGGCAGACATTTCTACATCGAGTCCTACGACACCCTGCAGTTGAGTTCGTTCCGGGTCGACCAGTCGCCCTTCGCAGACCGGTACGTCACCGATCAGACGGTCTTCTGCCTGTACTGCGGCCGCCTGTATCCCGTCAAGATGTCTCCCGACGAGGATCCCATTGCCAACTACTGGAAGTTGCGCCGCGGCGTCCTGCTGTACGACGTGCCGGAGAAGCCGCTCGAGATCCTCGGCCCCGATGCCACCAGGCTGCTCGAGCGGGTCCTGGTGTGCCGGGTCGAGACGCTCCCGGTGGGCCGAGCCCGCTACGGGATCGCCTGCAACCCCGACGGCACCGTCCTGATGGACGGCGTGGTCATGCGCTTGGCCGAGGACCGCTACTGGTACGTCAAGGCGAACGGCGAGTTCGAGAGCTGGCTGAGGGCGAACGCCTTCGGGCTGGACGCAGAGGTCTCCGACCCGAACTCGCGGGTTCTGCAGATCCAGGGGCCCAAGTCCCTGGACGTGCTGGACGCGGCGATCGGCGGCGGGCTGGCGGCCGACTTCAGGTACTTCCATGCCCGCTTCTTCGACGTCTGCGGGCAGAGGTTGTGGGTCTCACGCACCGGCTGGACCGGGGAGGCGGGAATCGAGATCTACTGCGACAGCGGCCCCGAGCCGACCGACCACGGTGCCCTCTGGGACGACCTGTTCGCCTGCGGCGAGCCGTTCGATATGGAGTTCAGTTCGGCGTCGTCGATGGGCATCCGGCGCATCGAGTCGGGGATCCTCGACAACGGCACCGACATCGAGGGCGACCTGACGCCGTTCGGCGCCGGTCTCGGCCAATTCGTGCGACTCGACAAGGACGACTTCATCGGCCGGGACGCCCTGGCGAGCGCCGATCGCAGCCAACTCCTGTTCGGCTTGGTCTGTGCCACCGCCACGCCCGAAGCCGGTATGGAGGTCCACGACGGCGACGGTCCCGTGGGACATATGACCAACGGCACATGGTCGCCCACGCTCGACGTCGGCGTCGGCTACGTGCGCTTCGAGCGGCCTCTGCCCGGCGATGACTGGCTCGGCAAGACGGTCCTGCTGCACGACCGCGCCGGGACGCCGCACGAAGCCACCGTGGACACCCTGCCGTTCGTGGACAAGGAGAAGCAACTCCCTCGCGTCAACTGGCGCGGTCCGGCAGCGCAATAGGGCACCGGCACTGACGGAGGCAACCAAGACCTGACACCAGATGAGGTGCAGCGACTCTGTATTGTTTCGCGCATCCTCTCATCCGGGAGATGTGGATATGCCTGATAGAGACGACTCGCGTGGTCGGCGAGATGTGGGCGGGACGACCCGGCGGCTGCTGGAGGCCGCGGCCGCGGAGTTCGTCGAGCACGGCTACGACAAGGCCGTTGTGAGCGACATCGCGCGCCGGGCCGGAGTGACCACCGGCGCCGTGTACGCGCGGTGGCCTCACAAGAGCGACGTGATGGTCGCCGCCCTCGATCGGATCTTCGAGGAGATCCTGCCGGAGCAGAGGATCAAGGACTTCGGTTTGGATGCGTTGCCGGTTGACGACATCTTCGTGCTGTGGGGGGCATATCTGTTGAGTTCCGATGCAACTCAGGATGTGTTGGTCCAAGTATTCGGAAGCGCTCGCAACAATGCCGCTGTACAGGAGCGCCTGCAACGATTTCTCGGCGACCAGGCTGATCAGTTGGGTCACCTCGTCGAGAGGGGCAAGGAGGAGGGAATCTTCGATCCCGCACTCAGCACGGCCGCGGTGACCCTGGTGATCCAATCAATCGGCATCGGGACGCACCTGCTGCTGTCTGCGGGGCGAGACGATCGCCAGATTCCGTCCGAGCGCGAGTGGGCCGAGGAGATTGCGAGGTTGGTCGACGGTCTGAAACCGCAGGGTCAATAGATCGTCGGCCGTCGTCGAACCCAAGGGGCCGTCGGAGGGGTTAGCCGAAGAGGCGCTTGGTGACGTTCTCGACGTGCGCCAGCATTGCGCGCTCGGCCCCGTCGGGATCCCGGTTGACGATCGTTTCCAGGATGCGCCGATGGTCCTCCATGTAGCTCTCGACGGTCTCCGGGCCGGCCGACCGCTGCTTGAGTTCCCCCCACAGCGATCCGGAGCGCGCCTGATCCACGATCTGGTACATGCGACTCAGGAGCGGGCTGTGCGCCGCCTCGATCATGGCCCTGTGGGCTGCGCCGTCCCAGTGCTCGAAATCCCGGTAACTCTCGGCGGACTCGCAGCGCTCCATGCAGCGGCGGATCTCGGCCACGTCCGCGGGGGTGGCTTCGGCGACGATCCGCCGCGCCACCGCCGGCTCCAGCAGTCGCCGTACTGTCATGACGTCTCTCGGACTCATGCTGTCGCTGCCGTCCGGCGAGGGTTGGATCAGGAACGTGCCCCGCCCCACGTGCCGCTCTACGCGCCCCTCGGCCTCGAACTCGTCGAGCACTTTGCGCACCGCCGCCCGTGATTGCTCAAGTCGCTCCGCCAGGCTCCGCTCCGCAGGCAGGCGATCACCTGGCTGCAAATCCTCTTCGAGCAGCAGGGCCTCGATCCGGCTGCGCGTCCTACTGGTCACCGACGACCCCCGCCGTGATTCGCGTGTCTGGCTGCCGCTCACCGAGCCGGCGGCCGGAGAGCGACACGCGACCAATTGTAACCAATGCACGGCTGTCGTGGGGTCCTCGTCTCCGTCGAAGCGCAAAAAGAGGGAGGATCTGCTAGGGTCACGGACAATGGTCGAAATTGGTTGCATATTGGTTATGGTGCCGCACCTCGTAGCGGTGCGGGGCGATGCCAGGCGCGGTCTCGGCGGCAGGACACGGTCGTGACCGCTTGGTGCCGGATGCTCCGGGACGACGGCAGCGTCGTGGCGACTCGCCAGAATGGTGCGTTGCGGCCGGTGAGCGCCGCCGGGCAGCCCGTGCGCGACCTGCATCCGATCATCCGGGGCGAACTGCTTGACGCCGACCTGGAATTGCAAGCCCCCGTGCCGGTCGCCGGCGCCGAGTTGCTGGCGCCCATCGGCTCGTTCCCGCGCAACATCTTCTGCATCGGCAAGAACTACCGGGCGCACGCGCTGGAGTTCACCACGAGCGGGTTCGACGCCTCCGCCGGCGCGGCGACCCCGACCGACGTCATCCCCACGGCCCCGATCGTCTTCTCGAAGCCCTTCACCTCGGTCATCGGGCCCGGAGACCTCATTGAACCGCACCCGCACCTGACCTCGAAGCTGGACTACGAGGCCGAGTTGGCGGTCGTCATCGGCCGCGGCGGTCGGGATATCGCCCTCGCCGACGCCCTCGACCACGTCTTCGGCTACACCATTGTCAACGACGTCACCGCCAGGGACCGCCAGCA
This sequence comes from Acidimicrobiia bacterium, assembly GCA_009835395.1. Classification (GTDB taxonomy): domain Bacteria; phylum Actinomycetota; class Acidimicrobiia; order Acidimicrobiales; family CATQHL01; genus VXNF01. The sequence goes on from VXXM01000029.1 coordinate 65,973, forward strand.
GCACCATCGGCAGTGGCTGCTGGGCAAGGGCATGGACACGTTCTGCCCGATGGGGCCGGCCGTGGTGACCGCGGACGAGGTCGACCTCGCCAACACGGTTGTGGAGTGCCGCGTCAACGGCGAGTTGCGCCAGAAGGCTTCGGTCGCGGACTTGATCTTCGACGTCCCAACGCTCATTCGCGATCTGTCCGCCGGCATGACCCTCGTACCCGGCGACGTCATCGCCACGGGCACACCCGCCGGCGTCGGCATCGGCTTCGATCCGCCGCGCTTCCTGCGCTCCGGCGACGAGGTGTCGGCAACCATCGAACCCATTGGAACTCTCACGAACAGGATTGGATGAACCATGGCCACAGGCTTTCGCGCGCTCGGAAACAAGCACGTCTGGGTCGAGGAGACCGGCGAAGGACCCGCCGTGGTGGGCATTCACGGCCTCGGCGGCACGTGCAACATCTACGGACCGCAGATCGCCGCGCTGGGGGACACCCACCGCATCGTGACCTTCGACCTCAACGGGCACGGCATGAGCCCCATGGTCGGCCCCATCTCCATCGAGAACTGGGCCGACGACGTTGTCGCCCTCATGGATGATCTGGCACTGGCCGAAGTCGCCCTGGTCTCGCACTCCATGGGCACGCTGGTGGCCCAGCAGGTGATGGCCATCGCCGGCGAGCGCATCCGGGCCAGCGCCTTCCTCGGCCCGGTGCGCAACCTGCCCGACGCGGCTCGCAGCGCCCAGGCCGATCGTGCCGCGCTGGTGCGGGCCCAGGGCATGGCGGCGGTGGCCGGCGGCATCTCCCAGGGTGCCGTGTCCGCCAAGACGCGCTCGGACCGTCCCGTCGTCTCCGCGATGATCAAGGAACTGCTGCAGCGCCAGTCCGCCGAGGGCTATGCAGCCGCCTGCGAGGCTCTGGGCGGCTCGAGCCCTCCGGACATCTCGCGGGTCACCTGCCCGGTGTTGGGCGTCACCGGCACCGAGGACATGGTCTGTCCGCCGGACGCGCTGGGTGCCATCACCGGAGAGTTCGCCGACAGCACCGCCGTGGTCATCGACGACATCGGGCACTGGACCACGCTGGAGGCCCCGGCCGAGGTGAACGACCTGCTGGAGGACTTCCTGAAGACGGCCTGAACTCCCCGGTTGGAGCGCCGGCCGAAAGACACGACAACCGATCAAGACAAGGGAGGGGGAACATGGGCAGCACCCTGTTCACGAATATCAACATCCTGGACGGCAACGCCGAGGGACCGGTCGCAGGCGAGGTGGGCGTGGCCGACGGCCGGATCAGCGATGTCGCCACGAACGGCGGGGCGCTGCCCCGCGATGGCCAGCGGGTGATCGACGGCCGCGGCATGACACTCATGTCGGGCCTGTGCGACGCCCACACGCACTTCACCTGGAACAGCGGCGGCAGCCTCGACGCCCTCGCGGGCATGCCCGTGGAGGACCACACGATCGTGGCGGTGGAGTCGGCGCGCATCCTGATCGACTCCGGCTACACGATGTGCGTCGGCGCCGCCTCGGCCAAGGAGCGCATCGACATCGCCGCCCGTGACGCCATCGATGCCGGCATGGTCCCCGGGCCCCGCTACCTGGCCTGCGGTCAGGAACTCGCCACACCGGCAGGTGTGCTGGTCTACGGCATCACGCGCGAGGTCTCCGGCGCCGAGGAGATGAGCCGCGCCGTGCGGGAGATGTGCGGCCAAGGCGTCGACAACATCAAGCTGATCCTCTCCGGTGAGTCCATCACCGAGCGGGTCTGGGCCAAGGACACCTACATGACCGACGAGGAGGTGCGCGCCGCGGTCGTCGAGGCCCACCGGGTCGGCAAGAAGGTGGCGGCCCACGCGCGCAGCACCGACTCCATCAAGCAGTGCCTGCGCCAGGGCGTCGACATCATCTACCACGCCAGCTACATCGACGACGAGGCAGCGGACATGATGGAGGAGCGCCGCGACGACATATTCGTGGCGCCGGGGCTGCACTGGTTGTATGCGACCCTCTACGAGGCGGCCGACTTCGGCTACCCCCAGGAGGCCGCCGAGGCCGTCGGCTACAAGGATGAACTCGAGCACTCGATCATCGGGCTCAAGGAAATCCACAAGCGGGGCGTGCGCGTGCTGCCCGGCGGCGACTACGGCTTCGCCTGGACCCCGCACGGCACCAACGCCCGCGACCTGCAGCACTTCGTGGAGCTGCTGGACTTCACGCCCATGGAGACGATCCGGGCCGCCACGGTCCTCGGAGGGGAGATATTCGGGCGCCCCGACGAGTTGGGCCGCGTGGCGCCGGGCTACCTGGCGGACCTCCTGCTGGTGAAGGGGGACCCGTCCAACGACATCACCGTCCTGCAGGACCACGACAACCTCGTCGGGATCATGAAGGACGGCAAGTGGCACAAGGACCCCGCCATGGCGGGGATGTAAGCGGCCGGCCACGTTGACGGACCACACCGCGGGGGCCCCGGCCCCGGACTGCTGAGGCTCGACCTTGGACTTCGTCGCCAAAGCCGTGATCATCGGCCTGACCGAGCAGGCCCCGCTGGTGTTGGCGGCCATGGGTATGGCCCTCATCTACAACCTCAGCAAGGTCATCAACGTGGCCTTCGCCGAGACCATCACCCTGGGCGCCTATTTCGGGATGTGGATGAACACCACGTTCTCGGCCAACTTCTACGTGAGCCTGGCGATCGCCGGGATCCTGGCCGGCGTGCTGAGCTGCGCCACCTACCTCGTGGTCTTCCGCACGGCCGAGCGCCGCGGCGTGGGCACCGTGGAGGTGATCATCATCTCGCTGGGGCTCTCGGTGCTGCTGCGCTACGGCCTGCAGTTCGTGTTCGGCTACGAGGCCCGCTTCTACGACACGCCGCCGCCGACCTTCATGAAGCTGTTCGGCGTGGGTTTCACCTCCTTCCAGCTCACGGCCTTCATCCTGGTGGTCGTCCTGGCCCTGCTCTTCTACCTGTTCGTGCAGAAAACCGTTTGGGGACGCCAGGTGCGGGCACTGGCCAGCGACGCCGACCTGGCCAAGGTGAGCGGCATCAACCCGCTGCTGACGACGCTGGTGATGTGGTTCATGGCCGGCGCCGCGGGCGGACTGGCCGGTGCCTTCTGGGGCGTCGGCTCATCGGCCAAGCCGGGACTGGGCTGGGATCGGTTCCTGTTGACCCTGCTCGTGGTGCTGGTGGGTGGAACCCGGGGCCTGCGCGGCGTGATCCTGGCCGGCATGGGCACCGGCGTTCTGCTGTCGGCCCTGAAGCTGGAGATCGCCCCGCTGCGGGCCGAGATCGTGCTGCTGGTGGCCTTCATCCTGGTGCTCAAGCTGCGCGGCAACCGCTTCCGTGAGTTGGCCAAGGTCTGACCGATGAGCGCCGTCTGGGACTACCTCTTCGGGTCGCCGGCGTTCCTGATCTTCGGCACCTACACGCTGATGATGATCGTGGGACTCGGGATACTCCTGCACCTGCAACTCGGCGTGACGGGCATCGGCAACTTCGGCGTCGCCGGCTTCTGGGGCGCCGGTCTGTACACCTTCGGGATCCTGCAGGTGCACTACGACGTGGGGTTCTGGTTGGCCCTGCTGGCGGCCACGGCAGCAGGTGGTGTGCTCGGCGCCATCGCCGGCTGGGTCATCGCCGACCTCGACGACGACGGCGTGCTGGCCGCCACCCTCGCCGTGGCCACGATCGTGTTCCTGGCCATCGAGAGCGAGAAGGACTTCACGGGCGGCCGGGTGGGTCTGGGCACCATCGATTTCCCCTTCGATATCGGTGAACGTACCGATCTGGCGTGGCTGGCCATCCTCTTCGGCGTCACCGGCTTGCTGCTCTGGTACGCCCGACGGGTCCACCGCTCGCCCTACGGGCGCCTGCTGATCGCCACCGGCACCAACGAGCCGCTGGCCCGCAGCCTCCGCAAGCCGGTGAAGCGCACCAAGGTCGGGATCATGGCGCTCACCTCGGCCGGCATGGGCGCCCTCGGCGGTCTCTACGGCCCGATCGTGCACTTCCTGTTCCCGACCCAGTTGACCGTGGCGATCACCGTGTCGGTGATCACCGCCCTGGTGCTGGGCGGCCAGCAGCGGCCCTGGGGAGCCTTCATCGGAGCGGTGTTGACGGTGGGGCTGTTCGACATCGCCATCAAGCTGTACGTACCCCTGCCCAGGGAGGTGCTGGAGCACGCCTTCCCGGTCACCAAGCAGATCATCTTCGGGGCGCTGCTGATCTTCGTGCTGCTCTTCCGCCCGCTGGGGATCCTGGGCCGCATGCGCCGGGAGCGTCACGTGAAGGGGCTGTCCCGTGTCTGAGGGCAACGGCAGCGCCCCGGGCGGTCGCGCCACGATCCGCATCAGCGGTCTCACCAAGAGCTTCGGTGATCAGACCGTCGTGGACATCGACGAGTTGGTGCTGGGCGCCAAGCCCGTCGAAGGCCTCATCGGCCCCAACGGTGCGGGCAAGACCACCCTGATGCGCCTGATCATGCGCTCCACGAGGGCCGACACCGGCACGGTGGTGCTCGACGACGGTTCGTCGGAGGTGGCGCTCTCGAAGCTGGCGCCGCACCGGATCGCCTCCCTCGGCGTGGTGAAGACCAACCAGGTGACCCAGGACTTCGCCGGTCTGACCATCTGGGACTCGCTGTTGCTGGCCGTGGCGCAACGCCACGACGAGCGGCCGCACCGGATCTACCGGGAGCGCCACGTCGTGGAAGCCTACGGCGAGGAGATCCAGGGCTATCTGGACACCTTCGAGTTCTCCGAGCCCGGCGGCTTCGCCCACTCCGCCGGCGAGAAGAAGCTCCTGGACCTGATCCGCTGCCTGCTCCTCGAGCCGAAGATCCTGCTGCTGGACGAGCCCACGGCCGGCCTCTCCGAGGAGGTGACCACCCAGGTCATCGAGATGCTGCGCACCAAGGTGGCCGAGGGCATGTCGGTGATCATCGTGGAGCACGATCTGGACGTCATCTGGGGGTTCAGCGACGTGGTGCATTTCATGGCCGAGGGCGACGTGATCCTCGAGGGCGACCCCGATTACATCCGTGCGCACAGCACCGTGGTGGAGAAGTACCTCGGGAGCGGCCATGTTTGAGGCGAGCGGCGTCTGGACCGGCTACGACGACATCGACGTCATCAAGGGCCTGGACTTCACCGTCGGCGAGGAGGTGTTCGCCATCCTGGGGGCGAACGGAGCCGGCAAGACGACGCTGCTCTCGGCCATCGCCGGCCTGCTGCCGCTCACATCGGGGCATATCCGCTTCAACGGAGAGACGATCTCGGGCATACCGCCCTGGCGCATCGCCGCCCTCGGCATCGGTTTCGTCCCGCAGGAAAGGGGCGTGTTCCCCGACCTCACTGTGCTGGACAACCTGCGGGTTGGCGGTCTGGTCGCCAAGCAGGCGCGCGGCGAGCGCATCGATGAGATCATGGAGCTGTTCCCGGCGCTTGCGGGTCTGCGCAACCAGCGGGCCGGCACGCTGAGCGGCGGGGAGACCAAGATGGTGGCCGCCGGCAGGGCCCTGATGCAGGACGCCAGGCTCCTGCTGATGGACGAGCCGACGGCCGGTCTGTCCCCGCTCTACGTCGAGAACTTCTTCGACAGGATCCGCCAGATCCACGAGACCAAGCAAGTGGCCATCATCATCACCGAGCAGAACGCCACGAAGGCCCTCGAAGTGGCCGACCGGGCGATGGTGCTCAGCCTCGGCGAGGCGATGACCATCGTGGATGCACACGACCTCACAACCGACCAGTTGAGGAAAGGATACAAGATATGAAAACCACACACGGACAGAAGGCGAGCGCCAAGCGCTCGCGCAGCTGGGTGTGGCGAGCGGGCGCGGTTCTGCTCGCGGTCAGCCTCGTGGCGGCCGCCTGCGGGGACGACGACGACGGTGCCGCGGCGCCGCAGCCTGCTCCCGCTCCGGCTCCATCGCCGGATCCCGCACCCGAACCGCCACCGCCGCCGGAGCCGGCGCCGGTTGAGCCGATCCTGCTGGGCGACCTCGCCTACTTCACCGGCGACTTCGCCTCGGTCGGCGACCTGCTGGCATCACAGGTGGACTTCCCGGTCAACGAGGTCATCAACCTCGACCCGCCACTCGGGCGGCCGATCGAGATAATCCACGAGGACATCGGGACGGTCGGCGAGGCCCAGGCGGTCCGCAAGCTGCTCGAGCAGGACGGGGTCGACATTGTGTTGAGCTCCGCTCACGAGTACTTCACGTACCGGGACTTCATGCTGGACTGGCAGGAGGCCAACGACGGGCCGCTCATGCCGACGGTGCACGGCGGCGTGATCCCCGTGAACGTGGGTGGACAAGCCGGCGAGCCGATCTTCCGGGCACAGGGCAGCGACGAGGGCCAGGGTGTCACCGACGCGCTGTACGCCGAGGCTCTCGGTGCGGAGGCAGTGGTCATCATGACCACACCCACCGCCGGCTACCAGCTCACCGCCGACGCCACCGAGAAGGCGCTGGATGTCATCGGCATCGAGTTGCTGGAGCGCATCGACGCCCCCGGCGAGCAGTCCTCCTACCGGACCGAGGTGCAGCGGGCCGTGGACGCGGCGCCCGACGCCGTGATCATCCTCGCCCAGGCCACTGAGAGCGCCATCATGGTGAAGCAGTTCGCCGAAGCGGGCTGGGCCGGAACCATCATCGGTGAGGTTGGCTGGTCCGAGCCCGAGTTCGCCGCCACGGCCACCGCCGAGGCACTGGCGTCGCACGAGATCGTGGCCTACCCGTCGTTCCACCGCCAGGACAACCCGGCCTGGGACTTCTACCAACCGCTCTGGGACGGCAACCCCACCTACACCCAGCACACGATTGCTGACGACCCCTACTCCTTCACCACCTACGACCTCCTGATCCTCACCGCGCTGGCGATCGAGGAAGCAGGCTCGGTGAAGGGCTCGGACTGGGCGCCGGCCATGCACAAGGTGTCTTCCGCGCCGGGTACGAAGTGCTACACGTACAGCAACTGCCTGGCCCTGATCCGGGCGGGCACCGACGTGGACTACGAGGGTGTCACCGGTCCGGCCACCTTCAGCCCCGGCGGCATCAACGCGGTCATCCCCGTGGTCCAGATCTTCGGCCCCGACGGCGAGATCGCCGATCAGGTCGCCGTGGACTCCGAGCGTCACCTCGAGATCCTCAACCAGGTGGCACACAAGTTCGAGGGCTGATCCCCTAGGGGGTTGACCCCTCACAAGTGACTTCGTGGGTGGGGCCGTCAACCGGCCCCACCCACACCCTCCGTCGGGTCGCAGCGGTCCCGACGCCTAGGCTCACCGCGGGTCGCACCGGATTGGCGATCAGATCGGGAGGGCTCCCCACATGGTCGACGAGACCGCGCATCGCATTCTCTGGACTTCGTCGAACATGGCGCTGCTGGGTCGCATCGCCACGGAGTTCGAGACCACGCGGCCGTTCGCCGGGTTGCGCATCGGGGTGTCGCTGCATCTCGAGGTGAAGACGGCGGTGCTGCTGCTCGCCCTGAAGGCGGGCGGCGCCGACATCGTCGCCACGGGCAACTACGGCACGTCACAGGACGACGTCGTGGCCTATCTCAATGACCAGGACATCGACGCCCGCGGCAGCGGATCGGACTCCCTCGAGCGGCACCTGGGCCACGTCGAGTCGGTGCTGGACTCGAATCCCGACATCCTGCTGGACAACGGCGCCGACCTGGCGCGCCGGGTCGTCGACCGGGGTCTGGCGGTGCTCGGCGGGACCGAGGAGACGACGTCGGGACACAACATCCTCGCCCGGGAGTTGGCGCCACATCTGAACTTCCCAATCATCGTGATCAACGACACGCCCCTCAAGGCGCTCGTCGAGAACAAGCACGCGGTCGGCCAGTCGACGTATGAGTCCTTCTGCCGGATCACCAACCTCATGCCACAGGGCAAGCGGTTCATGGTCGTCGGCTACGGCTGGTGCGGGCGCGGGATAGCGCACTACATGAGAGCCAACGGTGCTGAGGTCACCGTCGCCGAGATCGACGAGATCAAGGCGCTCGAAGCGGCACTCGACGGCTTCAGGGTTGGCGCCGTTGCCACACTGATCGCCGATGCGGACGTCGCCATCACCGCCACGGGGGTCGACGGAGTGATCGGTGTCGACGAGCTCGGGCTGGCGCCGGGCGGGATCCTGCTGGCGAACACGGGCCACTTCGACCGGGAGATCGACGTGCCCGCGCTCAACGCACAGACCGCCGAGCGGATCCCCCTCGGGGATGTTCTCGCCCGGCACGTTCTCGCAGACGGCAGGACCATCGATCTCATCGCAGAGGGTCGGATGTTCAATCTCGCCGGCAGCCAACCCAAGGGCAACACCATCGAGTCCATGGACATGGGGTTCGCCCTGCAGGCACGGTCCCTCGAACGCGTGGCGCGGGATCATGCCTCGCTGCCCCACGGCGCGCAGCCCGTGCCCGACGACATCAACCGCGCGCTCGCCCGGGAGTTCACCCGGCAGATGGGCAACCCCGTCTGAGATGGGCCCCGGTTGCGGGCTCAGATGATGGCGGTCTCGAGGAAGGGTTCGCCGCGGGCGATGCGGTCGTAGCCCAGCGGGGTGAGGTCGAGGGTCCGGTACCGGCCGTAGGTCACGAGTTCCGACACGCCCCGGCCCATGGCCGGGGACTGCTGCATGCCGTGGCCCGAGAAGCCGTTGATGAAGATGAAGTTGCCGACCTCGGTGTGCGGGCCGATGACGGCGTTGTGGTCGAGGGTGTTGTGGGCATAGTGCCCGGCCCACTGGCTCAGCACCTTGGCGCGCTCGAAGGCGGGTATGCGATGAGCCAGCACCGGCCAGATCTGCTCCTCCCAGACGTCGGGGTCCATCCGGAAGTCGTCGAACGGAACGGCCGGGTCGATCTCGGGTGTCGATCCGGCCACGTAGACGTCGCCGTCGCTGCGGACGTGCACGCCGGTGGGGTCGATCGTGAGCGGGAGAGCCCGGGCGAGCGGTTCGGCGGCGTCGAAGACGACGGTGTAGCGCTTGCGGGGTTCCACGGGAAGCTCGAGGCCGGCCATCCGCGCGGTGGCGGCGGCTCGCGGTCCTGAGGCGTTCACGAGTGTGCCGCAGGCGACGGTCTCGCCACTGGCCAGCGTCACGCCGGCGATCACGCCGTCGGAGCGATCGATGGCCACAACCTCGCCGGTGACATATTCGACGCCGGCCAGTCGGGCCTTGCGGCGCCACCAGTCGAACATCGTGGCCGAGTCGAACCAGCCCTCGTCGACGGTGTTGTGGCTGCCGCAGACGATGTCGTCGACGTTGTAGAAGGGGTACTCCGCGGCGATCTCGTCGGGGGACATGATCACCGTCGCGGCGCCGAGGGAGGACTGCAGTACCTGGCTGGCGCGCAGTGTGGCGGCGAAGCGCTCGTCGCCGGCGAGGTACATGTAGCCGAAGTGATGCACGGCCAGGTGGGGCACCTCGGGGTCGTCGCCCATCCAGCGGCGAAAGTTCCGCACGTAGTCGGCGCTGAACCGCGAGATCCGGATGTTCAGTTCGTTGGAGTACTGCTGGCGCATGCAGCTGTTGGTGCGTGCCGTGGAGGTGAACTCGTAGGACGGATCCCGCTCCACGACCAGCACGGTGCCGTCGAAATCGTCGTTGGACGACAGGAACCAGGCCACCGACGAGCCCATCACCGCCCCGCCGATGATCACCACGTCGTAGGACGACCGCCGGGGTGCGGTGCTGAGCGGCGGGACGACCGAGGTGCTCACTGGGGGTGGCGGACCGGTCGCGAACCTCAGACCACGTAGCCCTGAAGCCGGTCGTTGGCCGCTGCGGCGGGGTCCCGTTCGGCGGGGTCGCCGAAGCCGCCGCCGCCGGGCAGCTCCAGGATGAGCCGCCGCCCGGCCGGCACCGTGTGGCGGCCCTTGGTGGCGAACGGCGTGCCGTCGTCGAGATAGACGCGCCCCGGGGATCCGTCGTCGCCGCCGGCGCGGCCCCGCGCCGGGTTGTCGACACGGTCGAACATGGCGGAGAATTCGAACAGGTAGCCGTCGGTCGGCCCGATCTCCATGATCTGGCCCAGACCGCCGCGCTGGCGCCCGGCCCCGCCGCTGCCGGGCCGGATCTCCTTGCGCCAGACCACGATCGGGCCGACCTGCTCGGTGGCCTCGGCGCTCATCGTCATCACGCCCGACGGGAACGCCGTGGCGGTCAACCCGTCGAGGCTTGGCCGGGCGCCGGTGCCGCCGCTGTTGAACATGAGGATCTCGGCGGGGGGCAGCGGGGTGGCCGGATCGGC
>VXXM01000048.1:0-47662 GCA_009835395.1 Acidimicrobiia bacterium
GCGTTGGGCACCGTGGGGGAGATGTTGGGGCTGGATGCCGACGTCCTCGCCACCGGGATCGTGGCCGTGGCCGACTCCACCATGGCGAACGCCATCCGGGAGATCACCGTGCTGCGGGGAATCGATCCCCGCTCGTTCGCGCTTGTGGCGTTCGGCGGGGCCGGCCCGCTGCACGCCGCCGCCCTCGCGGACGAACTGGAGATCGACACCGTCCTGGTGCCTGCCGATCCGGGTGTCCTGTCGGCCTACGGCATGTTGCACGCCGACATCCGCCATGATGTGGTGCAGAGCTTCTATGTGGGGGTCGCCGAGACCGACGGCGCGACACTGGAGGCCACGCTGGCCGAGTTGGCCGAGCGTGCCCGCCTGCTCGTCAAGGAGGACGGAGTGGACGAGCGGGCCATCGGGCTGGAGCCGTCCGCCGACTTGCGCTACGTGGGCCAGGAGTACACCGTGACGCTGCCGCTGTCCGCCGGGGAGCCCACCGCGCAGATGCTCGCGGAGTTGCCGCAACGGTTCGCCGAGGCGCACGAGGTGCGATACGGCCACAGCAACCCTGCTGAGGACGTCGAGTTCGTGAACCTGCGGATGACGGCGCGCGGCTCGCTGCGCCGCCCTGACGCCGTCGAACTGCCGGCCGGCGAGGCGGGCGAGCCCGTCGCCGTCGAGCGAACCTGGTTCGACGGCGCCTGGCTGCCCACGCCGGTGCACCGGCGCGAGGCGCTTCTGGCCGGCGCCACCGTGGCCGGTCCGGCGATCGTCCTGGAGGACGCCTGCACCACCCTCGTGCCGCCCTCGTGGACGGCATCGGTGGCGGCGCACGGGCATCTCGTGCTGCGACGATCCTGATCCCACTGGCAGGCCCACGACCCGATGACGAGCAACCCGACGAGCGAAACGACAACCGAGGAGTGACCACGATGCGCATCCTGCTGATCAACCCGCTGGGGGTGAACGTCTACGACGAACTCGTCGACGATGTGGTGCGCCCGGCACTCAGTTCGGACACCGAATTGACGGTGCGCTCTCTCGCCGGCACCGGCGTGCCCGAGACGGCGTTCCTGCCGGCGGCATCGCTGCTCATGAACCAACTGCTGTCGGCCGTGCAGCAGGGGGAGCGGGACGGCTTCGACGCCGTGGTGATCGGGTGTGCCTCCGACCCGGGGCTGGTCGACGCCAAGGAGCTGGTGTCGATCCCGGTGACCGCACCCATGGAGGCTGCCATCGCCACCGGGCGCGCCTTCGGTCGGCTCGCCGTCGTGGCCCCGCGCATCGAGAGCGGCGAGGGCGAGAACCTGCCGCAGGACGCCAACTGGGTGCGCCGGCTGGTGCACTCCTACAGCGGTGACTCGATCTTCGCGGGCGTGTTCTCGGCGCCCTGCCCGCACCCGCCCGCCGACCTCGTCGACCAGCTGCTTGCCGAGGATCCCCGGAAGCTGCGGGCCACGGTGCGTCGCGGCATGTCGGAGGCTGTGGCGGGCCCGGCGGGCGACGCCGCCGAGGCGGCCTGGCGGGACCACGACGCCTCGGTGCTGTTCTTCGCCTGCACGATCTGGTCCGGTCTCCTCGGGCCGGTTCGCGACCGGGTGCCGGTGCCGGTCCTGGATCCCTTGATCACCCCGGTCCGCTACGCCGAGATGCTGGCCGGCGCAGGGCGGAAGTTCTGAGCACGTGACCCACCGCCCGATCGCCCCGGCCGGAGGATCGCTCCGGGAGCGCTGAGGTGCCGCTCGCCATCTACATCGCCCGCCGCCTGGTGTTCCTGGTGGTGGCGCTGTTCGGTGTCTCGCTGATCACGTTCGTGATCACCCGGGTCCTGCCGGGGAACCCGGCCTACCTGATCGTCGGCGTGCAGGCCGACGAGTCGACCCTCGAGGCGGTGATCGAGCGTCTGGGCATCGACCGCCCGATCATGGAGCAGTACGGCCACTACATGCGCCAGCTGTTCTCGGGCGACCTGGGCGACAGCTGGCGCACCAAGAACCCGGTGACCACCGACTTCGCGGTCCGCTGGCCGGCGACGATCGAGTTGGCGTCGGCGGCCGCGATCCTGTCGGTGGCCTGGTCGGTGCCTTTCGGCATCATCTCGGCGCTGCGCAGACGCTCCCTCTCGGACCGGTTGGCGAACGTCGCCTCCGGCCTGGGTGTGTCCATCCCCGAGTTCTGGTTGGGGATCATCCTGATCCTGGTCTTCTTCTTCCATCTGGGCATCGCCCCGGCCCCCATCGGACGATCTCTCGGGACGGTCCCGCCCGATGTCACGGGGCTCTACACGCTCGACTCGCTGATCGCCGGCGACTGGGGGGCGCTGCGCTCGGCTCTGGCGCAACTCGCCCTGCCGGCGATCACGCTGGCGATCACCACCGGCGCGCCCCTGTTGCGCGTCACCCGCGGCTTCATGCGCGAGACCATGGCGTCGCACCACATCCGCTCGGCGCGGGCGCTGGGCGTGCCCGAGCGCTCCATCGTCCTGCGCCACGCCCTGCCGAACGTGCTGCTGCCGGTGTCCACCATGGCGGCCATGATGTACGGCTACCTGCTCGGCGGGACCGTCCTGGTGGAGTTCGTGTTCGCCTGGCCCGGGATCGGCAAGTACGCCATCGACTCCATCAACGCCTCGGACTACGCCCCCGTGCTGGCCGCGGTCCTGCTGAGTGCCTGCAGCTACATCATCGTGTACCTGATCATGGACATCCTGCACTTCATCATCGATCCGAGGACACGGACGTGAGCGTCGTCTCGCCGCGCGCCTCGGGGAGCAGTGCTCCGGTGGGACGGCGCCGCCTCATCGACTCGGCGCGGTCGTCCCGGCTGGTCGTCGCCGTTGCGACAGCGGTGATCCTCGTGGTCGCCCTGGTCTGGGACCCCGACTGGCGGGCGCTCCGGGTGGTCGTGTCCGTGCTGGCGATACTCGTGGCCCCGGCGGTGTGGGACTCGCAACGGCGGGTGATCCGGCCCGCCGTGGCTGTGATGCTCGCCCTCATCCTGATGGCCCTCATCGGGCCGCTGTTCACGCGCGATCCGCTCATGCTCAGCGTCGGCGAGTCGCTGACCGGGCCCAGCGGCGACCTCTGGTTCGGCACGGACCAGTTCGGCCGGGACATCTTCGCCAGGGTGATTCACGGGGCGCGCCTCGACCTTGGCGTCGGCTTCAGCGCGGCGGCCCTGGCGGTCATCGTCGGCATGCCGCTCGGCGCCCTGGCCGTCTTCCGGGGTGGCCTGTTCGACTCGGTGCTGCTGCGCATCTCCGAAGCGTTCCAGTCGTTCCCCACGCTCCTGCTGGCTCTCGGAATCGTGGCGGCGGTTGGACCGAGCATCCCCATCCTGATCTTCATCATCGCCATCGTGAACGTGCCGGTCTACCTGCGCCTCACGCGCAGCGCGGTGGCCCCCATCGTCAATGCGGATTTCGTGCTGGCGGCTCGCTGCGCCGGGCAGCGCGAGCTGACGATCCTCTTCCGCCACATCCTTCCCAACGTGAGGCAGGTGGTCCTGGCGCAGTTCTCGGTGAACGTGGCCTGGGCCATCCAGATCCTGGCGGCGCTGAGCTTCGTGGGCCTGGGCGTGCCGGTTCCCACACCCGAGTGGGGTGCCATGGTGCGGGAGGGCTACGAGCAGTTGGTCTACGGCCGCTGGTGGGTCTCGGTGTTCCCCGGTGTGGCGATCCTGACGACGATCCTGACCCTCAACCAGTTGTCCGATCGCGTGAGGCACGGGACATGAGCCCCGGAGAGAGGTCCGAGGTGCCGGCGCCGGAGATCGAATCGAAGGCGGCCGCCCCGACCGACGTCCCCGTCCTGGACGTCGTCGACCTGACCGTCGGCTTCGGTTCTTCCACCAACCGGCGGTCCATCCCGCTGCAGGGCATCCATCTGCAGGTCGCCGCGGGCGAGCGGATGGCCCTGGTCGGCGAGTCCGGGTCGGGCAAGAGCCTCACGGCAGCGGCGGTGCTGGGGCTGCTGCCCGACGGGGCCGAGGTCATCCGCGGTTCGGTCCGCCTCGACGGCGAGGAACTGATCGGCGCGCCGGAGCGCCGCTTGCGCGATCTGCGGGGTCGCCGCATGGCGATCATGTTCCAGAACCCCCGCGCCTCGCTGAACCCGGTTCTCACCGTGGGCGGGCAGATCGCAGAGGTGATCAGGGTGCACGGCGAGGCGGGCCGGAAGGAGAGCTGGTCTCAAGCGGTCGATCTGCTGGCGGAGATGGGTATCCCCAATGCCCCTCGTCGTGCCAAGGACTACGTGCACCAGTACTCCGGCGGCATGGCCCAGCGCGCCGCGCTGGCCATGGCGTTGTCCTGCCGCCCCGATCTACTCATCGCGGACGAGCCCACGACAGGCCTCGACGCCACGCTGCAGCAACAGGTGCTGGAACTCGTGGTGGAGCAGGTGGACTCCCGGGACGCCTCGCTGCTGCTGATCACCCACGACATCGCCGTGGCCCGCAGCCACTGCGAGCGCACGACGGTGATGTACGCCGGCCGCGTGATGGAGTCCGGCCCGACCGCCACAGTCACCGCCGACCCGAAGAATCCCTACACCAGTGCTCTGCTCAAGGCCTTCGGCACGGTAGACCAGCGCCGGATGTATGCCATCGGCGGGGTGGTGCCGACACTGCTCGGTGAGCTCGGCGAGTGCGCCTTCGCCGACCGGTGCCCGCTGGCCGCCCCCGAGTGCCGAGACGGCGTTCCCGAGTTGCGTCAGCTCGACGACCGTCGAGTGGCGTGCGTGAAGGCATGAGCACCCAGACCTCCCCGAACGGCGGCCCGGTCGTCGAGGTGCGCGAGCTGGTCAAGGACTATGTGACCCGCGACGCCCGGCTGCGCCAGCACATCGCTCGGGCCGTGGACGGTGTCAGCTTCGAGATCGGTGCCGGCGAGACCTTCGCCATCGTGGGCGAGTCCGGATCCGGCAAGACGACGGTCGGACGGGTGCTGCTGAAGCTCACCTCGGCGACCGACGGGACGGTGACCTTCCGCGGGGACGAGATCCTGGACATCAAGGAGCGACACTTCCGCCCGGAGCGCCGGCACATGCAGATGGTGTTCCAGGATCCGCTGGCGGCATTCGACCCGCAGGCGACGATCCGCTCGAGCCTGCGCGAGTTCACCCGGCTCAGCGGCATCGAGACACGTCTGGAGCAGAACGAGGCGATCGCCAGGGCGGTGCGCAGCGTCGGCCTGGAGCCCGACATCGTCGACCGCCGGCCGTCGCAGGTCAGCGGCGGGCAGCTCCAGCGCCTCAGCATCGCCCGCTCGTTGCTGCCCGAGCCGGAGTTGCTGTTCCTCGACGAGCCGACCTCCTCGCTGGACGTCTCGATCCGCGGCCAGATCGTCAACCTGCTGCTCGACCTGCAGGAGAGCAACGACCTGGCTTACCTGCTGGTCGCCCACGATCTTCGGGTCGTCTACGCCATGGCCCACCGGGTGGCGGTCATGTATCTGGGACAGTTCGTGGAGGTGGGCGCGCGGGATCAGGTCTACGCCAACGCCCGGCACCCCTACACCCGGGGACTGCTGGAGGCCGCCGAGTTGGACGAGCCGCCGCGCCGCGGCGACCCTGTCCGGCTCGTCGGTGAGATCAGCGAGGAGGCGGCCACCAAGCCGGGCTGCCGCCTCACGCTGCGCTGCCCGTACGCGGTCGAGCGTTGCGAGGAGCCGCAACCCCTCCGGGAGACAAGCGCCGGGCACCTCGTACGATGCTGGCGAGCAGTCGAGCAGCCCGTCGAAATCGGCCTTCCCCCCGACGACTGAGAACAAGGAGCTTCCGATGACACAGGTGGATCCGGTCACGACCGAGGTGATCCGCAACGCCTTCATCTCGATCGCCTCGCAGATGAACAACAACCTGGCACGGTCGGCCTACACGCCGATCATCTACGAGATGAAGGACTGCTCGGTGGGGCTCTTCAACCAGAACGCCGAGCTGCTGGGCCAGGCGCCCGGTCTGCCGATCTTCCTGGGCAGCCTCGAGGCGGCGATCAACGCCACGACCGAGCACTTCGGCGGCCCGGAGATCTACAAGCCCGGTGACGTCTACGCGGTCAACGACAGCTACCTGGTGGGCAGCCACCTCAACGACGTGAGTGTGTTCTCGCCGATCTTCCACAAGGGCGACCTGGTGGGCTTCGGGGCCACCAAGGCGCACTGGATGGACATCGGCGCCAAGGATCCCAGCCAGACCAACGACGCCACCTCCATCTACGAGGAGGGCTACCGGCTCGGTCCCACCCACCTGTACCGGGAGGGACGGCCCGAGACGGGCGTGCTGCAGTTCATCACCCGCAACAGCCGCCTGCCGCGCTCCATCTGGGGTGACCTGCACGCCCAGATCGCCGCCTGCCGGACGGGCGAGCGTCAGCTCAACGAACTGATGGACCGGTTCGGGCGCTCGGCGGTCGAGGCGGCCGCCGCGGTGGTCTTCGAGCAGTGCGAGCGGCTGGATCGCGAGGTCGTGGCGGCCACTGCCGACGGCACCTTCGTGACCGAGGGCACGATGGACAGTTGGGGTCCCGGTGGAGGCCCGGTGTACGTGCGGGCGACGGTCACCGTCGAGGGCGACGAGATGGTCCTCGACCTGGACGGCTCCTCGCCGCAGACGCCCGGCTGCATGAACTGCGGCTTCGCCCAGACGATCGCCGCAGCCCGGCTGGCCTACAAGCTGCTCATCAACCCCGAGGTGCCGGTCACGGCCGGCACGTTTCGGAACCTGCAGGTCCGGGCGCCGGAAGCCTCGATTTTCGACGCCCGCGAGCCGGCGGCGTGCCAGTACTACTTCCCGCACCTGGGTCTGATGATCGATCTGTTCATCAGTGCTCTGGCGCAGAGCATGCCCGACAGGGTGGTGGCCGCGCAGCCCGCAGACCCGATGAATGTGCTGTTCGTGGGCAAGGACCCGGCCACCGGCGATCCGTTCGTGACCGGCGAGGCCACGGCGGTGGGCTGGGGTGCCTGGTCCGGCGGGGACGGCACCAACGGGATGATCAATTACGGCGGCGGCGACCTGAAGAACATCCCGGTGGAGGTCATGGAGTCCCGCTATCCCATCAGGGTGCATCGCTACGCCGTGTCGCCGGACTCGGGCGGGCGGGGCCGCTGGCGGGGCGGCTGCGGCGTGAAGCGCGAGTACGAGGTGCTGGCCGACGGGGTCACGCTCTCCACCTGGTTCGAGCGCACCACCACGCGCGCCTGGGGGCTGTTCGGCGGTGAGCCGGGCGGCGCCACCGAGGCGGTGATCACCATCGACGGGGAGTCCACGCCGGTCATGAAGGTGAACCGCTTCTCCGCCCCCAAAGGCAGCCGCCTGCGGGTCTCCACCGGTGGTGGTGGCGGGTACGGCGACCCCGCCGAGCGCAGCGAGGAGGACCTGCGCCGGGACCTGATCGAGGGCTACACCACGGTCGTGCCGCCGGGGATGGACATCGATCCATCCAACGGCTCGGGCAACGGCACCGCGGGGAACGGCTCATGAGCACCGCCGGCCCGCTGCGGATTCGGGGAGCCTCCTGGCTGGACGTCGCCACGGGCGAGCCGGCCCGCTGCGACCTGCTGGTCGACGACGGCATGATCGAGCGGGACGACGGGCGCCAGGCGGCGACCGTGGACGCCTCGGGGATGACCGCCATGTATGGCCTGTGGGACTGTCACTCCCATCCCGGCGGTCTCATGTACGACAACGCAGGAGTGGGGTTCTTCGAGGGGTTGCCCGACCGCACGATCCGCGCGGGGGAGAACTTCGCCGGTGCGGTGGCGGCGGGTGTCACGGGCGTGCGCTGCCTGTCCGAGGGCGATGAGTTGGACCTGGCATGGGGCCGGGCCTATGCGGCCGGGACGTCGCTCGGCCCACGGGTCACCGGCGCCGGGCGGGCCCTCCGCACCACCGCCGGCCACGGCACCTGTTTCCCGCGGTACTACACCCGCATGAACCTGGAGTTGACCTGCGACGGTCCCGACGACATGGCCCGGGCGGTGCGCCGCCAGCTGGAGCGCGGCGCCCAGTGGATCAAGATCATGCTCACCGGTGGCCTCTACAGCCCGCACGAAACCTGCGACGGCGGCCAGTTCACCGACGCGGAGCTGGACGCCGTCATGGACGTGGCCAACCAGAGAGGCATTCCGGTGGCGGCGCATTGCGGCGGCTCCGAGCCTGCGATCGCCTTCTCCCAGCGCGGCGGCCGGTCGGTGGAGCACGGCTACATGCTGAACGAGGAGGCCGCCGCCGTCATGGCCGCCAACGGCACCTGGCTGGTGCCAACGGTGGGCGTCACTCATGACCAGGAATACATCGAGGCCGAGGAGTGGCCCAAACACGCCGCCGAGCGCTCCCGGGAGGTTCTGCCCGGGCACGCCGAGGCGCTGAAGATGTGCATTGCCGCCGGTGTGCGCATCGCCACCGGCGCCGACCTGAACCCCATCGGCGAGCGGCTGCACCGTGAGCTGGAGATGCTCGAGCGGGCCGGCATGGACCGCCGCTCGGTGCTGCACGCCGCCTCGGTCGGGGGGCGCGCTCTCAACGGGTTCGGCGGCGCCACCGCGGCGGTGCCCGGCGCCGCGGCCGATCTGATACTGCTGGAGGGGAATCCCATGGACTCCCTGCAGGCGCTGCGGAAGCCGCGGCTGGTGATCACCCACGGCCGCCCAGCGGCCGGCGAGATGGCCCGGGGATTGATCGGAGATTCGCCATGACAAATGCAACCGGTTGCGACCACACCGGCGGCGGAACCCATCCCGATGGACACGCGGCGTGTGCTGCGGCGCTCGCGGTTCCTGATCAGCCACCGCCGACCGCCGCCCGGCGAGACGACCCGGGGGATGTCGCCAGCGTCGCCATCACAGTTGAAGGAACCTCTGGCTACGCCGCCCGCCGCGCGACGTTCGGCAGGATCCTGGCCGCCGCCGACGTGGACCTGGCGTGGCTCCCCACCGGGGCCGACCTGGAGTACCTCACCGGCCTCCAGCGGCGGGTGCCGACGTTCGGCGACGTGAACTACACGCACGGCTGGGTGGCCGGCGCGTTCATACTGCCCGGGCGAGACCCAATCTTCCTGCTGCCGCGCAACTTCGTGGAGTTCGACCTCCCCGAGGGCGTTCCCGGCGAGGTCATCAGCGTGGACGAGATGGACGACGGCGACGCCCTGTTCGCACAGGCCGCCGCCGCCCTTGGCCCCGCCAAGCGGATCGCCGTCGGTGCCCGAACCTGGGGCTCGGCCATCATGCGCCTGCTGGCGGCCTTCGGCGGGGCGGAGTTGGTGGATGCCAGCAAACTGGTGAACCGCATGCGCCGGATCAAGACCCCCGACGAACTGGCCCTCATGAAGCGGGCCTGCTCGCTCGCTGACACCGCCATGGCCGAGGTCAGCGATCGCGTCCAGGCCGGTGTCACCGAACTGGAACTGGGCGAGGAGGTGAACTACCACCTGCTGCGCCTCGGGGCGCGCACGTGGTCGTTCGACACCGCCGTCTGGTCGATGGGCCCCGGCGACGCCCGCGACGCCAACGTGCGGATCTCCCAGCAGGCGCTGCGCGGCGATAGCGGGATCTCCTTCGACTTCGGCGCCGTGATCGAGGGCTACTGCTCCGACTTCGGTCGCACCATCCACATCGGCGACCCCGGCGAGGAGTACCGGCGGGTCTACGAGGTCGTCATGGCGGCCCAGCAGGCCGGCATCGACACGGTGCGACCAGGTGTCACCGCCTCGGCGGTGCACCGGGCCACGCGCCAGGTGATCGTCGACGCCGGCTACGGCGACTGGTTCCGCCATCGCACCGGCCACTGCATCGGCTTGGACGTGCACGAGGAACCGTTCATTTCGCCCGAGGACGAGACGCCTCTGGAGGCCGGCATGACCTTCACCATCGAGCCGTCGGTGTTCTGGCCCGGCCGGGTGGGCGTGCGGGTCGAGGACGTCATTGTCTGCACCCCCGACGGCGGCGTCAAGCTGAACGAGCACCCGACCGACCTGGTGGCCAACGAGTAACGCCACCGGGCGGAGGAGACGAGCGGCTATGGGAGAACCGGCGGGCGCGCTCGTCACCGGCGGGGCGCGCGGCATCGGGCGGGCGATCGCCGAGCGGCTGGCGCGCCGCGGCGACACCGTGGTCATCGGCGACCTCGGGTCGACGGCGAACGCGACGGCCGCCGAGCTCTCTGCGGAGGGGCTGGCCGTCCACGGTGTCGAACTCGATGTCCGCGACCCCGAGTCGCTGGCCGCCGCCGTCGGGCGCGTCGAGGAGGTAGCCCCGCTGGCCACCATGGTCAACAACGCCGGCGTGGGTTGGATCCGGCCCCTGGTGGAGGTCACCCCTCAGGAGTTCGACGGCCTCATGTCGATCAACCTGCGGGGGGTGTTCTTCGGGATCCAGGCCGCCGCTCGCGCCATGGTGGGCCGCGGGGGCTGCATCGTGAACACAGCGTCGACCTCCAGCTTCACCGCCTCCACGACCCCGATGGTGCCCTATGACACCTCCAAGGGAGCGGTGCGCATGCTCACCATCGCCGCTGCCCGCGAGTTGGCCCCGGTGGGTATCAGGGTGAACGCCGTGGCACCCGGCACGGTTGACACCGACCTCACCCGCACACTGCTGGACGACCCGGGGGTGCTGGAACGCCAAGCGGCCGAGCGGATCCCCCTGGGCCGCCTGGGCAGGACCACGGACATCGCCGCGGCGGTGGACTTCCTGAGTTCCGAAGCGGCTTCGTACGTGACCGGCCACGTCCTCGTCGTCGACGGTGGCTGGTTGACTTGAGCGCGACCGCCACGACCGCCGCAGCGATCTCTCGAAAGGAAGCTCCATGGCAGACAGCACAGTGACCACCGAGGCGGCGCCCGAGCCGCGGGGACCGTACCCACATGTCCGCATCGACGGCGACCACGTCTGGGTGACCGGCCAGATCGGCCGCGACCCGGCCAGCGGCGACTTCGTGGCCGGCGGCTTCGAGCCCGAGTTCCACCAGGCCATCACCAACCTCGCCGAGATCCTCGGCGAGGTTGGCTGCACCCTGGCCGACGTGGTGCACACCTGCGTGCAGTTCATCAACGAGGACGACCTGGATTCCATGAACCGCATCTACGGCGAGCGATTCGCCGTGCCATACCCCGCCCGGACGAGTTTCGGTGTGGCGTTCCTCTGGAAGGGCGCCAAGGTGCAGATCGACTGCGTCGCACGGCGCCCCTGATACCGGGCCGGGCCCGTATAGTCGCGCCGTCCGCTACCCGAGGAGGGCCCATGTCCGCAGAGTCCAACGAGTCCCAGCCGGCGACCGGCGGTATCCGCCCCGACCTCTGGTCGCGGACCTACCAGATCGGTGTCGTGGTGCGCGACATCACCCGGGCCGCTGCGTTCTACGAGCGCCTCGGGATCGGCCCGTTCACCGAGGGACCCTCGGCCCACACTCTGGTGCGGAAGATCTACGGTGCCGACGCCCCGGACGTGGAGGTCAAGGGGCTCATCGCCCAGATGGGCAACGTCGAGTTCGAGTTGCTGCAACCGGTGGCGGGCAAGGGCATCCAGGCCGAGTTCCTCGAGCGCCACGGCGAGGGTGTCGTGCATCTGTGCGCCTACACCGACGACATCGACCGGGACATCGCCGACCTCACCGGGCTCGGTCACGAGGTGATCTCCTACGGGGAGGTCTCCGACGGCGGCCGCTTCGCCTACTTCGAAACCCGTGAGGTGGGTGGCCTGGTGCTGGAACTGTTCCAGCCAGGCAAGACCTTCACCTAGTTTGCTGGCCGCCACGGCGGCGGGCCTAGACTGCGCCCCGGCCGTCGGGCGCCCCGGTGGCCGGCGCGGATCGGGAACGAGCGAGGAGGGAAGCGGATGGTCGACTACGACAAGGTGGAGATCGCCTACCCGGAGTTGAAGGAACTGGCCGACGCCATCGAGGACGGGCCCGCCGACCGGCTGGCGCGCATCAAGGAGGATGGCCACATCGACCACGAGGGCCAGCGCCGCTACCTCGAGCGCTACCACGAAGTCGCAGCCGACGACCCGATCCAGCAGGGCTGGGACGCCAACGAGAACGAGTTCCACGCCAAGACCAGAATCTTCTCGGTGCTGGCCGACGCCATGGAGGTCGAGCTGGGCAAGGAGGAGGGCCGGGCGGCCGTGTCACGAGCCCGCGAGCGCCAGGGTCTCGAGATGGGCACGCAGATGGCCGAGCGGTCGCGGGCCAAGGGCGACCGCCTCAGCCTCAACAACTTCTTCAAGGAGTTCTGGAGCTACTTCGCCTGGTCGCCGAAGTTGGACACAGAGCGCTACTTCGAGGATGACGGCAACATGGCCAAGTACGTCCTCCGCCTCAACTGCCCCATCGGCGACTACCTGCGTGACAACGCCCCGGACGTGGAGTTCTCGTCCAACTTCTGCGACCTCGACGAACACATCGCCGTCACCTACAACCCCAACATCCGCTACTCCCGCAAGCGCTGGGCCCCCGCCGGCGACCACTACAGCGAGCTCGTCTGGGAGCTCGACAGCGACGACGTCCTGGACTGATTCCGGCCTCGAGCGGCTGCGGGGGAATCGATGAATATGCGCGCCCTGTTGATGGTGGGCAAGAACCAGTTGGAGATGGCCGACATCGAGGTGCCGGAGCGTCCAACGAATTGGGCGCTCGTTCGGGTGAAGGCGTCGGCGCTGGGGCTGTTCCACCAGCAGATGGCCGCCGGGATGATCGACACCAAGGGCCTGCCGCGGATCCTCGGCCACGAGATCGTGGGTGAGATCGTCGAGGCCGACTCCCCGGCCACGCCGCCGCCGGGGTCGCTGGTGGTGGCCGACGCCGTGGTGGGCTGCGGGGTCTGCGAGTGGTGCGTGCGCGGCAGCGAGAGCATCTGTCCCTGGATGACCCACCTCGGGATCGATCTGGACGGAGGCTTCGCCGATTACGCGGTCGTACCCGAGTCCAACCTGTTCCTGCTGTCTCCCGACACGCCGCTGGACGAGGCGGTGATGCTGTCATCGGCGCTGCCGGCGGCGGTGCACGGCATGCGCCGGTCGGGTATCGCCGCCGGCTCGCGCATGGTCATCTCCGGCGTCGGCAGCATCGGCTTCACGGTGTGCCAGGTGGCCCGGGCCATGGGCGCGACCACGATCGTTGCGGCCGACGTTGCGGCCGATCACCTGGCTGCCGTCGAGCCGTGGGTGGACGCCACCGTCGACGTCTCGGGGATGTCGCCGAGCGAGTCGTCGGAGGCGCTCCGGGAGGCCCTCGGCGCCCCGCACGGCGCCGATCTCACGTTCGAGGCCTCCGGCCATCCCTCCAGCGTCGACACGGTGCTGCGAGCCGCTCGCCCGGGCGGGACCGTGGTACTCATGGGCATCGTCCACGGCTCTGCCACGTTGCACTTCGACGACTTCCTTTTCGACTGCATCAAGCGCGAACTCAACATCATCGCCACGTTCGGCTTCACGCGCGCCGACTTCCTCCTCGGCAACGCCCTCTACGAGTCCGGCGCCCTGAATCTGCGCCCGCTGATCGGCCCGACCGTGTCGCTCGAGGGCGTTCCCGAGGCCCTGGCAGCCATCGCAGCCGGCGGCACCGGCGGCAAGCGCCAGGTCGTTGAGGTGGCTGTCGCCTGAACGGGTCTCGAACCTCAGCCACTCGCGCCCACGGTGCCCTCGCGGATCCGTCTATGAAATGGATTGATTCTTTCTTTGGATCAAGTCCAGACTAATGGCTATAGTGGTGGTGTGAGGGCCACGCAGCGTGGCCGGCGGTGCCGAGTGAGCGAGGACCGAGGGTGATGCAGGACGTGGAGCGGCTGCTGCGGGAGAACGGGCTCAGGGTGACCGCTCAGCGGCTGGCGGTGATGGGGGCGGTGTCGGCCCGCCCGCACGCAACCGCCGACGACCTCGCCGGCGACGTGCGTGCCAGCATCGGGTCGGTCTCGCGCCAGGCGGTGTTCGACACCTTGGGCGTGCTGACCGAGGTGGGCCTCATCCGGCGCATCCAGCCGGCCCGGTCGGCCGCGCGCTATGAGGACCGGGTCGACGACAACCACCACCACCTGGTCTGCCGCGACTGTGACCGCGTGGTCGACGTGGACTGCGCCGCGGGCTACCGGCCGTGCCTCGACGTCGACGACGACCTCGGCTTCGACATCGACGAGGCCGAGGTCATCTACTGGGGCCTCTGCCCCGCCTGCCGGGAGGCGCTCACCCCTGGTGGCCTCCACACCTGAGTTCGGAAACAAGGAACAACCAAGGAGCAGCGATGAGCAGCGAGACGAACGACCGCCGCGACGAGGCATCACCGGCCCGGTGCCCGGTGATGCACGAGGCGCCTGCCGTGACGGGTTCGCTGGCGAACCAGCACTGGTGGCCGGAGCAGTTGAACCTGAGGCCCCTCAACATGAACTCACCGCAGATCGACCCGATGGGCGATGAGTTCGACTACGCGGCGGAGTTCAGCAGCCTCGACCTGGCCGCCGTGAAGGCCGACATCGAAGCGGCGCTGACCACCTCCCAGGACTGGTGGCCGGCCGACTACGGCCACTACGGCCCGCTGATCATCCGCATGGCGTGGCACAGCGCCGGCACGTACCGCACCTATGACGGGCGGGGCGGCGGCGGCTCGGGCACGCACCGCTTCGCACCGCTCAACAGCTGGCCCGACAACGCCAACCTGGACAAGGCGCGCCGGGTGCTGTGGCCGGTGAAGCAGCGCTACGGCCGCAAGATCTCCTGGGCGGACCTGATGATCCTCGCCGGGAACGTGGCGCTGGAGTCGATGGGGTTCGAGACGTTCGGCTTCGGCGGCGGCCGGCCCGACGTCTGGGAACCCGAGGAGGACATCTACTGGGGGCCCGAGACCACGTGGTTGGGCGACGAGCGCTACAGCGGCGACCGGGAACTGGCCGACCCCCTCGGGGCGGTGCAGATGGGCCTCATCTACGTGAACCCCGAGGGGCCCAACGGAACACCCGACCCGCTGGCGGCCGCCCGGGACATCCGGGAGACGTTCGCCCGCATGGCCATGGACGACGTCGAGACGGTGGCGCTCATCGCCGGCGGCCACACCTTCGGCAAGACCCACGGCGCCGCCGACGGCGACCTCTACGTCGGCCCCGAGCCCGAGGGTGCCGCGCTCACCGAGCAGGGCCTTGGATGGACGAACACCTACGGCAGCGGCAAGGCCGGTGACGCCATCACCAGCGGGCTCGAGGGCGCCTGGACGCCCACGCCGGTGACCTGGGACAACAGCTTCTTCGAGACCCTGTTCGGGCACGAGTGGGAGCTGTCCAAGAGCCCGGCCGGCGCCTGGCAGTGGGTCCCGGCCGACGGCGCCGCGGCGGGCACCGTGCCCGACGCCCACGACCCGGCCGAGCGGCACACCCCGGTGATGCTGACCACCGACCTCTCGTTGCGCATGGACCCCGTCTACGAGCCGATCTCGCGGCGCTTCATGGAGAACCCCGAGGAGTTCGCCGACGTCTTCGCCAGGGCGTGGTTCAAGCTCACCCACCGCGACATGGGTCCGGTGGTCCGCTACCTGGGCCCGGAGGTGCCCGACGAGCGGTTGATCTGGCAGGACCCGGTTCCCGCCGTCGACGGTGAGTTGGTCGACGACTCCGACGTCGCAGCCCTCAAGGCCCGGATCCTCGACTCGGGGCTGTCGATCTCCGAACTGGCGGCGACCGCTTGGATCTCGGCCTCGACGTACCGCGACAGCGACAAGCGCGGCGGGGCCAACGGCGCCCGCATCCGGCTCGCACCCCAGAAGCACTGGGAGGCCAACGACCCCGCGCAGTTGGCGCGGGTGCTGGACGTCCTGGAAGGTATCCAGGCAGCGTTCGACGACTCCCAGAGTGATGGCAAGAGCGTGTCCATGGCCGATCTGATCGTCCTGGGCGGGTGCGCGGCCGTGGAGGAAGCGGCCCGCCGCGCCGGCTGCGACATCCAGGTTCGGTTCTCGCCGGGGCGCACCGACGCCTCTCCGGACCAAACCGACGAGGAGTCGTTCGCGGTGCTCGAACCGACCATCGACGGGTTCCGCAACTACCGGCGGCCCGGCGACAAGCGCCGGCCCGAGGTGATGCTGGTGGACCGGGCGAGCCTGCTGTCGCTGACGGCGCCGGAGTTGACGGTGCTCGTCGGCGGCTTGCGCGCGCTCGGCGCCAACACCGGGGGCTCCCCGCTGGGCGTGCTCACCGACCGCGTCGGCACGCTGAGCAACGACTTCTTCGTGAACCTGCTGGACATGGGCACCGAGTGGCAGCCCACCGAGACCGAGGGGGTCTACGAGGGCCGCGACCGGGCCACCGGCGAGGCTCGCTGGACCGCCAGTGCCGTCGACCTGATTTTCGGTTCGAACTCCCAGCTAAGGGCGATCGCCGAGGTCTACGGGTCCGATGACGCGCAGGAGAAGTTCGTGGCGGACTTCGCAGCGGCGTGGCACAAGGTCATGGACCTGGACCGGTTCGACCTGGCCTGATCCGCGGGTGCCCGGCCGGCGCTAGCCGGCGAGCCAGCCTCCGTCGGCGGGGACGTAGGCGCCCGTCATGAACGAGGCGGCGTCGGAGGTCAGGAAGGCGGCCAACTCGGCGATCTCCTCGGGCTGGCCGGGCCGCCCTAGCGGCGTCTTCGACATCAGCCATCCGCCCCGCACCGGGTCGGCGATGCTGTTGGCGCTCATGGGCGTGTTGATGACGCCCGGGCCGATCACGTTCACCCTGATGTCGTGGGCGGCGAAGTCCAGCGCCAGGCCCTTGCCGAGCATCAGCACACCGCCCTTGGAGCTCACGTAGGCGGCGAATGCGGGCAGGGCGATCTTCGAGTTGATCGACCCGATCAGCACGATCGAGCCGCCGTGGCCCGCCTCGACCATGGCCCGCGCGGTCCGCTGGGCGGTGAGGAAGCAGCCCGTGAGGTTCACGTCGACGGTCCGGCGGAAGTCCTCCACACTGAATTCCAGGCTGTGTCCGTGCAGTTCCATGCCGGCGCACGCCACGACATGGTGCAGGTCGCCGAATCTCTCCAGCGTGGCGGCCACCATGGCGTCGGTGGCGGCCTCGTCGGTCACGTCGAGCGCGAAGGGCATCGCCTGGGTGAGTTCGGCGGCTGTGGACGCAGCGCCGTCACCGTCGAGGTCGGCACACACGACGGCGTCGCCGCGTGCGGCGAGCCGCCGGGCCGTGGCCGCCCCGATCCCGCTGGCGGCGCCGGTCACTAGTGATACCTGCATGGTGTAGCTCTCCTCGGTTGTGGCCCGAAGCGGTGGCTCTGATTGACTCTTGCCGCGGAACGATGTTCCGGTCCGCTTAGGGACGCTCGTGGTCGTAGACGCGTTCGGGGCTGATGATGAGGATGACCCGCTCGGACTGGATCGTCGCCGGGTAGGCGGTGCCCATGTACTTCATTGCCAACTCCTCGATGTTCTCCCGAGCCTGTGGACCCCGGATCTCGGAGGTCACCCGCCCCCGCACCTCGCTGAAGATGTACGGGTTCTCGTTGTCGGGCAGCAGGACGGTGACCCGGGGATCCGCCGCAATGTTGCGGTACTTCCGGCGGTGCACCTCGGTGTTCATGATGAGGTTGGTGCCGTCGGTGTCGACCCACATGACGTGATTCTGGGGTTGCCCGTCCGGCAGCAGCGTCGAGAGCACCGCGAAGGTCTTGGCCTTGGCGCGGCTGATCGCCTTGGCGCTCAGCGGCTGGGGGGACGTGGCGGCGGCGTTCATGACGATGGTTCTCCTCTCCGGCGCCTCGAGGACTCCGGTTCCTGGCACAGCGACGGCTCAGTCTAGGAACCTCGGCCGGTTGCCGGTCGATCCGGTTCTCACGGCGCGCCGGGCGGAATCGACGAGCGCTCCGCATCGGCCCGCGTCCGCGCCGCATGTCCCCATCCCGCGGCGGGCGTGGTAAGAACATCGCTCGTGCAGACAGACGAACCGCCACAGTCGACGATGGGCCGCCGATGAGCACGATCCTGGTGTCCGGCGTCGGCGCCCTCGGCGGTTGGGCACTGGAGTTCCTGGCGCGGGCGCCCGGCGTGGAACGCGTCGTGACCGTCAAGCGCAGCCCGTGGAGCGGGCCCTCGTGGACCACGATCGCCATGCTGGGCTCCGCCATCGAGGGGCACACCAAGCAGTTCGAGCACCGTCAGGTCGACTTGGCCGACGAGAGTGCGATGGCCCGGCTGCTGGCCGAGGTGCGCCCCGACGCCATCGTCCACTCGGCCACGGTGCAGTCGCCCCGGATCCTCAGCGGCGCGGCCCTCGATCCAGGTCTCCGTGCCGAGGTCAGGGCGGCCACCTTCGGCATGTGGCTGCCGTGGCAGCTCTGGCCCGCCGCCCAGCTCACCCGGGCCGTGGAGGCCTCCGGCATCGACACGCACGTGGTGAACGCCTCCTTCCCCGATGTCGTCAACGTGGCGATCTGGAGGCGGTTCGGCCACGGCCCCTCCACCGGAGCCGGGAACCTGGAGGTGTGCGCGGCACGGGTGCTGCGCTACGCCATGGCCATTACCGGTCGTCCCGCCGCTGAGATCGACGTCTCACTCGTCGGCTCGCACGCGCTGC
This sequence comes from Acidimicrobiia bacterium, assembly GCA_009835395.1. Taxonomy (GTDB): domain Bacteria; phylum Actinomycetota; class Acidimicrobiia; order Acidimicrobiales; family CATQHL01; genus VXNF01. Next base: position 18,523 of record VXXM01000048.1, read on the forward strand.
TGACCCGCGGCGCGGTGGTGCCGCACAACTTCCGGTTGACCGTCGACGGCGCGGACGCCACCGAGCAGGTGGACCTCACCGCGGCGCTGTCGTCCTGGCCCGAGACGATCAACTGGCACGGCGAGATACCGAACTCGCTCTACGCCGGCTCCGCCGTCAAGAACGCCCTCGCCCTGCTGGGCTCCGAGCCGCTTCGGACGCACGTGTCCTCGCCGATGGGACTGCCGGGGGGGTATCCGGCGATCGTCGGGTCCGGCACGGTGCAGTTGCGCCTGCCGCCCACCCTCGACGAGGCGGAGGCGGTGGCGATCAACGACAGGGCGGCCCGCTTCGACGGCATCGAACGCATCACCGACGACGGGACGGTTGTGTACACCGCCGAGTCGCGTGCTGCAATGGAGAACCTTGGCTACCGCTGCGAGGCGGTGGAGTTCGACGACCTCGCCCGCCGCCGCGACGAGTTGCGCGAGGTCTACCGGCGCCTGACATCGGAGGGGCAAGATGCCTGAGTTCACCCGCAAACCGCTGGAGGGGCTGCTGCCGCTCATCCCCCTCAGCCTCGACGCCGACGAACGGATCGACCTCGACGGCGTGCGTCACAGCATCGGGCTGGTGGCCGCCTCCGGGGCGCCGGGATGCATCGTCTTCGGATCGATGGGCCAGATGACCAACGTGTCGCCGGCGGAATACGACGCGGTGTGCGAAACGGCTGTGGCTGCTGGCCACGAAGGGGATCTGGCCGTGATCGTGGGCTCCACGGCCACGTACCAGCAGGAGGCCATCCGCCGGGCGCGCTACGCCGAGGCCTGCGGCGCCGACGGCTCGATGCTGGCCGCCCCCTACGCCCTGCCCGTCACACCGGAGTGGGCCATGAACTTCTTCGTGGAGGTTGCGGAGTCCCTCGACGGGGACATGGCGCTGATGCTCTACAACTACTCCCCGCTCAACGGCGTGAACATCTCGGCGGACATGTGGGGACGGCTGCTCGAGGTGTCGAACATCAAGGCGATCAAGGAGTCGAACACGGCGCTGCCGCACTTCGACCAGGTGCTCATGACCATCGGCGACCGCGTCAACGTCTTCACCGGCAACGATCCGGCCTTCTTCCACGGCTCGATGCTGGGCGCCGTCGGCGCCACCGGCATCTTCTGCTGGGCCGGGATGCGGACCACCACCCGATTCATCGACGAGTGCCGCAAGGGCAACCACAACGATGCCTGGGTGCGGCGCGCCTACGGCGCCCTGCAGCAACTCTCGGCGTCGATCCGCCGGCCGGACATGCCGCTCATGCTCAGCTACGAGCACGGCTACCTGAAGGCCGTCTCCGAGCTCGGCGGCGCCCGGCCGGGAGATCCCCGCAAGCCCTACGGACCGCTGCCGGACTTCGCCACGGCGCGGGTCGGCGAGGCGGCGCAGGCGCTGATCGCCATGGAAGCCGAAGAGTGACCGCCCCCGACCGCAGCCCGGGGGAGATCCTGGTCGTCTCCCGGCGTGAGGTCGAGGAGCTGCTCACCCCGGCGGCGACCCTGCAGCGCGTCCTCGACACGTTCACCTGGGTGGGGGAGGGTCTGGTCGACCAGACCAACCCGGTGAACCTGTGGGTGCACGACCGTACCGCTCCCGGCCCCGAGCCGCCCTTCGGATACGGCGTCGTGCAGGCCTTCCCGGCGCTGATCCGCCCTCTCGAGCGGGCGGCGCTGAAGTGGCTGAGCAGTTGGTCGGGCAACCCGCGCCGGTCGCTACCGGGCATCTCGGCGCTGGACCTCGTGACCGACGCCGACACCGGCATGCCGCTGGCGCTGGTGGACGGCACGTCGGTCACGAACATGCGCACCGGCGGCCACGCCGCGGTGGGCGCCAAGTTCCTGGCCCGCCCCGACAGCAGCCATCTGGCGATCATCGGCTGCGGCAACGAGGGGCGCACCCACCTGTGGCTGCTGGCCGAGCTGTTCGACCTCGCACACGTCACGGCGTTCGACATCGACGAGGCCGCCGCGACGCGCTTCGCCGCGGAGTCCACCGTGAAGCTCGGTGTCGAGGCCGGCATCGCCGCGAGCGTGGAGGAGGCCGTCGCCGGTGCCGACATCGTCTGTGTGGTCACCACGGCGCTGCGGCCGGTGCTCATGGAGCCCTGGATCTCCCCGGGCACCCACGTCTGCGCAGCCACGGGGTTCCGGGACGTGGACCCGGCCTGCGCCCGGGCCTTCGACAAGTGGGTCGTCGGCTGGTACGGCCGTGACCTGGAATGGATAACCGGCGACGAGGTGGGCCGCATCGGCGGGCTGCAGGTTGGCCAACTCGGTCGGGGCGACATCCACGCCGACATCGCCACGGAGATCCTGCAAGGTCAGCGCCCGGGGAGGGAAGATCCCGCCGAACGCACGATAATGACCCACATGGGCATGCCCGCACTCGACGCGGCCTGCGCGGCGCTGGTCTACGACCTGGCGCTGGAAGCGGGCGCAGGCACCTGGATCGAAGTGTTCTGAGCCATGGCCGCACAGGTCGACATGGATCTGCTGAACGAGGCCCTGGACTTCGTGCGCCCGGCCCTGCAGTCAGACGGCGGCGATCTCACGCTGCTGGGTGTCCGCGACGATGGCGTCGTGGAGATCGAGATGATCGGCGCCTGCCGCACCTGCCCGCTGTCGATGGTCACCCTCACCGCCGGCATCGAGGCAGTGCTGCTTCAGCGGGTCCCCGGCGTGACCGGTGTGGTCTCCCAACTCCCTGAGCCGGTCCAGTCCTCCAGTGCCCCCCCGTTCAGCCCGGCCGAGGCCCTGGCCGCCGCGGAGGCCGGCAAGTCGGCCCCCGCCCCGGTCAAACCCCCGCGCCGCCGCCTCCTGCGCCGCCACTGATCGGCAATCCGGTTCGGGCCTGCGGGCGAGGTGCTGCCTCGTTAACGGTGGCGGGGCCCCCCCCCGCCCCGCCGGGGGGGGGGGGGGGCCCCCCCGCCCCCCCGCCCCCCCGGGGGGGGGGGGCCCCCCCCCCCCCCCCCCGAGGGGGAAACACCCGGCGGACGGCCCGCGAGCGGGCGAGGTGCTGCCTCGTTAACGGTGGCGGCGCCCCGCCTCGACCCTCGGGGGATCGGGCGGAGCGCCGCTTCGGCCCTCAGCCGGGGGGCGGGGCGTACCCGCCCCCCGGCGTCAGTTGACTACTCGGCCGGTCTCAGGCCGGCGAGGCGTGGGATGGCGTTCGGGTAAAGCACGAAGCCCTCGACCGTGTCGCGCATGGCGATCTTGTAGTCGGGCAGCGCCAGGAACACCCACGGGGCGTCGTCCACGATGATGCGCTGGGCCTCCTCGAAAGTCCTGGCCCGCTCCTCGCGGTCGAGGATCCCCCAACCCTCGTTGATGATCTGGTCGACCCGCTCGTTCACGTACTGGGTGTAGTTGCCGAACACGCCCGACAGCAGGAACACCGACAGGGTGTAGTTGGGATCGTCGATCCAGGGCAGGCCCTCGTCGATGAACATCTGCATCCGGTTCTCGCCCACCTTGCGCTCGGCGTAGACCGGCGAAGCCAGCTTCTCGATCTCCACGTCCATGCCGATGTCGGCGAGGTGCGACTGGATGCGCACGGCGATCAACTCGTGCTCGCCCTTGGCGGCGTCGATCGACAGCACCACCGGGGAGCCGTCGTAGGAGCTTCCGTCCAGCAGCTCCTGCGCCTTGGCGACGTCGCGCCGGTAGCCGATGCTGTCGCCGAGGCTCGAGTACGAGCCGGGGGCGATGGGACCGTAGAGGCGCTGGGCCTCGCCCTTGTAGACGTTGTTCAGGATGTCGTCGTAGTCCACGGCGTAGGACACGGCCTGGCGCACCGTCTTGTCGTCGAACGGGGCGATCCTGTTGCCCATGCCCATGTAGGCCAGGTTCTTGGATGGGAACCGCTGAACGTTGACACCTTCGGCACCCTCGAGGGCGGCGAAGTCCTCGGTGCCGAGGGCGATGGCCACGTCGATCACGCCCGCCTTCAGCAACTGCACGCGCTCGGCGTTGGACGGGATGATCTTCCAGATGATCCTGTCGTAGGCCTGCGGCTCGAAGGAGTAGTTCTCGCGCGCCTCGAAGACGACCTCCTGGTCGGGTATCCGGCTGACGAGGCGGAACGGACCGCTGGCGTTGTCCACGTTGCGGGAGAAGTACTCCATGGCCCACGGGTCGTCCTCGGTGGCGTTCTCCAGGATGACCTTCGGGTCGATGATCGCCGAGGACGTCATGTAGAAGTGCTCCATCACCATCGGGCTGGCCTCGCTGGAGGTGAACCGGAGGGTGTACTTGTCGAGCACCTCGGGCGGCTCCTGGATGAAGGCGATGTTGCGCAGCAGCCAGTTGGCCCCGCCGGGCGTGTTGAGGTTTCGCTCGGTCATGAAGCGCACCGTCTCGGCGGTGACCTCGGTGCCGTCGTCGAAGAGGACGCCCGGGCGCACCTTGATGGTGTAGGTGAGCCCGTCTTCGTGCGCCTCCCAGGACTCGAAGTAGCGGGGCATCAGGTCGCCAGCTGCGCCGATGAGAGCGCCGTTCTGCTCGACGGTCCTGTGGAGGACGGGCGGCTCGTACACCAACTCGAGCGCCTCGTGCGCGCGGATGAAGTTGGCGCAGCACGTGTCCAGCGTCTCGATGTCGCCCGGCACGCCGACGACCAGGACGCGTTCGGTGTCTTCTGCCGGCGGCGGCGCAGGCGCCGCGGTCTGGGCCTCGGCCGCCTCGACGGCGGCTGCTGCTGCCGCGGCGGCGTCGTCCGCCTCGGCCTGCGCGGCGGCGGCGTCGGCTCGGGCCGACTCGGCTGCGGCCTGGGCGGCGGCCAGGTCGGCCTCGGCCTGCGCCACGGCTGCTTGGTTGCCCTCGGCGGTGGCCTGCGCCAGCGCCGCGGCGGCGGCCGCGGTATCGGCTGCGGCCTGCGCCTCCCGCGCCTTGGCGGCTGCGGCCTGCGCGTCGGCCAGCGCCACGCCGGCGTCGGATTCGGCGGCCTGCGCCTCGGCCATGGCGCTGGCGGCGGTGTCCGAGGCGCCGTCGTCGGCGGCGCAGGACGCCGCCACCAGCATCAGCCCCAGCAGCGCCACCAGCCAGCGGCGGCGAGTTCGTACGAGATCACGCATAGGTTCTCCCCCTCGTGTGAGCAGCGCCTCCTCGGCGCACGTGATTGAAGTGCCGGGCGAGCCGGCGGGCCGCATGTTAGCGCCGCTCTCCCGGCCCGTTCCTGCCCGGACCCGAAGCGGTGCACCGGTGTGGCTGACTCGACGCATGGGCCGAAAAAGGCGGCGGCGCCCCACCCAGACCTTCGGTCCTCGGGCGGGGCGCCGCTCGGTTGGTCGGATCAGCGTGGGCCGGAGCCCACGCGTGACCTCAAATCACTGGTCCAGTGGGTACAGATCCGCCAGGCGCGGGATCTCGTTCGGGTAGAGCGCGAAGCCCCCGATGTCGTCCCGCAGGGCGATCTTGTAGTCCGGCTGTGCCAGGAACGCCCACGGCGCCTCTTCGCTGATGATGCGCTGGGCCTCCTCGAACATGGCCCGGCGGGCCGCCGGGTCCTTCTCGGCCCAACCGCCTGCGATGATCGCGTCGACACGCTCGTTGGAGTAGTCGGCGTAGTTGCCGAACACACCCGACTCCAGTGTCAGCGACAGCTCGTAGTTGGGATCGTCGATCCAGGCCAGGCCCTCGTCAACGAACATCTGCAGCTGCTTGCCGACCTTGCGCTCGGCGAACACGGTTGCGGTCAGCACCTCGATCTCCACGTTCAGGCCGATCTCGGCGAGATGCGACTGGACGCGCACGGCGATCAGCTCGTGCTCGCCCTTGGCGGCGTCGATCGAGAGCGTCACCGGGGTGCCGTCGTAGCCGGCCTCGGCCAGCAGCTCCGTGGCCCTGTCCACGTCACGGTCGTAGCCGATCTGGTCACCGATCGACAACACGGAGCCGTTGGGGATGGGGCCGCGTAGGCGCTGTGCCTCGCCCTTGTAGACGTTGGTGAGGATGTCCTCGTAGTCGATGCCGTAGGACACCGCCTGGCGCATCAGCACGTTGTCGAACGGGGCGATCTTGTTGCCCATACCCACGTAGGCCTTGTTCTTGGACGGGAAGCGCTGCACGACGACTCCGTCGACACCCTCGAGGGCGGCGAAGTCCTCGGTGCCGAGGCCGATGGCCACGTCGATGACGCCGGCCGCCAGCAACTGCACACGCTCGGCGTTGGACGGGATGATCTTCCAGATGATCTTGTCGTAGGCCCGTTCCTCGCCCCAGTAGTTCTCGCGCTTCTCGAAGACGACTTCCTGGTCGGGCAGCCAGCTGGCGATCCGGTAGGGGCCGCTGGGGTTCTCCACGTTGGTGGCGAAGTGCTCCAGAGCCCACGGGTCGTCGTCGGTGGCGTACTTCTCGACCACCGCCGGATCGACCGGCACCGAGGAGGTCATGTAGAACTGCTGCATCACCATCGGGCTCGGCGCGTTGGCCGTGAACTGCACGGTGTAGCGGTCGATCACCTCGGGCGCCTCGTCGATGAAGGCGATGTTCGTCAGCAGCCAGGCGCCGCCGCCGGGCGTGTTGAGGTTCCGGTCGACCCAGAAGCGCACCGTCTCGGCGGTGACCTCGGTGCCGTCGTCGAAGGTCACGCCCTCGCGGATGTGGACGGTGTAGGTCACCCCGTCGGGGTGCTCCTCCCAGGACTCGAAGTAGACCGGTGCCACTTGGTCGGCCACGGCGACGAGGGCGCCGTCCTGGTCCACGATCGGGTGAATGACCGGCGTGTCGGACACGATCAACTGGGCCTCGTGGCCGCGGATGACGTTGGTGCAGCACGGGTCCAGCGTCTGGATGTCACCGGGCACGCCCACGGTGAGGATGAGTTCCTCCTCCTCCTCGTCCATCGGTTCCGGTGCGGCCGCCGCGGCCTCGGCCTCTGCGGCGGCCTCTGCGGCGGCCTCTGCGGCCCCGCGCGCCTGGTCCGCCTCGGCCTGTGCGGCTGCGGCATCCGAGCGGGCCTCCTCGGCGGCGGCCTGGGCGGCTGCCAGGTCGGCCTCAGCGGCCGCCACGGCTGCCTGGTTGCCCTCGGCGGTGGCCTGCGCCAGCGCCGCGGCTGCGGCTGCCGTGTCGGCTGCGGCCTGTGCCTCCCGCGCCTTGGCGGCTGCGGCCTGCGCGTCGGCCAGTGCGACCTCGGCGTCGGACTGGGCGCTCTGCGCCTCGGTCATCGCGCTGGCAGCGGTGTCGGAGGCGCCGTCGTCGGCAGCGCACGAGGCTGCGACCAGCATTATCCCCAACAGCGCCAGCAGCCAGCGCTTTCGAACTCCAATACTCCCGCGCATACTGTCTCCCATCTGTTCGTTGAGGCCGCATCGGGCGCTCCGGTCGAATGCGCGCCGTTCCCGCCCACCCGGCGAAAACGACCAGTGCATGGTAGCCGCAGGTCAGCGAATAGTCACAAAACGCTCGGTCAACTCCGCGCGGCGGGCGGGACGCATATCGGGTCCGATCTCGTAGGCGATCGGCACCCCGGTGGGGATCTCCACGCCGGCAATGCCCGCGTCGGGGACGTTCTCGAGGTGTTTGACGAGCGCCCGCAGGCTGTTGCCGTGGGCCGCCACCAGCACGCGGCGGTAGGCCCGCAGGTCGGCTCCCAGCGGCCCCTCCCAGTAGGGGAGCAGGCGAGCCAGCACGTCGGCCAGCGACTCGCACCGGGGCATCTCGCCGGCCGCCAGGTCGGCGTAACGGGGATCCGAGACGGGGTTCCACGGGTTGTCGGGACGGATCGGCGGCGGTGCCGTGGCGAAACTGCGCCGCCACAGCCTGACCTGCTCGGCGCCGTGGCGGGCCGCTGTCTCGGCCTTGTCGAGTCCGGTCAGGTCGCCGTAGTGACGCTCGTTGAGACGCCAGTGCCGCCGCACGGGGATGCCCCCGCAACCCACCTCGGCCAGGGCCAAGGTGCAGGTATCGATGGCCCTGGTCTGTAGCGAGGTGTGGGCCACGTCGGGGTGGATCCCGGCGGCTGCCAGCGCTCGCCCCGCGGCGACGGCCTCCTCACGGCCCTGTGGCGAGAGGGGGCTGTCGTACCAGCCGGTGAAGCGGTTCTGGAGGTTCCAGGTGCTCTGTCCATGGCGGAGCAGGATCAGGTTTGCGGTCATCGGGTCCGTCCGGAGAACGACTCTGGGGGGACGGCGCCCGGCCGTCCATCGCCGATGACCCTACCCAGGACTCCGGCGGGGATGGCCGGGGCGCCGGCGGGAAGATTTGGGCCGCTGCCGGTGTTGAACCTGTTGTCCGGTCCGCTCGTGGGCGCCTTTCGGGCGAACGGCAGGCGAACCGGGCCTCGGTAGCCTGCTTCGGGACGAGGCAGTAGGCGCCGCAGGACATGGCAGAGTCTCGCCGGTCCGACGTGAGGACCGTCGAGAGGACTTCGGAGAGGTAACGCAGAATGGGTAAGGCAGTCGGCATCGACCTGGGCACGACCAACTCGGTGGTGAGCGTCATGGAGGGCGGTGACCCGACCGTCATCGCCAACGCCGAGGGAGCACGCACGACGCCGTCGATCGTGGCGTTCGCCACCGGCGGCGAGGTGCTCGTCGGCGAGGTCGCCAAGCGGCAGGCCATCACCAACGCCGACCGGACGATCCGCTCGGTGAAGCGTCACATGGGCGAGACGGTTGCCGTCACCGAGATCGATGGGAAGAAGTACATGCCGCAGGAGATCTCGGCGCGCATCCTGATGAAGCTCAAGCGGGACGCCGAGTCGTATCTCGGCGAGGACGTGACCGAGGCGGTCGTCACCGTGCCCGCCTACTTCGACGACGCCCAGCGCACCGCCACCAAGGAGGCGGGCCAGGTCGCCGGTCTCGAAGTGCTGCGCATCATCAACGAGCCGACCGCCGCGGCCCTGGCCTACGGGCTCGAGAAGAAGCATGCGGACGAGACCGTGCTGGTCTTCGACCTGGGCGGCGGCACCTTCGACGTGTCGGTGCTGGAGATCGGTGACGGCGTCTTCGAGGTGAAGTCCACCAGCGGTGACACCAAGCTGGGCGGCGACGACTGGGACGAGGCGGTCATCGAGTGGATCGCCGACCGCTTCAAGGGAGACCACGGCGTTGATCTCAGCGGCGATCCGATGGCGCTGCAACGCCTCAAGGAGGCCGCCGAGAAGGCCAAGATCGAGCTCTCCCAGAAGCAGGAGGCACAGATCAACCTCCCCTTCATCACCGCCACCTCCTCGGGCCCGCTGCACCTGGACTACACCCTCACGCGGGCTGCCTTCGAGTCGATGACGTCCCACCTCCTGGACCGCTGCCGCCGGCCGTTCGAGCGGGCTCTCGCCGACGCCGGCCTGACCGCCGACGAGGTCGACCACGTGATCCTGGTCGGCGGGTCCACGCGCATGCCCGCCGTCGCCGCGCTGGTCACTGAGATGACCGGCAAGACCCCGCACAAGGGCGTGAACCCCGACGAGGTCGTGGCCGTCGGAGCCACCATCCAGGCCGGCGTGTTGAAGGGCGACGTCACCGACGTGCTGCTGCTCGACGTGACCCCGCTCTCGCTGGGGATCGAGACCAAGGGCGGGATCATGACGCGGCTCATCGACCGCAACACCACCATTCCCACGAAGCGGTCGGAGGTCTTCACGACCGCCGCCCACAACCAGCCTTCGGTGGAGATCCACGTGCTGCAGGGTGAGCGCGAGATGGCCGAGTTCAACAAGACGCTCGGCAAGTTCCAACTGGTGGACATCCCACCGGCGCCTCAGGGAGTGCCGCAGATCGAGGTCACCTTCGACATCGACGCCAACGGCATCGTCCACGTGTCGGCGCGCGACAAGGCCACCGGCAACGAGCAGTCCATCACCATCACCGGCCAGTCCTCGCTCGACGACGACGAGATCGACAAGATGGTGCGCGACGCCGAGGCGCACGCCGAGGAGGATCGGCGCCGCAAGGAGGCCGCCGAGACCCGCAACATGGCGGACTCCCTGGTGTACCGCGCCGAGAAGCTGCTCGACGAGGAGGCCGCCGAGGCCGACGCCGAGGGGGCGGCCGACCTGCGCGCCAAGATGGAGGCCACCCGTAGCGCCCTCGAGGGCGACGACGTGGCCACGGTGGAGACCGCCGCCAACGACCTCCAGCAAGCCGTCGAGAGCTTCGTGTCGGCGATGTACGCCCGGGCCACGCAGAGCCCCGACGCCGAGGGCGGCGCTGCCGGCGGCGATGCGCCGGGCGGCGACGACGTGATCGACGCCGAGATCCTCGACGAGGAGGATTCGTGACGGCTGCGACCGAGCGAGACGCTGCGCCCGGCGCCACCGAGTCCCTCGAGCCGGAGCCCGCAGCGGCCGCCGAGGCGGAGGAGGCGCCGCCGGACGGCATGGACGAGGAGGCGGTCGAGGCGGATTCGCCGGAACCGGACGGGGCGGCGCCCGAGGGCCCGGCCTGCGGGCAGTGCGCCGACTACCTCGACTCCCTGACCCGCCTCAAGGCGGAGTTCGCCAACTTCCGCCGCCGGTCCACCGAGCAGCAGGCGCAGGCGGCCGAACGCGGCGCCGCCGATCTGGCGACCCGGCTGCTGGCGGTTCTGGACGCCTCCGAGGCGGGCGCCGCCCACGACAGCGAGTTGGTGGGGCCGCTGCACAGCGCCCTCTTGGACGCGCTCACCGAGGGAGGTCTGGAAGTGATCTCGCCGGCCGGCCAGCCGTTCGATCCGAACTATCACGAAGCGGCGTTGCACACAACCGCCGAGAGCCCCGGCGATCCGATCGTGACCGAGGTGCTTCGCACCGGCTACGCCTGGAGCGGGCGGGTGTTGCGTCCCGCCATGGTCGGCGTCCGGGGATGACCTCCCACCCGTAGGAGTTCTGAGGCGGGTGAGGTGATGAACGACATTCGCCAGGAGTGGCTGCAGAAGGACTACTACCGCGTACTGGGCGTGTCCCCGGACGCACCCCAGGATGAGGTCACCAAGGCCTACCGCTCGCTCGCCCGCCAACTGCACCCCGACCGGAACCCCGACGATGCCCGCGCCGAGGAACGCTTCAAGGAGGTCTCGGCCGCCTACGACGTGGTCGGCGACGCCGACAAGCGTGCGCAGTACGACGAGATCCGCCGCCTCGCCGCCGCCGGCAACCCGTTCACCGCCACAGGTCCGGGGGGAACCCACTCGTTCCAGTTCTCGGGCGCCGATGGGCTGAATGACCTGCTGGCGAACTTGTTCGGCGGCGCCGGGCCGTTCGGCGGTGCGCCGGGCGCCAGCCGCCCGCAGCGCGGGCCCGACCACCAGGCACAGCTCTCCCTCTCCTTCGATGAGGCGGTGAACGGCACGACCAGGGAGGTGGCGCTCGGCGAGCGCTCCGATCGCCACACGACGAAGGTCCGGATACCCGCGGGTGTTTGCGACGGCCAGCGGATCCGCCTGCGCGGCAAGGGCGGCGCGGGGTCGGCCGGGGGGCCGCCGGGGGACCTCTACGTGATCGTGCGCGTCGGTGACCACTCGCTCTTCGGGCGCGACGGGGACCATCTCACCCTCACCGTGCCGGTCAGCTTCAGCGAGGCAGCCCAGGGAGCACGCCTCGCGGTCCCGACCTTCGACGGCGAGCCCGTGACGCTGCGCCTGCCGGCAGGGACGCAGTCGGGCCGCACGCTGCGCGTGCGCGGCAGGGGCGTCAAGACGGATCGCGGAACCGGTGACCTGCTGGTTACCGTGGAGGTCGTGGTGCCGCAGAAGCTGAACGCCGCCCAGCGGCGCGCCCTGAAGGACTTCGAGGAGGCCACAAAGGGACCCTCGCCGAGGGAGCACCTGGGAGTCCCGTCTTGACGGGTCCCGCCGGTCCGCTCGCCGAGCACTACACCGCAGTGCGGACCCTCACCGAAGAGTTGGCGGCGCCGCTGTCTCCGGAGGACCAGTGCATCCAGACCATGGACGACGTGAGTCCGACCAAGTGGCACCGCGCCCACACCACCTGGTTCTTCGAGACGTTCCTGCTGAAGTCGCACCTGGTGGGTTACCGGGAGCTGGATTCTCTCTATCACTACCTCTTCAACTCCTACTACGAGGCGGCCGGTCCCCGGCATCCTCGCCCGCAGCGGGGAATCATCTCCCGGCCCTCCACCGCTGAAGTGGGCGATTACCGCAGGTGGGTGGACGAGGCGATGGCGCGCCTGCTGGCCGACGAGCTCCCCGGCGCCACCTCCGACCTTGTGACGTTGGGCCTCAACCACGAGCAGCAGCACCAGGAACTCCTGCTCATGGACATCAAGCACGTTCTGAGCTGCAATCCCGCCCAACCCGCCTATCGCGCCGAGCCCGCGAGGCCGTCCGCGGTCTCCGAATCCGCCGCCTGGGCACGTTTCGAGGGCGGACGCTGCGCGGTTGGACATGATGGCGGTTCCTTCGCCTTCGACAACGAGAGCCCGCGTCACGAGGTCCTGCTCGGGCCCTACGAGTTGGCCGGCCGCCTCGTCACCTGCGGCGAGTGGCTGGAGTTCATGGCCGACGGCGGCTACCGGACACCCACGCTCTGGCTGTCGGACGGCTGGGCGGCGGCACAGTCCGCAGGCTGGTCGGCCCCGCTGTACTGGAGCCGCGCCGGCGACGACTCGAGCGCCGGCTCCTGGCAGGTGTTCACCCTGGCCGGCCCGCGGGAGGTTCACGCCGACGAACCGGTCTGTCACATCTCGTACTACGAGGCTGATGCCTTCGCCCACTGGGCCGGCGCCCGGCTGCCGACCGAGGCCGAATGGGAGGCCGCCGCGGGAAGCACTGCCGCGCAACCGGACGGCGAGGACGTGAACCTCCTGCCCTCGGGCGCGCTTCACCCCCGGCCCGCCGCCGGCGGCGGTCTCACGCAGCTGTTCGGCGACGTTTGGGAGTGGACCGCCAGCGCCTACAGCCCCTATCCCGGATTCTCGCCCGCGGCGGGTGCCGTGGGCGAGTACAACGGCAAGTTCATGGTCAACCAGATGGTGCTGCGGGGTGGCTGCTGCGTCACCCCCGCCGGTCACGTCCGCGCCAGCTACCGCAACTTCTTCGCTCCGGGCACGCGCTGGCACTTTTCGGGCCTGCGCCTGGCCCGGAACAGCCGCTGACCCGTCACCGCCGTGGCGAAGGCAGCACGCTCGGACGCGTTCGCCGCGGCCGGCGCCGGGGACCTCGGCTACACGATCAGCGTCTGCACCGACGAGGCGGCCCAGGACCGGGCGCTGGCGGCGGACGTGTCCGCGGGGCTCGGATCGATGCCGAAGGACATTCCCCCCAAGTGGTTCTACGACGACGAGGGATCCCGGCTGTTCGGGGAGATCACCCGGCTGAGCGAGTACTACCTGACGCGCCGCGAGCACGAGATCCTGCGACGGGTCGCTCCGGAGATCGCGACGCTCTCGGGGGCCGGGACGCTCGTCGAACTGGGTTCGGGCTTCTCGGACAAGACCCGCCTGCTACTCGACGCCATGGCCACCGCCGGCACCCTCGAGGCCTTCGTTCCCTTCGACGTGAACGAGACGGCCCTGCGCGCCACCGCCGCCGGCGCCGCTGCGGCCTATCCCGGCGTGGCCACCCATGGCGTCGTGGGCGAGTTCGGTGCGGACCTGCCGTCGGTCCCCAGCGAGGGGCGGCGGCTGGTGGCCCTGCTGGGTGGCACGATCGGCAACTTCTCCGGACCCGAGCGCCGGAAGTTCCTCGCCGAGATCGCCGGCATGTCCTCGGCGGGCGAGACGTTCCTACTCGGTGCCGACCTGGTGAAGCAGCGCAGCCGCCTGCTCGCCGCCTACGACGACGCCGCCGGGATCACCGCGGCGTTCAACCGCAACGTGCTGCGCGTCATCAACCGGCGTCTGGACGCCGACTTCGAGCCCCTGCGGTTCAGCCACGTGGCCACCTACGACGACGAGAGGCAGCGAGTCGAGATGTGGCTTCGGTCCGAAGGCGCGCAGGTCGTGCACGTGCGGCGACTCGGCCTGCGTGCCTCCTTCGCCGACGGCGAGGCCATGCGAACCGAGATCTCCGCCAAGTTCCGACCCGCCCAGATCCTCGAGGAGTTGGCGACGGCCGGCTTCGCGGTCCTGGCGCAGTGGCTGGACGGTGCCGGCGACTTCTCGCTCACGCTGGCACAGCGCGCCAACGGGTCGCGACCGTAGGCTGGCCCGGGCCGTTCGCTCACGAGGGAGGGCGTTGTGGGAGCAACCGTGGTGGTTGGCACCCAGTGGGGCGACGAGGGCAAGGGCAAGCTCACGGACCTGCTCGCCGCCGAGATGGAGATGGTCGTGCGCTACCAGGGGGGCCACAATGCCGGGCACACCATCGTGGTCGGCGAGGAGTCCTTCGCCCTGCAACTGGTGCCGTCGGGGGTGCTCTACGAGCACATCACGCCGGTCATCGGCAACGGTGTCGTGGTCGACCCGTTCGTGCTGGTCGACGAGTTGGCGATGCTCGAAGCACGTGGCATCAGCACCCGGCGGCTGCAGGTGTCCGGCAACGCCCACCTCATCCTTCCCTACCACCAGCAGCTCGACGTCCTCAGTGAGCGTCGCCTGGGATCCGCCAAGCTGGGCACGACCAAGCGCGGCATCGGACCGGCCTACGCCGACAAGGCGACCCGCATCGGCCTGCGCCTGCAGGACCTCTTCGATGCCGGCATCTTCCGCAAGAAGCTGGAGGCAGCCCTGCGGGAGAAGAACCCGCTGCTGGCGAAGGTCTACAACCGGCTGGGCTACGACCCCGAGGTGCTCGCCGACAAGTATCTGCAGGAGATCCGCCCGGCTCTCGAGCCGTACGTCACCGACACGGTGGCGACGGTTCACGAGGCGCTGGAAGCGGGCCGCCAGGTCCTCTTCGAAGGGGCCCAGGCCACGTTCCTGGACCTGGACCACGGGACGTATCCCTTCGTCACGTCCTCGAACCCGGTTGCCGGGGGAGCCTGCGTGGGCGCCGGCGTGGGGCCGCGGCACATCGAACGGGTCATCGGGATCACCAAGGCGTACACGACCAGGGTCGGGTCGGGTCCATTCCCTGCGGAGATCCACGGCGAGGTGGCGGACCGGCTCGTGGCCGACGGAGCCGAGTTCGGCACCAACACGGGCCGCCGCCGGCGTGTGGGTTGGCTCGACCTGGTGATGCTCCGCCAGGCGGTGCGGCTGAACTCGCTCTCGGAGATCGCGATCACCAAGCTGGACGTCCTCGACTCGCTGGAGGTCGTGAAGGTGTGCGTGGGTTACGACGTCGGCGGCCGTCGCACCGAGCACATGCCGTACCACCAGTCCGACGTGCACCAGGCCTCTCCGGTGCTCGAGGAGTTGCCGGGCTGGCGCACCTCTCTCGCCGAGGTCACCGCACCGGGGGATCTTCCCGCCGAAGCCGCCGGCTACCTTCGCTTCGTGGAGGAGCGGGCGGGCGTGCCGATCACGCTCGTCGGTGTCGGCCCGCGGCGCCGGCAGCTCGTCCGCCTCAAGCCGCCGTCGCCGTGACCATCCCGAACCTGCTGGCCGAGCGTTACGCCGGCGCGGCGATGCGCGCCATCTGGTCGCCGCGCGAGAAGGTCCGCCGGGAACGGGAGTTCTGGGTGGCCGTCCTCGAGGCGCAGATCGAGTTGGGTCTGGAGGTTCCCGGGGACGCGCCTGCCGCGTACCGGGCCGTCATCGAGGACATCGACCTGGATTCCATCGCCCGCCGGGAGCGCCGGTTGCGACACGACGTGATGGCCCGGCTGGAGGAGTTCTGCGCGCTGGCGGGCTGCGAGTACCTCCACTGGGGTCTGACCTCGCGCGATGTCACCGAGAACGTCGAGCAGACGCAGATCCGCGATGCGATGCGTCTGGTGCTGACCAAGGCGGTCGCCGCCGCCGACGCCGTGGCGCGGCGGGCCGACGAGTTGGCCTCAATGCCTGTCGTGGCGCGTACGCACAACGTTCCGGCTCAGGTCACGTCGTTCGGCCGCCGCTTCGCCGCCGCGGGCGAGGAGTTGATCGAGGCGATCCGCCGCCTCGAGCCGCTGGTCGAGGACTACCCGTTACGTGGGTTGAAGGGTCCCGTCGGCACGCAGGCGGACCTACTGGGGCTGTTCGACGGCGAGCCCTCGAAGGTGGAGGCGCTGGAAGCGGCCGTCGCGGCCCGGCTCGGGTTCGCTCGCACACTTGGTGCAGTGGGGCAGGTGTATCCCCGGTCGCTGGACTTCGATGTCGTCTCGAGCCTGTTCAGGATCGGCAATGGGCCGGCCAACCTGGCGATGACGATCCGCCTCATGGCTGGGCAGGAACTCATCACCGAAGGATTCGGTGCCGGACAAGTGGGATCGTCGGCCATGCCCCACAAGACCAATGCCCGTTCCTGCGAGCGCATCAATGGCCTTGCCACGGTGTTGCGCGGACACGTCACCATGGTTGCCGACCTGGCGGGGGTTCAGTGGAACGAAGGTGACGTCAGTTGCTCGGTCGTACGCAGGATCGTGTTGCCCGACGCGTTCTTCGCGATCGATGGACTCTTGGAGACGTTCCTCACGGTGATGCAAGAACTGGAGCCCTTCCCCGCCGTGGCTGCCGAGGAGTTACGCAGCCGAGCGCCGCTCTTGGCGAGTGCAGCCCTGCTCGTTGCCGCAGTCGATGCAGGAGCTGAGCGCTCCCGTGCCCATACGGTGCTGCAGCGCCACAGTGCGGCTGCCGTGGCTGCCCAGCGAACCGGTCAGCCGTACGATCTTGTGGCCGAATTGGGTGAAGACGACGACTTCCCCTTGTCGAAAGGAGAGGTGGAAGCAGTCCTGAACGAGGCCATCGAACCCGGCCGCGCCGAAGCGCAAGTGGCTGACTTCGTCAAGGCGGCGGCCGACTTGTTGGACCGCTATCCCCTGGCTGGAGAAGTTGTACCGGAGCCACTTCTGTAACAGCCGGCTCCAGCTGTTGGGGTCGAGCTGTCAGCGAATGCCCGCAGCCTGAAGTACCTTTGGCGGGACACCGACCTCTCGCCAAGCCTGGTACGAGATGCTCTTACGCTCGCTGTAGGAAGCCGCAATATCAATGAAACCGCTCTCGAGTTCGTTGATGTCAACGTTCTGTTCAGCGGCCTCAATTGCTTTCTGCAGATCGATTCTCTCCTGCACCAAGTGCAGCCGCCCGACAGCGTCCGCTGATTCCAAGTCCTCTTCCACAGCCGCCAACTTCTTCTGGAGCGATTCTTTAGAGCGGCGCCTTCCTCCGGACTGTCTCACTTCGAGCGCCTCGAGGTACTGGCGTACAACACGGGTCTCGGTTCGCCCTTGGATCATCGCCGCCTTGTGCTCAGGGGTGACCTCGCGGGCTTTTCGCTCGGTGCTTGCGTTGCTTTCGCTCATACCAACTGCTCCTTTCGGCGACTACTCACTCGCGAATAGACAGACTAATTCCGATCACGGAAGTCTAACCGGATTTTGTCCAAGCGAGTCAAGCCGTTCCAGGAGGTTGGCAAGACGCTATTCGCGGGCGCCTTGTATCGTGAATAATCCTCTCCACTAGTACGCAACTATTGGACTGTCGGTCTTGTCTACTTGTCTACGGTAAATTGGAGCTGTGAAACCATTGTCCGTTGACCTGTTGAAGCAGCACCTGTTGAAACACTCGATCCGTACGGGTGACTTTGTCTTGAAGTCCGGGAGGCGGAGCGACTGGTTCTGCGATGCCAAGCAGACCGCCTGCCGGCCGGAGGGGATCCTGCTTGTTGCCGACGCGGTTCTGGATGTGATGCCGCCCGACATCGACGCCATCGGCGGCCTCGCCGCCGGCGCGGATCCGATTGCGTTCGGCGTGGCGGGCATCGCTGCGGTCCGGGGGCGGTCGCTCCGTGCCTTCAGCATTCGCAAGGAGGTCAAGGACCATGGGGTCCAAGGTCGTCTGGCGGGCGCGCTGGAGGCGGGGGATCGGGTGCTCATCGTCGAGGACACCGTCACCAGGGGCCGCTCGCCGCTGGAGGCGGCACGGGTGGTCCGCGCTCTCGGCGCCGAGCCGCAGATGATCCTGGCGATCGTCGACAGGGGAGGCACGTGCGAGGCGGCTGCGGCTGCGGTAGGGCTGGACTTCCGGGCGCTGGTGACCGCGCCGGAACTCGGCTTCGCCTACGAGTCCCCACCAGGGGCCTAGATGCCGGAGCAGACCGTCGCCGACCGGGCCC
Source organism: Acidimicrobiia bacterium (assembly GCA_009835395.1). Lineage (GTDB taxonomy): Bacteria > Actinomycetota > Acidimicrobiia > Acidimicrobiales > CATQHL01 > VXNF01. The sequence goes on from VXXM01000048.1 coordinate 36,621, forward strand.
GGGTCACGGCGATCGACCGCGTGGTCGGGCCCGGCATCGATCCGGGGACCTTCCGCTTTTCAGGCGGACGCTCTGCCGACTGAGCTACCCGACCGGGGCGGTCCTGACGGGATTTGAACCCGCGACCTCCGCCTTGACAGGGCGGCGTGCACTCCAAGCTGCACTACAGGACCAGCAAGGACCGAATCCTACCTGCGGCGGCCCCGGAGCGGCGCGGCGCGCTGAAGCGGTGGAGCCGGACAGCGGCACCCCCAACGGGATTCGAACCCGTGTTACCGCCTTGAAAGGGCGGCGTCCTAGGCCGCTGGACGATGGGGGCAACCGAGGCAGCCTAGCGGGCGGGCGCCTCGTGCACGGCCAGGTGAAGACGCAGGACTGCCGTCCACAGGGCGGCCGCGCCGGCGATATGAATGCCCACGAGCAGCGGCGGCACGCCCGTGAAGTACTGCAGGTAGCCGATGGCCGCCTGCGCGCCGATCACCAGTACCACCGCCCGGGCCGCCCCGGCGTGCCGCGCCGAGCGCTGTCCCCGGCGGCGCAGGCGGAATGAGCCCCGCTCGGCTCCGCCCCAGAGCAACAGCGCCACCGCGGCACACAGCGCCATGGCTCCTCCGTGCAGGCGAGCCAGGGAAGGGATGTCGTATTGGAGCCGTTCGACATCGGCGTCACCGCCGTGGGGGCCCGCTCCGGTCAGCAATGTCCCGGTGACGATCGCCAGGACGGCAACCACCACGAGGAGGCGCGTCAGGTTGCCGGCCGTGCGGGTTCGCGTGCCGCCGGCGAGCGCATCGCCGTCGGGGACCCCGGACCCGGCCGGCCGGCCGGCGCGATGGTGCAGGACGACAGCGTTCGCCACCAGCACCATCGAGAGCAGGAAGTGGGCGATGACCAACCAGGGGGAGAGGTGGTACCACACGACCAGTCCGCCGAGGACCACCTGGCCCGCCACTCCGGCCACCAGACCGAGCGCCAGGCCGATCAGGTCTCGGCGTCGGGGTCGCCGCAGCAGAGCGCCGAGGACGGCGAGCGCCACCGCCACCGAGACGATGCCGGTGATCGCCCTGTTCACGAACTCCACCATGGCGTGGTACTCGAGGTCGGGGACGAACTGGTTCTCCTCGCAGGTGGGCCAGTCCGAGCAGCCCAGCCCGGAGCCGGTGAGGCGCACAGCACCACCGGTGATGATGATGAAGATCAGGGCCAAGAGGGCCAGCAGCGTGATGCGACGGTAGGTCGCCGCGCTGATTCCGCTCCGCCAGAACGCCATCGGCGGTCAGCCTAGGGAGTCGACCACCCGAGGCCCCGCAGCGGCACGGGTGCGCAATTGGAGTATTGGACACGCGGGTCTCGTACGCTTGCGCCGATGCCTGCGACGAAAGCCCGGGCCACGATCGCGTCCTACGTGGCGCTGACCAAACCGCGCATCATCGAGTTGCTGCTCGTGACGACCGTTCCCACCATGATCGTGGCGGAGCGGGGCCTGCCCCCTGTGTGGCTGATGGTCGCGGTGATCCTCGGCGGGGCCCTCGCCGCCGGCGGGGCCAACGCGCTCAACATGGTCATCGACCGCGACATCGACAGCGTCATGCAGCGCACCCAGGGCAGGCCCCTGGTCACCGGCGAGATCAGCCCGCGCAACGCCCTGGTGTTCGCGGTCACCCTTGAGGTGGCGGCGTTCGTCTGGCTCTGGCTGATGGTGAACCTGCTCAGCGCGGTGCTGGCGGTGAGCGCCACCCTGTTCTACGTGTTCGTGTACAGCCTCTGGCTGAAGCGGCGGTCCGAGCGGAACATCGTCATCGGCGGAGCCGCCGGAGCGGTCCCCGTGCTCGTGGGCTGGACAGCCGTGACGGGCCGGCTGGACTGGGCGCCGCTGCTGCTGTTCGCGGTGATCTTCTACTGGACGCCGCCCCACTTCTGGGCGCTGGCGGTGCGCTACCGCGATGACTACGCACGGGTGGGGGTGCCGATGCTGCCGGCGGTCCGATCGATCCGGGCCGTGGCGCTGCGCATCATCGCCTACACCGTGGTCCTGTGGGCCACCAGCGTCGCTTTCGGGTTCGTGGCCCAGTTGGGACCCCTCTACCTCGCGACCGCCCTGGCGACCGGCGTGATCTTCGTCGCCCTGGGTGTCCGGTTGCTTCGCCACGGCACACCGCAAGTGGCGATGCGCCTGTTCAACTGGTCCATCACCTACATCGTGTTGCTGTTCGGGGCCATGGCTCTGGATCGGCTCGTCTGATGGCGCCAGAGGCGGTATCGAGCGGCACGATCCGGGAGGAATCTGCTGCGGTGCGGGCGGCCCGCGGACTCGCGTTACAGTTCCGGGCTGGATCAGCCCCCCTGGCCGCCGGTCGAGCGGACTTCGCCGAGCGGTCATACCGAACGGACAACTCGCACCTCGTTACCGAATTCGTATGACCGCGACCGAGACTCACGCCGCCGCGGACGAGCACGCCTCGGCCATGCCGGCAGGCTCGCCGACCCCGCGGGGGCTCGCGGGGATCCTGTCCAGCAGCGATCATAAGACGCTGGGGCGGATGTGGATCCTGGCGTCGCTGCTGCTCGGCGCCTTCGTGCTGGTGTGCGGGATGCTGCTGCACATCGAGCGGGCCAACCTGCCGGGTCTCGAGGTGTTCCCGGGCATCGAGTCGTTCCGGCAGTTCTTCACGCTCTACCGGGTCGGTCTGGTCTTCCTCTTCGTCATGCCGTTGTGGATCGGGCTCGCCACGCACGTCGTCCCGCTGCAGATCGGCGCCCGGGGGGTGGCCTTCCCGCGGGCGGCCGCGGCCGCTTTCTGGGGCTGGCTCACCGGGGCCGGCATCCTCATCGCCTCCTGGGCCATCGACGGGGGCCTTGCCGCAGGCGGTGAACAGCGGGCGGTGGAGCTCTCCCTGCTCTCCTTCGCCTTGGTGGTGCTGTCGCTGCTGGGCGCGGTGGCGGTGCTGCTCACCACCATGTGTACCCAACGGCCGGCCGGCATGACTCTGGAACGCATGCCGCTGTTCTCCTGGTCGGTGTTCGTGGCGGGCGCCGTGTGGCTCCTGAGCCTGCCCGTGCTGGTGGCCAACCTGGTCATCATGTGGATCGACCTGCGGGGTCCGAGCGCGGTGCGCTTCGGCGCCGGGCAGAACCTGTACGAGCAGGTCTCCTGGGTGTTCGACCAGCCGCAGGTGTTCGTACTCGCCATTCCGGTGATCGGCGTCGTGGGGGAGATCCTGCCGGTGGCCTTCGGCAGGCCGCAGCGGCGCTGGGGTGTCATGCTCTCGCTCGTCGGTCTGGCCGGAGTTTTCAGTTTCGGTGCCGACCTGCAGCGATTCTTCAGCCCGTCGGCCCAGACGACGCCGCTGTACGTGGTCAGCGGCATCGTCGTGGCCCTGGTGGTCGTGGCGCTGCTGGGAGGCTGGGCCGACCTGGGCCGCAGCGCCCGCCGCCTGCCCCGACCCAGCGGGCACCTCGCCGTGGCGATGTCGGCGCTCGGCGTGCTGGTCTTCGCGGCGATCGTGGGATTCATCCGGGTTCTGGGCGGAGCGGTCGGGTTCCTGCGGAGCTTCGCTCGGCACAACGAGTCCTGGCAGGGTGATCTGGATCGCTCCCTGGCGCCCCTGGACGATCTGCGGGGAACCATGGCCGGGGCGGGGCTGCTGGACCTCGTGGCGATGGCGGCCGTGCTCGGTGCGGTGGCCGGGCTCTTCTACTGGAGTCCCAAGATCTTCGGACGCAGGGCCTCACACGCCGCCGGCTTCGGCGTGGCGGCGATACTGGGCGCGGCCGGGCTGTTGACGGGCCTGATGGGCCTCGTCGCCGGATTCCTGGGCCAACCCGAACGCCCCAGCGGGAACTTCGCCTCGGCGGGTGCGGAGGTTGCGGCCATTCTCGCCGTCATCGGCATCATCGGGGTCCTGCTGGCTCTGGCGATCGTGCTGATCGTGACCCTGCGCGGCGCCGCCTCGCTCGCCGGGGGAGCCTCCACGGTTCCGGACCCCTGGGGCGGGCACACGATGGAGTGGTTCGCGGCCTCGCCGCCGCCGCTGGACAACTTCGGTGACGAACCGGTGGCTCCGGTGCGTTCGGCACATCCTCTGTGGGACGCGCCGGCGCCGTCGACGGACGAGAGAGGTGCCTCGTGAGCGAGCGCGCCGGTTCCGCGACCGAGATGGTTGCACCGGCGATCGCCCCGCGCCGCAGGACCCTGCAGGTGGGTACGGGTTTCGCCTCCGCAGCCGCGCTCATGTACTTCGGCGGCCTGCTGGGCGTCTACTTCTCCGAGCGGGCCGATTTCCTGCGGGCAAACCCCGGCGAGTCGTGGATCCCGTCCGGGGTCCAGGTCGAACTGACCGCGCCGACGGTGATGGCCTGGACGCTGCTGCTGAGCGTCGTCACGATGCAGTGGGTCATGCACGCCACCAAGCGCGACGACCGGCGCCACACCCTCATCGCCCTGGTCGTCACGGCCATGTTCGGCGTGGCGGTGATCAACCAGACCGCCTTCCAGTACCGCCAGATGGGGCTGGCGATCGACGGGGGCAGCCTGGCGGCGCCGCTGATCTACGCGATCTCGGGCAGTCATCTCGCCCTGGTCGTCGTGGCGCTCAGCTACCTGTTCGTCATGGCGGTGCGGACCCTCACCGCGCCGGTGCCCAGCGTCCACCTCGACGGCATGTCGGCGGCGGCGATGCTCTGGCACGTCATGGTCTTCGTGTACCTGGTGATCTGGGTCGGACTCTTCGTGACGAAGTGATGGGCGCCCTCTCCGCACTCCCGGCCCACCGGCTTCGCCCGCAGCGAGGTTGCTGACGTGCTGACTCCGGGTTTCAAGCTCTTCTTCGGGTTCGGCGCCCTCGCCGCCGTGGGCGCCGTCATCTACGGGATCGCAACGGGCGATCCCGCCGGCGCCGACTACCTGGGCGTCGTGGATCGCGACGCCTGGAAGGGTGTCATCAGCCTCGGATGGCAAGGCGGCGTCGGGGAACACACAGGTTTCGTCGTGCTGGTCTTCGCCGCCCTGGTCGGCGGCGGTCTGGGCTGCATGCTCGTGGCGTTCCGCGACGCCGACGCCGAGTCCGTGGGCGAACTCGCTCCGACCGGCGAGACCCCGCCGAGCGAGGCGCCGGCGCATCCCTCCTACTGGCCGGCGCTGTTGGCCTTCGCGGCAGCCGTGGTGGTGATCGGACTGGTCACCCACGCGGCCATCTTCGTGATCGGGCTCATCCTGGCCGGCGTCGTGGCGTTCGAGTGGATGGTCACCGCCTGGGCGGATCGCGCCACGGGTGACGCGGCGGCGAATCGGGCACTGCGCAACCGGCTCATGTATCCCATCGAGATCCCGGTCCTGGGCGCCGCCGGTGTGGCCATCCTGGTGGTCGGCGGCTCGCGCGTCCTGCTGGCGGTCAGCGAGTTCAGTGCCGTCTGGATCGCCGCCGGGGTCTCAGCTGTGATCCTGCTGGTGGCGATGCTGTTCGCCGCCCGGCCCCACATCGCCCGCTCGGTCATCACGACGGTTCTGGCGTTCGCCGCCGTGGCGATCGTGGCCGCCGGCATCGTGGCGACGGCCGCGGGCTCCTACGACCACGGCCACGCGGGCGACCACGGCACCGACGACGCCACTGAGGTCCACGAGGGCGAGGAATGATGGGTGCCCGAACCCGCGGCCGCCTCGGGGGACGATTCTGGCGACGCCTCCGCCTGGTGCTGATCGCCCTGGGTGCGGCGCTGGCGCTGACCGCCTGCGCCGACGAGCACCCTCTGGACACCCTCACCGAGGCCGGCCCCGACGCGCAGGAGATCAACGATCTGTTCTTCCCCGTCCTCGGGGTCGCCATCGTCGTCTTCTTCCTGGTGCAGGGCGCCGTCATCTACCTGGTCCTCAAGTACAGGGCACGCCGCCGGGACTCGGCTGCGGCGGCCACGGGCGGTGACGGTGACGGCGACGACCTCTACGGGGACGACGAGTACCCCGAGCAGGTCCACGGCAATCTCCGGCTGGAGCTGGCCTGGACGATCATCCCCACGATCCTGCTGGCGGTCATCTCGGTGTTCGCGCTCATCTCCCTCGTCGAGTTGAACGAGGTGTCCGCCGCCGAGGACGACCTCCGGGTCACCGTCGTGGGCCAGCAGTGGTGGTGGGAGTTCCAGTACCACCTCGACGGCGACACCTCCACGCCGCCGGACATCGTGACAGCCAACGAGTTGGTGATGCCGGTGCGCCAGCAGGTGCCCCTGGAGATCACCTCCCGTGACGTGATCCACTCGTTCTGGATCCCGCGCCTGAACGGCAAGAAGGACGCCGTCCCCGGCCGGACCCACCCCTGGGTGATCGAGGCCAGCGAGACGGGGCGCTACATGGGCCAGTGCACCGAGTTCTGCGGGCTCTCACACGCCTACATGCGCATGTACGCCGTCGTGCTGGAGCCCGCCGAGTGGGAGGAGTGGGTGCAGGGCCAGTTGGTGGACGCCGCGCCGCTGGAGCCCGGCGAGCCGGGCTACGAGGGCCAAGAGGTCTTCCTGGCGAACTGCGCCAACTGCCACGTCGTCAACGGCGTGACCGATGTGGACCTCGACGACCAACTCGACGGCATGGACGACTACGCCGGTGCGAACTCCATCACCTCGGCGCTGGTGGCGGGTGCCGCACCCAACCTGACGCACCTGGCGAGCCGCACGACGTTCGCCGGCTCCATCTTCGACCTCTACGAGAACCGCGCCGAGCGCATTCCCTACCTCGAGGTGGCCGAGCGGGGCGACCTGAACCGCGGCGACCTGGAGGCCTGGATCCGCAACGCACCCGAGCGGAAGGCGAACGACGCCGACGGTGCCCGCGGCATGACCGCCTTCCCGGGCCTCACCGAGGGCGACATCGACGCGCTGGTCGAATATCTGATGACCCTGCGCTAGACAGCAGCGAGCAGAAGCAGAGAACACCCGAGACGCAACCGAGCAGCAGACACCCAGAGAGACTCCGGCAACCACCATGACCACCACCTCCGAACCCCCGCTGCAACTCACCGCAGGCGAGCAGCTGGTGCGGCCCTCGACGTCGCTCGGAGTGTTCTCGCGGCCGAGAGGCGACACAGGCTGGAAGAGCTGGCTCTTCACCGTCGATCACAAGCGCATCGGCATCATGTACGGCGCGGCGGCTCTGCTGTTCCTGGTGATCGGCGGCATCGAGGCGCTGTTGATCCGTCTGCAGTTGGCCGTGCCCGGCGGCAACGTGCTCAGCGAGGACGCCTACAACCAGGTATTCACGATGCACGGCGTCACGATGGTGTTCCTGGTGATCATGCCGATGGCCGCCGCCTTCGCCAACTACCTGCTGCCGCTGCAGATCGGCGCCCGTGACGTGGCGTTCCCCCGACTCAACGCCTTCAGCCTGTGGGCCTTCCTGGCCGGCGGCATCTTCCTGAACACCTCGTGGTTCCTCGGCGGCGCCCCCGACGGCGGCTGGTTCGGCTACGCGCCCAACAGCGGCCTGGTCTACTCGCCCAGCAACGGCATGGACTTCTACGCCCTGGGCCTGCAGATCGCCGGCATCGCGTCGCTGGTCAGCGCCATCAACCTCATCACGACGGTGCTCAACATGCGCACTCCCGGCATGACCCTGTTCCGCATGCCGGTGCTGACCTGGATGCTGCTCGTGGTGCAGTTCCTGCTGCTGTTCGCCATCCCGGTGATCACCGTCGCACTGTTCCTGTTGAGCTTCGACCGGCTGTTCGACGCCAACTTCTTCAACGTGGCCGCCGGCGCCGACCCCCTGCTCTGGCAGCACCTCTTCTGGATCTTCGGGCATCCCGAGGTGTACATCCTCATCCTGCCCGCCTTCGGCATCATGTCCGAGGTCATCCCCGTCTTCAGCCGCAAACCCATCTTCGGCTACCCGTTCATGGTCTTCTCCGGGATCGCCATCGGCTTCATGGGCTGGGGCGTGTGGGCCCACCACATGTTCACCTCGGGCATGGGGCCGGTCTCGGTGGCGGCCTTCTCGCTCTCCACCATGTTCATCGCCGTGCCCACAGGGGTGAAGATCCTCAACTGGTTGGCGACCATGTGGGGGGGCCGAATACGGCTCACCACGGCGATGCTGTACTCCGTCGGCGCGGTTGCGATGTTCACCATCGGTGGCCTGTCGGGCGTGACCCACGCCATCGCGCCCGCGGACACCCAGCAGACCGACACCTACTACATCGTCGCCCACTTCCACTATGTGATCTTCGGGGGATCCCTCATGGGCATGCTCTCGGGCATCTACTTCTGGTGGCCGAAGATGTTCGGGCACAAGCTCGACGAGAAGCTCGGCAAGATCGGCTTCTGGGTGTTGCTCATCGGCTTCAACCTCACTTTCGGACCGATGCACATACTGGGCCTGCAGGGCATGTCGCGCCGCATTCACAGCTACGCGGCGGACTCCGGATTCAACCTGTGGAACATGTTCGCCACGGTGGGTTCGTTCGTCATTGCCGTGGGTGTTCTGCTGTTCTTCTGGAATATCGGCGTCAGCCGCCGCCGCGCCCGCGGCGCGCCGCCGGTGGGTCCCGACCCGTGGGACGCCCGCGGCCTGGAGTGGATGACCGCCTCGCCGACGCCCACCCACAACTTCGATCGTGACATCACCGTCACGCGCCAGGACGAGTTCTGGCACCGCAAGTGGCGAATCGGCGAGGACGGCAAGGTGACGCGCATCGCCCGGTCCGAGGACGTGGCGCACGACGGGAGTGCCACCGACGTGCACCTGCCCTCACCCTCGTACTGGCCGGTCGTGGTTGCCCTCGGGCTGCCCCTGGTGGCCTATGGGCTCATTTACAACCTCTGGCTCACCGGCCTGGGTGCGCTGGTGATCCTGGGCGGCCTGTACGGCTGGGTGTTCGAACCGCCCGACGATCCCGAGGCCCACGCGCACGACGACCACCACGACGCCGACCCCTCCGACGACTCCGGCAACGGTGCCTCCGGCGGCGGGACGTCCACGAACGGTGAGGGTGGACCCGACAGCGGTGACGGCACGCGGCAGCTGACCGGGGCGGGAGTCGCCGGCGGTCCGTCCGCGCAGGCGACGGAGGAGCAATCGTGACCGATGTCGCCGATCCCGAGGCGGCCATGACCGCTGCGCCCGCAACCGGCCACGAGACCCCCGCGCACCCGCCCACGACGACGGGCATGTCGCACAACAAGGTGGCGATGTGGCTGTTCCTGGGGTCGGAGTGCCTGCTGTTCGGCGCCCTCATCTCCGTCTACATGTTCGCCAAGTCGCGGCTGCCTGCTGGCGAGATCGGCCCGAACGACGTGTTCGACATCCCGTTCACGTCGGTCAGCTCGTTCGTGCTGCTGATGAGTTCGCTGACCATGGTGCTGGCGCTGTCGGCTCTCACCCGGGGGGAGGAGCGGGGCTTCCGGATATGGATCGTGGCCACGGCGCTGCTCGGCGGCACCTTCATCGCCGGGCAGGTCTACGAGTTCACGGTCTTCTACAACCTGGGACTCGGCTACACCACGAACATCTTCGGGTCGGCGTTCTACACCCTCACCGGGTTCCACGGGGCCCACGTCACCATCGGCATCGTGATGCTGATGTCGGCGCTGGTGGCCAGCCTGCGCGGTCGCCTGAGCCCCCGGAACGCCGAGACCGTCGAGCTCATCGGCCTGTACTGGCACTTCGTCGACATCGTGTGGATCCTCATCTTCACGATCATCTACCTGTTCCCGCAGTAGGGGAGGCGCCGCTTCATGACGCAGACACAGTCGGCGCAGCCGGACGCCCACACCGAGCCCACACCGGAGGACGCCGCCGCCGGCGCCGAGGGCGACGATCACGGCGAGCACCACGAACACCCCTCGGACCGTCAGTACGTCAAGATCGCCCTCATCCTGGGCGGCCTCACGGCGCTCGAGGTCTTCACCTACTTCGAGTCGGTGCACAACCTCGGCGACGCCGCGATCTACGTGATCCTGATCGTGCTGATGGTCCTGAAGTTCATCTACGTGGTGGCCTGGTTCATGCACCTGAAGTTCGATTCTGTGCTGTTCAAGCGCATATTCGTGGCGGGCATCGTGCTGGCGCTCGGGGTCTATCTGGTCATGCTGACCGCCTTTAGAATCTGGGGAGTCTGATCGCGCCTCTGGGGGCTCGGCGTGCGGGAATTCATCGACTACGACCTGTGGGGCTGGACACCGCACCCTGAGGTCTGGGTGATCGTCCTGGCGGCGCTCGCCGTCGGGGGCTACGTGGCGCGCGTGCTGGCCCCGGCGGCCGGAGAGGTCATCGAGCGGCGCCGCAAGTTCTGCTACCTGGCGGCGGTGGGCCTGCTCTGGCTCGCCAGCGACTGGCCGGTGCACGACATCTCCGAGGAGTACCTGTACTCGGTCCACATGGTGCAGCACCTGCTGATCACCCTGGTGGTGCCGCCGCTGCTGCTGCTTGCCACCCCCGAGTGGATCGCCCGGCGGGTTACCGATCCCACCCGGCCGCTGGCGCGGCGCCTGCTGCGCCCGGTCGTGGTGGGTGTGACCTTCAACGTGGTCGTGGCGGTCACCCACATTCCGTGGGTCGTGAACACCAGCGCCGACAACGGCGTCTTCCACTACGCGGTGCACCTCGTGCTGTTCGTGACGGCGATCGCCATGTGGATGCCGGTGTGCGGGCCGTTCGCAGAGCTGCGCCTGAAGCCGCTGTCGAAGATGTTCTACCTGTTCGCCATGTCGGTGCTGCCCACGGTCCCGGCGGGATTCCTGACCTTCGCCCAGACCACCATCTACGACGCCTACGACACGCCGCTGCGGCTGTGGGGCGTGACGGTGGCCAACGACCAGCAGATGGCGGGACTCATCATGAAGATCGTCGGTGGGCTGTACCTCTGGACCATCATCGCCGCAGTGTTCTTCCGCTGGTCGGCCCACCAGCGGGCCGACCGCGGTGCCGAAGCCACCGGCGCGCCGGCCCCCCGGGGGGGCGGCGCGCGGGCCCCGCCGGGCCCCGGGCCCGCCGGCCCACGCACCGTCGAGGCGGGGGGGGGGGGCGCCCATGGGAGGGGCGCGCCCCGCGCCGCCCCGGGGGG
>VXXM01000048.1:47672-75283 GCA_009835395.1 Acidimicrobiia bacterium
ATCATTCGCCCGTCGAGCTGGGCCGCGCCGCGGCCGGCCCCGGCCGCCGCCCACCCCGCCCGCAGCCCCCCGCGGGGCGGATCCCCCCCCGCGGGGGGGGGGGGGGACACGGCGGTGGGCAGGGCGACCGGCGCGGGGGGGTGGGGCCCCACCCGGGGGCCCCCGGGGGTGCCTACGCCACGGGCGCGCGGGCCGGCGGCGTGGCGGGCGCGCTGCCCGAGCCTGCCCGCGTCCCCGCTGACACTCTCACGTACTCGCAGGTGGTTGAGGCCTTCGAGCAGGCCGGCGACCCACCGGCCGAGCTCCGGGAATGAGATCGCGGCGGCTGACGACGGTGCTTCGGGGTCGCCGGGCCGCGCGCGGGCGCGATGCACCTCGGCACGCTCCAGGAGGAAGGGGTTCGCTTTCTTGAGTTCCACCGATGGACTGCTGCAGGCTCTCGAGGCATCGGTCGTCGATGTCAACGAGGCCGTGCCGCTGCCGCCGGCGTGCTACGTGACCGAGGAGTTCCTCGCCTTCGAGCGGCGGGCCATCTTCGATCGGGACTGGGTCTGCATCGGCCACGAGGGGCAGATCCCCAACGTCGGCGACTACTTCACGGTGAAGCTGTTCGACGATCCGCTTCTGGCCGTCCGCGGGGCCGATGGGCAGGTTCGAGTCCTGTCGGCCGTTTGCCGGCACCGCGGCATGATCGTCGCCGAGGGAACCGGCAACGGGAGCAACTTCCGCTGCCCCTACCACTTCTGGGTCTACGGCCTCGACGGTCAACTCCTCGGCGCCCCGGCGATGGAGCAGCGCGTGGGGTTCGACAAGTCGTGCCACGGCCTCCCCAAGTTGCGCAGCGAGATCTGGAACGGGTTCATCTTCATGACCTTCGACGACGAGGCCGGCGAGTTGACGCCGACGCTCGGAGGGCTGACGAGGATCCTGCAGAACTACCGCCTCGGCGAGACGGTGTGGCTGGACGGAGGCACCTTCGAGGACTTGCCCTGGAACTGGAAGGTGATGCTGGAGAACTTCGTCGACGGCTATCACAACAACCGGCTGCACAGTGGCATCGGCGATGTCATGCCGTGCAGCGACGCCACGTTCTGGCCCTTCGACGAGTCCCGCGACAATCACATCTCGCGCTCGAACCGCACCCTCCGCCAGGACGCCTCGTTCAACCTCACGCGGGAGCCGCTGTTCCCGGTGTTCCCGCACCTCTCCGACGAGGACCGCTGGCACTGGAACTTCGCGCTCGTGCCGCCGACGCTGGCGCTGGCAATCGTGCCGGACCAGGTGGCCTACTTCACCGTCTTCCCCACCGGCGCGGGCAGCATCTCGATCCAGATCGGCTATCTCCTCCACCCCAGGGTCCCCGAGATGCCGCTGTTCGACGTCCTCTTCGCGCAGGCAAAGGCCGACGTCGACAACTTCAACGGCGCCGACATCCACGCCGACACCATGGTCCAGGAGGGGCTGCGCTCACGCTTCGCGCCGCGAGGGCCCTATTCCTGGCAGGAGGCGACGCTGCAGCAGATCAATCGCTGGCTGGTCAAGCGCTACCGCGAGCAGTACGAGCGAGACCCCGTCGCGGCGCGCGCCGCCGGTCTGTAGCCTCGCCGGCGGGCGGCGCTCCTGACGGCTCGGGGTGTCCCGCCGATACGGTTTTGTGGTGCTCGACGTCCGCCTGTTGCGCAATGAGATGGAGCGTGTCCGCGCCGCCGTCGCCTCGCGCGGCGACGACACTGCGCCCCTGACCGAGGCGCTCAACCTCGACGTGCGGCGGCGACACCTGCTGGCGCGTCGCGACGAGTTGCGCCATGAGGTGAAGCAACTCTCCGCCGAGATCGGAAAGCTGCACCGCGACGGCCGCCGGGACGAAGCCGTCGAATCCACCGAGCGCAGCCGGATGCTCGGCGACGAGACGAAGGCCGTTGCGGCACAGGCCGACGAGTTGGGCAGGCGCCTCGAGGATCTGCTGATGCGCGTGGCGAACCTGCCCGCCGACGAATGCCCCCTCGGTGCCGGCGCTGAGGACAATCAGGTGCTGCGGGTCGAGAACTTCACCCCCGATGACTACGGTCCCCACCAGCGCGTCCCCCATTGGGACTTCACCGCCGAGATGGGCCTCCTGGACGTGGAGCGTGCAACCAAGCTGTCGGGGGCCATGTTCGCCATGTTCCGGCGCGAGGGCGCGATGCTGGCCCGCGCTCTGGTGCAGTTCGCCCTGGACCGCAACGCCGACCTTTACGAGGAGGTTCGTCCGCCCACGCTCGTGCACACCGACACCATGACCAGCACCGGCCATCTGCCTCGCTTCTCCGATGACGCCTACCACCTGGAACGCGACGACCTCTGGGCGATCCCGACCGCCGAGGTGCCTCTCACGTCGCTGTGCCGCGACGAGGTGCTCGCCGAGGCCGAACTCCCGATGCGTCTCATGGCCCATACCTCCTGCTTCCGGCGCGAGGCCGGTGCGGCGGGCCGCGACACCCGCGGCCTGCTACGCGTGCACGAGTTCGACAAGGTCGAGATCCTGGCCTACGCCACCCCGGAGCAGGCCCCGGCGGTGCACGCCGAGTTGCTCGAGCGCGCTGAGGGTGCGGTGGCCGACTTGGGGCTGGCCTACCGGATCGTGGACATCTGCACCGGCGACCTGGGCGGAGCAGCGGCGCGGACCTTCGACGTGGAGGTGTACTCGCCCGGCACGGATCGCTGGTTGGAGTGCTCGTCGGTCTCCTGGTTCAGCGACTACCAGGCCCGTCGGGCCAATGTTCGCTATCGCCCCGACGGCGCCCGCGGGACCCGGCTCGTGCACACCCTGAACGGCTCGGCCTTGGCGGTGCCGCGGGTGTGGGCCGCGCTCACCGAGACGTGGCGCCGGTCCGACGGCTCCATCGAGGTGCCTCCGCCGCTGCGCCCGTACATGCGCGGGCTGGAGGTGATCCGGTGAGGTGGGCGGCGGTCGTCCGGATCGTCGCCGGCTAGCGAGCCGCCGTAGCCAGATGCAGCGGGACGGCGGGAAGGACACGATCCGGCGCCTGCCGCCGCTGATCGCGGCGCCGGAGGAGTTGCCCGATCTCGACGGCTCGGATCATCCGGTGCGGGCGGTGACCCGGTCGGTGGCCGGCGACGAGGCCTCCTGGACGCCTGCCGCGGCGGCGGAGATAACCGAGCGATTCGACGAGTTGGCGCCCGACTGGGAGAACCGCCTGCGGCCCGAGGAGTTCGTGGGTCTCCCCGACGCCTGCGAGCGCGGCCTCCTCAAGCCCTCGGCGCTGTGCCTGGAGGTGGGCTCGGGCACAGGGTTCGGGACGGTGCACCTGGCTGCGCACTTCCGGGCCACCATCGCCATGGACATCTCGGCGGGCATGCTGGCGCTGGCACCGCCCGATCTGGCCCCTCGCGTGCGAGCGGACGGGGCCTCGCTGCCGCTGCCCGACGACTCCGTCGACGTCGTGGCATTGATCAACATGCTGCTGTTCCCCTCCGAGGTGGACCGCGTGCTCCGACCCGACGGGGCCGTGCTCTGGTTCAACACGCTCGGGGCGCGCACGCCCATCCATCTCTCTGCCGAGGAGGTGGCCGCAGCGCTGCCGGGCCGCTGGCAGGGGATCGCCAGCGAGGCGCTCTGGGCGACGTGGTGCGTGCTGCGCCGGGCGGCGCCTGACGGCTGAACGCCGCTCAGGCCGGCACGTCGGGCATGGCCCGCAGCCGCCGCCGCACCCTGAGCCAGACGATGGCGGCGACGACGACGGCCGCCAGGAGCTCGAACAGCACCGCCCAGCGCAAGGGGTCGGACCAGTTGGCCACGCGCTCGGGGATGTCGGCGATGGTGCGCACGATCGGCAGCACGAACAGGTCGAAGCGGTAGTACACACCCTCGACGGCCAGCCAGAGCACCCCGAAGGCCGCCAGGGCGATGCGAGCATTACGCGGCTGCATGCCCGGTCGTAGCGCCGCCAGCACGATTCCGACCACGATGTAGCCCGCGGCCACCGCCAGGCGGGCGGGATCGGCCGCCGCCGCCCAGGAGCTCAGTGCGGTCTGGGCGTCCAGCGAGAGGTCGACGAGCACGTTGGTCATCAGGTTGCCGCTCAGCACCTGCACCTCCCACCACCCGTAGAGAGCCAGGAAGCCCCCGACCACGACGAGAAAGCCCCCCGAGATGCGGTTCACGTGGGGGAGGATGCGGCGCATCTTGGCGATCACCTCGGTCCGGGCGACCGCCATCGCCAGGGTCAGCACCATGATCACGGCGCAGAGCCCGCCGCCGTAGGCCAGGAACACCAGCAGCCCGTCGAAGAAGTCCCTGCTGGAGAAGGCGCTGACTACGGTCCCGAAGAACACCGGCATGGTGCATCCCAGCGAGACGATGGCGTAGGACACGCCGAACAGGAAGATCGAGCTCAGGCGGCGGCTCTCGCCCCCCCGCTGCAGCCGCGGCAGCCGGAACTTGGGTTCGAAGCCCCGCAGCATCGCCAGCCCGAGGATGCCCATGACGATTCCCAGCACGAAGGTCACCCACGCCACCCGGCTCTCGATGGCGCTTCGGCTGAGCACCGTCGAGGCCAGGGCGCCGATGGCGGCGAAGACCGCCATGAAACCGGCACAGAGGGTCAGCCCCACACCGAGACCCCGGAAGATGCTCTGGGCTGGATGCAGCCGCTTGTCGCCCTCGATGCCCAGGAAGTACGAGAGGTAGGCCGGCATCATGGCGAAGCCGCACGGGTTGAAGGCCGAGATGAACCCCGCCGAGAGGGCGAGGCTCGCCAATGTGGTGAGGCTGACGGTGTTCACGGCGCTGCTCTCACGGGCCCTGCTCCCGGGGCGCCGCCGCTCATACGCCGAGGTGCTCGGCGATGAGCGCCCGCAGGTCCTGTGCCCGCAGGCGTGAGCTGATCATGTGCACAATCATGCCCTCTGCATCCACCAGCACGGTGGTCGGCATGCCGAACCCCCCGAAGGCCTGGAAGATGGTCGAGTCCGGGTCCTCTGCGAGCGGGTAGGTCACGCCGGTTCGTTCCGCCAGTTCTCGCGCCGCCCCCGGCTCGTCGCCCACGTTGAAGCCCAGGAACGCCACCTGGGGTGCCAACTCGACGTGCACGGCCTCGAAGGCCGGCATCTCGGTGATGCAGGGCGGGCACCACGAGGCCCAGAAGTTGATTACCGCCGGCGTGCCGGCGAGATCGGCGAGCGTGCCCTCGGACCCGTCGAAGTAGTCGAAGCGCACCTCGGGAACCGGCCGGTGATCCCCCGCCGGGGCCGGCTCAGCGGTTTCCGGGGCGGCGGCGGCCGTCGTGGCGACCTCGCCGGAACTCGCCGGCTCGGCCGCGCCGCTCCCGCACGACACCGCCAGCAGCAGGCCGACCATCGCCCACACGCCCGGTGTGCGGCACATCCGGCGGAGCGCGGCCTCGGGTTCCACGCCTCAGGCCGGCGAGAAGACCGTCTGACCGTCGCGCTGGGTGGCGGTCAGATCGCCGAGCACGCGGAGGTGCTCGAGGTGGGCGAACGTCTCGCTCTCGGCCATGTTGCCCCACGAGCGCTCGGAGAAGAGCCGCTTCATGTACTGCGGAACGGTGCCCGTGTCGAGTTCGCCGGCGGCGGTGCGGATCACGTTCAGCCGGTGCTCGTGGTGGCGCCGGATCGCCTTCGCCCTGCCGCCGAGGTCGTCGAACGGGTGCCCGTGCGCCGGCAGCACCACCCTCACGCCCTCGATGGTGCCCATGCGCCGCAGCGACTCGAAGAAGCGGTTGAGGGGATCGGGATAGGGGCTGAGCCCGCTGATGTGGGGGGTGATGGTCGGAAGGACGTGATCGCCCGACAGCAGGATGCCCTCCTCGGGGTCGAAGAGGCAGAGGTGGTCCTCGGTGTGACCGGGGGTGTGGAGACAGAGCCAGTCACGGCGGGCCAGGCGGATCACCTGGGTGTCGACCACGGTGCGTGTGGGGCGCGGCGTGGCGAACCAGCGGGGGTCGTCCTCGGCGATCGCCTGCCAGGTGCGCCACTCCTTCTCCGGCAGCGGCTCGCGCTCGGTGCCCCAGGGATTCCTCCGCAGCAGGAGCCAGGGCGGCCGCTGCGCATCGCCACCCTCCTCCTCGGCGGTGGGCAGTTCAGCAGGCTCGGCCACCTCGGTCGACTCCCAGATGGGCCGGAACGACTCGTGGGTCAGGATCTCCGCACCGGCGAGGGCCCGTAGCCGCTCGGCCCCGCCGAAGTGATCGAAGTGCGAGTGGGTGATGACGGCGGTGTGCACGTTCTCGATGGAATAGCCGGCGGCCCCGAGGCGCTGCTCGAGCGCCGCGAAGGAGGCCGGGCTGGGCAGGCCGGGATCCACGACGGCCACGCCCCGCTCGTCCTCGAGCAGGTAGCAGTTGACGTGACCGATGCCCGGCAGATGCACCGGCAACTGGGAGCGCAGGACGCCCGGCGCGATCTCGGTGATCTCGGTTGATGCGGGTTCCCGTTCCTGGCGGGGCGGTCGTGGCGGTGGCTGCTCGTCCGGTGCCGCGTCGCTCACCGGGTCAACCTATCGCCGCCGCGAGGTACTCGAACCGCGGTTATTTCGATGCCTGAGCCGGTACGAAGACGGTGCTCCGCCAGTAGCGCAGCTCCTCGATGCTCTCCAGGATGTCGTCGAGCGCCCGGTGCCCCTTGCGCTTCCGTGGCCGCTTCCCGGCGGCTTCGGGATACCAGCGTTGCGCCAGCTCCTGGAGGGACGAGACGTCCACGACGTGGTAGTGGAGGAGTTGCTCGATGTCCGGCAGCCAGCGGTTCAGGAACCGCCGGTCCATGCCGATGGAGTTCCCGCAGAGCGGAACCTTCCCGGGCTCGGGGATGTGCTCGCGGATGAAGTCCACGGTCTGCTGCTGGGCCTCGGCGAGGGTCAGGGTCGAGAGGCGTACCTCGTCGGTCAGGCCGCTGTCGCGGTGCATCTTGCTGACCACGTCTCCCATGAGGCCGAGCACCTCGGGGGGTTGATGGATCACCAGCTGCAGCCCGTCCCCGATGGGGTTGAGGTCGTCGTCGGTGATGATCGTGGCGATTTCCAGGACGTGGTCGCGGTCGGCGTCCAGGCCGGTCATCTCGAGATCGATCCACACGAGCACGGGCCGGATGCTAGCGAGGAGAGTGGGTCCCGATTCGGGGCGCGCCGCTCGGGGTCGCCGCCGGGCCCGGCTCGGCGGATGGACTGGGATCAAGCTGGGGACAGCGTCACCGGCGCTGGGGGACGACTCTGAAGAAGCTCTGGATCCTCCTCGGAGGGGCGGCAGGCGGGAAACAGCGCGGGGACGGCGGTCGTATCGTCCCGCCATGGCTGTGACGGTCCCTTTGCAGCGTCCCGATGACATGACGGTCACGATCTCCGTGCAGCGCCTCGAGGGGGACCTGCCGCTGCCCGCCTATGCACGGCCCGGAGACGCCGGGCTGGATCTGCGGGCCGCCGCGGATGCCGAGTTGCCCGCCCGCGGCGGGCGCGCACTGGTCCCGACGGGCCTGGCCGTGGCGATCCCTGAGGGTTTCGCGGGATTCGTCCAGCCGCGCAGCGGCCTGGCGCGGGATCACGGTGTGACCTGCCTCAACACGCCGGGCCTCATCGACAGCGGCTACCGGGGTGAGCTGAAGGTGCTGCTCGTGAACACCGATCCAACCGAGCCCTTCACCGTGCGCCGGGGCGAGCGCATCGCCCAGCTCGTGATCCAGCCGGTGGCGACCGCCGCGCTGGTGGAGGTCGACGAGTTGCCTCCGTCGGCGCGGGGCAGCGGAGGGTTCGGTTCGACCGGACGCTGAGGGGGCTCAGCGCCGCCCGGTTCCGCGGCGGCTTCGGGCGCTGTCCTGATCCAGGCTCACGGTTCGACTCTCCAGGAAGTGCCCGGCGGGTTGCCAGCGTCCGGGACGCCGGATCTCCACGGTGACGATCACCGATGTCGTCTCGACGTCGAAATGGATCCGGAGCCGGTCCCGGGTCCGCGCACGGGCCAGGCCGGCGCCGGCGAGGTCGGCCACGACCGCCGCAAGGTGGGCGCCGAGGGCAGCACCGCCGGCGCGGTGGTGCAGGAGTCCCATGGCCGCGGTGCGGGCAAGGGCCAGCGAGGCCGGCTGGGCCGGCAGGCTGAGGCTGGTGCGGTCGCCTGCGCCCGCCTGACGCGGCGCTCTACGCACAGGCTTCCAGCGCCACGATCTCGGTGCGCCCCGCCCGGAAGCGGATGACCTCCCCGCCGGAGATGTCGAAGGCGATGCGGAAGGCGGCGTCGTTGGGATCGGTCGGGACGAACGTGGCCAGGATCCAACCGGCCAGGTACGGATGCTCCTCGACGACGAGCTTCTCACCGAGGAGGGAGCGCAACTCGCCCAGATGCGTGCCCACGCCGAGGCCGGACTGCGTCCGCAGCAGCGGCGTGTCCACATCGACGCGTTCGACGGTGCCGTGATACACCCACAGCGCCACACCGGGCGGACCGTTCGCCGGCGTCATCACGTAGCAGTCCGACCCGCCCGCCGGTATGCCCGCCCAGACGGCGCCGACCCGCTCGGCGGCCTCCTCGGGCGACATCCCGAAATAGACCGCGCCGATGCCGACCGTCGAGACCTTCGAGCGCTCGTCGAAGGCTCCCCCACCGGCGGCGATGACCGTTCCGGTGGTGGGCGCGGGGGTCTCGGCGCCCGCGCCCGAGTCGCCCTCGCCGGAGTCGGCGGACCCGTCGTCGCCCGCTGTGGCCGCGCTCCCGGCACGCTCGGCACCCTGTTCGGCGCTTGCCGGCTGCTGCGCCGCGTTCGAGTCGGCGGCGGTCGTCACCGTCGGCGGCTCGGCGGCGATCTCACCCGGGGTTTCGTCCTCGCCGACGTCCAGGGCGGGGCCTTCGCCCGAGGGTGTCTCGGCAGCCTCGGCGCCATCGCCGGAGGGGACGTCCTGCTGTGGCTCGGGCGCGCTCGGGGGCGCCGCGCCATCGACGCCGGTGGCGGTTGTGGTCGTCCCGCTCGCCGGACCGGAACGGGTTCCCAGGGCGGCGGCGTCGGGAGACTCCGAGCTGATCGTGCAGGCAGCGGCCAGAACGGCCGGAAGTACTAGAGCGACGACGACCGCCGCCGCTCTGCGCCGTGCTCGCAAAGGTGCCACATTGCCAGATTACGGCGGCACACCGGGGACCCGGCGCACCCTGGACCGGCTCTGCCGCTGCGGTGCCCCCGGTGGGATTCGAACCCACGATCTGCGGATTAAAAGTCCGATGCCTTGCCGGGCTTGGCTACGGGGGCGTTCCGATTATCGCAGTTGAGCGCGGCGACGCGGCATGCCCCGGCTCCGTCGCCCGCGACCGGACCGGAGCGGCCGCCTGTTCCGGTCCGCTCAGGTGCGCCGCACCTCGTTGCCCGCCTCGACGGCTTGGGAGCTGTGCTGCTCGGCGTCGCCGACGGTGACCGGCTCGCCGACGCTCACCGTGCCGTTCCGGACGGTCACCCAGCGCCCGGAGAGGTTGGGCATGGGGACCATCGTCAGGCCCGCCCGCACGGTCAGGCTATGGATGACTCCGCCGTGGGTGATGACCAGCACCTCGGGCGTGCCCCGGCGTTCTGCCTGCCGGGCGATGTCAGCCAGGGCGCGCTCAGCCCGGGCCACGAGTTGCTCGTCGGATTCGTAGCGGGTCGGCCGGCGGCCGCTGCTCAGGTATCCCGGCCAGTCCCGTTCGATCTCAGGCCGGGTGAGTCCCTGCCACGGTCCTGCATTGCGCTCGCGCAGGCGCGGCTCGATGTCGATCACGTCGATCCCGGCGCCCGCGGCGATGATCTCGGCCGACTGGCGGGCGCGGCAGAGGTCGGAGCACACCAGCATCTCGAAGCCCGCCAGCAGTGGCCCGGCCTGGGCTGCGTGGCGCCTGCCGCGCTCGGTCAGCGGCGTGTCCGCCTGGCCCTGCCAACGTCCCTGGGCGTTCCATTCGCTCTCGGCGTGTCGCAGCAGCAGGAGTCGGGCCACAGCCGGCGACGATACCGCCGCTGGACCGCCGCCGGCCGGCTGCCGACGGTGCCACCGGCGGCGCCCACTTCTACGCTCATGGTGTGCCCACCTTGCGCCTCTTCGCCGCGGTGCGCCAGGCCGCCGGCGTGAGCGCCACCGAAATCGACGGCGAGACGGTCGCCGAGGTGCTCGACGCCGCCGTGGCGCGCTTCGGTCCGGCGTTCGAGGAGCAACTGCGCGCCTGCCGCATCTGGCGCAACGGCGAGCCCGCCGATCCCGCTGAAGCCGTCGCTGCCGGCGATGAGATCGCCGCACTGCCGCCGGTGTCCGGCGGCGCCGGTCGCACCGGCCGCGTGGCGGTCATCTCGCTGCACACCTCTCCCCTCCTTCAGCCGGGTTCCGGCGACAGCGGTGGCATGAACGTCTACGTGCGCGAGCTCTCGGCGGCGCTGGCGCATCGCGGGCTGGAATGCTCGGTGTACGTGCGACGCCACAGCGACCGTCTGCTGCCGGAGATCCACGTGGAGCCGGGCGTCCGGGTCGTCCACGTCCCGGCCGGACCGGTCGACCTGCCGAAGGAGTCACTGGATAGCACGCTCGACGAATTCACCGAGGGCGTCCTCGCAGACCTGCGGCTGAACGGCGGCGTTGACGCCATCCACGCGCACTACTGGCTCTCCGGCGTGGCCGGTCACCGCGTCAAGCACGCCCTCGACCGACCGCTCGTGACGACGTTCCACACGCTCGGCAGGGTGAAGCAGGGCCTCGGCGGGGCAGAGCCTCCGGGCCGAGCCCGCGCCGAGGAGGAGGTGGTGGCCTGCTCGGACGTCGTCTGCGCCGCCGGACCGGTGGAGTTGGACCATCTCGTGCGCCTCTACGGGGCGCCTGCGGACCGGGTGCAGATCGTGGCGCCGGGTGTGGAGCACGCCCTGTTCTCGCCCGGCGACCCTGAGGGCGCCCGGGCGGCCCTGGGCCTCGGCAGCGAGCCCGTGCTGCTGTTCGTGGGTCGCGTGCAGCCTCTGAAGGGACTCGATCTGGCGGTGGAGACGCTGGGCCGTCTGGACGGCCGGCTGGGGCGGGCGCGGTTGCTCGTCGTCGGGGGCCCGAGCGGCCGCCAGGGGCGCGCCGAACTGGCAAGGGTCCGCGGCCTGGTCGCCTCCGCCGGTCTCGCCGACCGGGTGCGCTTCGTCGCCCCTCAGCCCCACCACCGTCTCGCCACCTACTACCGGGCCGCGGATGTGGTCCTGGTGCCGAGCCGGAGTGAGACGTTCGGGCTGGTGGCGCTGGAGGCGGCGGCCTGCGGCGCGGCGGTGGTGGCGGCGGAGGTCGGGGGTCTGAAGACGCTCGTGCGCCACGGCAGCACGGGTTACCTCGTGGCCGACCGCGACCCGCTGTCGTGGGCGCGGCGCGTGGAGGAGATCCTGGAG
This sequence comes from Acidimicrobiia bacterium, assembly GCA_009835395.1. Taxonomy (GTDB): domain Bacteria; phylum Actinomycetota; class Acidimicrobiia; order Acidimicrobiales; family CATQHL01; genus VXNF01. The sequence continues at coordinate 59,040 of VXXM01000048.1, forward strand.
GACCGTCTCACGGCCGCCACGATGGCGCTCGAGGCGGCCACCGTGGCCAGGGGCTACTCCTGGGACGCCACCGCCGGACTGCTGGCGGGTTGCTACGACCGGCTGCGGCAGCGCCGGCTCGTGGAGTGCCTGGCCTGATGACCCGCCGGCCGGCGGCGCCTGCCGAACTCGACGAGATCGAACGACGGATAGACACCTGGGCGGCCCGCCAGGTCGCCGCCGACGACTCCGTCGCCTCGGTGGAGCGCGCCGAGCCACCGCTGCGGCGCTGGTACATCCGGCTGTTGGGCGAGGAGAAGTCCGTCTTCTCCATCTGGCTGACGCTGCAGCAGCGTTCGTTGCACTTCGAGACCTACTTCGTCCCGGCGCCGGAGGAGAACGCGGGCCGGCTCTACGAGTACTGCCTGCGGCACAACCTCAAACTGCGCGGTGCCCGCTTCGCCATCGGCGCGGAAGACGCCGTGTTCCTGCTGGGCGAGATCGCTGCCGGCTCCGTCGACGACGACGAGCTCGACCGCATCCTGGGCACCCTCTACGAGGCCACCGAGCGACACTTCGGCCCGGCGATGCGCATCGGCTACGCCGGCCGGTTCCGCGGCTGAGAGCGGCCGCCCGGCCGCCTCAAAGATAAATGATATAGTATGTAAATTCGTAGGATTGCTTGACAATTGTCAGCTATTTCATTATGTTTCGGTTCAGCCACCACACCAGGGGTGTCCGGACCGGCTCAATCGGGGAAGCGGCCGGTCCGGTGCCCCTCGGCGGCCGGAGCGCCCCGGCGGCGGGGCTAGGGTGCGGGCGTGGGCTTCCGGCTGCAATTCATCGGCGGCGGAAAGATGGGCGAGGCGCTCCTCGGGGGACTGATCGCTCAGGGCTGGGCGCAGCCCGACGAGTTGGCGGTGACCGAGACGCTGGCGGAGCGCCGCAGCGAACTCGCGGGCCGTTACCCGCGGACGCTGGTGAGCGACGCCCCCCAGGCGGGGGTCGACGCCGTGCTGGCCATCAAGCCCAACGACGTCGAGGCGGCTGCCACCACCCTCGCCACCCTGCACCCGCCTCGCGTCCTGTCTATCGCCGCCGGCGTGCGGACGGCCTCCCTGGAGCGCTGGCTGGGCGCCGGCACAAGGGTGGTCCGCGCCATGCCCAACACGCCCGCACTCGTGGGCGCCGGCGTCTCGGCGGTGGCTCCCGGCAGTTCCGCCTCGGCCGGTGACGTGAGCTGGGCGGTCGACGTGCTCAGCAGCGTGGGCGCGGTGGAGGTCACCTCCGAGCAGCAGCTCGACGCGGTCACCGGGCTGTCGGGCTCGGGTCCGGCGTACGTGTTCCTCGTGGCCGAGGCGCTGATCGCCGCGGGCGTCGCCGAGGGACTGGCGCCCGAGGTCGCCGACACCCTCGTGCGGGAGACCATCCGGGGCGCCGGGGAGTTGCTCGTGCGAGCCGACCGTCCCCCAGCGGCGTTGCGGGCGGACGTCACCTCACCCGGGGGCACCACCGCGGAGGGAATCCGGGTTCTCGAGCACGAGGGAGTCCGGGAGGCGGTGGCCGCCGCGGTTGCGGCTGCCACCCGGCGCTCGTTGGAGTTGGGCGGCTCCTGAGCGACCCCGTCCCGCCGCGGGCCGGGATGGGGCCACTGTGGCGCAAGCGTGACGTGTTCGACTTGTTCGTCGTGTTGTGCCTGCGTACTGTGGACGCCGCGGAGTAGGGGGAGACATGGACAAAGTACAACAGAGGCCCCGGTTCATGACCGTGGCAGAGGTGGCGGAGTTGATGCGCGTCTCGACGATGACGGTGTATCGACTCATCAAGGCCGGCGACCTTCCGGCCGTCCGGTTCGGCAAGTCCTACCGGATCGACGAGGCGGACGTGGACGCCTACCTGGCGGGCCGCTACACCCGAGCCGTCTGACACCCTGCGCTACCGCACGGTCTCGTTCCTGTCCGACTATGGGCTGACCGACGAGTTCGTCGGCGTCGTCAAGTCGGTCATCTGGTCGATCGCGCCCGAGGTCCGGATCGTCGACATCACCCACGCCGTGGATCGGTACGACATCCGCGGCGGGGGCCTCACCCTGGCGCGGGCGGCGCAGTATCTGAATCCGGGCGTCGTGCTGGCCGTGGTCGACCCAACCGTCGGCACCGACCGCCGGCCCATCGCCGTGGAGGTCGGTGATGGCTCGTCGGTCCTGGTCGGCCCGGACAACGGGTTGCTGGCGCCGGCCGTCGGACTCGTGGGCGGTGCCACACGCGTCGTGGAGTTGCGCAACGAGCTCTACCGCCTCGGCGGGACCGCCTGCACCTTCGACGGCCGCGACATCTTCGGACCGGCCGTCGGGCACCTGGCCCTCGGCGTGCCGCTCACCGAGTTGGGCCCGGAGGTGGAGCCCGCAGGGCTGGTGCCGGGCATCGTCGCCAACGCCGCCGTGCATCCCGACCGCGTCGAGGCGGAGGTCCTGTGGGTGGACCACTACGGGAACGCCCAGCTGAACGTGGACCCGCAGGATCTGGCCCATCTGGGCGACTCGCTGGTACTGCGGGCAGGAGACGAGAGGCGCACGGTCCGGCCGGCCGGGACCTATGCCACCATCGGGAGCGGGGAGGTCGGCTTGGTGGTGGACTCCTACGGGCTCGTCTCCCTGGCACAGGATCGTCGCAACTGCGCCGCCGAACTCTCCCTCGAGGCGGGCTCGGCGGTGACGCTGAGCCACCTCGGGGACTCCGCCGGTGCCGGCGGAGCCGGTACCGTGACAGTGCGTCTGGGCGGCGGCGGAGGAGGAAGCGTATGAGGCACGGGACCAGCATCGTGATCGCCGTCCTGCTCGTGGCCGTGCTCGTGGCCGGCGTCCTCCAGATCTTCTTCCTGGCGCGCTGAGCGACCCCCGACACTTTGTGAATTAGAGAAATCTCACTAGCCTCTCGCCATGCGCGCGGGTGATCCGGGGACCGACGGCTACAACTCGATCCCGGCGGCCGCCGTGGCCCGGCTGCCGGTCTACCGCAGGGTCCTGCTGGAGTTGCTGTCCACCCGGACCACCACGGTGTCCTCGACCCGCCTGGCGACTCTTGCCGGGGTGAACGCCGCCAAGGTGCGCAAGGATCTCTCCTACCTGGGCTCCTTCGGCATCCGCGGCGTGGGCTACAACGTCGAGCATCTGCTCTACGAGGTGAGCCGGGAGTTGGGGCTGACCCATGACTGGCCTGTGTTGATCGCCGGCCTGGGCAACCTTGGTTCGGCGCTGGCCAACTACGGCGGCTTCCTGGAGAGGGGCTACCCCGTGCGGGCGCTGGTGGACGCCGATCCGGCGAAGGTCGGCCGCAAGATCGCAGGTGTGCCGGTGCGCCACGTCGACGAACTCGAGGAGATCGCCTCGGAGAACCGCATCGCCATCGGCATCGTGGCCACGCCGGCCGCGGCCGCGCAGGATGTCGTGGACCGCATGGTGTCCGCGCGCATCGGCTCGATCCTCAACTTCGCACCGGTGATCGTCAACACCGCCGACGGTGTCAGCGTGCGTAACGTGGACCTTGCCGTCGAGTTGCAGGTGCTCAGCTTCTACCAGCGACGCCACGTGCCGGGCGCGCTCGAGGATCTGCTGGAGCCGGGGAGGGTCTCCTGATCCTGTCGCTAGATTGACGGCGTGTCCGTCCTCGCCATCGGCCTGAATCACCGCACCGCGCCGCTGGAGTTGCTGGAGCGCCTCAGCGCACCGCACGGGAACCTCCCCAAGACCCTCGGCCGGCTCGACGAGTTGCCGAACGTCGATGAGACGGTCGTGCTGTCGACGTGCAACCGGCTGGAGGTGTACGCCTGGGCCGAGAAGTTCCACTCGGCGTACGAGCACATCTACGACCACCTCGCCGAGCAGGCCTCTGTGGCGGCGGTGGAGATGAACAACTCGGTCTACTCGCTGTACGGCACCGACGCCGTGCGCCATCTCTACGCCGTGGTGAGCGGGCTGGACTCGGTGGTTCTGGGCGAGGCCGAGATCCAGGGTCAGGTCAAGCGGGCCTGGCAGACCGCCGAGGCGGCGGGCGTCGCCGGCGGCAACTTGAACCCGCTCTTCCGGCAGGCCCTCGGCGTGGGCCGGCGGGTCCGGACCGAGACGCAGGTGGGGCGCGAGCTCACGTCGGTCTCCGAGGCTGCGGTGGCCCTGGCGTCGGACCGTCTCGGCGGCTTCGCCGGTCGGCGCATCGCCGTGCTGGGTGCGGGCGAGATGGGCGGCGGCATGGCCAAGGCCATCGCCCCGGTCCGCGGCGCCGAGTTGGTCCTGGCCAGCCGGTCCTGGCAGCGGGCGCAGGAGTTGGCGCTCATGTTGGGTGCGCGGGCCGTCCACCTCGACGAGCTTGCGGCCGAACTCGTGGGTGCCGACGTGCTGTTCACTTCGACCGCCGCCAGCTCGCTGGTCATGGACTTCGACGAGCTGGACAAGGTGATGGCCGAGCGTGGCGGCCGGGAGCTGCTCGTGGTGGACATCGCCGTGCCCCGCGACGTGGACCCCGCAGCCGCCGCCCTCGACGGCCTGAGACTGTGCGACATGTCCGACGTGCGGTCGTTCGCGTCCGCCAACGGGGGTCACACGGAGGCCGAGATCCGCAGAGCCTGGGCGATCGTCCACGCCGAGGCCGAGCGCCACGGCGACCAGGCGGCCGGGCGCGACGTGGCGCCGCTCATCAGCGAGTTCCGGCGACGCATCTGCGACATCTCCCAGGCGGAGTTCGAACGCTTCGACGCCCGCCTCGCCTCCCTCGACGCCGAGCAGCGCCGGGCGGTGGAGGCGTTGGTGCACGGGATCGTCAACAAGGTCCTGCACGAGCCCACCGTGCGCCTGAAGGAAGCCGCCCCCGACGGTGGGAGCGAGCAACTGGCCGGTGCCCTCCGCGAGCTCTTCGACATCTGAGTATCTCTCCTCCGGTGCGCCGGGCCGGGACGCACCGCGGCGTCTGCGAATTGCCACCCGGTCGAGTCCGCTGGCCCTCTGGCAGGCCGCGGCCGTGGGCCGGATGCTGTCGCAGAAACATCCCGGCCTCGGTACCGAGGCCGTGCCGATCCGGACCGAGGGGGATCGCCTCGCCACGGCCTCCCTGGCGGATATCGGCGGCAAGGGGGTCTTCGTTCGGGCGCTGCAGGCGGCGGTCCTGGACGGCCGGGCGGAGGTGGCCGTGCATTCGGCCAAGGACCTGCCGTCGCAGACCCCCGAGGGTCTCTGCCTCGCCGCGGTCCCGCGGCGAGGCGAGGTGCGCGACGCGCTCGTCGGCTCCCGGCTGGCAGACCTCGGGGAGGGTGCCGTGGTGGCCACGGGTTCGGCGCGCCGGCGTGTCCAGCTGGCGGATCAGCGGCCCGACCTGCGTTTCGCGGACCTGCGAGGGAACATCGACACCCGACTGGCCAAGGCGGCGGACTTCGACGCCGTGGTTATTGCCCTGGTGGCGCTCGAGCGTCTCGATCGGCGGCCCCCCGTGCTCGAGGTCCTGGACCTGGACCTGATGGTGCCGCAGGTGGGTCAGGGAGCCCTGGCCGTGGAGTGCCGCGCCGAGGACCGCGACCTGCGCCGCCTGCTGGCGGCGATCGAGGATGCTGGCTCCCGCCGTTGCGTGGACGCCGAACGGGCCTTCCTGGCCGCCCTGGGTGGAGACTGCACCGTGCCTGCGGGTGCGCATGCCCGGCTCCTCGAGGACGCGGTCCAGCTGAGCGGCGTGCTGGCACCCGCCGTCGGGGAGCCGTTGCGCCGCGCCACGGTGCGGGGCGATGAGGGCGTGCAGGCCGGTCGCGAGCTGGCCGAGATCCTGCTGGGGGGCGCTCCGGCACGGTCGTCGGGGCGCGGGGCAGCGGCGGGGCGCGGCGGCGATGCCTGAACAGCGGGCCTTGACGGGGCGGCGGATCCTGGTCGTGCGGCCCGCCGCGCAGGGACTGGCCAGCGCCGAGACGCTGCGCGCCTCGGGAGCCGAGCCCGTGCTCGTCCCGCTCATCGAGCTGTTGCCCCCGCGAGACGGAGGCGCCGCCCTGGCCGGGGCCGTCCGACGCCTGGCGCGCTACGACTGGCTGGTGGTGACCTCGGCGAACGGCGCGAAGCGACTCGCGGCCGCGCTCGGCGAGCAGGAGCTGCCGCCGACCCTGCGGGTCGCCGCCATCGGTCCGGCCACCGCGGCGGCTCTGGCCGAGATGGGCGCCGTGGCCTCGCTGCTGCCCGGACAGTTCGTCGCCGAGTCCCTGGTGGAGGCCTTCCCACGCCCGGACGCGTACGACGGTGCCGGCCGGGTCCTCGTCGTCCGGGCTGAGGTGGCCCGCGACGTGGTGCCCGTCGGGCTGCGCGCCAAGGGTTGGTCGGTCGACGTCGTGGCTGCCTACCGGGCCCAGCCCCGGGTCCTGGCCGAGGCCGAGCGCGCCGCCGCGGCCGGCTGCGACACCGTGATCTTCACATCGCCCTCGGTCGTCGAGGCGTTCTGCGATCAGCCCGAGCCGCTGCCGGTGCCCGGCACGGTCGCCGTCATCGGGCCGGTTACGGCCGCGGCCGCCCGCCGCCGGAACCTGACCGTTCACATCGAGGCCACCGAGTTCACCATCGAGGGCCTGGTCGCCGCCCTGGTCGCCCACGCCGGCTGAGACCGGCCGGGCCCGCCGCCGTCCCGGCCGGCCCGGCTGATCGTCGGGTGCCGTTCGTAGACTCGGACTCCGTGGCCTTCCCCGCCCAGCGTCCCCGCCGGCTGCGCCGCATCGCCGCGCTGCGCCGGCTCGTCGCCGAGACGGCCCTGCACATCGACGACCTGGTGGCGCCGTTGTTCGTGCGCGAGGGAATCGACGAGCCACAGCCGGTGCCCTCGTTGCCGGGCGTCGTGCAGCACACGGTGGCGTCGCTGCGCACCGAGGTGAGGCGGCTGCGCGACCTGGGTGTGCCGGGGGTGATCCTGTTCGGCGTGCCGGCCCGCAAGGACGCCGAAGGGTCCGAGGCGTGGAATCCCGACGGCATCGTCCAGGTGGCGCTGCGGGAGCTGCGTGACGAGGTGGGCGACGACGTGGTGCTGATGGCCGACCTGTGCGTCGACGAGTACACCGACCACGGGCATTGCGGGATCCTCCGCTCCGACGGTTCGGTGGACAACGACGCCACGCTCGGCATCTACGGGCAGGCCGCCGTGGCCCAGGCCGACGCCGGCGCCCACGTGTGCGCTCCCAGTGGGATGATGGACGGCCAGGTGGGGGCCATCCGCAGCGCCCTCGACGGCGCCGGGCACACCGACGTGGCGATCCTGGCCTACGCCGCCAAGTTCGCCTCGGCGCTCTACGGCCCGTTCCGGGACGCCGTCGACGTGACCATCCGCAGCGGCGACCGCAAGGGCTACCAGCAGGACTGGCGCAACGCCCGCGAGGCGATGACCGAGGTGCTCGCCGACGTGGCCGAAGGGGCCGACATGGTCATGGTCAAGCCGGCGGTCACCTACCTGGACGTGATCGCCCGCACACGCGCCGCGGTCGACGTGCCGTTGGGGGCCTACCACGTCTCCGGTGAGTACGCCATGATCGCCGCCGCCGCCGAGCGGGGCTGGATCGACGGCCCCGCGGTTGCGCTCGAGCAGTTGACCGCCGTCAAGCGGGCCGGCGCCGACTTCATCCTCACCTACTTCGCCGCAGACATCGCCGAGGCGCTCGGTGGCTGAGCCGCCGGGGATCGCCGCCGGCGACGCCGAACTCACCAACGCCGGATTGTTCGAGCGGGCCTGTGCCGTGCTCCCCGGCGGGGTCAACTCGCCGGTGCGGGCGTTCGGCTCCGTCGGCGGCACTCCCTACTTCGTCGCCCGCGGGCAGGGAGCCCACGTGTGGGACGCCGAGGGCAATCGCTACATCGACTACGTCCAGAGTTACGGGCCGGGCATCCTCGGCCACGCTCCCGCGGCGGTCATCGGTGCCGTCGTCGCGGCGGCTGCCGACGGCACCAGCTTCGGCGCCCCCACCGAGCGCGAGGTGCGCCTGGCCACCGAGATGTGCGCCCGTGTGCCGGGCCTGGAGATGCTCCGGCTGGTCTCCAGCGGCACGGAGGCGGCCATGTCGGCGGTCCGCCTGGCTCGGGGCGCCACCGGCCGCAACAAGATCGTCAAGTTCGCCGGCTGCTATCACGGCCATTCCGACTCGCTGCTGGCGGCCGGCGGCAGCGGCGTGGCCAACCAGGGCCTCAGCGGCTGCGACGGCGTCACACCGGGCGCGGTCGCCGACACGGTGGTCGCCCCCTACAACGTGGTGCCCGACGTTGACGGGGACACCGCGGCGGTTCTGGTGGAGCCGGTGGCCGCCAACATGGGTCTGGTGGCGCCGGCGGAGGGGTTCCTGGAAGGGCTCCGGGCGGCCTGCGACCGGGCCGGTGCGCTGCTGGTCTTCGACGAGGTGATCACCGGCTTCCGTCTCGCCTGCGGCGGCGCCACGGAGTTCTACGGGGTGCGGCCCGATCTGTGGTGTTTCGGCAAGGTCATCGGCGGCGGCCTTCCGGTGGGCGCCTTCGGCGGCGGCCGGGAACTCATGGGACACCTGGCGCCGCTCGGCGGCGTGTACCAGGCCGGCACGCTCTCGGGGAACCCGTTGGCGACCGCGGCCGGGCTGGCGACGCTCGCGGCGCTCGACGGGTCGGCCTACGAGCGTCTCGAGGCCATCGCCGTGAAGCTGGCGGCCGGGCTGGAGGGGGCCTTCGGTGCCTCCGGGGTCGACGCCGTGGTGCCGCGTGTCGGTTCGCTGCTGGGCCTGTTCTTCGGCGACGGGATGCCGCGGAACTTCGACGAGGCCGCTGCGTCAGTGGCGAGTGGTCTCTACGCCCCGTTCTTCCAGGCCATGCTGCGCCGCGGCGTGGCGCTCGCCCCGGGCCCCTACGAGGCCATCTTCGTCAGCCTCGCCCACAGCGAAGCCGACATCGACGCCACCATCACCGCCGCCACCGAGGCCGCCGCCGAACTGGCCTGACCCCGGCGGGTCTCGGTCAGCGGGTCTCGCGGGACCTCGCCATCATGGCCTCGCTGGCTTCCCACAGCCGGGCTCCGTTGGCCGGATCCGCCGCGTCCGGCGAGACCTGCCTCCTGTGCATCATGTGCAGGTACGTCCCGGTGGAGTTGCCCGCCTGCTCGGCGCAGCAAAGATGGAGGATCGGTCCGATCGCCTCCTCCGGCTTCTGGAAGAACCATCGCAACCAGGCGTTCACGATCGGCTTCAGCAGCCTCGGCGCGTCCCTGACGATGTTCGTGTCGACCCCTCCCGGACACAGCGCATGTACGGCCACGTCGACCCCGTCGCCGGGGTTCAGCCGGCGGGAGAGTTCGGTGGCGAAGGTGCAGAGGACCAACTTGCTCCCGGCGTAGTGCCGCATGCTCTGGGACATCCCGTACTCCGGGCAGGAACCGAGGCGGTCGAAATCGATGGGCGGAGCGGACCGGTGCGAGTCCGACGACACGAAGACGATCCGCGGCGCCTCGCCGGGCCGGCTCGACGGGCTGACGACGCCGTCGGCCAGCCAGCGGTCGATCATCACCCGGTTCGCCAGGAAGTGGACCGCGAACATGATCTCGTATCCCTGCGGCGTCCTCTGTGACCGGCGCGACATGCAACCGGCGTTCAGGAGGGCGATGTCGATACGCGTGCCGCGTCGCTGCAGCTCGTCGCAGCAGCGATGAACGGAGCGCAGGTCGGAGAGATCCACCTCGATCAACTCGACGGCGTCGGATCCGGAGAGTCGCCTGATCTCATCGGCGGTCCCGGCATGACCTGGCCGGCAGGCCAGGATCATGTTCCCGCCTCGCCTCGCCAGTTCGATCGCCGCAGCCCTGCCCAGCCCGCTGTTGGCCCCCGTGATCAGGCAGGCCTTGCCGTCGATCCGCTCGTCATCGCGGAGCGGGCCGAGCTCTGGGTTCTTGAGATCCCTCAGGTCGCGAACCGCCTTGATCATGGCGTCGACCACGTTGCCGCGCCCGGCCTTGGGGGACTCTGGTGCCATGGTGATCGGTGCCCCGGTGCCGCCCTTCGCTCAGCAGCCGCCTGCGGGCCTATTCGAACGGGATCGCATGCTTCTCCCGGTACGACGAGAAGGCCTCGTCCACCATCTGCTCGCTCAATCCGAAGTCGCTCAGCCGGTAGACGTGCTTGCCGAAGCGGTCCTTCGGATTCGCCTCGATGCAGCGGGTGGCTGTGAGCTCTGCGACGTCGTCGAATGCGATCCCCGCCCGGCTGCAGATCCGCCGCAACTCGGCGATCGGATCCCGGGTCAGGTCGTAGTACGAGACGTCGACGAACCGGCGGTCTCCCGCATCCTCCCGGGCCTGCGCCGACCGTTGGACCATCCTGCGCGTCTTCCGGAACCAGTGTTCCCCGATCTCGAAGGGGTCGACGCAGTCGCTGAACATGCCGCGGGCATGGGCCACGAGGCTGCAGAACGAGGCGACCGTCTTGCGGGGATCGCGATGGGTCTGCACGATCGTGGCCTCGGGGAACACGGTCCTGAATGCGTCGAGGTGCTCCATGTGCTGCGGGGTCTTGAGCACCCAGGTCCGGCCGGGGCGCTGCCAGCAGAGCACCTTCAGGACCCGCTGGAGGTACTCGTAGGTCCACGTGTGATCCTCACCCTCGAGCCAGCGGGAGTAGCTCGGCACGTGCATGGTTGCCTCTGCCGACTGGCTCATGAAGGTCAGATCCATCAGCAGGACCTCCTCCTCCGGCTGGTCGTGGTCGATCGGATGGATCACCGTGAACTCGGGCGCCAGATAGGAGAATGCCCGCTTGGCGAGAACCGCCCGCCTCTCACGGGTTCTCTTGCCGCGTTCGACATCATCGACATCGGGCACCGGGTGCAGGACCTCGGGTCCTGTGATGCTTCGAATCTCCGGATGGGAGCTCAGCAGGCGCTGCAGCAGCGTGGTGCCGGTGCGCTGCAGTCCGGCGACCAGAACGATCCGGCCGAGGTCGATGTCGTCGATCTCGGGGTGCCGCCTGAGCAGTTCCTGGATCTGCAGCCGGCTGACCAGCGCGGCGGAAAGTCGCGACCTCTGCATCAGCCGGCCGGTTGCGGTCAGCCGGGCTTCGTCGTTGATCGACTCGACGAGCACGCCCAGGGCGCGGAGATGTCCGTCAGCGCCGAAGTCCGTCAACCCGGTCTTCCGCCGCGCCGAGTCGATGAGCGAATCGACATGCAGGCGAGCGGGCTGATCGAGACTCCGCCCGGCCCTGCCGATCCGGTTGAACAACCTGATCGCCAGGGGGCGATACGGGTTCGCGTAGTCCGTCGACGTCACGCGGTGCTCCCGACCGCGGGATCGATCTCCGGCGGCGCCGCCTCCGGCAGGCTTTCCAGCTTGACGAGCCGGGTCCGGGGTTGCGGGTGCTCCTTGGCCCGCACCCACCGGAAACACATGGTGCCCGACGTGTGGCCCGCGGTCTCGATCCAGTTGGGGAGGTCGGGATCCCGGTGTGACACGACCAGGCGCACCGAGCCGTCGGCGGCGTGGTGGGCGAGGTGCTTGTTGGTGTGGATCCGGAAGTGGCGGTAGTCCAGCGACTCCATCCAGTAGTTGTTCAGCTGGAAGTTCCAGTGCTCGCACTCCGGCGGTGTGACCTCTATGAGCAGGGCCTCGTCGGGGGCGATCGCCCAGTGGCTGTGGTAGTAGGTGATGTTCGGATCGCCGCCGGCGGCCCGTGACACCTTCGGGTCGAACATCGGCAGTTCGTTGCTGTGCTTCTGGAAGTCGCGCGCCCACTTGGTGAACAGGAGCGGCGCCCCGGCCACCAGCGCCCCCGCCTTCCGTAACCCCTCGTCCAGCGCCCTCGCCGTGAGGTGGGAGGCGCGCCGCTCGCCGGACGCGCCGTCGATGCGCTCGATGGTCAGCTCCGCCGGAGACTCGGTGCTGCGGTCACCGAATGTCTGGCGGACCACCAGCGCCCCGGTCTCCGGCGTCATCGGGAGCCAGTTGCCGTCGCTGGGCTTGGAGCTCACCACGAGTTCGAAGCAGCCGTCGGTGTCCATCTCGATCTCATCGGACTCGATGTACCCGGTCGGGGGAAGGCCACCACCCTGACCGTAGTGGCCGGACTGGGTCCCGAAGCTCAAGTAGGCGATCGTGTTGCGGCGCCCGGTGATCCTGTACTCGTAGCCGCCGTCCAGCGCGGCCGTCAGGTAGAAGTTGTCGGGGTTGTCGGCACCCATCTTCGTGGTCTCGTCGACGACACGATGCAGCACGGGCGCAGCGGGGTCGGCGTGCTCGACGAACGCCATCAGCCCGGCCCGGGCGAGACGGCTCAGGTAGCGGTATCCCTCGGCCTGATTGAACGGATCGCGCGGGGTCCCGGGAAAGCTCAGAGCGGCTCCTGCCGCCTTCAGCGCGTCACAGAAGTCGCTCCAGGACTCGCCGCTTACGACGCGCCGGTCGACCACGTCGTCAGGCGTGTGGCCTCGAAGCCTCCGGACGAGGAGCGAGATCCTTCGGAACAGACCGAGGAGGCTGATTGCGAACTTTCCCATGGCTTACCTCGCCGGTCGGCTCACGCGACAAGTTTGGCGGACCCCGGCAGGGGATGTGAAACCGCTCAGGCGCGGTCGGGCGGGGCCACCTCGCCGGCGGGGGATCGCACGAACCGCTCCTCGGCGAGGTGGTGCAGGATCCGGCGGGCATTGTCCCGCGCCGAGCTCCGGACGGTGTCCAGCTTGATCTCCGGGTTCTCCGGCGCTTCGTACGGATCGTCGATGCCGGTGAAGCCGGTGATCTCACCCCGGCGCGCCATGGCGTACATGCCCTTGGAGTCGCGCTCCTCGCAGACGCCCAGAGGCGTGTCCACGAACACCTCGACGAATCGCTCCGAGCCGACTAGGGCGCGCACCGCGTTCCGGGTCGCGCTGTACGGGCTCACGGCCGCGCAGATCGCCACGCCGCCGTGACGGACGATCTCGGAGGCGACGAATCCGATCCTCAGGATGTTGGTGTCCCTGTCCTCCTTGGAGAAGCCGAGCCCCTTGGACAGGTGCGTGCGCACGACGTCCCCGTCCAGCAGGGTCACCTGCCGCCCATGCTCCATCAGCAGGTCTGTGAGCGCCTCGGCGGTCGTGGACTTGCCCGATCCGCTGAGGCCGGTGAACCAGACGCACACGCCCTGGCGGTGCTTCGGGGGATAGCTCTCGGCCAGGATCTCGGCCACCTCGGGCCTGGTGAACCAACCGGGCAGCGCGCGCCCCTGGCCCAGATACTCCTCGCGCACCTGCGTCCCGGAGATCGAGGCTGTCCGCGAGCCTTCGGGAACCGCGGTGACCTCCTCGTACCTGTCCTCGTCGGGGATGTACACCATCTCGCTGAAGGTGACGGCCCTGACCCCGGTCTCATCGCTGAACCGGTCGACGATCTCCTGGGCGTCGTACGGGCCGTAGAACGGTTTGCCTTCCGAGTCGAGGCCGGGGCTGGCGTGGTCGCGGCCGACGATGAGGTGGTTGGCCCCGTAGTTGCGCCGGATGATGGCGTGCCAGAGCGCCTCGCGGGGCCCGGCGAGGCGCATCGCCAGCGGCAACAACGACAGGAGCACCCTGTCCGGCTCGTAATAGTGCCGGGTCAGCGCTTCGTAGGTGCGGACGCGTGTGTAGTGGTCCACGTCCCCGGGCTTGGTGAGGCCCACGACGGGGTGCAGCAGGAGGACGCCATCCACGCCGGCGGCGGCCCGCTTGGTGAGCTCCTCGTGGGCGCGGTGAAGCGGGTTCCGGGTCTGGAAGGCCACGACGTTCGGGTGGCCGAAGCCGGCGAGGGTGGCGCGAGCCTCCGACGGTGTCTTCCTCAGGGCGGCGAAGTCGTGATGCGGCGGGGTTCGCAGCACGCGCAGCGGGCCGGAGATGTTGAGGTGGCCCCAGCGGTGCATCTCCGACACCAGCGGGTGCCGCACGTCGCGGGTGTCGAACACCTGGTCGGCCGTCTCGTTCAGGTCCCACTCGTACGCCTCGGTCACCGTCATGACGGCCAGCAGCTCGTTGCGGGAATCGCGCAGCGCGATATCACCGTCGAGCCGGATGGCTGACGGATCGTCCACCGGCAACGTCACCGGTATCGGGAAGACCCTGCCGTCACCGAGCCGCATCTCCGCCACCGAGCGGCGGTAGTCGCCCTCGCCCATGAACCGGTCGAGCGGTGAGAACGCCCCGGTCGCCAGCAGTTCGAGATCGCAGGTGGCGCGATCGGACAGCTGGATGCTGGGAAGACCCGCGGCGCGCGCCTTCAGCTCGACAGCCTGCTCCTGCGGGACGATCAGGTCCACCAACTCCCCGCAGTAAGGCGAAATGAGTCCGGTCTTGTCGCTCAGGGCTGCCATTCTCGCATTCTCCGAGCTCGCGAACGGTCCGCAGTCTTGCGTCCCGGCGAATCTAGCCCTCAGTCGGGCCAGAGCCAGGCGGCTTTGGCTGCGGTCTTGTAGATGTACTCGGCGGCGCCGGGGTCGTCCTCGTTCATGAGGTTGGCCATGATGCGCAGCGCCCACTCCATGAGGGTCTGGGACTGCATCCCGAACTGCACCAGCCGGCTGATGAGGCGCGGCCGGCCGATGGCGTAGGCGAAGAGCCGGGCCACCTTGAAGTAGGCGCCGTAGCTGCTCTCCAGCAGCTCGGGGTAGCGGGCCAGGGCCAGGCCGTCCTCGCAGATCACCGCCTCGGCCACCAGTTCGGCGGCAAGGCGTCCCGTCTCGTAGGCGTAGTCGATCCCCTCGCCGTTGAACGGGTTCACCGAACCCGCCGCGTCGCCCACGATCAGGAAGTTCGGGCCGGCCTTGGGATTGACCGAGCCGGCCATCGGCAGGCGGCCCCCCACCGGGGGTGCCAGCGGCGCGGCCGGGTCGAGCCCCCAACGGTCGGGCGCGGCGTAGGCCCACTCCTCCATGAGGTGGCTGGTGTTGACGTTCCGCCAGTCCTTGAAGGAGGTGAGCAGGCCGATGCCCACGTTCACCGTGCCGTCCCCGAGAGGGAAGATCCAGCCGTAGCCCGGCAGCGTGGCGCCGTTGCGGTCGCGCACATCCAGGGCGCTCTCGATCCACGGGTCGTCGTGGTTGGGGCTCTCGAAGTAGGTGCGGATCGCCATTCCCTGGGGCCAGGAGCGCTCGCGCCGGCATCCCAGTGCGCGCCCGAACCGGGAGTTCGCCCCGTCGGCCACTACCAGGTAGCCGGTCTCCAGGTCGCTGCGTTCGCCGGAGTTGTGATCCAGCACGCGCACACCCCGGCAGAGGCTGCCGGCCAGCAGCGGCTCGGTGGCCTCGGCCCCGTGCCACACCAGCGCCCCCGCCCTGCGGGCGTGCTCCAGCACCGCGGCGTCCAGGGTGCTGCGCCGCACCACGTAGCCGTGGGAGGGATAGATCGGGTGGTCGGGCCAGGGCAGTTCCCGGGTATGGCCGTGGGCGACGGCCCGCAGGCCGCCGAAGCGGTGATAGGACCCGATCTCGGCCCCGAGGCCCATGTCGACGAGTTGCTTGACCGCCCGGGGCGTCAGACCGTCGCCGCAGGTCTTGTCACGCGGGAAGCGCTTGCGTTCCAGCACCACCACGTCGAGGCCCTGCAGTGCCGCCCAGTAGGCGGTGGCCGCGCCGGCTGGTCCGCCGCCGACGACGACCAGATCGTGCCGGTGGGCGATGGTCAGGCTCCGTCGCCGGCTGCCAGGAGTGGTGCCAGGAACCCCGCCACGTCCTCAGGGGTCGCGTTCTCGTCGAACTGGTCGGGGAGGACCAGCGTCCCGTCGGCCAGCAACTGGTCCACCAGCGGCGCCAGTGTCGCCGCCACGTCGCTCTCGCCGTGGGTGACCCGCTCGTAGAGGACGACCGCCAGGATCTCCGTGCCGCTCAGCTCGTCCCAGTGGCCGGGCATGTTGGCGAACCAACCGGCCTCGCGGCCTCGCTCGGGCGAGCCGTACGGGTTGCCCTCGCCGGTGCCGTCGGTGGCGATGGCCACCCAGGTGACGTGCTGGGCCAGACCCAGGTTCTCGGGATCGTCGGGGAAGGTCAGCAGCACTTCGCCGTCGTTCAGCTGGGGGCCGGTCCCGCTGCCGCCGCCCGAGGCGAGGTGGCAGACCGCACACTGCGCGGCGTACACCTCAGCGCCGTCGGCCAGGATGCCGGTTGCGGCCCGGGTGGGATCCTCCAGGGTGCCGATGTACATGAACACCCAGATGGGCAGGAACAGCAGTACCGGCATGACCCAGTAGGGGATCTTGTTGCGCCCCATGGCCGCCTGCACCCAGGGCTTGGGCGGCGGCGGAGGCGGAGGAGGAGCCGCCGGC
>VXXM01000028.1 GCA_009835395.1 Acidimicrobiia bacterium
GGTCCGGGGGGCTGGGGCTGGGTGGTGCCCGACGGCCCGTGGGCGGCAGGCGCCGCCCCGGAGACGACCAACAACCGTATGGAGATGCAGGCGGTCCTGGAGGCTCTGGCGGCCCTGGAGGGTCTGGACCCGCTGGAGGTGGTTACCGACTCCACGTACATCGTGAATTGCTTCGAGCAGCGATGGTGGGTGGGGTGGCAGCGGCGCAACTGGCGCAACGCCCGCAAGGAGCCGGTCAAGAACCAGGACCTGTGGATGCCGCTGATCGAGCAGGTCCAGGCGCGGGGCGTGACGTTCCGCTGGGTGAAGGGACACGGCGGCGACCCCTGGAACGACGCCGCGGACCTGCTGGCCACGCAGGCCGCCGACACCCAGAGCGACGCCCGCGGCGAGCGCTACCGGCCACCGCCAGGCTGAAGAGAAACTTTTTCCCGGCGGCTGTCAACCGAACAGGACGCTCAAGCGTCAGTGCGCACAGACATCAAGATCGCCGGGATCTTCCGGATGACCGCAACCCGAGCAGTTGGAGCAGCAGGGTTGCGGCAGGTGGAGAAGGCGGGTTTGGACCTTTGGAGCGAGGTCCAAACCCGCCTCGACCGTTTTGAGCGACCCGCGGTTCGGCGGCGGCGAGCCGTTGCTCGTAGTCGTCGTCGGGAGCGCCGCAGTCGATCAACAGCACCGGGTGGTCGGCGGCCGCCGCGCCTATTTCCGGACGGCGACAGCAGTCTGCGACACTGAGGTGATGCCCGAATCCTCGAGGCCGGTCCCGGCCTTCGGCCCCGAGCCCTTGACGCCGACGGTCTTCCTGGATCGCAGCGCGTTCGTCTTCGGCGACAGGACGGCGCTGATCGACGGCGAGCGCACCTTCACCTACCGGGAACTGCACCGGCGCTCGACGCGGTTGGCCGGGGCGCTGAGCCAGGCAGGGGTGAGCGCCGGTGACAGGGTCTCGACGCTGGTGCCGAACAGCCACGTGGCTCTCGAATCCCACTTCGGCGTGTCCTGGGCCGGGGCCGTGCTGAATGCGCTGAACACGCGCCTGTCGCCCCGCGAGTTGACCTGGATCGTGAACCACGCCGGCTCCCGGGTGCTCCTCTGTGACCAGTCCCTGGCCGATGTCGGCGAGGCGATCGTGGCGGGGGCCGACCACCCGGTGCAGTTGATCAACTGCGGCGCTCCCGACGACGACTACGAGCAACGGCTCGCCGCGGCCACACCCCTGCACCTCGATGTCACCGACGAGTTGGGGATGCTCAGCCTCAACTACACCTCCGGCACGACCGGGCACCCGAAAGGCGTGATGTACTCGCACCGCGGCGCCTACCTGCAGGCGCTGGCCATGGTCGCCCAAGGCGGCTTGGACGCCGCCAGCGTGTTCCTGTGGACGCTGCCGATGTTCCACTGCAACGGTTGGTGCTATCCCTGGGCGGTCACCGCCGCGGGCGGGGTGCACGTGGCGCTGCGCCAGGTCGACGCCGGGGATGTCTGGTCGGTCATCGGGCGCCACGGCATCACCCACCTCAATGCCGCGCCGACCGTGCTGACGATGCTGGCCTCCCATCCCGACGCCACCCCGGCGGCCTGCCCGGTGCACGTGGCCGTCGGCGGTGCGCCGCCGTCGCCCAGCCTGCTCGCCCGCCTCGCCGACCTGAACCTGCACGTCACCCATCTATACGGGTTGACCGAGAGCTACGGCCCGGCGGTGATCTGTGACTGGCGACCCGAGTGGGGCGCGCTCGGCCCGGCCGAGCAGGCCCGGCGCAAGGCTCGCCAGGGTGTCGCCAACATCGCCTGCTCGCAGCTGCGGGTCGTGGACGCAGACGGTGCTGACGTGCCCGCCGACGGAGCCACCCCCGGCGAGGTGGTCCTGCGAGGCAACGTGGTGATGCTGGGCTACTACCGGGACCCCGCCGCCACCGCTGCCGCCACCCTGCAGCGCCCCGACGGGGCCTGGTTCCGCACCGGCGACGTGGGCGTCGTGCACCCCGACGGCTACATGGAGGTGCGCGACCGGGCCAAGGACGTGATCATCAGCGGCGGTGAGAACATCACCTCCATCGAGGTGGAGCAGGTGCTGGTCCGCCACCCCGGTGTGTTGGAGGCGGCGGTTGTGGGTGTGCCCGACGAGACCTGGGGCGAGTTGCCGGTGGCCTTCGTGGCGCCGCGCCCGGGGGCCTCGCCGAGCGAGGCGGAACTCATCGAGTTCGCGCAGGAGGCGATCGCCCGCTTCAAGGTGCCCAAGCGGGTGATCTTCGGCGATCTCCCCAAGACCAGCACCGGCAAGATCCAGAAGTTCGTGCTGCGGGAAAGGCTCCGGGGCTAGGCGCGGTCCAGTCCGCTCAATCGATCCCGCTCCGGTGGCGGCGGTCCACGGCGGGGTCGGCGGCGGCGGGGTCCAGCAGGTGCTCGGGCGTGCCGCCGCGCAGCCAGACAAGTGACTGGGCCAGCGCCTGGGTCACGAGCCGCTCCGTGCCGGCGGTGGTTCCCGAGGCGACGTGGGGGGTGACCAGAACGTCGTCACGGTGCAGGAGCGGGTGGTCGGCGGGGAGCGGCTCGGGATCGGTGACGTCGAGCCCCGCCCCCGCCACGTGACCGGACTCCAAGGCTGCGAGGAGGGCGTCGTGATCCACGAGAGAGCCGCGGGCGCAGTTGACGATCACCACGCCGGGACGCATCGCCGCCAATGAGGTGGCGTTGACGAGGTGACGGGTCGCCGGTGTGGCGGGGGCGTGCAGCGAGACGATGTCGGCAGACGCCCAGATCTCCTCGAGGGCGACCAATCTGCCCACGGGTGCGGCGTCGAGATGGGGGTCGTGTGCCAGCACCCGCACGCCCAGCGCTTCGGCGTAGCCGCCCAGGCGTCTGCCGATGCGCCCGCAGCCGATGAGGCCGAGCGTGCGGCCGTCGAGTTCGATACCGCCGACGGCTGCCGGCGTCCCAACCAGCCCGTCGCCCTCGCGGAGGCGGCGCTCGGCGGATTTGAGACGCTTGCTGACGGCCAGTAGCAGCGTCAGGGCGTGTTCGGCCGTGGACACCGTGGGCGCGTCGGGAGCGTTGCAGGCGGCGACGCCGTGGGCGGCACAGGCTGCGACGTCCACGTTGTCGAAACCGATGCCACGCCGAACCACGACTTTCAGATCGGGAAATCGCCGGCAGGCGGCGCCGTCCCACCGTGTCGCCGACCCCACGATTGCGGCCTCCGCGCTTGCCGGGCCGTCGACGAGGTCGACGTCGGCGGGCAGCTCCGCGACCGGCGCCGTCCCTTCGAACCAGACCCGGTACCTCCGGTCCATCCGCCTCATGGTGGCAGGGCCGGGACCAGCCCGCTGACGGTGGCGAGGCCGAGCGAGTCGGAATAGCAGAGGTTCCAGGCGTCGGAGGCGCCGGCGTCGGGGGACAGCGGGGCCGCCAGGGCACACAGGCTGAACACGACGCGGGTGCCTGCCGGCGGGTAGCCCGGCCAGTCCGGTTCGCCGCCGGCCCGCGGCAGCCCCCGCACGCCTGGCGGCAGCGGCCCCCCGAAGAGTCCGGCGCTGGATGGTCCGAGGCCGGCGACGGCCCACAGGACCGGCGGTTCCTGCGGGTCGAAGGCGCTGACCAGCAGCACCAGCTCCGTCGTGCCCAGCGGGATGTTCCACCACGCCAGCGTGGGCGGTTCGTCCGTCTCCAGCAGCCGCGCCGGCAGCTCCCCGCCCGGCGCGAAGTCGGTGCCCTCGACGAGCATGCCGCCGGGCCCCTGGCTCTGGTTGACCGGTACGAAGCGGGCCTGGGAGGCGGCGAACCCGGGCGGGGTGCGCAATTCCCGTCCCGATGATCCGCATCCGGCTGCGACGAGTGCGGCCACCGCCACGAGGATCAGGGCGCGGCCGGCGACCCGGCGGCTGACGGTGTGCCGGTGGCACCGGCACGAGCGGCCCGCGACCCGCGGGGCTCGGTGACGTCCCATGACGCCAGCGTAGGAAGCGCATCCCGCCGGCGGGGGCATTCCGGTCGCAAATTCCGCCGGGTCCCTGCACGCTGGGGGAGACTTAGTCACTACTCGGCCCCGGGGAGCGTGGCATGGACCGAACCTTCCCGCTGCTGGCGAGGTTCCGTCTGCGGCGCGCGCCCCCACAGGGGCGAGGCACCTCCGGCCTGCCCCACTGGGCGGGCACGCAGAGCCTCGTGGCCCTGGGGCTGCTGGCCGTGGTCAGCGTCGTGGTGGGAATCCTGCTCGGGGCCAGCGCCGACCGCCTGGGGCAGCTTGGCGGGCTGCTCCTGATGGTGCCGGCCGCCATCGCGCTGCAGGGGAAGATCTTCGGCGCCCTGGGGTCGCGCCTCGGCACCGCCATTCACGCCGGCACGTTCCGCCTGAGTCTGCGTCCCGCAACCGTCGTGGGGGAGAACATCCTGGCCGGGCTGGCGCTCAGCATCGTGTCCTCGGCGATGCTGGCGATGCTGGCCAAGGCGGCGGCGGAGCTCTTCAACATCCCCGTGCCCATGAGTCTGGCGGCCTTCGTGGTCATCAGCACGCTCGGCGGGGTGATCTCGTCGCTGTTCGTACTGGTGGTGGCGCTGGGGATGACGGCAGGGTCGGTGCGCTTCGGCTGGGATCCCGACAACGTGACGGCCCCGCTGGTCACGGCCGCGGCCGACGTGATCACTCTGCCGGTGTTGCTGCTGGTGGTTCCACTCGCCGAGTCCGAGGCTGTGGTCGGCGCGGTTGCGATCGTCTGCGGCGCGGCCGCCGTGGTCACCGCCGTGAGCGTCTGGCAGTCCGGCGGACCGTCGCTGCGCGCCATCCTGCGGGAGTCTTTCGGGGTGCTGGTGATCGCGCTGCTGCTGGACCTGGGCGCCGGGGTGATCGTCGAGCAGCAGGAGGTGTTCCTCGGACGGCTGCCGAGCCTGCTGGTGTTGCTGCCGGGGTACCTGGCGGTGGGGGGTGCCCTCGGCGGCATCCTCTCCAGCCGCTTGGCCTCCAAGCTGCACCTGGGTCTCATCGAGCCGTCGGCGGTGCCGGGCCGCGAGGCTCGCCAGGAGGTGCGCAACACGTTCCTGATGGGCTTGCCCGCCCTGGCGGGCACCGCCGCTCTGGCCTACGCAGCCGCCCGGATCGCCGGCCTGGCGGGTCCCGGGCTGGGGCAGATGATCGGCGTGGCCCTGCTCGGCGGCCTGGTGGCGGTGGCGGCGGCCGCCTTCGTGGCGTACTTCGGCACGATCCTGGCCGAGCGTTTCGGTCTGGACCCCGACACCTACGGCATCCCGTTGGTCACCTCGGTGATGGACCTCGTCGGCGCCTTGACGCTGGTGGCGGCGCTCGCGGCGCTGGCGATCCTGTGATGGGCACCGGTTCGCCGGCCACGCCGACGGGGCCGCGCCGGCGGCGCGATAACCTCGCGAAGACACCGATGGACGAACGCCCCCGGAATCTGCGCTCGATGCTCGCCGAGGCCAAGGACCTCAGCGAGTTGATGGTCGACTTGGCGTATGCCTCGGTCTGCTTCGGCCACCCCGAGCTGGCCACCGAGGTGCGTGCCCTCGAGGAGCAGATGAGCGAGCTGGTCCATGACATGCGCGCCGTCTGCGTGAAGGCCGCACGCCGCCCTCGGGATGCCGGCGGCATGTCCTCGGTGCTGCAGGTGGTGAGCGCCATCGAACGAATCGCCAACGCCGCAGTCGACATCGCCCGGGTCGTGACTCACCAGTTGGGGATCCCTGCCGAACTGGTGGTCTCGCTGTCCGCGGCCGAGGAGGTCTCGCACCGGGCGCAGGTCGCCGAGGGCTCCGCGATGGCGCAGCGGCCCGTCGGCGCCCTTGAGTTGCCGGTGGCGACCGGCACTCGCATCATGGCCATTCGCCGGGGCCGGCAGTGGATCACCGGCGTGGGCGGCGACGACGTCCTGATGCCCGGGGACGCGCTGTTCATGCGCGGCTCGTCCGACGGCATCCCGCGGATCCGCGAACTCGCCGGGGCTGAGGCCTGGGTTCCACCGGAGGCGCCGGGTGAGCCGTCCCTCAGCGACCTGGACCGGGCCGCGGACCTGCTTGTGGAGATGAAGAACCTCTCCGAGGTGTCGGTGGATCTGGCGTACTCCACGCTGGTGCTGGGTGACCCGGGTCTGGCGGCGCAGGTGCGCCAGCTGGAGTCCCGTCTCGACGACGGCCATGACGAGTTGGAGTTGTGGGTGCTGCGAGCCGCCGCCGATCACGCCGATCCCGCGCCGCTGCGCGGCCTGTTGCACATCTCCAAGGCGGCGGAGGACCTCGGCGACCAGGCCTGCCAGATGGTGTGGCTCGTGGAGAAGGGCGAGGACGTGCACCCCATCCTGGAGATCGCCCTGGGCGACTCCGACGAGGTCGTCGTGGACTACGCGGTTCTCGCCGGATCCCCCGTCGACGGCTGTTCCCTGGGCGAGTTGGGTCTGAACATCGAACCGGGCTTCACCGTGCTGACCATCCTGCGGGGTGAGCGGTACCTGTACCGGCCGCGGGGGCCGACGGTGCTGCAGGCGGGAGACGAGGTGATTGCCTCGGGTCCCGAGGAGGGACGCGGCGCGTTCGCCGCCCTGCTGGGCTGGAACCTCGAGCGAGACCCGGAGACGGGCACCGATCAGTTGTCGCCCCGGGCGGGAGCGCTCGGGGCGCGGGCCTGAGACAGCCCCCGACGACCGTGACCGGCGCGGCGCCCGCGGGCGCACCGGGTGGCGACGCCGCCTTGTGTCTGCTCACCGTGCACGCGCACCCCGACGACGAGTCCTCCAAGGGGGCGGCCACGGTTGCCCGCTACAGCGACGAGGGGGTGCGCACCGTGCTCGTGTGCTGTACCGGCGGCGAGGAGGGCGACATCCTCAACCCCGCCGCCGACCTGCCGGGTGTGCGTGAGCGCCTGGCCGAGGTGCGGCGTGCCGAACTCGAGCGGGCCGCGGCGATCATCGGCTACCACGAAGTGCTGTGGCTGGGCTACCGCGACTCGGGCTATCCGGAGGCGCCCGACGTCCACGAGGAGCCCGCCGGGCCGCCGGCACTCCCGGCAGGCTCGTTCGGGGCGGCACCACTGGAGGAGGCAACCGAACGTCTCGTGGCGATCCTGCGCGCCGAGCGCCCCCACGTGCTGGTCATCTACCCCGACGACCAGCAGGGCTACCGCCATCCCGACCACCTGCGCGTGCACGACGTGGGTCTGGCGGCCTACGAGGCGGCCGGTGACCCGGAGGCGTTCCCCGCCGCGGGTCCGCCCTGGCGCCCGCCGAAGCTCTACTACTCGCTGTGGTCGAAGGCTCGGATGCTGGCGATACACGAGGCCTTCGGCGAGCTGGGCCTGCAGTCCCCCTACGAGCAGTGGTGGTTCGATCGGCCCTGGCAGGACCACCGCATCACCACCCGCATCGAGGTGGCGAAGTGGTACGACCGGCGCTGCGACGCCCTCTTGGCTCACGCCACCCAGGTGGATCCCGACTCGCCGTTCTGGTTCGGGCTGCCCCGGGAGGTGGCAGCGGAGGCCTACCCCTGCGAGGACTACATCCTGGCGCGTTCCGACGTGGCGACCGAACTGCCCGAGGACGACCTGTTCGCCGGGTTGCGCGGTCCGGGCGGCTGAGGAGCTCCGGGCGTGGAGGACTTCGGGAGCGAGGGCTGGCTGGCCGCCGTGCGGGCGGCGGCCGAGGCGCTCCCCGAGGTCCCGGGCTGCAGCGTGCGCGCCCGCTTGGAGATCTCCGGAGGCCCTGGTGGCCCGTGCCGGCTGGGGGTCGTGATCCGCGACGGCCGGCTGGTCGAGCTGAGCCCCGGGCGGCCCGCCGAGTCGGACTGCACCGTGACGTGCAGCGCGGCGGACGCCGCCGCGATCCTCCGCGGCGAGCTGGACCCCGCGGTGGCCTACATGCAGGGCCGCCTCAAGCTCGAGGGGGCCTACGAACGCGTGCTGTTCGGCCTGCGTCCCGTCGTCGGTTCGGTGGCGTTCGCCGCCTTCGCCGAATCGGTCAGGGCTTGTTCGGGCGGGGACTGCTCCTAGGTAGATCCCGTGGTTCGCGGTATACTTCGTGTCCAAGGAAGGTTTACTATGAAAGAAGGTTCACTGTGGTCGACGCTGTAACCCGCGAGGAGTTCGACGGACTGCGCTCCGACGTTGGCGAGATCAAGAGCACGCTGAACAACCATGTCCTTAGCACCCTCGAAGAGCACGGCGAGACCCTCAAGGCGCACGGCGAGCGGCTGGACTGTATCGATGAACACCTCGATGCACTGGAGGTCGGCCAGCTCGGCCTGCAGGACGAGTTGCATCTCGTCAAGGACGGCGTGGATGCGATCAGGGCGCATTTCGGGGTATGAGCAAGCAGCAGTCGGCGCGGAAGCGTCAACGCCACGAGATCGAACTGCCGCTACGCCTCACGAGATAGCCAGCGCGATCTTCGCCGCCGCGCCGCCGGCCGTTCCGTCCAAGCGACGCAATACCGACTCGGGCTAGAACGGCACCCCGACCGACAGCGGGCTCGCCCCGGTCAGATCCGCATACCGCAGATGCTCGGCGGCATCATCGAGTACGACGAGCGGAAGGACGGCCGCCTACTGGAGACCCTGCGGGTCTACTTCGAGGCGAACTGCTCGCAGCAGGATGCGGCCGACCAGCTCTTCGTCCACCACAAGACGGTGCGGTACCGCCTGACCCGCATCGAGGAGTTGAGCGGCCTGGATCTCAGCAAGCACGAGGACCGGATCAATCTGGACCTGGCCCTGAAGGTCCAGTCGGTGATGGACGTGCTGGCCGCGGGCGTTTGAGACCGGTGGCCGCTCGGGCCGGCGGGAGGCCGGCCGGGATCGGTGCTGAGCGGCCCGCCGGGCGGGAGCCCTGCCTCAGGTGGCGGTCAGGTTCCGTAGCGGCGGGTGCCGGGCGCCACCAGGTGGGCCAGCGTGCCCGCCAACTCGCCCGATTCGGGGAAGCGGTCCGCGCAGGCGTGCTTGGAGAAGATCGTCCGGCCGTCGACGGTGACCTCGAAGACGCCGCCCCCGCTGCCGATGATCCGTAGCTCCTCAATCACGTGTTGGTATGCGTCGAGCATCTCCCTGGCCGCGCTCACGGCGCGGTCGGAATAGTCTCAAGCCACGCAGTAGGTGATGGTGATGGTGTGCGCCATGGTCGGGCTCGTCTCCCTGCGGCCAACTCTGGGGTCAGGCTAACCGGGGCCTAGGATCTGCGGCATGAGCGACGACCTGAAGATCCGCAGCCACGAGGTGACCTCCGGTCCCGAGCGGGCGCCCGCACGCGCCATGCTCCGGGCGGTCGGGATGGGCGACGACGACTGGTCCAAGCCGCAGGTGGGCGTGGCCTCGTCCTGGAACGAGGTGACACCCTGCAACCTGCCGCTGGCCCGCTTGGCCCGTGCCTCCAAGGAGGGAGTGCGCGCCGCCGGCGGCTTCCCGATCGAGTTCAACACCATCGCCGTCAGCGACGCCATCTCCATGGGCCACGAGGGGATGAGGGCCTCGCTGGTGAGCCGCGAGATCATCGCCGACTCGGTGGAGGCGGTCATGCACGCCGAGCGGCTCGACGCCTTGGTGAGCTTCGCCGGCTGCGACAAGTCGCTGCCTGGCATGCTCATGGCCGCCGCCAGGCTGAACCTGCCCAGCGTGTTCGTCTACGGCGGCTCCATCCGGCCGGGCACGCACAGGGGCCGCGCCATCGACATCGTCAACGTGTTCGAGGCGGTGGGCGCCCACGCCGTGGGCTCCATCGACGCCGACGAACTGGCGACCATCGAGCGCAACGCCTGCCCCAGCGAGGGCTCCTGCGCCGGCATGTTCACCGCCAACACCATGGCCGCGGTGGGGGAGGGCCTCGGCATGTCGCTGCCGGGCAGCGCCTCCCCGGCGGCGCCCGACAGCCGCCGCGACGACATCGCCCGCGCCAGCGGTGAGGCGGTCATCGGTCTGCTGCGCGCCGGCATCCGGCCCCGCCACATCCTGACCAAGGGTGCTTTCGAGAACGCCATCGCCCTGGTCATGGCCCTCGGCGGCTCCACCAACGCGGTGCTGCACCTGCTCGCCATCGCCTACGAGGCGCGGGTGGAGCTGGAGCTGGACGACTTCAACAAGGTGGCGGCCCGTGTGCCCCACCTGGCCGATACCAAGCCGCACGGCCGCTACCACATGGCCGACATCGACCGGATCGGCGGCATACCGGTGGTGATGCGCCTGCTGCTGGAAGAGGGTCTGCTGCACGGCGACGAGGTCACCGTCACCGGGCGCACGATGGCTGAGAACCTGGCGGATCTGGATCCGCCCGGCGTCGACGGCGAGGTGGTGCACCGCTTCGACGACCCGATCCACGACATCGGCGGCATCGCCGTGCTGACCGGGAGCCTGGCGCCCTCGGGGGCGGTGGTGAAGGTGGCCGGTATCGACACCGACAGCTTCGAGGGGCCGGCGCGGGTCTTCGACGGCGAGGACGCCGCCATGGAGATGGTGCTGTCGGGTGGGATCAACCCCGGCGACATCGTGGTGATCCGCTACGAGGGCCCCAAGGGCGGGCCGGGCATGCGCGAGATGCTGGCCATCACCGGTGCCATGAAGGGCGCCGGGAGGGGCGCCGATGCCGCCCTGGTGACCGACGGCCGGTTCTCGGGAGGCACCCACGGGTTCTGCGTGGGCCATGTGGCCCCGGAGGCCTCCGACGGCGGACCCATCGGCCTGGTGGCCGAAGGCGACCCCATCCGCATCGACGTGCGCAGCCACCGCATCGACCTGCTGGTGTCCGAGCAGGTGCTGGCCGAGCGGCACGCCGACTGGAAGGCTCCGGCACCCCGCTACACGTCGGGCTTCCTGGCGAAGTACGCCCGGCTCGCCCAAGGCGCCGAGAAGGGCGCCATCACCGAAGCCTGAACGGGGGCCTGACGGGGGGCCTGGCCGGGGCCTCAGGGGGTTGGGAGCCGGCCCCGGGGCTATACTCGACCGCGTGACGCGGCGACACCAGGTTCTCGTATCGCACTGAGCGGGCGGCTCTGCTGCGCGCTCCCCCGACCTCCCGCCCGGGAGGTCGTTGACATTTTGCAGACGGTACGGCAGCCCCGCGGGCATCGGGGGCATCGACCGGGAGAAGGCGAACCATGAAGCTGAACGGCGGGCAGGCCCTCATGCGCAGTCTCGAGCGCCAGGGCGTCGAGATCGTATTCGGGCTTCCCGGCGGGGCGATCCTGCCGGCCTACGACCCGCTCATCGACTCCACCATCCGCCACGTGCTGGTCCGGCACGAGCAGGGTGCCGGCCACATGGCGCAGGGCTACGCCCAGGCCACCGGACGGCCCGGCGTGGCCATCGTCACCAGCGGCCCCGGCGCCACCAACATCGTGACCCCGCTGTGCGACGCCTACATGGACTCGGTGCCGCTCGTGGTCATCACCGGGCAGGTGCCCTACGCCGCCATCGGCACCGACGCCTTCCAGGAGTGCGACACCACCGGCATCACCATGGCGGTCACCAAGCACAACTTCCTGGTGTCCGACGCGCAGGACCTGCCGCAGGTGATCCACGACGCCTTCCACATCGCCACCAGCGGGCGCCCCGGCCCGGTGCTGGTGGACATCCCGAAGTGCATCGTGGACCCCCGCAACCCGCGCTCGGCGCTCGAGTGGTACGAGCCCGACGGTCACGACCTGCCCGGCTACCGGCCGCGCACCGAGCCCGACGCCGCGGCGGTGGCCGCGGCCGCCGAGCTGATCTGCGCGGCCCGCCGGCCGGTCATCTACTCCGGCGGGGGGATCCTCAAGTCACGCGCCGCCGATGCCCTGCTGCGCTTCGCCGAGCTGGTGCAGATCCCCGTGGTCACCACCCTCATGAACCGGGGCGGGTTCCCCGACGACCACCCGCTGTGCCTGGGCATGCCCGGCATGCACGGCAACTACACCGCCGTCACCTCCATGCAGCGGGCCGACCTGCTGATCACCCTCGGCGCCCGCTTCGACGACCGGGTCACCGGCAAGGTGGGTGCCTTCGCCCCCGAGGCCAAGATCATCCACATGGACATCGACCCCGCCGAGTTGGGCAAGGTGCGTCACGCGGACGTGGCCATCGCCGCCGACTGCCGCCTGGGCATCGAGGCGCTGACCGAGGCGGTGACCGCCCTCGGCGGGGCCGAGGCGCAGGCCGACCGTCGCCAGTGGCACGACACCGTCGCCGACTGGCAGGAGCGCTACCCCCTGGTCTACGAGGCCGGCGACTCGGGTGGTGCGCTGAAGCCGCAGTTCGTGCTGGAGCAACTGCGCGACGCCACCCCCGACGACACCGTCGTGTGCGCCGGCGTGGGCCAGCACCAGATGTGGGCCAGCCAGTACTGGCGCTTCAACCATCCCTACACGTGGATCAACTCCGGGGGCCTGGGCACCATGGGCTACGCGGTGCCGGCGGCCATCGGGGCCAAGGCCGGTCGGCCCGACCGCATGGTCTGGGCGGTGGACGGCGACGGCTGCTTCCAGATGACCGCCCAGGAGCTGGTCACCGCCAACACCGAGCGCATCCCCATCAAGGTGGCCATCCTGAACAACGCCTACCTGGGCATGGTGCGCCAGTGGCAGGAGATGTTCTACGACGAGCGCTACTCCGAGGTGTACCTCTCGCCGGACCTGCCCGACTACAAGGGCTGGGCCGAGGCCATGGGCTGCGAGGCCATGCGCATCGAGAACCCCGAGGAGGTGCGGCCCGCCATCGAGAAGGCCAACGAGATCGACGACCGCAGCGTGGTCATCGACTTCCGGATCGACACGCAGGAGAAGGTGTTCCCGATGGTGCCCGCCGGCGCATCCAACGACGACATCGTGCTGGACCCGTCCCAGCAACCCCCGCCCCGCTAGCCGCGGACAGGGCGCGCAGATCGATCATGGCCGGGACCAAGCGCCACCACACCCTCGTGGTGCTCGTGGAGAACAAGGCGGGTGTGCTGGCCCGGGTGGCGGGCCTGTTCGCCCGGCGGGGCTTCAACATCGAGTCCCTGGCCGTGGCGCCCACCGAGGACCCCCGTCTCAGCCGCATCACCCTGGCGGTGGACGCCGAGTCGGCCCCCCTCGAGCAGGTCATCAACCAACTCGACAAGCTCATCAACGTGGTGAGCATCCGCGAGCTGGCGCCGGCGGAGTCCGTCGAGCGGGAACTGCTGGTGGTGACGGTGAACGCCACCGGAGACACCCGAGGCCAGATCATGGATCTGGTGCGCATCTTCGACGGGCGGGTGCTGAACGTCGGCCCCGACAAGTTGATGGTGTCGATGTCGGGTGGCCCGAACCGGGTGGACGACTTCGAGAGCCTGCTGCGCCCCTACGGCATCGTCGAGTTGCAGCGCACCGGCAAGGTGGCACTGCCCCGCCTGGCCAAGGCCGGCGGGGAGGTCGGGGAGTTCTGAGGTCCCTGCCCAGGACCGCCCGACCCGACGCCGCACGTCCCCGATCTCGCCAGACCAACGCCGCACGCACAACACAAGGAGCCCCGATGGCAGCCACCATGTACTACTCCGCGGACGCCGACCGCAGCTTCATCGCCGACCGCAAGGTGGCGGTGCTCGGTTACGGCTCGCAGGGCCACGCCCACACCCTGAACCTCAAGGACTCCGGTATCGACGTGCGGGTGGGCCTGCGAGAGGGATCGGCGTCAGCCGCCAAGGCGGCCGAGGCCGGGGTTCGCGTGCTGTCGATGGCCGATGCGGTGGCTGAGTCCGACCTGGTCATGATGCTGCTGCCCGACACGCTGCAGGCCGAGATCTACAGCGAGCACGTGGAGCCGAATCAGGATCCCGGCGACGCGCTCTACTTCGCGCACGGGTTCAACATCCGCTTCGACTGCATCGTGCCGCCCGCGGGGATCGACGTGGCCATGGTTGCACCGAAGGGCCCCGGGCACCTGGTGCGCCGGACCTTCGAGGAGGGCGGGGGCGTACCGTGCCTCATCGCCGTGGAGCAGGACGCAACGGGCCATGCCCGCCAGACGGCCCTGGCATATGCCGACGCCATCGGCGGCGCGCAGGCCGGCGTCATCGAGACGACTTTCACCGAGGAGTGCGAGACCGACCTGTTCGGCGAGCAGGTGGTGCTGTGCGGCGGGCTGACCGCCCTCACTCAGGCCGCCTTCGAGACCCTGGTGGAGGCCGGCTACCAGCCGGAGGTGGCGTACTTCGAGTGCCTGCACGAGTTGAAGCTGATCGTGGACCTCATGTACGAGGAGGGGATCGGCGGCATGCGCTACTCGGTCTCTGACACCGCCGAGTACGGCGATCTGACCCGCGGTCCCCGGATGGTGGACGACCACGTGCGGGCCACGATGCGCCAGATCCTGGCCGAGGTGCAGTCGGGCGCCTTCGCCACCGAGTGGATCGCCGAGAGCCGCACGCGGGAACGCTTCCGGGCGCTGGAGGCCGCCGGCCGCGAGCACCAGATCGAGCAGGTGGGCAGGCAGTTGCGGGCGATGATGCCGTGGATCAGCGCCGGCAAGCAGTCGGTTCAGGAGGCCTCGGGCGGCCAGGGCTGATGCCTAGGCTCGCGGGATGGTCCGCACCGGGCGCCGAGTAGCGCCGGCTTTCGCCGTCATCGCTGCGGCGGCGCTGGTCGTCGCCTGTGCCGAACCCGACCTGACCGTCGGCGTACCGAACACCACCACGACCGCGCCGCCGCCCCGGGTGGTCCAGTCCCCGGATTCGAGCGAGACGCCGGCGCCGGCGCCCGCCGAGGGCACCGAGACGGCTTCGCCAACGGAGGCGGCTCCCGATCCGGCCGCCGAGCCGCCCGGGCCGGAGGAGCCGCCGGTGGGTGGTGCGGAACCGCCCCCGGCCCCCGCTCCCCCCGTG
>VXXM01000041.1 GCA_009835395.1 Acidimicrobiia bacterium
CCCTTCAACCTCACCGGCCAGCCCGCCATCTCCATCCCCATGGGCCACACCGCCGACGGCCTCCCCCTCGGTGCCCAACTGGCAGCCGCCTACGCCCGCGAGGATGTGCTGCTACAGGTCGCCGCCCAGATCGAAGACGCCGCCCCCTGGCCCCACCTCGCCCCGGACTGATCGCTAGCACCCTCCGTTAACCTGTGGCGAGATTCGCGCCGGGAAACCCCGGCAGGGTCGGCGCCCGAGTAGCTCAGTCGGCAGAGCGATTCACTCGTAATGAATAGGTCCGGGGTTCGATTCCCCGCTCGGGCTCAGCGTTGCTCCCGATGCAGGCGGTGACGTGCCCGGCGGCGGGCGGGGGTTGAGCCCCGCAGGCGGCTTCTAGGCTGGTGGCGTGGCTGATCGGGCTCGATTCGCCGAGTTGGCGATGCCGTACATGGACCAGCTCTACGGCGCCGCCCGGCGCATGACGCGCAACGACGCCGCCGCCGAGGACCTGGTGCAGGAGACCTACCTGCGGGCCTACAAGGGCTTCGACGGCTTCACCGAGGGCACCAACCTGCGGGCCTGGCTGTTCCGCATCCTCACGAACCTGTTCATCAACGAGTACCGCCGCCGCAAGCGCCGCCCCGACGAGGTGGACCTGGGCGACACCGACACCCTCTACCTGCACCGGGGCCTCGGCGGCGCCGACAGCGCCCGGCTGTCCCGCAGCGCCGAGGACGAACTGCTCGACGGGCTGACCTCCTCCGAGGTGCGCGACGCCATCGAAGCGCTCCCGGAGGGCTACCGCGTGGCCGTGCTGCTGGCCGACGTGGAGGGCTTTGCCTACAAGGAGATCGCCGAGATCCTCGACGTCCCCATCGGCACGGTCATGAGCCGGCTGCATCGGGGAAGAAAGCGGCTGCGCGAGACGTTGCAGGAATACGGGGAGGCCCGCGGCCTCGTCGACGACTCGCCGGTTGCGGCCGTGTCCCCCGGAGCGCAGAGATGAACGAATTCCCGCCCCCCGACCCGTTCGGGCCGCTCGCCGAATGCTCGGGTGTGCCCGGCGCATGCCCGCATGCCGCGCAGCGGATCCTGCAGGCCACCGAGGGTATCCCCGACGCCGGGCGCATCGCCGCGCTGCGCCGGGACCTGGAGAACTGCGCCTCCTGCACCGCCACCTTCGACATGCAGTTGAACGTGCAGAGCCTCGTGGCGCTGCACTGCCGGGAGCAGGCCCCCGAGTCGCTGCGCATCCGCATCTCCGAGACACTCCAGCGCATCGACCTCAGCCAGATCGACGTCACCGACCTCTAGGATGTGGCCGTGGCCCTGATGGCGGTTGTCTGGCACTGGTGGATCGCCCCCCTGCTGGTGGCGCTCACGGTCCTGGCGATCGTCGCCACGATCGCCGGCTACTACAAGGTGGTCCACGGCCAGCGCTACCCGCCGCGGGGCAAGGAGCGGGCACCCGAGTGAGCCGCCCCGCTGATCGGGACACGCCGTGAGCCAAGCCGTCGACTGGGATCTGGCCCAGCGGGTCGCCTTCCGGGTGGCCGAGCGCGGCACCCAGCCCGACCTCCGCTCGCCGGCGGTCCGCTCGATCGGCCGCGACTTCACCGAGGCCACCGAGCAGGCCGAGCGGCTCGTCGCCGACGCCACCGGCCTGGAGGTGGCGAGCAGGGCGCGGGCCATGGTGGTGGACCGCCGCTCGTGGATCCGGGCCAACGTGGCGTCGTTCCAGCGGCTGCTGCGCCCCCTCACCGACCGCATGGCCGAGAGCGTCGACGAGTCGGGCCCGATGCACGAGATCACCCGCATGATGAGCGGCGCCGAGGTGGGTGCGCTGCTGGGCTGGATGTCCACCCGCGTCCTCGGCCAGTACGACCTGCTGATCATCGAGGACGACAAGCCCGACGACCAGGACATGGTGTACTACGTGGGGCCCAACATCGCGGTGCTGGAGCGCCGCCACGGCTTCCCCAGCCGCGAGTTCCGCCTCTGGCTGGCGCTGCACGAGACCACCCACCGGGCCCAGTTCATGGGCATCCCCTGGCTGCGCCGGCACTTCCTGGGTCTCGTGGACGAGGCTCTCGACGTGGTCGACCCCGACCCCGGCCGCATGATGGAGGCCGCCCGCCGCCTCATGGAGGCCCGCCGCAGCGGCGAGGACCTCTTCCGCCAGGGCGGGTTGACGGCGCTGCTGGCGCCGGAGTCCCAGCGGGGCACCCTCGACAAGCTGTCGGGGATGATGAGCCTGCTGGAGGGCCACGGCGACGTGACGATGGACCGCGCCGGGGCGGACCGCCTCTCGGAGTCCGCCCGGTTCGGCCGGGTGCTGCGGGCCCGGCGCTCCTCGGCCCGAGGCCTGAACAAGCTGCTGCAGCGCCTCGTGGGTATCGAGGCGAAGCTGTACCAGTACCAGGCGGGGGAGGCGTTCATCGGCGCAGTGGAGCGCCAGGAGGGGACGGCGTTCGTGGAGCGGGCCTGGGAGGCGCCCGACTGCCTTCCCGACATGGCCGAGATCAAGTCGCCGAAGCTGTGGATCGACCGGATGAACGCCCGCGCCGCGGCCTGACCGCGGCCCCGACGCCCTCCGACGCCGCGGGAGCCTTCGAGCCCTACCTGAGCCGCTGCAACTTCCCGCCGCCACCGGCGACGGTGACCTGCGCCGTCTCCGGCGGGCCCGACTCCCTGGCGCTGCTCGTGCTGGCCCGCGCCGCGGGCCTGGAGGTCACAGCCGTCCACGTGGACCACGGCATCCGCCCCACCTCGGCCGCCGATGCCGGCGTCGTGGCGGCCGCCGCCGCGGCGGTCGGTGCCGGCTTCCGCGGCGAGACGGCGTCGGTGGCCCCCGGTCCGAACCTGGAGGCGCGGGCCCGCAGCGCCCGCTACACCGCGCTGCCCGACGGCGCGCTGCTGGGCCACACCGCCGACGACCAGGCCGAGACCGTCCTGCTGAACCTGCTGCGGGGCGCCGGGCCGGCGGGCGTGGCCGCCATGGCGCCCGAGCATCGCCGCCCTCTACTGGGCCTGCGCCGGGCCGACACGCTGGAGGTCTGCCGGTTGGCGGGGCTGACGCCGGTGCTGGACGAGTCGAACCTGGATCCGGCGATCCGCCGCAACCGTGTGCGCCATGAGCTGATCCCGCTGCTGGAGGAGATCTTCGAGCGCGACGTCGCACCGCTGCTGTGCCGC
The DNA here is from genome assembly GCA_009835395.1 of Acidimicrobiia bacterium. Taxonomy (GTDB): domain Bacteria; phylum Actinomycetota; class Acidimicrobiia; order Acidimicrobiales; family CATQHL01; genus VXNF01. Next base: position 3,178 of record VXXM01000041.1, read on the forward strand.
CACGCCGACCTGTCCCGCGAGGCCACCGAGGCGCTGGACGCGGCGGTCGCCGGCCTGGATCCCCGCGACTGCGCCACGCTGGCGGCGGCGCCCCGGGCTCTGGCCCGCTGGGCCCTACGCCGCTGGATCACAGAGGGCGGCTGGATCACCGAGGCCCGCGGCCCCACCACCGGCGGCGAGCGGCACCCCCCCGACCTGGCGGCGGTGGACCGGGCCCTGGCGGTGGCGCTGGGCGAGGCTCGGGCCGCCGAGGTGGGCGGCGGCTGGCGGGTGCGCCGCAGCGCGCAGCGCCTGCACTTGGAGCCGACCGCGAGCGGCTCCGCCGTCTGCCAGACTGACCCGCCATGAGCACCGCACCGCAACCCGACGGCACCTCGGGCAACGGGCTGAGCGCCCCACCGGGGCCCGAACTCATCGCCGCCGACGCCCTGCAGCAGCGCATCGTCGAGCTCGGCGCGGAGATCACCGCCGACTACGCCGGGCGCCGGCCGCTGCTGGTGGGGGTGCTGAAGGGGGCGTTCATGTTCATGAGCGACCTGATCCGCCAGATCGACCTGCCCGTGGAGCTGGACTTCATGGCGGTGTCCTCCTACGGCGCCTCCACGAAGACCAGCGGCGTCGTGCGCATCCTGAAGGACCTCGACGTGGACCTGGCCGGCCGCGACGTGCTCCTGGTGGAGGACATCGTGGACAGCGGTCTCACGCTGGCCTACCTGCGCGACCTGCTCATGGCCCGGGCGCCGGCGTCGCTGCAGGTGTGCGCCCTGCTTGTGCGCGAGGGCAGCCGTCCCAGCGCCGCCGAGCTGCGCTACGTGGGCTTCGAGGTTCCGCCCGAGTTCGTGATCGGCTACGGGTTGGACTTCGCCGAGCGTTACCGCAACCTGCCCTACATCTGCATCTTCGACCAGAGCACCGCCGCGCTGGACTGACGCCACGGGCCGAGCGGCGGGCATCCGCCGGTAGCCTGCGGGTCGAGCACAAGCCGAGACGGATCCGGTCCGAACATGGAGACGAAGGTCATGGGCGTGCTCCGCTTGGCGCCCCACGCGTTCGCCGACAACGGCCGGTCCCTCACGCGTGCGGCTGTGACCCGCGGCCGCCGCATGATCTCCGAAGGGGCGGACATCGTCGAAATCGCCTGCACGCCGCCCCCCGTCGAGTTCCCGCAGGCCGAGCAGGTGGCCAACGTCGTCGGGGCACTCTCCGGCGATGCGCGGGTGGCCGTCGCCACCGGGTCGCCGACCCTGGCAGCCGCGGCCACAGCGGCGGGCGCCACCCTCCTCTGTGACTACTCGATGGTCCCGGGGGGTGCAGACGGCGCCGCCCGGGAGGAGTTGGTCGGCGTGGCGGCGGAGGCCGGCGCGGGCTGGGTGGCGGTGCACACTGCGGCCCCGGTGCAATCGGCGGACGGCGAGTCGGGCGCCGGCCGGGCCGTGGCCGGGGCGCTGGAGTCGCTCGAAGCGCAGGCCGAGGAGGCGAGCGCCGCAGGGCTGTCGGAGATCTACCTGGATCCCGGCATCGGCTGCGGGCGCTCCCACGAGGAGGACCTGGACCTGCTGAGCGGTCTGCAGCGGCTGGCGGGGCTCGGGCGGCCGCTGGTCGTGGGGACCGGCGACGGAAGCCTGATCGACGGGTTGCACGCCGCCGCCGACACCCGCCGCCTCCCGGTGCCCGAGGCGGCCGGCGAGCGCAACGCCGACCGTCTGGAGGGGGCGCTGGTGGTGGCGGTCTGGGCGATGCTGGCCGGCGCGGCCGTGCTCCGCACGCAGCACGTGGCCGCCACCGTGCAGGCGGCGAGGACCGTGGGCGCCCGCCGGCCGGTGGGGACGCCATGAGGGGGCGCTGGGCGGACGGCATCCAGCCCCGGAACCTCATCTGGGTGGTGAAGGACTTGCTCGCGATCTGCGAACGCCCCGGCGGCTACGGAGCCAACCATCGGGCGGTGCGGCGCACCGAGGAGATCATCTGGATCCGCCGCCACGACTTCGACTGCATCGTGTCGCTGCTGTCGGGCCCGCACAACCTCCACAGCTACGAAGAACACGAGATGCCCTACCTGCACCTGCCGCTCGGCGACGCCGCCGATGTGGCCGCGACGCTGGCCGCCTTCGAGGAGATCACGCGCCGTGTCGAGGCGGGGGAGCGCCTGCTGGTGCACCACGAGCGCGTCGACGACACCCTCGCCGGGTTCCTCGCCGGCTACTGGCTGTGGAGGGGCCGCTACCGCGACGTGCCGTCGGCCCTGCATGCCACCGAGCGGCTGCTGCGGCGCCCCATCGGCCAGCGTGGCCGCGAGACCGTGCTGGCCATCGCCGGCACCGGCCTGACCCGCGGCACCGCCCCGACCGCCGGCGAACCCGGCGAACCCGCCGGCGAGCCCGCCCCGGGCGACGCGGGCGCCGGCGTCGAGGAGCCGCCGGCGACGCCCGCCTGGCGGACCGGTGACCGGTGAGACGGGCCTTCCTGGCGCTGGGCTCCAACCTGGGCGACCGGCGAGCCCTGCTGACGGCGGCGGTCGCCGGGCTGGACGACGTGGTGGCGGTGTCGCCGGTCTACGAGACCGACCCGCTGGGCCCCCCAGGCCAGGGCCCCTATCTCAACATCGTGGTGGAGCTCCGCACCGAGCGCTCCGCCCGAGAGCTGCTGAAGGCGGCGCTCGAGTTGGAGGCCGCCGCCGGGCGGCGCCGTCGCGTCCGCTGGGGGCCGCGCACCCTGGACGTGGACGTGCTGTGGGTGGAGGGCGAGACCGTCGATGATCCCGACCTCAGCGTTCCCCATCCGCGCATGCACGAGCGGGCCTTCGTGATGGTGCCCCTCGGCGATCTGGCCCCCGAACTGGCCCCGGGCTGGCAACTCGACGGCGCTGAGGGCGTGCGCCGCGCCGGCGAGTTGGGCGGCGCCTGAGCCGGCCGTTGAGCGACGTCCGCCTGCTCCGGACGGTTGCGGACGCGCGGGCGTTCTGCGAGGCGGCCCGCGGCCGGGGCGCGGTCGTCGGCCTGGTCCCCACCATGGGGGCGCTGCACGAGGGGCACCTCAGCCTGCTGCGCCGCTCGGTCGCCGAGACCGGCGTGACCGTCGTGTCGATCTTCGTGAACCCGCTGCAGTTCGGCCCCGGCGAGGACCTCGAGGCGTATCCCCGGGGATTCGAGGACGACGTGCGGCTCTGCGCCGCCGAGGGCGCCGCGGCGGTGTTCGCCCCGGGCGCCGTCGAGATGTACCCGGCGCCCCCGGTGACCAGCCTGGACTTCGGGGAGTTGTCGGCGCCCCTGGAGGGCGTCCACCGGCCCGGGCACCTCGGCGGGGTGGGCGTGGTGGTGGCGAAGCTGTTCGCCATCGTCGGCGCGTGCCGCGCCTACTTCGGCGAGAAGGACTGGCAGCAGCTGGCGGTGGTGCGGCGCCTGGCGGCCGATCTGTCGCTGCCCGTCGACGTCGTGGGCTGCCCCACCGTGCGCGAGCCCGACGGCCTGGCCCTGTCGAGCCGCAACGCCTACCTCGGCGCCGCCGAGCGGGCCGCGGCGGCGGTGCTGCAGCGGTCGCTGCGGGCCGGCGCGGCGCTCATCGCGGCGGGAGAGCGACGCACCGGGGCGGTCGAGGCGGCGATGGCCGAGGTCCTGGCGTCGGAGCCCCTGCTGGGCCCCGTGGACTACGCCTGCGTCGTGGACGCCGCCACGCTGCAGGGGCGGGAACCGCTTGCCGGCGAACTGCGGCTGCTGGTGGCCGCGCATCTCGGAGGCGCCCGCCTGATCGACAACCTCGGCGCCACCGCCCCGTCGCCGTAACCTGCGGGTACGCCCGCCCGCCCCACCAGCCGGCCCCACCAGCCAGAGGCACGCTCGTGACCGACCGCAGGGACATCCCCTACCGCTTCGAGCCGACCGACACGGCGGCGCAGCTCCACGCGGCCCACGGCGGGTTGGCCGCCGGTGATTCTTCCGGGGTGCAGGCCACCGTGGCCGGGCGGCTCATGCTGCGCCGGGTGCAGGGCAGGCTCTGCTTCGGAACGCTCGACGACGCCAGCGGCGAGCGCATCCAGCTCTTCGCCCCGGCCGCCGCCACACCCGACTACGAGGAGTTCTGCGCGCTGTCCATCGGCGACTGGGTCGGCGCCACCGGCGAGGTCATGAAGACCCGCCGGGGCGAGCTGTCGGTGCAGGTGGGGGACTGGCGACTGCTGGCCGAGGCGCGCCGGCCCTTCCCCGACAAGTGGCACGGCATGGCCGACACCGACACCCGCTACCGGCAGCGCTACGTCGACCTGTGGGTCACGCCGGCGACCCGCCGGACATTCGAGGTCCGTAGCGCGGCGGTGGCGGCGATCCGCGCCGAGCTTGCCGCCCGGGACTTCACCGAGGTGGAGACGCCGATGCTGCACCCCATCCCGGGCGGGGCGGCCGCACGACCCTTCGTCACCCATCACAACGCCCTGGACTGCGACTTCTACCTGCGGGTCGCCCCCGAGCTGTACCTGAAGCGGCTGATCGTGGGCGGCCTGCCCCGCGTCTTCGAGCTGGGGAGGATCTTCCGCAACGAGGGCCTGTCGCCCCGCCACAGTCCCGAGTTCACCATGCTCGAGCTCTACCAGGCCTACGCCGACTACACCGACATGATGGTCCTCATCGAGGAGCTGAGCGCCGCCGCGGCCGCCGCCGCCACCGGAAGCACCGAGATCAGCGCCGGCGAGGGCAGCTTGGACCTGGCCCCGCCGTGGCGCCGTGCCACGATGGCCGAAGTGGTCTCGGAGTTCGCCGGGCGCGAGCTGCCGGTCACCGGCCCCCCTGGCAGCCCTGCCGCAGCCGACCTGCGCGGCGAGGCCGACCGCCTGGAGGTGGCCACCGAGGCGGGCTGGTCGGCGGGGCGCATCCTGGCGGAGATCTACGAGCGCCGGGTCGAGTCGGAGCTGCAGGGCCCGCTGTTCGTGTGCGACTTCCCGCTGGAGGTGTCGCCGCTGGCGCGCCGCCATCGCCGCCTCGACGGCCTGGCGGAGCGATTCGAGGCGGTGGTCGCCGGGCGGGAGCTGGGCAACGCCTTCACCGAGCTGGCGGACCCCGACGAGCAGCGCAGCCGCTTCGCCGACCAGGAGCACCGCCGGCGCGGCGGGGACAGCGAGGCCATGACCAACGACGAGGACTACCTGCGGGCCCTGTCGTACGGGCTGCCGCCCACCGGGGGCCTCGGCCTCGGCATCGACCGCCTGGTCATGCTGCTGTGCGGCGCCGAGACGATCCGCGACGTGGTGCTCTTCCCCACGCTGCGTCCCGAGGCCGGAACCGCCGGAGACTCCTAGCCGTGCTGCTGGCCATCGACGTGGGGAACACCCAGACGGTTCTGGGGCTCTACGAGCTGGGCGATCCGGCAAGCCTGGAGAGCGCCGAGGGCGGGCTGGTGGGCCACTGGCGGGCGGCCACCAACGGCGAGGCCACCGCCGACGAGTTGGCGGTTCTGATCGACGGGTTCCTGGCGGTCGAGCGCTGGGAGTTGCTCGGCCACGTGTCGGGCGTGGCCGTGGCCTCCGGCGTGCCGCGGGTCACCGCCGCGCTGCGGGAGTTCGTGGCGCACTACTTCGACTTCGACCCGGTCGTGATCGAGCCCGGCGTGCGCAGCGGCATCCCCATCCGCTACGACGACCCGCGCGAGGTGGGTGCCGACCGCATCGCCAATGCGGTCGGCGCGGTGGCGCTCTACGGCGGGCCGACGATCGTCGTGGACTTCGGCACCGGCACCACCTTCGACGTGATCGGTTCGGCGTGCGAGTACCTGGGCGGCGTCATCTCGCCGGGCGTCGAGATCAGCCTCGAGGCGCTGTTCGAGCGGGCGGCCGCACTGCGGTCGGTGGAGTTGACCCCGCCCCGGAACGTCATCGGCACCAGCACCGCCGAATCGCTGCAGTCGGGCGCCATCTACGGCTACGCCGCGCAGGTGGACGGCCTGTGCCGGCGCATCATGGCCGAGATCGGCGAGGCCACCGTCGTGGGGACCGGCGGGCTGGCCGACCTGATCGCGCCCCACACGGACTGCATCCGCCACGTGCAGCCGTGGCTCACCCTGCACGGGCTGCGGATCGTCTGGCACAAGAACGTCGAGGGTCACCCCGACGCCGGTTCGGGTGACCGGGCGAGGGGCGGCTAGTGGCCCGGAGCCGCACGGAGCGGTTCGTCACCGGCCGCCTCGACGGCGGGTCGGTCCGCCGCGAGCCCGACACCCTCATCGTGGAGGAGCCCCTCTCGATCCGCCTAGACGACGTGCTCGTCGCCACCACGATGCGCACCCCGGGACACGACTTCGAGCTGGCGGCGGGGTTCTGCCACGCCGAGGGCTGGCTCGACGGCGCCGCCATCCGCCGCATCCGCTACTGCGGCGAGGGTCCGCCGGTGGAGTCGGAGTTCAACGTGGTGTCGGTGGAGACCGACGGGAAGGGGCCGCCGCCGGCCCCCCGGCTGGGCATCACCTCCTCGGCCTGCGGCATCTGCGGCAGCGAGGCCGTGGAACGGCTGGCCGAGACGCTGGCGCCGCTGCCGGAGGCCGAGCGATTCGAGCCCGCCACTCTCGCCGAGTTACCCGACCGCATGCGTGACCTGCAGGACCTGTTCGACGCCACCGGCGCGGTGCACGCCGCCGGGGCCGCCGACCGCTCCGGGAAGCCGCTGCTGGTGCGGGAGGACATCGGCCGGCACAACGCCGTGGACAAGGTGGTGGGCCGCCTGCTGCTGGACGGGGCGCTGCCGGCGACCTCGCTGTGCCTCTACGTGAGCGGTCGGGCCTCCTTCGAGATGGCCCAGAAGGCCTGGGCGGCGGGGTTCAGCGCCCTCGTGGCGGTGAGCGCGCCGTCGGCGCTGGCCGTGCAGACCGCCCGCAGCGCCGGCCTGCAGCTCGGCGGCTTCGCCCGCGACGGCACGGTCCGCATCTACGCCGACTGACCCGCGGTCCGTCCGGGTGGGGGCCGGGGTGCCGTTCGCTCCTTCGCGCGGGCGCAAGGCGTCGCGAATCGGCCCCCCGTCCCCCACCCTCGGTTTCGCGGTCCGGCCGGGCGGGGGCCGCCGGTAGCCTCGGCCCATGTCCGGTCCTGCTGGTAGCGAGCGCGCGCCCGAGCCGGTCACGCCCAGCGTGGGGCTCGGTGTGCTGCATCTCTTCTACCGGCTGGGCGACGGCTGGCGCGGTGAGACCGTGGTGGAGAGTGTGCGGGCGGCCGCGGAGCGGGGGACCCAGGTCGTGGCGGTGGCAATCCTCGGGCACAAGGCGGATCTGGGCTTTATGGCGTTGGACGCCGACCTGTGGAACCTGCGCCTGCTTCAGCGGGATCTGGCGGCGACGGGGCTCGAGGCGGTGGCTTCGTACGTGTCGCTCACCGAGGTCTCCGAGTACGCCGCCGGTGTGCCCGAGGAGTTGAAGCAGCACCGTCTCTACCCGCAACTGCCGCCGCCGGGCAAGCCGGCTTGGTGCTTCTACCCCATGTCCAAGCGCCGCGGCGAGCAGCACAACTGGTTCACGCTGCCCTTCGAGGAGCGCCGGGAGCTGATGCACGAACACGGGTCCTCGGGGCGCAACTTCTCGGGCCGCGTGCTGCAGGTGGTCACCGGCTCGACGGGCATCGACGACTTCGAGTGGGGCGTCACGCTCTTCGCCGCACGGCCCGATGATCTGAAGGACGTCGTCTACACGCTGCGCTACGACCGGGCCTCGGCGATCTACGCCGAGTTCGGCCCGTTCTACGTCGGGATGGTGACCCCGCTGGAGGACCTGGTGTCCCTGCTGGCCGCGCCCGGCCCCGACGGTCCGTCCTGACGGCCCGCGCGCCGGGGAGATTGCCGCAGGCCCCGCGGGTACGGTCGCTGTAGCCTGCTGGCGGGGCGACGGGCCGGCGCAGGGACAGCCGGCCGGCGCAGGGACGGGCGAGGAGCACCGTGACCGAGATCCGGACAGCCGGCACCGCAGACACCGCCGTCGCCGGACGGCTCGCCTCCCTGCGGGCGCTGCTGACCGAGGCCGCCCCGGTCGTGGTGGCCTTCAGCGGCGGGGTGGACTCGTCGCTGCTGGCCTGGGTCGCCAACGACGAGCTCGGGTCGCAGCAGGCCCACGCCGTCACCGCCGTCTCACCCTCCCTGGCGGAGGTTGAGCGCCAAGAGGCCCGCCGCCTGGCCGAGTCCTGGGGCCTGCGCCACAGTGAGGTGGAGACCCTCGAGATGGAGCGCGCCGCCTACCGCCTCAACGACGCACTCCGCTGCGCCCACTGCAAGGACGCTCTCATGGACGCCCTCGAGCCGCTGGCCACTGCCGAGGGGGCCACCGTCACCCTCGGCGTGAACCTCGACGACCTGGGTGATCACCGCCCCGGCGTGGACGCCTCGGCAAGCCGTGGCGCCCGCTTCCCCCTGGTGGAGGCCGGATTCACCAAGGAGGACGTGCGGGCCGCCGCCCAGCTGCTCGCCCTGGAGGTCTGGGACAAGCCGGCGGCGCCGTGCCTGGCGTCGCGGCTGCCCTACGGCACGCCGGTGTCGGCGCCGGTGCTGCGCACCGTCGGCAAGGCCGAAGCCGCCCTGGCGAGCCTGGGGTTCGAGGAGCTCCGCGTGCGCCACTACGACGATCTGGCGCGCATCGAGGTGCCACCGGATCGGCTGGGCGACGTCGTGGCCGCCCGAGCCGCAGTCGTGGCCGCCGTACGGGCAGCCGGCTACAGCTACGTGACCCTCGACCTCGAGGGCCTGCGTTCGGGCAACCTCAACGCCGCCCTCGGCGAGGCGGCGGGCGCCGTCACCGCCGCCGGCAACGCGGCCGACAACTCGGGTTGAGACCGTGGGCGGGCTGACCGACCCCGGCCGCGGGGCGCCGCAGCCCGCCGGACGCATATGAGCGCACCCGCCACCGCCGGCATCCGCCCCCTCGACCGGCAGCGGATCATCGCCGACCGGCGCCTGGCGGGGGCTGTGTTCTGCCGTGCCTACAGCCGCCGGGTGGACGAGTGGCTGGCGGAGGTGTATCGGGGCGCCGGCGGTCCCGAGCGGGGTGTGGCGCTGGTCGCCGTCGGCGGGTACGGCCGTTCCGAACTCAGCCCCGAGAGCGACCTGGACCTGCTGCTGCTGCACGAGCGGGGCCGGGACGTGGCCATGCTGGCGGGCGACCTGTGGTACCCCGTCTGGAACGAGGGGCTGAAGTTGGGCCACGCGGTGCGCACCGTGCTTCAGACCCTCCAGCTGGCCTCCGACGATCTCGACACGGCCACGTCGCTGCTGTCGGCGCGGCATGTGGCCGGTGACCGCGACCTCGCCGAGCGCCTTGCCGGCAGCGCTCGCGACCAGTGGGCCCGCCGGGCCCGCCGCTGGCTGCCGCAGCTGGCCTCCGACGCCCGCTGGCGGGAGTTCGAGCACGGGGAGGTCGCCTTCAGGCTCCAGCCCGACCTGAAGGAGTCCACCGGCGGCATGCGCGACCTGCAGGCGCTGCGCTACGTGTCTCTGGCGCGTCCCGACCTCGCCGATCCCGACAGCGCCATGGTGCGCGGCGCCCACGAGACCCTGCTGGCCGCTCGCGTCGAGTTGCACCGCGCCACCGGCAACGCCCGCAACCTGCTCACCCTGGAGGTGCAGGGTGACGTGGCTTCGGCGCTCGGTCACGCCACCGTGGAGGATTTCATGACCGCGGTGGCGGCGGCGGGCCGCACGGTCGGCTGGATGGCCGACGAGACCTGGGCGGGTGTCGAGCACTGGGCGGCGCCGCGCGGGATGCGCCGGCGCCGCCCCGCGGCCACGACTCTCGAGGCGGGCGTGCAGATCCGTCACGACCGCAACGAGGTGCGTCTCACGCCGGAGGCGGCGGTGCGCGGCGACGCGCTGCTGCCCCTGCGGGTGGCGGTGGCGGCGGCGAGCCGCGGCACCCGCATCGAGCGCGACTCCCTGCTGCGGCTCGGCGCCGAGATGGTGCCGCTCGGTGACCCCTGGCCGGCCGGCGCCCGGGAGCTGTTCGTGGAGTTGCTGGCCTGCGGGCGCAATGCCATCCCCATCATCGAGGCGCTCGACCAGGCGGGGGCCGTGGTCAAGATCCTGCCCGAGTGGGAGACCTGCCGGAGCCGCCTGCAGCGCAACGACTACCACCGATTCACCGTGGACCGCCACCTCTGCGAGACGGCGGCGCAGGCCGCCGACATGATCGCCGGCGGCGAGGTGAGCGTGCGCCGCCCCGATCTGCTGCTGGTGGCGTCGCTGCTGCACGACCTCGGCAAGGGATACCCGGGCGACCACACCATCGTGGGTATGGAGCTCATGGAGGTCATCGGCCGCCGCATGGGTTTCGACACCGACGACGTCGCCACGCTCGTCCGGCTCGTCGAGTTGCACCTGCTGCTGCCCGACGTGGCCATCCGGCGCGACATCGACGAGATCACCACCGTGCAGCGGGTGGCGGAGCAGGTTGGCAGCGTCGAGATGCTGGGACTGCTCGCCGCCCTGACCGAGGCCGACGCGATCTCCACGGGACCCTCGGTGTGGACCCGCTGGAAGGCCGACCTCGTGCGGGGCCTGGTGCGCCGCACCGAGAACTACCTCCGCAGCGGCGTGCTGGGCGGCGAACCCGAGGCGTTCCCCACCCCCGAGGTCAGCGAGGCCATCGTGGCCGGGACCGAGATGCTGGAGGTCTCCGAGCGGCAGCTGATCGTGGTCGTGCCGAGCGCTCCGACGGTGCTGGGCGCGGTTGCCGGAGCGATCAGCCTCAACGGCCTGAACGTCCTCTCCGCGGCAGTGCACACCGCCGGCGGCATGACGGCGCTGGCGGTGTTCGTGGAGCCGCCGCCGGGCGTCGGGTTGGAGTGGCCGCCGGTGCTGGCCGACGTGCGCGCCGCGCTCGCCGGCGAGCTGGTGCCCGGCGAGCGGCTGGCCCGCTGGGCGCACGCCGCCTCGGGTGCCGGCGATCCGCTCGCTCCCGAGCCGGTGACCGAGTCGTACGTGAAGTTCGACAACGAGATCTCGTCGGTGACGGTGGTCGAGGTGGCTGCACCCGACAGCCTCGGCCTGCTCCACTGGATCACCGAGGCGCTGGTGCGCTCGGGCCTGCACATCGAGCAGGCGAAGGTGCAGACCCTGGGTGACCACGTCGTGGACTCGTTCTACGTGCACGACGGCAGCGGCGGCAGGATCACCGACCCGGGGCGGCTCGAGCGGATCGCCGCGGCGGTGCGCGAGGCTGCGGGGATCGCGCCGGCGCCATGACGGGACGATGACGGGCCCGTCGCCGAGCGGCCCCGCAGGCGGATCCGCCGAGGGTGCCGGCGGCCCGCACGGCGACGCCATCGGCGAGCTGGAGCTGCTGCGCTGGAGCGAGGCCCTGGCGGGTATCGCGCGCACCGGCCTGGGGTTCACCGACAGCCACTACGAGCGCGAGCGCTTCGAGGAGGTGCTGGCCGTCGCCGCCGACATCGCCGCCGCGGCGGGTCGCTGCCACGACCCTGCCTCCCAGATCACCGAGTGGATCGCCGCGGTGGGCAAGGGAGTGCCCGGCTACGTCACCCCCAAGGTGGCCGTGGGCGCGGTCGTGAGCGACGACGACGGGCGGGTGCTGCTGATCCGCCGGGCGGACTCGGGGTACTGGCTGTATCCCACCGGCTGGGCCGACGTGGGCTACTCCTCCTCGGAGATCGCCGTCAAGGAGGTGGCCGAGGAGACCGGCATCGACTGCGAGCCGGTGCGGCTCATCGCCGTGCTCGACAGCATGCGCCACGGGTTCACGTCTGTGCCCACCTATTCCCTGGTGTACCACTGCCGGGCGGTGGGCGGGGAGTTGCGCGCCCACCCGGTGGAGTGCACCGGCGTGGGGTTCTTCTCACAGGACGATCTGCCGTCCCCGCTCGCAGGCCCCGACATCTGGGTGGAGCACGCCTTCAGTTCTGTGCGCGGCGAGGCCACCGCCGTCCTCTTCGACGCCCCCCGGGAGCCGCTCTGGCGTGCCGGAATCTGAGGCGCTGCATGGACTATTGGCCTGGACTCTTGGTCGCAATTGAAGTAGTTGACAATAGTTATTGCCTATCGATAATTTCACATACTGTCCAGCCTGCGACCCACTAGGTTTGTGCAGGAACTAGAGTAGCCACTGGACCATCGACTCAAAGAGGAGGGGATCGGTATGTCCAAGTTCAACAAGTCTGCCCGCCTTCCATTTTCTCTGCTGGCGGCGCTGTTGTGCGTGATCCTCGTGGCCGCCGCCTGCGGCGAAGACGACGGCGCCACGGCGCCCACGGCGACCACCGCGGCGGACACGCCGGCTGCCACTGAAGGGCCTGCCGAGACCGACGCGCTCGAGCCCACCGACATGGCCCATCTCGGCGACGGGTCGCTCGGCACGGTGAGGGTCGAGGCGGGCGACGCCATCCAGATCCGCTCGTTGAACGCCATCTCGGGTGACGTGGCCTTCTTCGGCCTGCCCATCGAGCGGTCGGTCGTCCTGGCGATCCGGGACTACGGCCAGATCAAGGGCTTCGACGTCGACCTGGGCACCACGCTCGACGATCTCTGCTCCAACGACGGCGGCCAGGCCGCGGCCCAGACCGTCGTCGCGGACGATCAGGTGGTCGGCGTGATCGGCACCTCGTGCTCGGGCGCGGCGGTGGCGGCGGCGCCGCTGATCGGCGCGGCCGGCATGACGATGATCTCCGGCGGCAACACCTCGCCGGCGCTCACGTCCGACCTCGCGGGCAACGCCGGACCCAACTACAGCGAGGGCTACTACCGCACCGCCCACAACGACCTGTTCCAGGGCGCGGCGATGGCCGAGTTCGTGTTCAACGAATTGGGGATCACCACCGCTGCGGCCATCCACGACGGCGACCCGTACACCCAGGGTCTGGCGCAGGCGTTCACCGACGCCTACGCCGCTCTGGGCGGCGATGTGACCGGCTTCTCGGCGGTCAACAAGGACGACACCGACATGGTGCCGGTGCTGACCGAGGTCGCCGCAGGCAGCCCCGGAGCGCTGTTCTTCCCGATCTTCCAGCCCGCCGGCGACTTCATCGCCGACCAGGCGCCGGGAGTGGCCGGGTTGGAGAACACGGTGCTGCTGGCGGCCGACGGCCTGCTGAACACCAACTACCTGTCGCTGCCGCAGACGGTCGGAATGTACTTCTCCGGGCCCGATCAGCGCTTCGGCGACAACGTGAACCAGAGCACCGGCAAGTCGGCGGTCGACTTCCTTGCCGCTTACGAGGCCGACTACGGCGAGCGTCCGGCGGCCCCGTTCTGGGCGCACGGCTACGACGCCACCACGCTGCTGCTCGACGCCATCGACGCCGCCTCGTACCTCGACGGCGACACCCTCGTCGTCGACCGCCAGGGCGTGCGCGAGTTCCTCAACAACGTGGAGGGCTACAGCGGCCTCATCGGCACGATCAACTGCGACAACTTCGGCGACTGCGGCTCCTCGCGCATCACCGTGATCCAGAACATCGGCGGCGAGGAGAACGCCGAGGCCAGCATCGACAACGTGGTCTTCTCGTTCTCGCCGCTTGGCTCGGCGGCCGAGGCCGGATCGATCCCGCCCATCGAGCTGGAGACGCCGTTCGGTGACGGCTCGCTTGGCACGGTCAGGGTCGAGGCGGGCGACGCGGTGCAGATCCGCTCGCTGAACGCCATCTCCGGTGACGTGGCCTTCTTCGGGCTCCCGATCGAGCGCAGCGTGGTCCTGGCGATCCGGGACTACGGACCGGTGCGCGGCTTCGACGTGGACCTCGGTACCACGCTCGACGACCTGTGCTCCAACGACGGCGGGCAGGCCGCGGCGCAGACCATCGTCGCCGACGAGGACGTGATCGGCGTGATCGGCACATCGTGTTCGGGCGCGGCGGTGGCGGCGGCGCCGCTGGTCACCGCGGCGGGCATGACGATGATCTCCGGCGGCAACACCTCGCCGGCACTCACCTCCGACCTGGCCGGCAATGCCGGGCCCAACTACAGCGTGGGCTACTACCGCACCGCCCACAACGACCTGTTCCAGGGCGCGGCGATGGCCGAGTTCGTGTTCAACGAATTGGGGATCACCACCGCTGCGGCCATCCACGACGGCGACCCGTACACCCAGGGTCTGGCGCAGGCGTTCACCGACGCCTACGCCGCTCTGGGCGGCGATGTGACCGGCTTCTCGGCGGTCAACAAGGACGACACCGACATGGTGCCGGTGCTGACCGAGGTCGCCGCAGGCAGCCCCGGAGCGCTGTTCTTCCCGATCTTCCAGCCCGCCGGCGACTTCATCGCCGACCAGGCGCCGGGAGTGGCCGGGTTGGAGAACACGGTGCTGCTGGCGGCCGACGGCCTGCTGAACACCAACTACCTGTCGCTGCCGCAGACCGAGGGCATGTACTTCTCCGGTCCCGACCAGCGATTCGGTGACAACGTGAACCAGAGCACCGGGAAGAACGCCAACGACTTCCTGGCCGCCTACGAGGCCGACTACGGCGAGCGTCCGGCGGCGCCGTTCTGGGCGCACGGCTACGACGCCACGGCGATGCTGCTCGACGCCATCGTGGCCGCCTCCTGGCTGGACGGCGACACCCTGGTGATCGACCGCCAAGGCGTGCGCGACTACCTGAACCAGCTCAAGGGCTACAGCGGTCTCATCGGCACGATCAACTGCGACGACTTCGGCGACTGCGGCGCCGCCCGCATCACCGTCGTCCAGAACATCGGAGGCGAGGCCAACGCCGATGCCAGCATGGAGAACGTGGTCTTCTCCTACGCCCCATAGACCGAAACCCCAAACGAGACCGGCGTCCGCGAATAGTCTTGCGGTTCGTGAGGCCGGCTGAATGAGACAAGGCTGGGCGCCCCGGAGGACCGGGGCGCCCCGAACCGGTGTCGACCAATTCCTGACGGTCCTGCGCGTCTTCGCGGTCGGTCTGGTTCTCATCGGCCTGGCGGCGTTCATCGCCCAGGAGATCAACACCGACAACGCCTTCGCCCGCTGGGCCAACCCCGACGCCACCGGCCTCACCGGCGCCCAGTTCCGGGGCCTCGTGGTGTCGGGCATCGCCCAGGGCGCCATGTACGGGCTGATCGCGCTGGGCTACTCCATGGTCTACGGCGTTCTGGGGTTCATCAACTTCGCCCACGGCGAGGTCTTCATGATGGGCGCCATGACCGGCATGATCACCTCCAACAAGCTGGCCGACGCCGGCCTGTGGGAGAGCAACTTCATCGGCTCGCTGATCTTCATCGTGATCGTCTCGATGATCGTGTGCACGCTGGTGGCGGTGATCATGGAGCGGGTCGCGTACCGGCCCCTGCGGGGGTCGCCCCGGCTGATCCCGCTGATCACCTCCATAGGGGTGTCGTTCTTCATCCAGAACGCCTCGATCGTGCTGCTGGGCCCGGCGGCCAAGGCGTACCCGGACGTGCCCGACTGGGTCAAGGACAAGCACACCTTCATCCAGATCGAGGGGTCCCGGATCCTGGTCGTGGTGGTGGCCGCGGTGTCGATGGGGGTGCTCTGGTACCTGGTGGAGCACACCAAGGGCGGCAAGGCCATGCGGGCGGTGGCCGAGGACGCCGAGATCGCCGCCCTTATGGGCATCAACGTGAACCGCACCATCGTGAAGGTGTTCGCAGTGGGCGGCGCCATGGCCGGGCTGGCCGGGATCCTGTGGGGGATCCTGTTCCGCAGCGTGATCCACACCACCGGGTTTCTGCCCGGCATCAAGGCTTTCAGTGCGGCGGTGGTGGGCGGCATTGGCCATCTCGGCGGGGCCATGGCCGGAGGGCTGTCGATCGGTGTGGCCGAGTCGGTGGGTCCGCTGCTGATCCTGGAGCCGCTGGGTGTCAGCGGCGTGTCACAGTTGCGCGACGCGGTCGCCTTCGCGGTGCTGATCGGTGTTCTGTTGCTGCGTCCCGCCGGGATCTTCGGCGAGCGTCTCCCCGCCGAGGACCGCACATGACCGCCACCCTGCCCCCGGAGACGGGAGCAGCCGGCGCGAGTGCCGAGCCCCCGCTGGCGGCATCACGGCCGGCGCTGGCTCAGGACTGGCGGCGGCTGGTGCGCATGGGCGCGGTCGGTGCGGTCGCGCAGGTCTTCATCGCCCTGTCGAACATGCCGGTGCGCCTCGATGAGCGGGTCATCGTCAAACCGGTGTTGAGTCTCGGCTACCTGACCCTGCTGATAGTGCCGTTCGCCGCCGGCCACCGGGTGGGGCACCAGATCAAGCGGGAGGGCATGCCGCAGCACGCGGCCGGCGCCCACGAGGTGGCCGGGGGCGCGGCCTGCGGGGCCGTCGCCGGCGGCGGCCTGTCGCTGCTGGCGGTGCTGCTGGCCAACTTCGACCTGCGCGAGCCCCTGGTCAACTGGAGTCCGATGCTGGCCGAGCTGCTCGCATTCGGCAACGCGACCCGGTTCGCGGTGGTGATCTGGCTGCTGATCGGAGCCGCGGTCGGTGCGCTTGGAGGTGGCCTGCGGCTGCTCGGACCGCGGACCCGCAGGGCGGTGGTGACCATGGCCCTCGCAGTGGGGGGCGCAGCCGTGCTGGAGCCTCTGGTGGTGGACCTGGCCGAGGGCATGCGCCTGGAGGCGCTGACCGACCGGCTGTACGCCCGCCGGGGCGGCATCAACTGGACCAGCGCACTGGGCCTCGCGGCCGGGTCGGGGATCCTGGCGGTTCTGGGACGGGGCCGGATCCAGCAGGCCAGGGCCCATATCGCGGAGTTGGAGGGCGCTCAGCGCACCCGGACCAACGGCTTGCTGATCCTCGCCACCGCCGCGGTGCTGATCGTGCTGCCGCTGTTCGCGGGCAAGCTGACCAACGAGCTTCTGGCCAATGTCGGGCTGTTCGTGCTGTTGGCGCTAGGCCTCAACGTGGTGGTCGGGCTGGCCGGGATCCTGGACCTCGGCTATGTGGCCTTCTTCGCGGTGGGCAGCTACTCGGCCGCGGTGCTCACCGCGGCCACTTCACCGAGGATCAATCCCGAGCTGCCGTGGCTGGTGGCGCTCATCGTCGTGGTGATAATCACCGGGCTGGTGGGGCTGTTCATCGGCGCGCCGGTGATCCGGATGCGGGGCGACTACCTGGCCATCGTCACGCTCGGGTTCGGTGAGATCATCCGGCTGATCTTCCTGTCGGACTGGCTGTCGGGCTGGTTCGGCGGATCGCAGGGAATCACCAAGATCCCCGGCGCCGGGATCTTCGGGCTCACCAGCGTGGCCGGCACCGACCCGCGCCGGGTCTTCTACCTGGTGCTCGCCTTCTGCGCCATCGCGATATACGTCTCCTGGCGCCTGGAGCGGTCCCGGCTCGGGCGGGCCTGGATGGCCGTTCGCGAGGACGAGACCGTGGCCGAGGCCATGGGCATCAACACCGTCAACGTCAAGCTGCTGGCCTTCGTGGTGGGCGCCATCCTCGGCTCCTTCAGCGGTGCCATCTTCGCCAACAAGGTGGGCTCGGTGTTCCCGTCCAGCTTCCTGATCCTGGTGTCGATGGTCATCCTGGTGGTGGTGATCTTCGGGGGCATGGGCAGCATCATCGGCGTCATCGCCGGTGCGGCGCTTCTCATCGGCGTGCTGGGCGGGCCGAAGCAGCCCGGCCTGCTGCAGGAGTTCTCCGAGTTCAAGCTGCTGATCTACGGCGCCCTGCTGGTGTGGATGATGTTGGCCCGGCCGGAGGGGCTCATCCCCAGCGCCCGGCGGACGCGCGAGCTGCACCAGGAGGAGTTCCTGCAGGACGCCTGGCTGCGCGGCGAGGTCGACACCGATGACGGCAACGGTGCCGAGCCCGAGGCGACGGAGCGATCATGAGCAGTGGCGAGCCGCTCCTGGAGATCAGGGATCTCGACGTCGCCTTCGGGGGCCTGAAGGCCGTGAACGGCTTGAACATCCAGGTCTATGAGGGCGAGATCGTCTCGGTCATCGGGCCCAACGGCGCCGGCAAGACGACGCTGTTCAACGCCATCTCCGCCATGGTGCCCGTCACCGCCGGCGACATCCTCTTCGAGGGTTCGTCGCTGCTGGGCCTCGACCCCAACCAGGTGACCTCCCGGGGCATCGCCCGCACCTTCCAGAACGTGCGGCTGTTCACCAACATGACCATCCTCGAGAACGTCATGGTGGCCCAGCACTGCCGCACCAAGCGGGGTGCCTGGGGGGCGCTGTTCTACACCCGGGCCTTCCGGAGCGAGGAGGCCGAGATCAGAGCCTGGGGGGAGAAGGTCCTCGGCTTCTTCGGCAGCCGCCTCGTGGGATTCCGGCTCAACCAGCCCGCCTCGGTGCTGTCCTACGCCAACCGCCGCCGTCTGGAGATCGCCCGGGCCATGGCCACGCGGCCCAAGCTGCTCCTCCTCGACGAGCCGGTGGCCGGCATGAACCCCGTGGAGTCCGCCGAGCTGACCCGGCTGATCGGCCGGCTGCGGGACGAGTGGGGCTTCGCCATCGTGTTCATCGAGCACGACATGTCGGTGGTGCGGGACGTGTCCGACCGGGTCATCGTCCTGAACCACGGCGAACTGCTCACCGAGGGCCTCTACGCCGACGTCTCGATGGACCCCCGGGTGATCGAGGCCTACCTGGGCCAGGACACCATCATCGAGGATGCGATCACATCATGAGCGACCCGGACGCCGCCACCCCGCTGCTGGAGATGCGCCAGGTCAACACGCACTACGGAGCGGTGCACGCCCTCAAGGACGTGAACCTGGCGATCTACGCCGGCGAGATGGTCTGCCTGCTCGGCGGCAACGCCAGCGGCAAGTCCACCACCCTCAAGACCCTGCTGGGCATGGTGAAACCCACCACCGGGCAGGTGGTGCTGGACGGCGAGGTGGTGAACGACCGCTCCACCGCCTACCGGGTCGAGCGGGGGGTGACCATGGTCCCGGAGAACCGCCGGCTGTTCCAGCGGCTCACCGTCCGGGAGAACCTGCAGCTCGGGGCCTACCTGCGCAACGACTCCGACGGCATCGCCTCGGACATGGAGTGGGTGTTCGAACTGTTCCCCCGCGTCAAGGAGCGCCTCAGCCAGAAGTCCGGAACGCTCTCGGGCGGCGAGCAGCAGATGGTGGCGATCGGCCGGGCGCTGATGTCCCGGCCCAAGGTGCTGCTGATGGACGAGCCCTCGATGGGGCTGGCTCCGGCCCTGGTGAAGCAGAACTTCGAGCTCATCGAGCAGATCCATGAGGCGGGGCTGACGATCTTCATGGTCGAGCAGAACGCCAACATGGCGCTCTCCATCGCCGACCGCGGCTGGGTGCTGCAGACCGGCCGCGTGGTCCTCGACGACACCGCCCAGAACCTCCTCAACCACCCAGACCTGCGAGCCTCCTACCTCGGCGAGGCTTAGCCCGCGGCCTGTCCGGTCGGGTCAGGACTGCTCGCGGAGGAACTTCTCGACTTCCTGGACGAGGCGCTCGGGGTCGTCCGGGTCGACGTCGGGGCTGTTGTCGAAGGCCTGCTCGAGCTCGGCGACGTAGGTCTGGGCGTCGTCGTCACTGCTGACGAGTTCGTCCACCTCCTGCTCGTACACCAGCGACTGGTGATGCAGGTCACCCGTCTCCACGTCGGTGCCCAACAGTCCGGCGACCTGCTCGGTGAGCGCCAGGGTTGCCTTGGGCGACGGGTTGCCTGCCGCGTAGGCGGGCACCGACGCCCACAGCGATGCCGAGGCGACGCCCGCCCGGCGGCAGGCCACGCCCAGCACGCCGACGATGCCGGTGGGGCCCTCGTAGCTCGAACTGCGCAACTGCAGGCGCTCGGCCAGCTGCGCATCGTCGGTGGAGCCGTAGATCGACACCGGGCGGGTGTGCGGCACGTCGGCCAGCAGCGCCCCGAGGGTCACGACGAGCCGTGCCTGGAGGTGCGTGGCGACACCCAGCACGTGCCGGCAGAACGACCCCCAGCGGAAGTGCGGCTCGATCCCCTCGAGGATGATCACGTCGGTCTCGCTGCCGGGCACGCGGCCGGCCGAGAAGCGGTTCGTGGGCCAGGTGAGCCGCCGCAGGCCGTCCTCGTCCAGATGCACCAGCGGGCGGGCAACGGTGAAGTCGAAGAACTCCTCGGGGTCCAACTCGGCGAAGGCAGTGGTGCGCCACTGCTGCGCCAGGTGCTTGGCTGCGCTGGTGGCTGCGTCGCCGGCGTCGTTCCAGCCGCGGAAGGCGGCCAGCACCACGGGCCGCTCGAGGCGCGGGCGCCTCGTCCACCGGACTTCGGCGAGATCGGGTGTGGGTGACTGCGGCAGCGACTCGTCCACGGGCGAGACCCTACCGCCGACCGGGCCGCCCGCAGAATCCGCCGCCTCCGGCGCCCCTCTCTCGTTTCCCGACCGTCATTCCGGCGGAGGCCGGAATCCAGCCGGTCGGGTGCCCGGTGATCAGGAGGTTCGGACCTATCCTCGGAGTGTGGCACTGCGGGGCTTGGAGATCTACGAGGCCGGCGTGTGTGACGGCGAGGTGGTGGCGGCCGTGCAGGGGTTGGTGCCGCAGCTCTCGACGTCGGCCGCAGTGCCGTCGCCCGCCGAGGTGGCCGAGCTGTGCGAGGCGGAGGCGACGGTGTTGCTGCTGGCGCGGCTCGACGGGGCCATCGTGGGGATGCTCGTGCTGGTGCTGTTCCGGCTGCCGACGGGAATGCGGGCATGGATCGAGGACGTCGTGGTGGAGGACACGGTCCGGGGCCGAGGGGTGGGGGAGGCGCTCACCCGCGAGGCTCTGCAGCGTGCCACCTCGGCCGGCGCGGTGACAGTCGACCTCACCTCGCGCCCCAGCCGGGCCGCGGCGGTGCGTCTCTACGAGCGCATGGGCTTCGAGCGTCGCGAGACCGGCGTCTACCGGTGGCGCGGCGCTGCGGGATGAGCGCTGCGGGATGAACGCTGCAGCGGGTCTGCGGTCCGAGATCCTCGGGGCCCTCGACGTGGTCCGGGAGCGCTGGCCCGCGGTGTACCGGCTGCTGCGCTACAGCGCGGCGAGCTGCTTCCTGGCGCCGCTGACGCTCCTGCTGCTGTACCTGCTGCACAGCGTGGCGGGTTGGGAGGCCTGGCACGCCAACCTGCTGTCGGTGAGCGTCGGCGCGGTGCCGGCGTACCTCATCGACCGGTACTGGGTGTGGAGTCGCAGCGGGCGCAACCGCCTCTGGGGCGAGATCGTGCCGTTCTGGCTGATCACCGTCGTCGGCGCGGCGGTGTCGACCGTGGGGGTCAACGCCGCCAGCCGCTGGGACAACTCGGGGCTGATCGTGCTCGTGAACTTCGGTACCTACGCGGTGCTGTGGCTGGTGAAGTTCTTCGTTCTGGACCGCTACCTGTGGCCGAGTAGGCGGGCGCCGTCGGAGGACGAGGTTCGCCGGCCGGCGGGCGCGGCCGGCGCCTGAGCCGGGGTCGCGGGTGGATCCCCGGCGGCGGGCGCTCGCCGAGGCGGCCCGCGGCTTCATGCCCGTCGACGAGGGGCTCGCCCTCTACGAGGCGGCCATGGCGGCACCCGAGGGCCCGTTCCTGGAGGTGGGCAGCTACTGCGGGCGCTCGGCGCTGTTCATCGGGGCCGCCGCCGCCGAGCGGGGCGCAGTGCTGTTCGCCGTGGACCACCACCGCGGCTCGGAGGAGAACCAGCCCGGCTGGGAATGGCACGAGCCCGACCTGGTGGATCCCCACAGCGGTCTGATCGACACACTCCCGTACTTCCGCCGCAACGTGTCCGACGCCGGGCTGGAGGATCACGTCGTCGCCGTGGTCGGCGACTCGCCCCGGCTGGCGGCGCTCTGGGGTACACCGCTGGCCTTCCTGTTCATCGACGGCGGGCACGGCGCCGCCGCGGCCCACGCCGACTACGAGGGCTGGGCGCCGCACGTCGTGCCCGGCGGGACCCTGGCCATCCACGACGTATTCCCCGACCCCGCCGACGGTGGCCGTCCCCCGTACGAGATCTACCTCCGGGCGCTGGCCTCCGGCGACTTCACCGAGACCGGCCGCACCGGCTCACTGCGGGTGCTGCGCCGCACCGGCTGACGGCCCGCCCCGCGCCGGTACTGCCGGATCGCCGCGGCGGGTGAACAATCCCGACGCCGCCGTGGCGCCGGTCAGGGCGTCGGCGGCCAGCAACTGGGCCGCGGCGCTGTAGCTGGCCTTCTCGCCGGCGGGGAAGCGGTGCTCCTGGGGCAGCACCGTGCCGGTCCAGTAGCGCCCGTCGCTGTCCCGCTGGCGCTGCGACCAGCCGAACAGGTCCCAGGCCTCGGCACCGAGACCAGCGGCGAGGCACGCCAGGGTGCATTCGGCGGTCTCGGCGGGCGTCACCCAGTCGCGGTCGGCCACGCAGCGAACCCCCCAGCCCTCCAGCACGAAGTCGTCCCACCGGTCCAGCAGCCGGCGGCGGGCATCGTCTCCTTCGAGGATCCCCGCCAGCACCGGGTAGTACCAGTCCATCGCGAAACGGTCCTTGGGGGCGAAGGCGTCCGGAGCCCGGCTGATCACGCCGGCGAGGCGGGCGGCGCCCGTCTCCCAGCGCGGTCGCTCGTGGCCGAGTTCGGCAGCGATGGCCAGCGCCGACCGCAGGCTGTGGTGGATGCTGCTCGAGCTCGAGAGCAGCGCGAACGGCCACGGCGTGCCGTCGGCGTGGCGCGCCCAGAGGATCTCGCCACGCGGTTGCTGCAGGTCCAGGGTGAATCCCACCGCCCGCTCCACGACTCGCCACATGGCCTCCAGGAAGCCGCGGTCGCGGGTCATCAGGTAGTGGTGCCAGACGCCGCATGCCACGTACGCCGTGCAGTTGGCGTCCAGCTTGTGCTCCTCCACGCCGTCGGCCGTGTAGTAGCGGTGCCAGGCTCCGTCACGACGCTGCGTGGCCGCCAGGAAGTCGTAGGCCCGCTCGGCCGCCGCGTGGTACCCGGTGACGTCGAGGGCCATGGCGCACTCGACGTGGTTCCACGGGTCGGCGTGGCCGCCGGGGAACCAGAGGATGAGCCCCGAGTCCAGTTGCCACTCGACGATGCCCTCGGCGGTGGCGGTCACGTCGCCGCGGCTCAGCAGCCCCGGGACCTCGCGCACGTAGGTGGCGGTCGCGCCGGGGGTCTCGCCGCCGGCCGGCGCCCGCTGCCGGATGCGCCGGTTGACCCGCGCCGCAGCACCTGGCGCACCGCCTCCCGCGCCCCGGTCCTTGACGGCGTACAGCACGACGCTCTTGCCGAGGAGCGGGCGCAGCAGGCGCTCGGCCACCCTGGCGATGAGCGGTCGACGCTCGATCTCCCAGCACAGCAGGCGGTGGTAGGCGCGCACGAGGCGGTGGTCGTCGTTGTTCGGGCCGACGGCGCAGCGCAGCCACCAGTAGGGGGAGTGCAGGGCGTGCGCCCGGTGCCGGCCCAGCGGCAGCAAGCCTGCCCCGCGCAGCAGTGCCCGCAGGCGGCGCAGCGTGTAGATGCGGATGTGCCCGCCAACCACCGCCGGGGCGTGGTACTCCTCCGAGAGCAGCCAACACAGCTTCTCGGGCAGCCAGGACGGCACGGTCACCGCCAGCACCCCGCCCGGTCGCAGCACGCGGGCCAACTCCGCCAACGCCGCGCCGTCGTCGTCGACGTGCTCGAGGACCTCTGCGGCGATGATCCGGTCGAAGCCGCCGTCTGCGAAGGGCAGGCGCCGCGCATCGGCGCCGACGGTGGTTGCGACGGCGCCGGCCGGCATCTCCCCGGCGTCGCGCATGGCGGCGACCATGTCGCGTACCTCCGCCAGTTCGGTGCGCCCCAGATCGCAGGCCACCACCTCGGCGCCGCGGCGCAGCGCGCCGAAGGCGTGGCGCCCGGAGCCGCAGCCCAGATCCAGGACCTTGTGACCGGGCGCGAGCTCGAGGCGGCGGTAGTCGACGGTGTCCACGATCAGCGCGCCGGGCGGCGGCCCGCACCGGCCAGCAGGATGCGGTACTGCTCCACGGTGCGTTCGGCGGTGTGGCGCCAACTCCAGTTGTCGAGCACCCGGCGGCGTCCTCCCTGGCCCAGCCGCCGACCGAGGTCGGGGTCGTCGAGGACCCTCCGCAGCGCGCCCGCCAGCGACGGGGCGTCACCCGGCGGCACCAGCAGAGCGGCCTCCCCGTCGGGGCCCACGACCTCCGGCAGGGCGCCGCCGGTGGTGGTCACCAGCGGGACGGCGCAGCTCATGGCCTCGATGGCCGGCAGCGAGAACCCCTCGTACAGGGACGGCACCACCGCGACGGAGGCCTCGGCGTACAGATTCACGATGTCCGCCTCGCTGAGGTCCGACACGAACCGCACGGCGTCGCTGAGACCCATCAGCCGGATCGTCTCGAGGGTCGCGCTGTCGGCGCGCGGCCGGCCGATGACCGTGAGGGTCACCTTCCGCCCACCCTCGCGGAGTATGGAGAGCGCTTCCAGCAGATACGCCATCCCCTTCATCGCCACGTCCGCCGAGGCGGTCGTGACGAGCCGCGCGTCCTCACGCAGCACGCCGGGAAGCGGTCGGAAGACTTCGGGATCGACGCCCACCGGCACCACGTTGATCCGCTCGGGCGGCACGCGGTGATCTCGGACGATGTCGGTCATGGAGGACTCCGACACCGTCAGCACCCGCGGCAGACGCTTGGCCACACGGGTCTGCATCCTCGTGAAGGAGTACCAGCGCTTCTTGCCGAAGCGCTCCTGGCGGGTCTTGGCCTGGGCCATCTCCAGGCGGCGGTCGACGGTTATCGGATGGTGGATCGTGGCGATGATCGGCAGCCCGGCCCGCTGCACGGCCAGCAGCCCGTAACCCAGGGACTGGTTGTCGTGCACCAGGTCGAAGTCCTCGGCGCGCCGGCGCAGTTCCTGCCACGCCCGCACGCTGAACGCCAGCGGCTCGGAGAACACCCCCAACCGGGTGGCCCAGACCTCGAGGCGGTCGGCCGCCGTCTTGATCTCCCAGAAGGCGGGTCGCCGGCCGGGGAAGTGGTCGTTGAAGATGTCCAGACTCGGGAGCTGCCACAGCGGCACCCGCCCGTCGAGCTCCGGATACGGCTGGCCGGAGAACACCTCGACGTGGTGGCCGAGGTCCACCAGCGCCCTGCTGAGCTGCCGTGTGTACACCCCCTGGCCGCCGCAGTGGGGCTTGCCGCGGTAGGTGAGCAGCGCGATCCGCAGGGGGTCGCCGTCGGGGTGGCGGGAAGTGGCTGCCGGGAGTGTGGCGTCGGGTGCGAGGGTCAAGTGCGAGGCCGCCGTCGTGGTCTGTGAGACGCGCGCCGGGAGAATCCCGTTGCGTCGCCGAAGGAGTCTAACGAGCGGCGCCCCGATGCCCCGGGTGACCCTGCCCGCTCGCTCTCGGTGCCGGACGTGTCGCCGGCGCGCCCGCCGACGGCCCGGAGGTCGCCGGCGGCGACGAACGCCGCGGCGGGCGGGCGGGCCCGCCGAGCGGCCGACGCGGCTGCCGCCACGGCGGCGGCGGCCAGTGCCAGCAGCGGCCACGGCCCGACGCGCAGGGCCCAGGTCCGCCCGGTGCGCGTGGCGACGTCGGCGATCAGCACCGCCTGCTCGCTGACCCCGGTGCGGGCCAGGACCTCGCCGTCGGGGTTCACGACCGCGCTGAACCCAGTGGGTGCCGCCTGCAGCACCCAGCGTCCGGTCTCGATGGCCCGCAACCGCGACGAGGCCACCTGCTGGGACTGCACGATGGTGAGCCAGTAGGAGGAACCGTTGGTGGGGTTCAGTAGCACGGTGCCGCCGTTGCCGATGGCGTCGCGGGCGCGGTCCTCGAAGAACACCTCCCAGGAGATGAGGACGCCGACGCGGCCCACGCCGGTGTCGAGCACCGCCGGCTCCGTACCGGCTCGGGCGTCCTTGCTGGGCAGGATGTCGCCCGCCAGGGGCTCGAACAGCGACCGCAGTGGCACGTACTCGCCGAACGGCACGCGTCGTACCTTGTCGTAGCGGTCCACGAGCTCGCCGGCGGGCGACAGGGCCACCGCGAAGTTCAGGAACTCGCCGGGCTCGCCGTCCTCCACCACGCCGGCGACGAACCATGTCTCATGGTGGCCGGCCACGTCGGCGAGTTGCCGGAGTTGGGGACTGTCGACGAGCCGGCCGTCCACGTTGACCACGTTCTCCGGCCAGACGATCAGATCCACCGGCTCGGCGATGGTGTCCGTGGCGTCGAGGTGGCGTTGCATCACCACGGTGAAGTCGGTTCCCGCGGCGCGTGTGCGTTGCGGTCCCCCACCCTGCACGAGGGCGACCTTGATGGTTCCCGTGTCGGTGCCCCGCGGCGCGTCCGCCGACAGCGCCAGCGCCAGGGCGATCAGCGATGCCCCCGCCAGGGCACCCCGCCAGCGCCGCTCCGCCAGCAGCGACACGCTCACACCGGCCACCGCCACCAGGGCCACGACCGTCAGCGGCCCGCCCAAGCGTGCAGCGACCGCCAGCGGGGCGTCGGCCTGGCTGTGAGCCAGCGTGGCCAGCGGCACTCCCCCGAACGGAAAGCGCCAGCGCAGGTAGCCGATCAACACCAGCCAGCCCACCAGGGCCGGCCTGCGCCCCCGATCAGGTGGCGTCAGGGCGCAGCCGGCGCTGTAGAAGAGCGAGAAGATGAGGTTCGCGACCAGGTAGCCGCCCGGGGAGAAGTCCCACATCCAGATCGTGGCCCCCAGCAGCCAGGCGGCCGAGATGAGCCCGCCGCGGCGCAGGCGGCGGGCAGCCCCCTGACCGGCGAGGAGCCGGTCCAGCGCGGCGACACCCACGACGGCGAGAGGCCAGAAGCCCCACGGCGGCATCGAGAAGCAGATCAGGGCACCGGCGGCGAGGCAGCCGACGGCGATGCCTGCAGCGGGCCGGAGCGACTCGAAGCGACGCCGCGGCGCCGGGTCCCCGGATACCGACGCCAGCCGGGTCGGCTCCGAGCTCACCGCCGCGCCCCGTCCCGCGACCGCCCCAGCGCCCGCCGGGCCGCCCGCCGGCCGCTGGCGATGCAGGCGGGGATTCCGATGCCGTGGTACGAGGAGCCGGCGCAGAGCACGCCCGCCGGTCCCAGCGTGTCCTCCACGGCGGCGGTTCGCTGCAGATGCCCGACGGCGTACTGGGGGAAGGCGTCCGGCCAGCGGGAGACGCGTGCCGCCGACGGCGTGGCGGAGATCCCCATCGTGGCCCCCAGGCTCGCTCGGGCAGCCGCCACGAGCGTCTCGTCGGCCTCGGTGACCGCTGCGTCGTCGCCATGGCGCCCCAGCGAGACGCGCAGCACGGCGCTGCCGGCGTCCGGTCCGCCGAGGTGCGCCCACTTCACCGAGGCCCACGAGCAGGCGGTGATCGCCGGCTCCGCGCCGGCCGGGACCAGGAAGCCGCTGCCCCCGGCGGCGCCGGGCGCCGCCGACGGCTCGTAGGCGAGCGTGACGATGGCCACCGAGGCGGTCTCGGTCGCCGCCAGCAGCGTCGCCTCCTCCGGCGCCCAGGGAGCCACCAGCCGTGCCGCCTGCGCTGCCCCGACAGCCAGCACCACGGCGTCGCAGTCGATGGATCGCCTTGGCGTCCGCACCGCCCGGATCGCTTGCCGGCCGGCGCCGTCGGGCCGCATCTCCAGGGCCACGGCGGGCTCTTCGAGCGCCAGAGCCGGCGCCAGGCGCTCGGCCAGCGCCGCGATGAGCGTCTCCATCCCGCTCCGCAACCCCCAGAAGACCGGCCCGGGGGACGCCCCGTCGCCCCCGCCCGCCGGGGCGCGATCGCGCAGTGCCCGGATGAGGCTGGCGTCGCGCCGGGCGGCCTCCGCCAGCGCCGGTGCCGCGGCCTGCACGCTCAGCCGGTCGCAGTCACCGGCGTGAATCGAGCCCACCAGCGGGCCCACGATGCGCTCCAGCACCTCGTCGCCCAGCCGGTCGCGGATCAGCGCCCCGACACTCCGGTCTGTGCCGTCGGTGGCTCCGGAGAGGGGACCGACGGCGGAGTTCGGCGCGCCGGGGTCGGGTCGATCGCCGGCGGTGTGACGTCCGGTCGCGGCGGGGCGGGCCAGATCGGCGGTCAGCGCGGCGCGCCCCGCCGGCGACAGCAGCCTGGCGTCGATGTCGTCGGGGTCGAGCGGGATGCCGAGGAAGTGCGCCGGCGGCAGCGGCACCAGGGCACCGTCGAGATGGACGAAGGCCCGCCCGGTGGCGGGCGCCACGAGGTCGTTCGCCAGACCCACCTCGGTGCAGAGCCGCACGCCGTCGTCCACCCGGGCCAGGAAGGCGTCCGCTGCTTCGTCCACCGCCCGCCCGGCGAACTGCGAGGTCCGGATGACGCCGCCCGGTCGGGAAGTTGCCTCCAGCACGACCAGTTCGGCGTCCGGAGCCGACCGGTGCACCTCCCAGGCGGCGGCCAGACCGGAGATCCCGGCTCCGACCACGCAGATCCGCAGCGGCGCGGCGCGGCGTCCCACGTTCACGGTTCGGCGCTGAGGCCCTCGTGGTGCACCAGGTCCACCAGCCGCTCCAGGATCGCGGGGTCTGTCTCGGGCAGCACGCCGTGACCCAGATTGAAGACGTGCCCCGGGCGTCGGCCGTTCGCGGCGAGCACGGCACGTGCCTCGGTCGCCACCTCCTCCCAGGGCGCCAGGCAGGCAGCCGGGTCGAGGTTGCCCTGCACCGCCACGCTCTGGCCCAGCCGGGCGCGGGCGGCGTCCAGCGGCACCCGCCAATCGACCCCCACCACATCCGCGCCGACGGCCATGTCCGCCAGCAGCTCGCCCGTGCCCACACCGAAGTGGATGGCGGGCACGCCCAACTCGCCAACCGCTGCCAGCACCCGGCGGCTCGCCGGCGCGGCGAAGCGCCGGTAGTGATCCGGCGACAGGCATCCCGCCCAGCTGTCGAACAGCTGCACGGCGGTGGCGCCCGCCGCCACCTGCTGGCCCAGCGAGGCGATCGCCAGGTCGGCCAGCCGCTCGGTGAGGTCGTCCCACAGCCCGGGGTCGCCCAGCATCAGCGCCTTGGTGCGCGGGTGGTGCCGGCTGGGGCCGCCCTCGATCACATAGCTGGCAAGCGTGAACGGCGCGCCGGCGAAGCCGATCAGCGGCACCTCCAGTTCGTCGACCAGCAGCCGCACCGCCTCGTTGACGTGCGCCAGGTCCTCGCCGTCGGGCGGCCGGAGGCGAGCCAGGTCGGCACGGCCGGCGAACGGGCGCTCCATCACCGGACCGGTGCCGGCCACGATGTCCACCCCGAAACCGATCGCCTCCAGCGGTACCACGATGTCGGAGAACAGCACGGCGGCGTCCACCCCGTAGCGCCGCACCGGCTGCAGGGTCAGCTCGGTGACCAGCTCGGGCCGCGCCACCGCCTCCAGTAGCGTGGTGTCGCCGCGGGCTCTGTGGTACTCGGGCAGCGATCGGCCCGCCTGGCGCATGAACCACACCGGCGTCCGATCCACCGGCAGGCCCCGGCATGCCCTCAGGAAACGGGAGTCCGCAAGCGCCGCCACGCCGGTCACGGGCCGAGCGCGGTGATGGGTACGACGGCAATGCCGTCGGGGTATTCGAACCCGTAGCCTCCGGCTGTGATCACCATGAGCTTGCGCGGCTCGCCCATGCGTGCGGTGTCGACGCGCTCTCGGAGACGGCGCAGGGTGCGTGCACCCTGCTCCACGGGCTCGGCCCCGCCGAGCTTCACTTCGGCGGCGGCCCATCCGGCGTGGTCGCTGCTCGTGAGGATCACATCCACTTCCAGACCGGAGCCGTCGCGGTAGTAGGAGAGTTCCCAATCGTTCGCCCGGGCGTAGACGCTCAGATCGCGCACCACCAGCGATTCGAACAGGAGTCCGAAGAAGCTCAAGTCCACCAGCAGATGGTCGCGGTTGGCCCGCAGCGCGGCCACGGCCAGCGATGGATCGCAGAAGTAGCGCTTGGGTCTGCGGCGAAGCTCGGCGCGGGAGCGCAGATGCGGTCGCCATGCCGCCAACTCCTCCGTCACGAACAGACGGCTCAGCGCGCTCAAGTAGCTCTTCACGGTCTCCGGGTGCAACGTGTCGCCGCCGCCGCCGACGTCGGTTCCGAGCGTCCTGTAGGTCACGTCCGTCGACGTGTTCCGTCCCAGGGAGGCGAGCAGGCGACGCACGCCGACGGGATCGCGGGCCGTGCCGTCGACCCGGGAGACGTCAGTCCGGCTGATCTCGTCCAGGTAGCTGCGCAGTTGCCGCTGCGCCACCGCCGGCGGGTCGCCGAGTAGGTTCGGCCAGCCTCCCCGGCAGGCCAGGTCAGCGACATCGGGCAGGTCGAGACCGGATGCGGGCGCCGAAGATGCCCCGGCATCCAGCAGCCCGCCCAGGGAGACTCGCCCGCTCGACTCGCCGCTCTCGAACAGACTCATCGGTCGCATCCGGACGCGGATGATCCGCCCGGTGCCCGTGTGGCGGGTGGCGTCGTCGGGCGGGTCGGCGGAGCCGGTCAGGATGAACTGGCCTTTCTGTCCCCGATCGTCGCAGGCGCGCCGCATCGCGTTCCACACGTCGGGGGCCAGTTGCCACTCGTCGAGCAGCCGGGGCACGGGTCCCTCCAGGATCGACCTCGGGTCCACCTGAGCGGCCAGGCGATTCTCGTGGACGGCGTCGAACGGCACCTCGCTACGTGCGTGTCGCCTGCCTGTCCACGTCTTGCCGCAGGCGCGCGGCCCCTCGATCACGACCGCCGGGGAGGCGCGCAGCGCCCTCTCCACCTCGCGGTCCGCAACCCGAGGCATGTAGCCCAGCGGAGTCAGTCGATCGCTCACGTGGCAGCCCCCACAGGCCAAGCCTACGCCGCCGTCGCTTCAATCGCGATTTTTGAGATGCTTCGATCGCGCTTTCCGGAGATCTTTAGTCGCGATTTCCGGGACCATCCAACCGCGAATCCCCGCCGATCACAGGTGCCAAGCTCGCGACCCCGCAGTGCCTGGGGTCACGTGGCGAATTGGGACTCAGGGCACGCCGAAGGTGGAGACCTTGTCGACGCGGCATTCGAACAGCACGCGGTGATTCTCGTCCGATCACCCCTGGATCCGCTGCCGTGAGACCGGACGCGGGGGTAGGGTGGATCTCTTGTCCAGCGTCAGTGAGATCGACGTCGCGAGGTCGGAGCTGGAGGCCGAGCAGGCCTACGTCGACCATGCCCACGCCTGCCTGGACGCCACCCGGCGGCGCATCCGCGAGTTCTGGGAGAGGGTGGCGGCCGGCCGCGACGGCACCCACGCCGCCCGCTTCGAACGCGACGTGCTGGAGCATCGGGTGTTCCAGCGTCTCGGCCAACTCGAGTTGGGCGGCCGCTCGCTCTGCTTCGGGCGCATCGATCTGCGCACTGGCGGGGAGGGCGGCGACGGTGCGGGCGAGGGCGACGATGGTTCCGAGACGTTCTACATCGGCCGGATCGGGGTCTGGGACGAGGACCAGGCGGCAGTGTTGTGCGACTGGCGCGCCCCGGTGGCCGAGCCGTTCTTCCGGGCCACCGGCCGTCAGCCCCTGGGTCTGGCCCGCCGCCGCCGCTTCGTCAGCCGCGGCAGCCGCCTGCTGGGACTCGACGACGAGCACTTCTCGCCCGGCGTACTGGACGGCGACGGCAGTCCCACCGCCGTGGACCCCGACAGCGCCCTCCGGGAGAACCCGGCGCTGCAGGCGGTCCTGGAGGCTCCCCGCACCGGCCGACTCGGCGACGTCACCGCCACCATCCAGGCCGAGCAGGACGACGTCATCCGCGCCCCGCTGCCGGGCGTCCTCATCGTCCAAGGCGGTCCCGGCACCGGCAAGACGGTCGTGGCGCTGCACCGGGCCGCCTACCTCATCTACACCCACCGCTTCCCGCTGGCCGGCCAGGGCGTCCTGGTGATCGGCCCGAACCCCGTGTTCCTGACCTACGTCGAGCAGATCCTGCCCTCCCTCGGCGAGGCCGGGGTGCGGCTTGCCACGCTCGGCGACCTGCTCGAGGACGTGCCGGTCAGCGGTCACGACAGCGAGCCGGTGGCCCGCACCAAGGGCGACGCCCGCATGGCCGCCGTGGTGCGCCGCGCCGTGCGGACCCGCCAGCGTGCCCTGCGTGAGCCCCTCGTCCTGGACTACGGCCTGCGGCGCCTGCGGCTCTCGACCGAGGCCAGCGCGGCCATCGTGGCCGGCGCCCGCCGCCGGGCCCGCACCCACAACGGGGGCCGCCGGTTCGTGGTCGAGGCGTTCTTCCAGTCGCTGGCCACCAGCGTCCGGCGGCCCGTGGACGCCGCCGAACTGGCTGACGCGCTGGGTGAGACGCTGGAGGTGCGCCGCGCCCTCGACTGGATGTGGCCGCAGCTCACGCCCGCCCACCTCCTGCACGACCTCTTCGGTAGCCGGGCGCTGCTGGCCAACGCCGCCGCCGGCGTGCTCGACGACGCCGAGATCGAGGGCCTGTACCGCCCGCGGCGGGCGCACGCCGACGACGTGGTCTGGACCACCGACGATGTGCCGCTGCTCGACGAGGCCCGCATGCTGCTGGGGCCGCGGAACCCCCGCGGCAACGCGGGCCGCATCCGCACCTACGGCCACATCGTGGTGGACGAGGCGCAGGACCTCTCGCCCATGCAGCTGCGCATGGTGGGGCGCCGCTCGCTCAACGGCTCGCTGACGCTGGTGGGGGACATCGCCCAGGCCACCAGCGCCTGGGCGCACGACTCCTGGGACAGCCTGGTGGATCTCGTCTCGCCGGAGGCACCGCCGCGGTTCGCCGAGTTGACGATCGGCTACCGGGTGCCGCAGCCGATCATGAGTTTCGCCGCCGCGTGCCTGCCCCCGGAGTTGGCGGACCTGGTGCCGCCGCGCGCTGCCCGGCCCGGCGGCGAGCCGCCCCGGATCGTGCGCCTGCCCGGGACCGATCCGGAGTCGGGCGCAGGCGCCGTCGTGGCCGCCGTGCGCCGTGAACTACCGCACGTGGGGGCGGGGAACCTGGCGGTCATCTGCGCCGACGAGCAGGTCGCCGAGCTGTCGGGGGCGCTGGCAGCCGCCGGGATGGCCCACGGCACCTCTGCCCGGCAGGCCCTCGGCATGCAGGTGTCGGTCTGCTCGGCGCGCACCCTCAAGGGCTTGGAGGTGGACGCCGCCCTGGTGGTGGAGCCCGCCCGCATCGCCGCCGAGTCGGCCGCGGGGATGCGGCTGCTGTACGTGGCGCTCAGCCGGGCCACGCAGCGCCTCACCGTGATCGCCGGCGAGCCGCTGCCCCGCCCGCTGGAGGAGGCCGCCACGGCGGTCGGCGGGTAGCCCCGGGCCGTCCCCGGCCGCCGCGATCGAATCCCCGAAGCGGTTGCATCGAGCCGGCGTGTTGTTAAGGTTGCCTAATTCGTGTCGAGCCGTTAGGGTCGCCTAACACCCTATGCCGCATCCGCTCGAAGGAATGCGCCGGAACCGGAGGAGACACATGATCAAGCCCCGCCACACGGTCCGCCCGCGGGCCGGGCGCACTGCCCGCTTGCTGGCGCTGGTTGCCGTCGTCGGTCTCCTGGCCGCCGCCTGTAGCTCCGATGACGAGCCCGACGATCCCATCACCGTCTATTCGGGCCGCAACGAGGACCTCATCGGACCACTCGTGGAGATGTTCGAAGAGGACAGCGGCATCGAGGTGGAGGTCCGCTACGGCTCATCGGCGGATCTGGCCCTGTTGATCGAGACCGAGGGCGACGCCACGCCTGCAGACGTCTTCATTTCTCAGAGTCCCGGCGCCATGGGATACCTGGCCACACAGGACCGCCTGCAGACTCTTCCGGCAAGTGTCCTCGACTCTGTCGACGCGCTCTATCAGGCGGGCGACGGCACGTGGGTGGGCTTCAGCGGGCGCCAGCGCGTGCTTGTGTACAACCCCAACCTCGTGGATCCTGCCGACCTCCCTGAATCTGTGTTGGATCTCACCGACCCGGCGTACGACGGCCGCGTCGCTGTGGCACCCGCCAACAGTTCCTTCCAGGACTTCATCACGGCGATGCGCTTCGACTCCGGTGACGACGCCGCGCTCGCCTGGTTGGAGGGGATGGCGGCCAACAACTCGCCCAACTACCCGAAGAACTCGGCAATCGTCGACGCGGTCCTGCGTGGCGAGGTGGAGATGGGTCTCGTCAACCACTACTACCTGCTGCGCTTCCTTGCCGAGGATCCCGATGCCCCCGGGATCAACCACAACTTCGCCCCCGACGACATCGGCTCGCTGCTGATCGTGACCACGGGGGCGGTCCTGGAGACCTCCGATCAGCCCAGTGCGGCGCAAGCCTTCGTCGAGTTCATGCTGACGCGGCAGGCGCAGGAGTTCTACGCGTCCGAGACCCGCGAGTATCCGCTGGCTGCGGGCGTCCAGCCGCCGGACGAACTCGTTCCCGTCGAAGTCGCCGACGTCATGGACACCATCGACTTCGATGTGCTCGGCGGTGGTCTGGCGCGTACCCAGGAACTCATCGAACAGAGCGGCATTGTGCGCTGAGGTCGTGCCAGTTGTAAACGTTGCCTAACGAACTAGGGTATTAGGCGTGCCTAATGCCCAACGCGCCACCGCCGGCGCCCCGCCGCCGGGTGATCCGGCGCCGCGTGGACGTGACGGCTTCCGGGCCCTGCGGCTGGTCGACGTCCACAAGTCTTTCGGCGGGACGCGGGTTCTTCACTGGGTCAACCTGAGCATCGAGCGCGGGCGCACTCTGGCGCTGCTCGGCCCCAGCGGCTGCGGCAAGACGACGCTCA
This sequence comes from Acidimicrobiia bacterium, assembly GCA_009835395.1. Taxonomy (GTDB): domain Bacteria; phylum Actinomycetota; class Acidimicrobiia; order Acidimicrobiales; family CATQHL01; genus VXNF01. Next base: position 37,735 of record VXXM01000041.1, read on the forward strand.
TGCGCATAGTGGCGGGGCTCGAGGTCGCCGACGGCGGTGAGGTGCACGTCGGCGAGCGCATGCTGGCGGGTCCGGGCGTGAACGTGGCGCCAGAGCACCGCCGCATCGGCCTTCTCGGCCAGGAGCGGGCGCTGTTTCCGCACCTGACGGTGGGAGGCAACGTGGCTTACGGTCTCGGACGCTCGCCCGACCGGGACGCCCGGGTGCGCGAGGTGCTGGAGATGGTCGACCTCGCCGGGTTCGAGAAGAGGATGCCCGACTCCCTGTCGGGGGGTCAGCAACAGCGGGTCGCCATCGCACGGGCGCTGGCACCGCGTCCGCGTATGCTGCTGCTCGACGAGCCCTTCCAGGCGCTCGACGTACACCTGCGGCTGGAACTGCAGGCCGAGGTCCAGGCGCTGCTCAAGGCGCTCGGGGCCACCGCCGTTGTCGTCACCCACGATCAGGATGAGGCCTTCGTGATGGGTGACGAAGTGGCCGTCATGCAGGAAGGACACATCCGCCAGCGCGGTACCCCCAGCGAGGTCTATGGCCATCCCGCCTCACCGTGGGTCGCCTCGTTCGTCGGGGATGCCAACTTCGTTCCCGGAATCGGGTCCGGCGACACCGTCGCCACACCCTTGGGCAATCTGGCGACCTGTTGCCCCGCGTCGGGGAAGGTGGCGGTTCTGGTCCGTCCCTCGCATCTGCGCCTCGTGACACCGGCGACAGGCGGTGACGTGGATGCCAGCGCCACGGGCCAGGTACAGGCAATGCGCTTCTACGGGCATACCACCGAGTGCCGCGTGCAATTCGGCGAGAACGTCCTCCTGGCCCGCAGCGACCGGATGCCGAGCGTGCGTGTGGGTGACGACGTGATGATCCGCTACGAGGGACCGCCGGCGGTCGCGTATCCCGCGTCGGCCATGGCCGGTCTGCGGCGGAACGGCAAGCAGCGGCGCGAGGCGTCGACGAGCCCGGCGCGCTAGCGCCGCGCCGTCACGGCCATCCAGCGGGTCCGACCGCAGCCCGCATTTCGAGCGATGGATGCCGGGCGCCTGTTCCGTGTCTGGGGCTTCGGTCTCGGGTTGTTCTTCGCCGCGCCGCTCGGCTACCTCGTCTACGAGAACGTCCGGCTGCGCTCCGACATTCTCGACATCCTGGGCGTGGGGCGGACCTGGGGTCCCCTCGGCAACTCGCTACTGCTGGCCGCCGCGGTGTCGCTGGCGGCCATGGTCGTCGGTACCGCCCTGGCCTGGGCGACGGTGCGCCTGGACCTGCCGGGACGCCGGCTCTGGGCGGCGCTGGCGCCGCTGCCATTGGTCTTCCCGACGTTCGTCGGCGCCACCGCCTTCATCGCGCTCCTGGCCCGTGGCGGGCTTGCCGAGCAGGTTCTGTCGCCGCTCGGCGTCGGCACCCTGCCCCGCCTGCAAGGTTTCTGGGCTGCCTGGCTGGTCCTGACCCTCTTCACGTATCCCTACGTGTACCTGCCCACCCGTGCCCGGCTGCGCCACCTGGACCCCTCCTACGAGGAGGCCGCCAGGGTGCTCGGGCGCACCCCGAGAGCGGTCTTCACCACGGTCACCCTCCCGGCGATGCTCCCGGCGGTCTCCGCCGGCGGTCTGCTCGTGTGTCTCTACACGCTCTCGGACTTCGGGGCGGTCGAGCTGCTTCGCTACGAGACACTCACCCGCTCGATCTACGCCAACCGGCTCTTCGACCGAGCGACATCGGTGACACACGGCCTACTGCTCGGCGTCGTTGCGGTGGGGGTGGTGGTCGTGGAGCGGTGGCTCGCACGGCGCCGTGCCGGCGGGTTCGCCGCCACCTCCGACCGGCCTCCACCACGGACGAACCTCGGCTGGCTGCGCTGGCCGGTCTGCGCCGCGGTCGTGGCGTTCCTGTTGCTGGCTCTCGTGGCGCCGCTCGCCACGCTGGGGTACTGGGCCGGTAGAGGGATCGCCAACCCGGGCCGGCGAGTCGGGGCGTTCGCCCTCGACGCTGCGGGGATCGCCACCTCGGCCGCCTCCACCGTGGCGGTCAGCGCGGTGGCGGCCGCGGTGACGGTGCTGGTGGTGCTCCCGCTGGCGTGGCTCCTGGTCCGCCGCCCGTCGCTCAGCGCCTCGGCGTCCAATCTTCTCGTCACGGCCAGCTTCGCCTTTCCCGGCATCGTGGTCGCTCTCGCTCTGGTGTTCTGGGCTCTGCAGGTGCCGTTCGCCGCGGTGATCTACCAGACGCTGCCGCTGCTGATCGTGGGGTACGTGCTGCTGTTCGGGGCGCAGGCGGCCAACGCGGCGCGGGCGGCCGTGGGTGCCGTCCCGCCGCGTCTGAGCGAGGGCGCCCGGACGCTCGGCGCCCGCCGCTGGCGGCGCCTCCGGACGGTGGAGTTGCCGCTCATGACGCCCGGGTTGCTGGCAGCGGGAGGCCTGGTGTTCCTGTCGGTCATGAAGGAACTGCCGCTCACCCTGCTGATGCGGCCCACGAACCTGCCGATGCTGTCGGCGGACATCTGGGACTCCACCGAGTCGCTGTTCCTGGCACAGGCCGGGCTGGAGTCACTCGTACTGGTCGCAGCCTCCGGCGTGTTGACGTGGCTGCTGGTGCTGCGGCGTTCGGAGTTCGCCTGAGGATCCCCGGCGGTCCACGCCCGGGGTCAGGCGCCGGCGGCGACCGGCACGACCAGGAGTCGCTCGCTGGTGTAGTGGTCGATCTCCACCGACTCGCCGTCGATGCTGACCGTGGTGGGTCCTTCGGGAGTGCTGGAGGTCACGACCCCGCTGTTGCCGGGACACACCGACGAGTCCTCCAGGAAGTCCAGCACCCCGTCCACGAACTCCAACTCCTCGATGATCCGCGACACCACGAATGCCTCACCCTCCTCCACCTCGCTGAGCGCCACGCTCTCGGGCGGGGAGTAGCCGGAGCCCGGGATCGGGTTGCCGTGCGGGCAGGTGGTGGGCCCGCCCAGGAGCTTGCTCATGGCCTCCTCGACGCGGGGTGAGAGCACGTGCTCCCACTTGCCGGCCTCGGCGTGGGCCTCCGCCCACGACAGCCCCAGTACGTCGGTCAGGAAGCGTTCGGCCAAGCGGTGGCGACGCACCACCTGCCGTGCCAACTGCATTCCTTCGTCGGTGAGCGTGATGCGCCTGCCGGGCTCGAGGAGGCCCTGATCCTGCATCCGGCGGATCATCTCGGACACCGCCGGGCGGGAGATTCCCATGCGATCGGCGATCCGGGCCTGGATGACATCGAGGTCGTCCTCCGCGAGTTCGAAGATCGTCTCGCAGTACTCCTCGAAGGCGGGGTGGTACTCGGGTGCCGTCCACGTCGCCATGACCTCAGCCTAGTCGCCCCGGCCTGCGGTTTTCCGGCGCCGCCCATCCGGGCGAGCCCCGCGCGGGGAGGTTCCGCGGCCCCGTTCGGTAGGCTCGCCCGCTGGACAGCGGCCGTGTGGTACGGGGGCGCCGAGTGGATCTTCTCGAGCATCAGGGCAAGGAGTTCTTCGCCTCCTACGGGTTGCCCACCTCCCCGGGTGAGGTGGCGTTCAGCGCGGAGGAAGCGGTCGCCGCCGCCGAGCGGATCGGCTACCCGGTCGTCGTCAAGGCGCAGGTGCACGTGGGCGGCCGCGGCAAGGCCGGCGGCATCAAGCTGGCGACCGACGCCGCCGAGGCCCGGCGCCACGCCGAGGCCATCCTGGGGCTCGACATCCGCGGCCACGTCGTGCGGCGCCTCTGGATCGAGAAGGCCGCCGACATCGCCGAGGAGTACTACGCGGGCTTCACCCTCGACCGCTCGGCGCGCAGGCACCTGGGAATGCTCTCGGCGCAGGGCGGCGTGGACATCGAGGAGGTGGCCGCCACTGCCCCCGAGGCGATCGCCCGCATCCACATCGACCCCACTGAAGGGCTCAGCGAGGGGGCCTGCCGGCAGTGGGTGGCCGACGCCAAGCTGAATCCCGCCGTCACCGAGCAGGCCGTCGAGCTGCTGAGCCTGCTGTACCGGGCCTACGTGGAGGGCGACGCCGACCTCGTGGAGATCAACCCGCTCATCGTCACCGGCGACGGCCGGCTGCGCGTTCTCGACGCCAAGGTGACCCTCGACGGCAACGCGCAGTTCCGCCACCCCGGCTACGCCGCCTACGACGAGACCGTCGAGCGTGACGAGCGGGAGCAGGAGGCCCACGCCCGCGGGCTGCAGTACGTGGGCCTCGACGGCACCGTGGGGGTCATCGCCAACGGCGCCGGGCTGGCCATGGCCACTGTCGACATCGTGGACGAGGCCGGCGGCACGCCCGCCAACTTCCTGGACATCGGCGGCGGCGCCAACGCCGACGTGATGTCCGCGGCTCTGGAGGTCGTGGACGGCGACCGGTCGGTGCGCGCCATCTTCATCAACATCTTCGGCGGCATCACCAAGGGCGAGGAGGTGGCCCGCGGCATCATCGAGGCGCTCGGGCGGGTGGACATCGCCTCGCCGATCATCCTGCGCCTCGACGGCACCAACGCCACCGAGGGCACCGAGATGCTGCGGCCCTACCTGTCCGACAAACTGCGGCTCGCCCCCGACATGGTGGAGGCCGCCCGCATGGCAGTCACCGCTTCCGCTGAGGCGGGGGAGGGGCGGCCGTGAGCATCTTCGTGGACGAGAACACCCGGGTCGTCTACCAGGGCCTCACCGGCTCCGCCGGGCGCTACTACGGCCTGCTGAACCGCGAGTACGGCACCCAGGTGGTGGCCGGCACCCACCCTCGCAAGGCCGGCAGCGACGTGGACGGCATCCCCATCTTCGCCACTGTGGGTGACGCGGTGGCGGCCACCGGCGCCGACGCCTCGTGCATCTTCGTGCCCGCCCCCGGCGTGCCCGGCGCCGTGCTGGAGGCGGCCGAGGGCGGCGTGCGCTTCATCGTCGTGATCACCGAGGGCGTGCCCATGCACGACGAGGCGCGGACCTTCGCCCACCTGCAACGCCATCACCCCGACGTGCGGCTGCTGGGCCCCAACTGCCCCGGCGTCATCAGCCCCGGACGCTGCAACATCGGCATCACCGCCGGGCACATCGCCAAGCCCGGCGGCCCCGTCGGCATCGTGAGCCGCTCCGGCACCCTCACCTACCAGGCTCTGCACGAGTTGAAGGAGAAGGGGATCGGCTGCACCACCTGCGTGGGCATCGGCGGCGACCCGGTGCCGGGTACTAACTTCATCGACTGCCTGGCCGCCTTCGAGGACGACCCCGAGACCGAGGCCGTGATGCTGATCGGCGAGATCGGCGGGTCGGCCGAGGAGGAGGCGGCGGAGTTCATCGCCGAGCGCCTCTCCAAGCCGGTCGTGGCCTACATCGCCGGCATGACCGCGCCGCCCGGCAAGAAGATGGGCCACGCCGGCGCCATCGTCTCCGGGGGCAAGGGCACCGCCGCCGCCAAGGTGGAGGCCCTCAGTGCCGCCGGCGTCCGCGTCGGCAGCAACCCCACCCAGGCCGGCGAGATAATGGCCGAGGTCGTCGCCTCGCTGTAGCTCTGTCCAGTCGGAGGCTGTCCGGTCGGGGGCGGCGGTGGCCGTTTGCTCCTTCGCGCGGGCGCAAGGCGTCGCAAGCCGGCCCCCGGCGCCCCCTCCCTCGGTTGTCTGTGGCTGATTAACGCGAGAGTCCGGCGCCCCTCTTGGGAGCGCCGGACTCTACCGTTTTGCTAGCTATTGCTAGGAGGTTGTTCGCCTAGGTGCAGGCGGGTATGCCCGGGCTCGTGTCGATGTGCTTCTCGTAGAGGTCGTCGAGGGTGCCTCGCGCTATGTAGTACCCCAGCCAGCCGTTCAGGTACTCGAGCCACACGACCTCGCCACGCGGCAGGGCAAATGCGCCGTACTCCGCGGCCAGGAACGGGTCGGTCGGGTCCAGGATGCTGGTGGTCGGGTTCTCGGCCACGAAAGGCTGTGCCAGGTAATTCTCCACCACGATGGCGTCGGCGCGCCCTGAGGCAACCTCGAGGAACGCCGGTGCCTGGTCGAGCTCGACAAGGTTGGCCTCGGAGAACGTTTTAGAGATCAGGTTGGCCGCGGTGGAGCCGGCGAGAGCGGTCATCGTGACGTCGCTGCTGTTCAGATCCGACCGGGTCTTGACCGCCGAGTCGTTGTTCACGACCACGACCTGCCCGTAGGGCACGTACGGGCACGTGAACCAGAGCTGCTCGAGGCGGGCCGGGCGGCCGACGAGGCCAACCGACGCCAGGTCGAACTGGCGGGCGAGCACGCCCGGGATCATCGCTTCGAACTCGAGGTCGTTGATCTCGAGCTCCACACCGAGGTCCTCGGCCAGCATGCGCATCAGGTCGACGTCGTAGCCTGCCGGCTCGCCGTTCTCGTCGATGTACATCTGCGGCTCGAACTGCAGGACCATGCCGACCCTGAGGGTTCCGCGATCCTTGATCTCGTCGAGCAGGTTCCCGCTCACCACGGCCTGGGCGGCCGAGCCGGACTCGCCCTGGCTCAGCGAGACCTCTTCCTCCTCCTCCGCGGCGGGTGCGGGTGCCGGGGCGGCGTCGTCCGCGTCCTCCGCAGGCGCAGCACCGTCGTCGGCGGGCGCCGGTGCGGGCGCCGCCTCGGGTGCGGGCGCCGGTGCGGGTGCTGCGTCGTCGTCGCCGTCCCCGCATGCCGCTGCCAGCAGTGCCACTGCCACCAGCGGAACCATGAACTTCATGAGTCTCCTCATGTACTACTCCTCCCTCAGGGGTTTTGCTTCACAGACCGGCGTCTAGCACAAGTGCCCGCGCATCAACCCCCGGGTGAGGCAGTCGCGAAGACTCGCTAGGAGCTTCTACCGGTCGATCGGTGAACAGGCTACTGAGTGGCTCTATGAATCGGCCAACCTCAACGCCGGATCGGCGCCCCGACTCGCCGCCACCGCTTCCTGCAGGGCCCGGAGTCGCCGGCTCCGGGCACGGGCGAACGGCGAGCGCACCTTCGATGTGAGCACGTCGACGAGCTGGAACCGCTGCTCGATGTACTTGAAGAGGAAGTACGCCGCAGTGGTCAGGATGAGGTAGACGATCACCGTGCCCAGGTACACCTCGAAGTAGCGGAAGGTGCGGTTGGCCAGCAGATTGCTGACCCGCAGCAACTCGGGCACGCCGATGATGTAGACCAGCGAGGAGTCCTTGATCATGCCGATGAACATGTTGCTGGTCGGCGGGACCACGATGCGGGTGGCCTGGGGCATCACCACGCGGAAGAACGTCTGGGGACGGCTCATGCCCACCGACATGGCGGCCTGCCGTTGCCCGTGTGCCACGGCCTGGATCCCGCTGCGGAAGATCTCTCCCAGCCAGCACGAGTACTGCAATGTCAGCGCCAGGACGCCTGCCTGGATGGCGGTGATCGAGAACCCGAAGTGGATGGCGACGCCGTAGTACACGAACAGCACGAACACCAGCAGGGGGATCGCCCGGAAGACGTTCACGTAGGTCGCCATGATCGGGCTGATGATCCATGACTTGGACAGGCGCAGCAGTGCCACCGCCAAGCCCAGTGCGGTGGACAGTGCGAAGGCCACCAGGGCGATGCGGATCGTCAGCCACACGCCGTCGATGAAGATGTCCCGGTTGTCCCAGATGAACTCCGGGCGGAACCTGGCCTGGGCGAGGATGTCTATCGCCGGCTCGAACATCACAGGATCGACTTCAGGAATGCCTGGGTGCGCGGCTCCTGGGCGTGTTGGTAGAGCTCACGGCCGCCCTCTTCCACCACGACGCCTTCGTCCATGAAGATGTTCAGGTCGCCGACCTCCTCGCCGAAGCCCATCTCGTGGGTGACCACCACCATGGTCATCCCCGACTCGGCCAGGCTGCGCATCACCGCGAGCACCTCTCCCACCAACTCGGGGTCGAGCGCAGAAGTGGGCTCGTCGAACAGCATCACCTTCGGTTCCATCACCAGGGACCGTGCGATCGCCACCCGCTGCTGCTGGCCACCCGAGAGCTGGGTGGGGTAGGCGCCGAGCTTGTCCAGCAGGCCCACCCTGTCCAGGTAGGCGGCGGCGCGCATCTCGGCGTCGGGTCGGGGCATCCGCTTGACCCGCCGGAGCGCCAGCGCCACGTTGTCCAGGGCGGTGACGTGCGGGAACAGGTTGAACTGCTGGAAGACCATGCCGATCTGCTGGCGCAGCAGGCGGGCCCTGCCCTTCGGGAGGTCCTCGTCGTCGAGGCCGGGGCCGTATTCCTGCTCCTCGAACCAGACCGAGCCCGAGTCGGGGGTCTCCAGCAGGTTGATCGTGCGGAGCAGGGTGGACTTGCCCGACCCCGAGGGGCCGAAGATCACGACGTGCTCGCCCTTGTGGACGGTGAGGTCGATGCCCTTGAGGACGTGGTTGGATCCGAACGACTTGTGGATCTCCCGCAGCCGGACGACGGGCTGCGGGTCCGAGCCGTTGGTCGGCGCCTCACTCATGTGTCCGGACTCGTGTGTCGGCTCATCGCTACATTCCTCGCCAGAAGGCACAACGATACGCCAACATCCGATGACGGGCGGCCGATAATGGGGGTGTGCGGGCGCTGATCTCGGTTTCGGACCGTTCGGGTGCGGTTGAGTTGGCTCGGCGGCTGGTGGCTCTGGGGTGGGAGGTCATCTCCAGCGGGGGGACCGCCGCGGTGCTGCGTGAGGGTGGGGTGGCGGTGACCGAGGTGGCCGAGCTGACCGGTGCGCCCGAGATGCTGGACGGGCGGGTGAAGACACTGCACCCCGTTGTGCACGGCGGCATCTTGGCCGACCGCTCCAAGTCGGAGCACCTGGCCGACCTGGCCGCGGCGGGCGGGGCGCCGATCGATCTCGTGGTCTGCAACCTCTACCCGTTCGGCTCGGCACCGTCGGTCGAGATGATCGACATCGGCGGGCCCGCCATGGTGCGCGCCGCCGCCAAGAACCACGCCCACGTTGGAGTAGTGGTGGATCCTGTCGACTACGGCGCCGTGGTCGACGAGTTGGAGTCGGCCGGCGCCCTCGGTGACGCTCTGCGGCTCCGCCTGGCGCGCAAGGCCTTCGCCCACTGCTCGGCCTACGACAGCGCCGTCGTGGCCTGGCTGGACGCCGGTGCCCCGGAGACGGGCGAGGAGGACGCGCCGGCGGGCCGCTCGGACTCCGCCGGCCTGCCGGAGTCGCTGTCTCTTCGGTTGCGACGGGCCGAGGTTCTGCGTTACGGCGAGAACCCGGGTCAGCTGGGCGCCCGCTACCACACGATGGACGCGGCGAGTTGGTGGGACAGCGCGGCGCAACTCGGCGGCAAGGAGATGTCGTACCTCAACGTGTTCGACGCCGACGCGGCCTGGCGGCTGGTACACGCCCTCGGCCCCGATCCGGCGGCGGTGGTCGTCAAGCACGCCAACCCCTGCGGCGCGGCCGCCCACGACGACATCGCCGAGGCCTACCGGCGGGCGCACGCCTGCGACTCCGTCTCCGCGTTCGGCGGCGTCGTGGCGCTCAACCGACCTCTCACTGACGACGTGGCGGCGGCACTGACCGAGGTGTTCACCGAGGTGGTCGTGGCTCCTGGCTACGAGCCTCGAGCACTCGAGCGGCTTCAGGCCAAGGCCAACCTGCGCATCCTGCAGGCCTCCGCACCGGAGAGCCCCGAACTGCACCTGCGCTCACTGGGTGACTCCTTCCTGGTGCAGACGACCGCGGCACCGGCTCCGGGTGGTCCTCCCCTGAGCGGGGACACTCCGGGCGGCCCTCCCCGCAGCGCTGACGATCCCGGCGGCTGGAACGTGGTCACCGAACGGGCACCCACCGATGACGAGTGGCGCGACCTGGTCTTCGCCTGGCGGGTGGTGGCCGCGGTGAGTTCCAACGCCATCGTGGTGGCTCGCGACCGCTGCGCCGTGGGAATCGGCGCCGGCCAGCAGAACCGCCGCGACGCCGGGCGCATTGCCGCTGCCAAGGCCGGCGACCGCGGCCGCGTCGGCGCCTACGCCAGCGACGCCTTCCTCCCGTTCGCCGACGGCCTGGACGGGGCCCTGGAGGCCGGTTGCACCGCGGTTGTCCAACCCGGCGGCTCCCGCCGCGATGCCGAGGTCATCGAGGCCGCCAACCGCCACGGCCTTGCCATGGTGTTCACCGGCCGGCGCACGTTCCGCCACTGATCCGGACGCTTCACGAACCCCGCCCGGTTCTGGCAGACTCAACACGTGGCGGAGAACGTGCTCGGCGAAGAGTTGGCGCCCTGCTCCTATGACCCGTTGACCGGGTGGTTCCGGGACGGGTGCTGCAACACCGACGCCGGAGACTTCGGCGTCCATACGGTGTGCGCCGTGTTGACCGAGGAGTTCCTGGAGTTCTCCGCCTCGGTCGGCAACGACCTGTCCACGCCCCGCCCCGAGTTCGGCTTCGAGGGGCTCCAGCCGGGTGACCGCTGGTGCCTCTGTGCCTCGCGCTGGGCCGAGGCGCTCGAGGCCGGCAAGGCACCGCCGGTCATCCTCGAGGCCACGCACGCCCGCACCCTCGAGTGGGTCAGCCGCAGCGAACTCGAGGCCCACCGCTTCGAACCAACCGCCGGCACCGCCTGATCGTCCTCGCGGAGGGATCGTCATGAGGTTCTCCCGAATCCTGCTGCACGCGCTGGTCGTTGCCGCTGTCCTGGCGCTGGGAGCCGCCGGCGTCGTCGGTCAGGACGAGCCGACACCGGTACTCATCTCCGAGGACGGCACCGCCGGCGCCCCGCCGCGCAGCGATGAGGCGGCCTACACCCAGTGGTTCGTGCGCCAGGCCGTCGAGCGCTATGACGCCGAGGGGCGCGACGCTGCGCTCGCGTACTTCAACGACCCGGCCAGCGTGGACGGGCAGTGGTACGTGTTCGTCGTCAACGCCGAGGGCATTCTCATCGGCCACGCCACCCGCCCGGATCTCCGGGGCACGTCCACCGCGGCGCGCCACGACGTCTTCGGCAAGCCCTACGGGCAGGAGATCGTGGCCGCCACCGCCGAGGGCCGCTGGGTCGACTACTACTTCGACCATCCCGACACCGGCCGGCCCGAGCAGAAGCACTCCTGGGTCGTCGCCCACGACGGGCTCTTCATCGGGTCGGGCTGGTACGACGTCGAAGAGTCCGCGGCGCCCCCCAAGATCATCCCGCGGGCCTACGCCCGGTACCTCGTGGCCGAGGCCATCGAGCGTTACGACACCCAGGGCCGGGACTACACGCTGGAGTACCACAACTCGCCCGACAGCCTTGACGGCGAGTGGTACGTGTTCATCGCCGACCCGAAAGGCATCTCACTCGCCAACGCCAACCGGACCGACATCGTCGGGACCGACCGCTCGAACGCCACCGACATCACCGGCAAGAACTACGGACAGGAAATCATGGCCACGACGGCCGAGGGGACCTGGGTCGACTACTACTTCACGCACCCGGAGACGGGCGAGGAGACCCAGAAGCACAGCTGGGTCGTCCGCCACGACGGCCTGACGTTCGGCGTGGGCTGGCACGAGTCCGGCGAGGTCCCGCCGCAGACCGACGTGGCCGGCTACTCGCAGTACCTCGTCCATGATGCCATCGAGCGCTACGTGCGTGACGGGCGCGAAGCCGTCGTCGAGCACTACAGCGATCCCGCCACCGTGGACGGGCAGTGGTACGCGATCCTCGCCGACCGCGACGGCACGATCATCGCCCACCCGCTCGACTCCGACCTGATCGGCGCCGCCACGGCAGAACTCGTCGACGTCCGTGGCCAGGCCTTCGGCGAGGAGATCATGACCGCGGACACCAGCGGGATCTGGGTGGACTTCTACAATCCCGATCCGACCGACGGCGAGACCAGGCGCAAGCACCTGTGGGTGATCCGCTACGACGACCTGATGTTCGGCTCCGGCTGGTACTCGGTCCCAGGATCCGAGGCCACCGGCGACACCGTCGACACCGGACCCGCCGAGGACACCGCCACCGGCTAGTTGACGCTCAGGCGGAGTTCGGTGAGGCCTCGGATGGCGAACGCCTGGTGGCGGGTCGGTTCTTCGGCCAACTCCATGTCGGGGAAGTAGCGGACGAGGTCTGCGAAGGCGACGGCCAACTCGGCGCGGGCCAGCGGCGCTCCGACGCAGAAGTGGATGCCCCCGCCGAAGCCGATGTGGGTCGGATCGCCTCGACCCACATCGAGGCGGTCGGGGAGATCGAACCGGCGGGGATCGCGCTGGGCCGACCCGAAGAGCATGACCACGTCGTCCCCGACGGCCATCGGCCGGCCGGCGATCTCGACGCCCGCTTCGAGCACCCAGCGGTTGAAGAACTGCAGGGGGGAGTCGTAGCGCAGCAACTCCTCGGTCGCCGTGGCCGCGTCCACGTCGCCGCCGACCATCCGGCGCCACTGATCGCGGTTCTGCAGCAGGGCGCGCGTCCCGTTGCCGAGGGTATTGACGGTGGCCTCGTGGCCTGCTTCGAGCAGGACCATCGTGGTCGAGACGATCTCGTCGTTGCTGAGCCGGTCGCCGGCGTCGGAGGTCTCCACCAGCTTCGAGACCAGCGTGCCATCGGGTGAGCGGCGCTTGTCGGTGATCAGCGCCTTCGTGTAGTCGATGAACTCGCCGGCAGCCGTCTCGGCCCGAACCTTCAGTTCCTCCGGGACCGTGAACTCGTACATCTTGACGATGGCGTGGGACCAGTCCAGCAGGAGGTGCGTGTCGCGGCGGGGGACGCCCAGCACCTCGCCGACCACGGCCACGGAGAAGAGTTGGGCGTAGTCGCTCAGCAGGTCGAAGGTCCCCATCTCCCGGCACTGCTCCACCAACTCGCGGGACAGCTCGGCGATGCGCGGTTCGAGGGCCGTCACCGAGCGGGGGGTGAACACCTTCGAGACCAGCCGCCGGATGCGGGTGTGATCGGGGGGCTCGAGGCTCAGCAGCGACCACTTCTCGTGCTGGTTGAACGACGCCCAGCGCGGGTCGGGTCCGGGCTGTCCGAGTTCCTCGTGGCTGTACAGGTGGTCGTAGACGCGGCCCAGCCGGCGGTCCCGCAGCGTCTCGTAGACGTCGTCGAACCGGGTGAGCATCCACTGACCCGTCCGGGGGTTGTGGAAGATCGGCGTCGCCTCCCGCAGCCGCCCCAGCGTCGGGTAGGGATCGTCGATGAAGGCGGGATCGTAGAAGTCCAGCTCGTCGACCAGCCGCTCGACATCGCTCATCGTCCCACTGTACGTGACACCCAACGGGCGCTCATCCGGCCCCTGCCTGCCGGCGGGAGGGGACCGGTAGCGTGGCGCGGGGCCGCGCAGCGGGCGGCAGGCGATCGACGGCGATCGGGAGGATCGAACATGACCGGGGCGTACATCATCGACGGGGTTCGCACGCCCATGGGGCGGTTCAGCGGCGGGCTGAGCCACGTACATCCGGTGGATCTGGGCGGGCACGTGCTGGCCGGGCTCGTCGAGCGCACCGGCATCGACCCCGGCGAGGTGGATGACATCATCTGGGGTTGCGTCGGCCAGATCGGGGCGCAGGCCTTCAACCTGGGCCGCAACTGTGCGCTGGTGGCCGGCTTTCCCGAGACCGTGCCGGCGGTGACCATCGACCGCCAGTGCGGCTCGTCCCAGCAGGCCGTGCACTTCGCCGCCCAGGCCATCATGTCGGGCACCATGGACGTCGTCATCGCTGGCGGCACCGAGGTGATGAGCCTCGTGAAGCTCAACAGCCAGGGCGACGTGGGGCCGCAACTCGAGATGGGCTACCCGTTCGAGGCTCCCGGCTGGGCGGAGCGCTTCGGCGACGAGTTGATCCACCAGTTCCGCGGCGGCAACCTCATCGCCGAGCGCTGGGGGATCACCGGCACCGACATGAACGGCCTGGCGCTGCAGAGCCACACCAAGGCCCATCGGGCCTGGGAGGAGGGCCGCTTCGACAGCCAGGTGCTGCCGGTGGGCGACTGCGCCCGGGACGAGGGCATCCGCCCCAACACCTCCATGGAGAAGATGGCCACGCTGAAGCCGTTCAGCGAGTTCGGCCCGCTCACCGCCGCCATGTCCAGCCAGATCACCGACGGGGCGGCCGCCCTGCTCGTCGCCTCCGAGCAGGCTGTCGAGCGTTACGGCCTCACCCCGCTGGCCCGCGTCCACACCATGGCGGTCACCGGAAGCGATCCGGTGCTGATCCTCACCGGACCCATCCCCGCCACCCAGATGGCCCTGAAGCGGGCCGGCCTGGGGGTCGACGACATCGACCTGTACGAGTGCAACGAAGCCTTCGCCTCGGTGGTGCTGGCCTGGCAGGCCGAGGTGGGCGTGGACCCCGAGCGCGTCAACGTCAACGGCGGGGCCATCGCCCTGGGCCACCCGCTGGGGGCCAGCGGCGCCCGCATCATGACCACGCTCGTACACGAGATGCGCCGCAGCGGTGCCAGCCTGGGGTTGCAGACCATGTGCGAGGGCGGCGGCCTCTCCAACGCCACCATCCTCGAAGCCGCCTAGCCGCAACCGACGAAGGAGAATCCATGGGCATCCATCTCGACCACGTCTCGCTGCTGGTGAAGGACCTGGATCAGGCCGAGGCGGACTGGACGCGCATCCTGGAGGCGCTCTCGCCCGGTCACACCATGCAGATCACCCGCGGCGAGGGTCTCGACGAGGTGGACGGCACGCCGATGCGCTGGCTGACCTTCCAGAACCCCGATCCGCGCGGCGTGTCGATCCAGTTGTGGTCGCCGGCCGAGCCGGGCCACTGGCCCGACAAGGTGCTGGAGCGGCGCGGCGAGTACGTGCACCACCTGGCCTTCTGCTCCGACGACTTCGACGGCATGATCGACCGGGTGCGCGAAGCGGGCCTGCCGCTGGTGATGGACGAGGCCAGCCACCCCAACACCCAGCCCTGGCTGCGCTGGAACTTCTTGCCGCCGTCGGTGGCCCACGGTCCGCTGATCGAGCTGGCGACCCGCTACCTGGCCGTGGGCGAGGAGTGGTTGCCGCATCCCGACAACGCGGAGAACACCGAGCTGGCGGCCGAACTGCACGACCGGTTCGCGGGCTGAGCCCTCCGCAGGCGCCCGAGCCGGGGACCGCCATGCCTCCCAACGCCGGCTTCGGCATGACCATGCCCGTCGAGGACGGTCTCAGCGCCGAGCAGTTCCTGGCGCTGTACGTGGCCGCCGAGGAGGCCGGCTATCACACGGCGCTCTGCGGCGAGGTGGCCGGAGCCGAGGTGCTCTCGCTGATGGGCATGGCCGCCACCCGCACCAGCCGCATCCGCCTGGGGTCGGGAATCCTGGCGACCTACACCCGCCCGGCGCCCCTGGCCGCCATGGGGTTCGCCACGCTCGCCTCCGCCGCGCCGGGGCGCATCGTGGCGGGGTTCGGCGCCTCCAGCCCGATCATCGTGGACCGCTGGCACGGAATCGAGTTCAACAAGCCCTACACCACCACCCGGGAGTACCTGGAGCTGTTCGCCCGGGCCATGGCCGGCGGAAAGATCAGCTACGACGGTGACGAGCTGCGCTGCGAGGGTTTCCGCCTGCAGATGACGCCGCCGGCGCCGGTGCCGGTGTGGCTCGGCGCCATGGGTGACCGCATGCTGGCGCTGGCCGGCGCGGTGGCCGACGGCGCCTTCCTGGCGTGGTGCCCGCCCGGCGAGGTGGCGGCCAAGCGTGCGATCGTCCACGAGGCAGCCCGGGCCGCCGGTCGGGATCCCGACTCGGTGGAGCTGGTCTGCTCGTTCTGGGGCTACGCCGGTGACCGGCCCGACGAGGCGCGCGAGCGGATGCGACGATCGGTCCTCGCCTACGCCATGGTGCCGACCCATCAGCACTGCTTCGCGGGCTGCTTCCCGCGCCTGGCCGAGGCCGCCGAGGCGTGGGCGGGGGGCGACCGCCGGCGGGCGCTCGGCTGCGTGGACGACGCCGTGGTGGACGCCGTCTGCGCTGTGGGAGAGGACGCCGTGCGCCGCCGCATCTCCGAGTACCGCCAAGCGGGCATCGACACCCCCATCCTGTTGCCCACCGGGGTGACGCCCGGCGACGCCGACGGCTCGATGCAGACGGTGCTTCGCTGCGCCCCGTGACCACGCGCTGCACCCTGTAGCTCAACGGTCCGGCTAGCGCCTGCCCGGCACTCCGGGTGCATCACCGCGAGTGCCGACCCTCAGGTCATCCATCTTGTGTGTCAAACGACCGTTTGATACGCTCGAAGTCGGAGGGGTGCGCCGGCGGGAGTGTCGGTGATCGACCCCTCGTTGTGCCCGAGCGAGAGGATCCTGATGGCCCGCTACGACGTGGTCGTGATCGGCGCAGGTGCAGCCGGATTGTCGGCCGGGGCGCTGCTGGCGCGTGAGGGTCGCAGCGTCTGCGTGCTGGAGCGGTCGCCCCACCTCGGCGGGCGCGCCCTGGCGGTCGACGACGAGGGCTTCCGCGTCAACCTGGGTGGCCACCTCATCGAGGACGGGGGCTCGGGCATCACCAAGATCTTCGAGTACGTGGGTGAGGAGCTCATCCACGGCGAGGTCTCCCACGACATGCCCGTGTGGGACAACGAGGCGCGCCGCTGGGGCTCGATCCGCGACCGCTACAGCGGCAACAAGACCGAGCTGAAGAAGGTCATCAAGGCCCTCATCGAGACCTCCTGGGACGAGTTGGAGACCTGGGACGACCGGCCCATGCGCGAATGGATCCACCAGCACACCACCGACCAGAGCGTGGTGGACCTCTTCGAGTTCCTGGCCGTGCTGGAGTGCCTCACCGACAACTGGTGGGACCACTCGGCCAGCGACAACCTCTGGGTCCGCAAGATGCACTACGAGGAGCGCCACATGGCCGCCTACTCGTGCTGGCCGGGCCAGGGCTGGGACGGCATGTGGCGCGACCTGGCCGGCGCCGTCGGCCGCCACGGCGGCGAGGTGCGGCTCAACTGCGCCGCCGATCAGGTGCTCATCGAGGACGGCGAGGTGGTCGGCGTGGCGCTCGGTCGCGACGACATCGTCGTGCCCAACGACGTCGAGCCCGGCGAGGTGCTGGAGACCGGCTGCGTGATCTCCACCCTGCCGGTGTGGAGCGTGCTGCGGGTGGTGCCCGACTGGCACCTGCCGGACTGGTACGTCAACCAGATCCGCTACCTCGCTCAGGACGCCTACCGGGTGTCGTGGCTGGGGCTGTACCTGGCGACCGAGGAGCCGGTCACCATGTACGACCCCCGGGAGCTGTCCACCTGGCTGGCCACGCCGCACAGCCCCACCCCGGGGTTCATGTACGACCAGACGGCCATGGACCCCGACTCCACCCCGCCCGGCGTTCACCTCTACTGCACCGGCGGCGTCATCCCCGGCTCCAAGGGCCGCGACCGCCGCTACATCAGCCAGATGTACGACCGCTTCGAGGCCGGGCTGTTCGAGATGTACCCGGGCCTGCGCGACCACGTGTGGCGCCGGCGCGGCCTGGTGTTCGATCCCCCCTTCGGCGTGGTGCAGAAGCCGATGCTGGTGGGCACCTTCCGCCCGCACTGGCGGGCTCCCAACGTGGACGGCCTCTACTTCGCCTCCGAGACGTTCCGCAGCCGCGGCATCGGCACCGACCGGGCCGCCCGTGCGGCGCTCACCTGCGTGGAGGACTACCTGGGCCACCGCATCGCCTTCTTCGGCGACGGCTGGCGCTACTGACCGACGAGACCCCGCAGAACGGATACCCATGGACTTCTCCCTCACCCCCGAACAGGAGCTCTTCGCCAAGACGGTGCGTTCCTGGGTCGAGCGGGAGTGCCCCAAGAACGTGGCCCGCGACATCGAGATGCAGGAGTTCGAGTACCCCTTCGAGTTGTGGGACAAGATGTCGGCGGCCGGCTTCCACGCCATCGGCCTGCCCGAGGACCTGGGCGGCGCCGGCGGCGACGTGCTCACGCAGATGATCCTCACCCGGGAGCTGGCCCGCTCCCTGGCCGGGCTCACCTGGATCTTCGGCATCTCCTCGTTCTGCGCCAAGTCCATCAACGCCTTCGCCCGCCAGGACGTGCGCGAGGAGTTGATCCCCAGCCTGGCGACCGGCGACATCCGGGTGGCGATCTCGGTGACCGAGCCCTCCGGTGGCACCGACCTCATGGGAGCCATGAGGACCCGGGCGGTCGAGGTCCCGGGCGGCTGGCGGATCTCCGGCCAGAAGATCTGGTCCACCGCGGCGCACGTCTCGGACTACCTGTTCCTCATGGCGCGCACCTCCGACAGCCCCGACAAGCCGGCCCACGGGGTGACGCTGTTCCTGGTGCCCAACCCAAGCGACGGCCTGGAGACCCGGCAGATCCCCAAGCTCGGCATGCGCGCCGTGGGCTCCTGCGAGGTGTTCCTCGACGACGTGTTCGTGCCCGACCGCTACGTGGTGGGCGAGCCGGGCATGGGCTTCTACCGCATGCTGTCCACGCTCAACAACGAGCGCATCATGGTGGCGGCGCTGTGCACCGGCATCCTGGACGCGGTCCTCGAGGACGCCGTGGAGCACCTGAACGAGCGGGAGGCATTCGGGCGCAAGATCGGCGCCTTCCAGGCCCTTCAGCACTTCATCGCCGACATCGCCATGTGGCGCCAGCAGGCCGAGCTGCTCACCTACTACGCGGCCTGGCTGTCCGACCAGGGCCGCGACTGCGGTATCGAGGCCAACATGGCCAAGGTGTGCGCCTCGGAGTACGCCGGCACGGCCGCCGACCACGGCATCCAGATGCTCGGCGGCATGGGGTACGCCGCGGAGACCAACATGCAGCGCTACTGGCGCGACGCCCGCCTCTACCGCATCGGCCCCATCAGCAACGAGATGGCCCGCAACAACATCGCCGAGTCGTTCGGGCTCCCGCGATCGTTCTAGGAGCCTGACCCGATGGCGCCGGAGACCGGAGTCGCCGGGGCCCTGCAGGGGCGCGCGGTGCTGGTGACGGGCGCCGGCCGCGGGATCGGGGCGGCCATCGCCCACCGCTTCGCCGCCGCCGGGGCGGCCGTCGCGGTCAACGACGTGGACGCCGACGCGGTGGCCGAGGTGGTGGCGGCCATCGGAGACGCCGGCGGGCGGGCCGCCGCGGCGCTTGGTTCGGTGGTCGACGAGGCCGAGCGCGTCGTGGCCGCGGCCGTCGAACACTTGGGCAACCTGGACATCCTCGTGAACAACGCGGGGCTCACCCGCGACGTCATGGTCCACCAGATGAGCGACGAGGACTGGGATGCGGTCGTCGACGTGGTGCTGCGCGGCACCTTCAACATGATCCGGGCCGCGGCGCCCTGGCTGCGACGCACCGACCGGGCGCAGATCGCCGCCGAGGGCTGCAAGAAGATCGTCAACGTGGCCTCCATCAACGCCATCTACGGCCTGGCCGGCAACGCCAACTACTCCGCCGCCAAAGCCGGCGTCATCGGGCTCACCAAGTCGGTGTCGCGGGAGTGGGCGCGCTTCGGCGTGTGCGTCAACGCCGTCGCACCCGGCTACATCGCCGGCACCCGCATGACCAGCGCCCGCGACCCCGAGACGGGCCTCGGCATGCCCGCCGAACTGATCGGGCAGATCGAGGAGCGGATCCCCATCGGCCGCCCCGGCCGCCCTTCCGACGTGGCCGAGGCCTGCCTGTGGCTGGCTTCGCCGGCCAGCGACTACTGCTGCGGGCAGGTCATCGAGTTGCACGGCGGCCGCGAGATCATCGAGCTGGTGTGAGCGGGGGAGCGGGCCGGTGCGGGTGAAGCAGACCACACTCGCCGAGGCGGCGTCGCTGGTCTCCGACGGAGACACCGTGGCGCTGCAGAACATGGCCACGCAGGCCGCCCCCATGGCCATGGTCCGCGAGCTGATTCGCCAGGGGCGTCGCGAGCTGGGGTTGGTGTGCCTGGTGGGCGGCATCGCCCTGGACTGGCTGGCCGCGGCGGGCTGCATGAACCGCTTCATCGGCAACGCCGTCTCGATGGAGCAGTTCGGGCTGGCGCAGCACTACCGCCGCGGCGTCGAGTCCGGCCGCATCCGCATGGAGGAACTCTCCGAGACCGCGCTGCTGGCCCGCCTCGGCGCCGGCGCGCGCAACCTGCCGTTCCTGCCCACCCGCGGCATGATCGGCACCGACCTCATCGACATCAACGAGAACCTCACGATGCTGGACGACCCGTTCGGCGGCCCGCCGGTGGTGGCCTGCCGGGCGCTGGTGCCCGACGTGGCGCTCATCCACTGCCACCGGGCCGACCGCCACGGCAACGTGCAGTACGAGCCGACGGCGCTGTGGCCCGACATCGGCATCATGCCCAAGGCCGCCCGCAGGGTGATCGTCACCACCGAGCAGATCGTCGACAGCGACGTGCTGCGCGTCAACCCCGACCGCACCGTCCTGCCGGGCTTCGTGGTGGACGCCGTCGTGGAGGTGCCGTGGGGCGCCCACCCGACGTCGTTCAACCCGCTCTACGGCTACGACGCGGCGCTGCATCTGGCCTGGGCGGCGGCGGCCCGCTCCGACGACGACGTGGCGGCGTTCCTGGACAGCTACGTGTACGGCCCCGCCGACCACGATGCCTACCTGACCGCCGTCGGGGGCGTCGAGCGGATGGCCGCGCTGGCGCGCTGGGAGACGGGCTGATGGCTCCGGACCCGCACCTCGACTCCCCGCCGGCGGGGGACTGGACCGTCGACGAGTTGATGATCGCCGTGCTGGCGTCGTGCTTCGAAGACGGCGACCAGGCCTGCAACGGCATGGCCAGCTTCCTGCCGGTCGCCGCCCTCCAGCTGGCCAAGCTGACCCACGCCCCCGACCTGGTGTGGCTGGCCGGTGCCGTGGGTCTGGAGCCCCGGCCCGGGCCGATCCCGGCCTCCACCCTGGAAGCGCCGCTGTGGCGGGACGCCCTCATGTACGTGGAGCAGTACGGCGACTTCTGGACACTGGCGCTCAACGGCCGCTGGCTGCAGAAGTTCTGCGTCGGCGCGGCACAACTCGACCGCTTCGGCAACGCCAACAACTCCGTCATCGGCGGCGACTTCCACGCCCCGAAGGTGCGCCTGCCCGGCACCGCCGGGCTGGCCGACATGGGCTCGCTCGGCAAGCAGCTCTACTACTGGAACCCCAACCACAACCCCCGCTCCCTGGTGGAGACGGTGGACTTCGTCTCCTGCGCCGGCTACCTCGGCGGCGGCGACGAGCGTGAGCGCCTCGGCCTCACCGGCGGTCCCGAACTGGTGGTCACGAACCTCTGCGTGATGGACTTCGAACCTGACTCCAAGCACATGCGCCTGCGCTCGGTGCACCCGGATGTGACCCTCGAGCAGGTGCTGGACGCGACAGGATACGAGCCGGTGCTGCCACCCGGCGGGGTACCCGTCACCCCGAAGCCGACCGCGGAGCAGGTGCGCCTCATCCGCGAGGTCATCGACCCGCACGGAATGCGCCACCGCGAGTTCCGCCGCCGCTAGCAGACTGGCGCCCGTGGACATCCAGATCGGCGTCCCCGGCCAGCTGATGCCGCCGGCGGACCGGGCGGTCTCGCTGGCGCAGCGCAACGAGGCCGACGGCTTCGACGCCGTGTGGTGGCCGTGCCACCTCATGGGCTGGCACTCCGACTCGGTCTGGACGCCCGACATGACCCCGTTCGCGGCCGTGCAGCCCAGCCCGCACACCTATTTCGACCCGCTGCTGATGATGGCCGCCGTCGGCAGCCAGACCAGCCGCATCAAGGTGGGTGTGGTGGTGACCGACCTGCTGCGCCGCCACCCCGCCATGGTCGCCAACATGGCGCTCACCCTCGACCACCTCACGCAGGGCCGGGCGATTCTGGGGCTCGGCTCGGGCGAGCGAATGAACGTGGTGCCCTACGGGGTGGACTTCTCCCGTCCGGTGAGCCGCCTGGCCGAGGGCATCGAGGTGATCCGCCTGCTGTGGGGCGCCGACGGCCCGGTGGACTACGAGGGTCGCTTCTTCCGCCTCAAGGACGCGGTGCTGGGCCTCAGCCCGTACTCCGACGAGCCACCGCCGCTGTGGACCGCCGCACACGGGCCGCGGATGCTCGACATCACCGGCCGCCTCGCCGACGGCTGGCTGCCCACCAAGCTCTCGCCGCTGCGCTACGGCGAGGCGCTGGGAGCCATCCGCGAGGCGTCGGTGGCGGCGGGCCGGGAGGCCGAGGCGGTCACGCCCGGGCTGCTGGCCTACGTGCTGGTGGCGCCCGACGAGGCCTCGCTGCGGCGCCTGCAGGAGGCCCCCATGGTGCGGGCCCTCATGGTGATGCTGCCCGCGGAGGTGTTCGAGTCGCTGGGCGTGGCGCCCCCGGACGGGTTCCACGAGCTGGTGCCGGCCTCGCTGTCGCGCCCCGAGGCGCTGCGGGTCATCGACGGGATCCCGCCGCGCGTCGTGGACTACTACTGCTTCTGCGGCACGGCCGAACAGATCGCCGGGCAGGTCGCCGAGTACCACGCCGCCGGGCTGCGCCACCTCGTCATGTGGAACATCACGCCGTTCGGCGATCCCGACCTGGCAGGCTGGTCCTTCAAGGCGCTCAATGAGGTGAAGGACATCCTGCGGAGCAAGCCATGAACACCCCGCCGGCCGCACCGAGCGACGTCGTGGCGCGCTACTTCGCCGCCATCGACGCCGAGGACTTCGACACCCTGCGCCAAGTCCTGCACCCCGACGTGGCGCTGACGGCGTGCGGCTCGCGGCCCCGCCAGGGATCCGAGGCCGTGCTCGACCTGTTCGCCAAGATCTTCGAGCGCTTCCCCGTGCACTCCGACCGCCCCACGAGGCTGATCTGCGACGGCGGCACGGTCGTGGCCGAGATCCACTTCGAGGGCCGCAGCGCCACCGGCACCGACGTCACCTTCGAGGCGGTCGACGTCTTCGACGTCGTCGACGGCCGCATCGTCCGCCTCACGCAGTGGCTGGACAGCGCTCACCTGGAACGTCAGTTAAGTTCTCCGGAGCCCTGAAGGCAGGAGGAGACAGCCATGAGCTTCACGGAGCGAGAGTGGGTGGAGGTCACCACGCTCGGTGACCTGATCGTGCGGGCCGCCGCACGCCATCCCGACGGCGACGCCGTGGTCTTCCCCGGCCGGCGCCACAGCTTCGGCTCACTGCTGGAGGCCGCCGAGCGGGCCGCCCGCTCGCTGCTGGGCCTGGGCGTGCGGCCCGGCGACCACGTCGGCATCCTCATGCCCAACTGCATGGACTTCATCGAGGTGATGTTCGGCTCCGCCCTCATCGGCGCACCGGTCATCCCCATCAACGCCCGCTTCAAGGGGCGCGAACTCTCCTACGTGGCCCGCGACGCCGACCTGCGCCTGCTGGTGACCAGCGACATCATCGACCAGCACACCGACTACGTGGAGATCCTGCACGGCTGCATTCCCGGCCTCAGCGAGGCCCCGGACGTGTACGCCCTCGACCTCGAGACGGTGCCCGAGTTGCGCGGCGTGGTGCTGCTCGGCAGTTCCTCACCGGCGGGGATGATCGACAGGGCCGGCTTCGAGGCGGCCGCCGAGAGCGTCGGGCCCGACACCGTGCACCTGCTGCGCAGCCGGGTGGCGCTGCGCGACATCGCCATGATGATGTACACCTCGGGCACCACCGCCGAGCCGAAGGGTTGCCCCATGACCCACGAGCAGCTCGTCCGCACCAGCTCGGTGGGTTGCGAGCGCTTCGAGATGACTTCCGCGGACGTGTTCTGGGATCCGCTGCCGCTGTTTCACATGAGTTCGATCCTGCCGCTCATCGGCTGCATCGAGGCGGGCGCCGCCTACGTGACCCTCACACACTTCGACCCCGCTGTGGCCATCGCCCAACTGCGCGACGAGAAGGCCACGATCTGCTTCTCCACGTTCCCGACGGTCACGACGGTCATGTTGAACCACCCCGACTGGGACCCTGCGGCCCTCAGCAGCATCCGGCTGATGAACAACGTGGCCTCGCCGGCCGCCCTGGAGGAGATCCACAGCCTGCTGCCCGACATGGCCCACATGAACGCCTACGGGCTCACCGAGTGCGGCGGCGTGGTGGCTTTCACCGCCCCCGACGACCCGCCGGAGGTACGCTCGACCACCTCGGGGCGGCCCTTCCGGGGAATCGACGTGCAGATCCGGGACTTCGAGACCGGTGACGTGGTGCCGACCTGGGAGCGGGGCGAGATCTGGTGCCGGGGCTTCAACGTCTTCGAGGGCTACTACAAGGACGCCGTCAAGACCGCCGAGTGCTTCGACGACGAGGGCTGGTTCAACACCGGCGACATCGGCCGGATGGACGCCGAGGGGCGGGTCGGCTACCTGGGCCGCGTCAAGGACATGCTGAAGGTGGGCGGCGAGAACGTGGCCGCCGTCGAGATCGAGTCCTACCTGCAGACCCACGACGCCGTGGCGATCGCCCAGGTCGTCGGGATCCCCGACGAACGCTACGTGGAGGTGCCTGCCGCCTTCGTGGAGCTCATGCCCGGCGCGGAGGTCGCCGAGAGCGACCTGATCGCCTATTGCAAGGGCAGCGTCGCCTCCTTCAAGGTGCCGCGCCACGTGCGGTTCGTGAAGGAATGGCCCCTCTCGGCCACGAAGATCCAGAAGTTCCGCCTGCAAGAGCAGCTGTGCGAGGAACTGGGCCTGACCTGAAGTCGCGTCCCGTGTCCCCGCCTCGTCATTCCGGCGCAGGCCGGAATCCAGTGCCGGACCAGCCCATGACCCTGGGCCCGTGGCTGCGGGCCTGCGCCGAGCGCCATGGCGACCGGGAGGCCATGGAGGTCATGGGCGAGGCCAAGTCCTACGCCGGCCTGGACGGCGACGCGGACTGCCTGGCCACCGGTCTGACCGCGGGCATCGGCCTGGCGCCTGGCGACCGGGCCGCGGTCATCATGCGCAACAGCCTGGCCTGTGTGGACACCTGGTTCGCCATGGCCCGCAGCGGCATCGTCGACGTGCCCGTGAACGTGGCCCAGCGGGGTGACGGGCTGGCCTACGTGCTGGGCCAGTCCCGCTCGCAGGCCGTGGTGTGCGACATCGAGTTCGCCGACCGCCTGGCGGAAGTGACGCCGGAGCTGTCCGAGCTCCGCCACGTGATCCTGCACCGCCCCGACGGCGGGGACTCGGGCGCACCGTCGTTCGGTCCCGGCGTCGCCGTGCACGAGTTGCCGTCGCTGTATGCCGACACGGCTCCTCGGCCGCCGGCGCTGGAGGCCACCGACATCGCCGTGATCCTCTACACCTCGGGCACCACCGGGCCGCCCAAGGGGGCGATGCTGAGTCATGCCGCCAACCTCCGCCTGACCCGCCACACGCGCCGGCTCATGGGCTATGGCCCTGATGACGTGCTGTACACGGCCTTCCCGCTGTTTCACATCAATGCCCGCTACACCACGGTCACCGTCGCCATGGAGGCGGGGGCCCGCTGCGTTCTGGAGCAGCGATTCAGTGCCGGCGGGTTCTGGGACACCTGCCGGGCCAAGGGCGTCACGGCCTTCAACTACATGGGCGCCCTGCTGATGATGCTGTGGAAGCAGCCGGCGCGGCCCGACGACGCCGACCATCCCGTGCGGCGAGGGTTCGGGGCGCCGTGCCCGCCGGACATCTGGGAGCCGTTCGAGGAGCGCTTCGATGTGCGCCTCACCGAGGTGTACGGCTCCACCGAGGTGCCCATCGTGACGCAGAACGGCATGGCGGACGTCGACCTCGCCGACCGCCGGATCGGCACCGCCGGGCGACCGTCGGGCCTGTACGGCATGCGGATCGTCGACGAATCCGGCAAGGAGGTGCCGCCGGGGTTAGCAGGGGAGATCGTCGTGCGCTCGCAGCCGGGCAACGCCACCTTCAGCGGCTACTACGACATGGCCGAGGCCACCGCCGAGGCCTGGCGGGGCGGCTGGTTCCACACCGGCGACCGCGGCGTGGTCGACGCCGACGGCTACCTCACCTTCATCGACCGCATGAAGGACTGTGTGCGGCGCCGCGGCGAGAACATCAGCTCCTGGGAGGTGGAGCAGGCCATCGCCCGGCATCCCGCCGTGCTGGAGGCCGCGGTGGTGGGCGTCCCCTCGGAGCTCAGCGAGGAGGAGGTGCTGGCCTGCGTGGTGCTGAAGCCGGACCGCACCGTCGGCGAGGAGGAGTTGATCGAGCACTGCACCGGCCGGATGGCGCACTTCGCCGTGCCGCGCTATATCCGCTGGATGGACGAACTGCCCCGCAACGCCTCCGAGCGGGTCCAGAAGTTCCAACTCCGCGCCGAAGGCCTCACTCCCGGCACCTGGGACCGCCTCGCCGAGACCGGGGTCCGGCGATGAGAGTGGTCGTCCTCGGTGCCGGTGCCCTGGGCTCGGTCTACGGCTCCTGGTTTGCCGATGCCGGTGCCGAGGTGATGCTCGTGGCCCGCCGGCCGCACGCCGAGGCCGTGCGCGAGCGGGGACTGGAGGTCCGCTCCTACGACGCCGGCACGACGATCCACCGGGTCGACGCCACCGACGATCCCGCCGCGGCCGGCGACGCCGACCTGGTGCTGGTCGCCGCCAAGTCGTTCGACGTGCCGGCGCTGCTGGCCGCTTACACCGGTCGCTGCTCGATGGCCTTCTCGGTGCAGAACGGGGTCGACCAGGCCCTCCCGCTGGTGGAGCGCTTCGGCCCGGCCGCCGTCGAAGGGGTGTCGATGGTGGGCGGCACGCTCGTCGGCCCCGGGGTGGCCGAACACAGCTTCGGCGGAGCGACATACGTGGGCGACATCGCCGGGACGGCGCCAGGCACCGCCGCCCGGATCGCCGCCGCGCTGCCCGAGCGCATCACCGAACGCCCCGACATCACCTCGGTGCAGTGGACCAAGGCCACCCTGGCCGTCGCCGCAATGGGCGTCGTGGCGCTCACCCGGTCCATCTACCACCGCATGTTCGTGACCCCGGCGCTGCGGGAGGCGTTCCTGGACCTGATGTGCGAGGCCGCCCTCGTGGCCCGCAGCGAGGGCGTACCGCTGATCGACCTGCCGGGTCCCATGCGAGTCCACACGTTCACCACGCTGCCCCGTGAGGAGGCCCTGGAGGTGCTGCGCGAGTTCGGCGAGCATCTGGTTGCCACGGGGCAGACCGGTGTGAAGGTGTCGGCCCTCCAGAGCATCGAACGCGGCCGGCCCCTCGAGGTGGACGCGGTGTTCGCCCCGTTCGCCCGGCGTGCCGCCGAGCGCGGTCTCGACGTGCCGCTGCTGGCCGGCGTCACCCGCATGATGTTCGGCATCGACGCGGCGATCCGCGAGGACGCCGGGTGAAGCCCGGCGCGTTCCTCCGGCTCGTGCGGCTGCGGCCGCGCCCCGCCCCGCCGCACTCCTACGACGACTTCCGGCGCCTCGCCCGGCGCCGGCTCCCCCGCCTGGTCTACGACTTCGTGGAGGGCGGTGCCGACGGCGAGGTCACGCTGCAGGCCAACCACGCGGCGTTCGACCGGGTGCAATTCACGGCCCGGTCGCTCGTGGACGTCACGGAGCGGGATCCGGGCGTGACCGTGCTGGGCAGGCGCCTGGAGGTGCCGTTCATCTGCGGGCCCGCAGGTCTGGCCCGCCTCGTGCATCGCGACGGCGAACTTGCCGCGGCGCGGGCGGCCGCCACGGCCGGGACCGTCTTCGTGATCAGCACGGCCTCCAGTTACAGCATCGAGGAGATCGCCGCGGTCAGCGACGGGCCGCTGTGGTTCCAGCTGTACCTGTGGCGCAGCCCGGACGTGGTGGCGCGGCTCGTGGACCGGGCGGGCGCCGCCGGCTGCGAAGCGATCGTGCTCACCGTGGACGTGCCACTCATCGGCAAGCGCGAGCGCGATCTTCGCAACGGGATGATGATCCCGCCGCAGATCGGCCCCGCCCAGGCGTTGGAGGCCATCCGCCGCCCTCGCTGGATGTGGCACCTCGCTTCCGGACCGCCGGTGCACTTCGGCAGCCTCCTGGACCTCGTCCCGCCCAACACGGACATGGCGTCGATGTCCGCCTTCATGGACCGCGAGCTGTCCGACCTGTCCAAGACCTGGGACGACGTGGCCTGGCTGCGGGAGCGCTGGGACGGGCCGCTGCTCATCAAGGGGGTGATGAGCGCCGGCGACGCCCGCCGCTGCGTCGAGCAGGGCGCCGACGCCGTGATCGTCTCCAACCACGGCGGCCGCCAACTCGACGGCCTGCCCGCCGCCCTCGACGTGCTGGGCGACATCGTCGACGAGGTCGGCGGCGAGGCCGAGGTGATCCTCGACGGCGGCGTGCGCCGCGGCGCCGATCTAATCAAGGCACGGGCCCTCGGCGCAACCGCTGCCATGGGCGGCCGGGCCTGGTTCTGGCCGCTCGCCGCCGGCGGCGAGCAGGGGGTGGCGCGCATGCTGGAGATCCTCCGCGGCGACGTCGAGCGCACCCTCGCCCTGCTGGGCCGAAACACCTACGAGGAACTGGACGCCTCAGTCCTCCACTAGCCGCCGTCCGGGCGTGAGCCGCGATGCCGCTCTGTCCCGCTACGTGGGATCGATGGACGTCTCCCAGCACGGCACTTAGCAGCCGCTTCCCAAGCGGTTCCCCGCGAACGCGGGATTAAGTTGTGATTACTACTATCACTACTCATGCTGAGCCGTTCGGCGTCCCGCGCCCGTCGCCAGGCCGCCGGGATCGTCGGCATCGCCGCCCTCGCCGGCACGCTCCTGGGCACCGCCGCCGTCACTGCCCAGCAGCACGACGACCCGCTGACGATCGACAGCCCGAGCGCGAGCGAGAGCGCCGGGATTCTCACGTTCAGCGTGACGAACACCGCGCCGATTGATACGAACGCCTACCCGTCAGGCGTCGAGGTGGGTTACAACACCGGCTCCGAGTCAGCGACGGAGGGCTCGGACGGCGACTACACCTACACGGGCGGCACGCTCACCTTCACCTCGCAGAATCAGACATTGCAGGTCAGCGTTCCGATCCTCGAGGACCAGCTTGACGAGGACAACGAGACATTCCGCCTGTACTTGGACGACCCGAGAGCCCAGGGCTTCATGTTCGGCACGGGCACGATCGAAGACAACGACGACCCGCCGGAGCTGATGCTTGTTCCCGAACAGGACGTCTCCACCGAGAACGGGCGGGTCCTGCGGTACCAGCTCACCCTGAGCGAGGAGAGCGGCCGGCCGGTGGTGGTGGAGTACGAAGTCTCGCCCGGGTTGAAGCGGGTCGACAGCAGCAACAACGTGACCGATCTCCCCGCCAACGACTGCGGCTCGTTCACCGGCAACGAGGACGCCTGCCGACCGGCGACGCCCGTCGAGGACTACGGGCCGTCCGGCAACCAGACCTGGAATGACAGCGGCACGCCCGGCGACACGACCGACGACGTGCTGAAGGGCGAGTTCGTCTTCGAACCCGGCGAGACCCGGTCCGATCCCGGATCGTCACTCGATCATCCCGAGATCAGCATCTACCTCGTTCAAGAAGGCGACGGCGACCCGAACGTGGACGAACGAGACGAGACGGTCACGCTCCGCCTCCTGCCGGACCCGAGCTTCGCGTTCGCCTCGGACAGCGACAGGTTCGCGCACGGCCTCATCCTCGACGACGACCTCCCCCGCGTGCGCCTCAACACATGGGGCACCGGTCCGGAGGTCGAGGGCCCTGCGAGTATCGGAGTCGGGATCAGCCCCGTCGTTCCGGACGGCGGCGATCCCGTGGAGGTGCAGTACAAGTTCGTCAGCGGCGTCAGCGTCGAGCCTGTCAGTCCCGACCTCGGACCGGAGGACGGCGGCCCGGAGACGGTGAAGTGCACTGCGGTCGAGGGCAGGGACTACGAGAAGGGCTACACCGGCGACTTCGGGACGATCACCTTCGGTCCCGGCGACTCACAACTGAGGATCCCGTATACCAAGATCGACGACACCGTCGACGAGCCCGACGAACGAGTCTGCGTGCAGCTGACCGGAGTGTCGGATCACGCTCTCCTCGAATTGCATCCGTACCTGTACGACACTCTCACCGACAACGACGATCCGCCGAACTTCGAGATCCTCAACGCGCCCGAAGCCGCCGAGGACGACCCCACGAACACGACTGGGGGGCGGCTCACGTTCCAGGTGAGGCTGAACACGCCGAGCGACACGGATCCGACCACTGTGGCGTACGAGACCGCGGACGGCACCGCGCGGGCCGGCGTCGACTACGTCGCCGATAGCGGCACGCTGACGTTCCGGGCCGGGACCGAGCCGGAGACGCTGGAGGTCACGGTCAGGCTGTCGCCGGACGACGTGCACGAGCCCAACGAGACCTTGAAGCTGGTGCTGAAGACCGAGGACGTGGTTCGCGATGAGGGCACGGGCACGATCCTCGACAACGACGGCGCGCCGAGGCTGTCCGTGGCTCCGGTGACCGTCGGCGAGGACGGCGGCACGATGGACTTCAGCGTCAGATTGTCCGGGAGGAGCAGCCACGTGGTCACGGTCAACTATGACACCGGGATCACGGGCGACACCGCCACCGAGGGCGCGAGCTGCAGCACCGGCGTGGACTACGTCGCGACGACAGGCAGCCTCGAGTTCCCCGCGGAGCAGGCGAGCTCCCAGCCGATCTCGGTACCGATCTGCGACGACGCCGTCTGGGAGGGAAACGAGACGTTCACACTGACCCTCAGCGGTCCGTCGAACGCGAGGTTCGCGAGCCAGGCGACATCCATCTCCGCCACCGGCACGATCGAGGACAACGAGCAGCGGCCGAGTCTCTCCATCGACAACGCCAACGTGAACGAGATCGACGGGACCGCACAGCTCACGGTGACGCTGGATCCCATTCACTCCGAGCAGGTGACGGTGAACTACGCCACCGCGGACGGCACCGGGTCGAGCGGGGCGCAAGGCGGCGCCGACTGCGCGACCGACGGAGTGGACTTCGTGGCGATCGCGGCCACGGAGTTGGTCTTTGCTCCCTCAGAGGCGACCAAGACGATCGATGTGGAGATCTGCAACGACGGTGTCCACGAGGACCTCGTCGAGAAGTTCAGCGTCCGGTTGAGCGGCCAGCAGAACGCCGGAATGAGCGACTCCACCGGCGAGGTGCAGATCACCGACGACGAGGATCCGCCGACGCTGTCCTTCCAGGACGACGACATCACCGTCGACGAGGCCGACGGGAGCATCGCCTTCGTCGTGGAACTCACCGGGACCAGCGACAAGACCGTCACCGTGAAGTACGCCACGGCCGACGACTCGGCGACCTCGCCGGCCGACTTCACTGCGCCCCCGTCGAATGCGCGGTTGTCGTTCGCGCCCGGTGTCGCGACCCAGACGATCACCCTGGCCGTGAAGGACGACTCGCTGGACGAGGACGACGAGGAGTCGTTCACGCTCACGCTGAGCGAGCCGTCCAATGCCGAGCTGACCGACGAGGACGCCACCGGCAGGATCACCGACGACGACGACCCGCCGGCGCTGTCGGTCGAGGGCGGGACCGTTCCGGAGGACATCACCGAGCGCAACGCCAACAACGGTCTCGTGTTCACCGTCAGCCTGAAGGACGGCCAGGGCAACAGCACGGTGAGCGGGCGCGACGTGTCCGTCGACTACACGACGGTGTCGGGGACGGGGGCCACCGGGGCGACCGAAGGCGACGACTTCACGGCCACTTCCGGGACCTTGCGCATCGACGCCGGCCAGAGGTCGGGGACGGTCACCGTTCCGATCCTGGACGACGCCCTCGACGAGGACGACGAGACGTTCACGCTGCAGTTGAGCAGCGAGCAGAACGCCACTCTGGACACCAACGCCGGCGACCACACCGCCACGGGCACGATCACCGACAACGACGCCGACGCCGAACTGAGTGTCGAGAACGCCAGGGCGACCGAGGGCGGCACCGTGACGTTCACGGTGACCCTCGACCCGGTGAAGGCCACGGATGTGGACGTGAGCTACTCGACCTCGAACGGCTCGGCCACCGGCGGCACGGCCTGCACGGGCGACGCGGACTACGTCCAGACGTCCGGGACCCTGACGATTCCCGCGCAGGGGACCACGGAGACGATCACGGTCGAAACCTGCACCGACAGCATCGACGAATCCGACGAGGAGACGTTCAAACTCCGGCTGACCTCCTCCGACGCGGTCGCACCGGGCGACTCGGCCACCGGCATCATCCTGGACGCCCAGGCCCTGCCACAACTGTCGGTCAACGATCCGGCCGCGGTGGTCGAGGGCAACCCGGGTACGAACGTGCCGGGCGGCAGCAAGGTCGCCTTCGAGGTGACGCTCAGCCCGGCCAGCGGCCGGAAGGTCACCGTGGACTACGCAACCATGGGCGGCACCGCGACGCAGGGCGTGGACTACAACGCGAAGTCGGGGACGCTGACATTCGTGCCGGGGGGATCCACGACACAGACCGTCGAAGTCACGTTCATCAAGGACCTCACCGACGAGGACGACGAGAACTTCACGCTGGAGTTGAGCAACGCGACCAACGCGGACTTCGGCGACAACTCGGGCGAGGCCACCATCACCGACGACGACGGCGAGCCCGGCCTGACGGTGACCAATCCCGCGCGGGTCTCGGAGAACGCCGGCATCGTGACCTTCACAGTGACGCTGTCCCCGGCCAGCAGCAAGCCCGTGACAATCAGCTACTCGACACGTGAAGGAACCGCCGAGATCCATGAGGACTACCTCCCCACGCAGGCGCACGCCCTCCGGTTTGATCCTGGCGAGACGGCGAAGACAATCGACGTGGTGCTCGTAAACGACACGGTCGAGGAGGACAGCGAGACATTCAGCCTGGTGATTACCCGGTC
This sequence comes from Acidimicrobiia bacterium, assembly GCA_009835395.1. GTDB lineage: Bacteria > Actinomycetota > Acidimicrobiia > Acidimicrobiales > CATQHL01 > VXNF01. The sequence goes on from VXXM01000041.1 coordinate 70,368, forward strand.
TACGGGCAACGATTTGAACGCGATATTCCTCGACGACACCGGCGAGGTCACGATCCTCGACGACGACCGCACCAGCGGTGGCGGTGGTAGCGGCGGTGGTGGTGG
>VXXM01000009.1 GCA_009835395.1 Acidimicrobiia bacterium
CGATGAGTTGTTTGCGCAGCCGAGGGGGGATCTTGCGCTGGGAGCGGCCCAGGAGCGGGTTGCCGGTGTGCTTGTTGAAGATGCCCGGCAGGATCTTGGCGTCGCAGGCGACGGCGAGGGTCTCGGCCTCGGTGAGGCGGGTGCCGTCGGTGAGGCGGGCGTTGGTGATGGCGTCGTGAATCTGGTCGTAGTCGGCCAGTACCAGCAGTTCGACGCCGGCGGGAGCGCCGGCGCCGTTGTGGGTGCAGACCAACTCGGCGAGCGCGTCCGCGAACCGTTGCGGGGCGGTGGCGCGGTCGGTGGGGTCCTCTTTGCGGAACAGTGCGTCGGACTTGGCGATGAGCGCGGCCCGGACCCGCGCGCCGGTGAGGGGGTCGAGTTGGGCGAAGAGGTGGAACATGCCGTCGCCCTGCTCGCTGATCGAAGCGCGGCGCCGGCGCCGTTGGCGCTCCCGGCGCCTTTGGAGTTCCTGCTCGCTGGTGCGGTCGTTGATGTGGTCCTTGAGCGTGCGACGGAACTGGTCCTCGGGTTCTGCTTCGGCGGCCTGCAGCAGCACACGGCGATCCACGTCGGCCTCCCCGTCGGCGTCGAGGATCAGCCCCGCAGCCTCAGGGGTGATCGCCCCTTCGGCGAGCCGCTCGGCCACTGTCGGCGCCCACTCGAGTTGCGCGGCGGTCTTGACCGCCTTGCGGGCAGCGGAGCGGGACCGCTTCTGGTCTTGTCGCAGGATCTCTTCAGCGGCGGAGTCGCCCTCCCGCCGTGCCACCTCAGCGACCACGTCGGCCTCCAAGGCGGCCAGGAACGACCTTGCCCGACCCACGAACGCCAACCGCTCACGCAGCACGCCCAGATCGAGCTTGTGCAACAGCGGCGGTGACCCCAACCACTCGCCGAGGGCGCCCCACTCGGCGATCTTGGCGTCGCCGGCGGTTTCGTTCGCCGCTGGTGCGCCTCGCGTCGCTCCGCCGCCCATCGGTCCTCACCCCCTCTCCGAAACTATCCGGCTCGCCGTCTTGATTGCTTCTTCTCATAATGTAGTCATTTTATGACAATAAAGCAACATTAGTTTTGATATGGGTCGAAATAGAGAGGAACCAGCCTAGAGTCCCAGCCCGCCGAGTCATCAAATCCCCAGGTCAGCGGGCTTTACGATTTCGGGCCGGGCACCCGACCCGAACGGCAGACAGATGTGACCAATGTCATATCCGATCGCGTGTCGACGGCACCTGGATTCCGGCTTCCGCCGGAATGACGGTCGTCACGTTGGGGCGCCTCGGGAAGCCCGAACATGAGCGCTGACTCGCCAAGAGGGCGGTGAGCGGGCGAGGGGAATCGAACCCCCGTCATCAGCTTGGAAGGCTGAGGTTCTGCCGTTGAACTACGCCCGCGGGTGTCGATCAGGCTAGCGAGGCCACGAGCGGTCCCCGGTGGCAACGGCGCCGACCCGGCTCCGCGAATTCACGCCGATGTGATCCGTGGAGGGCGGTCCGAGGTCCGAGGCACCCAGAACCGGCGAGTCCGACCGCGCCGGTAGGGTTTTCGCCGTGGAGAGCACGCTGGCGCAGGCCGACGGCGGCAGGGTCAGGATCTCGATCCACCTCGACCGCCAGGAGATGGAGGCGGCCGAGGAGGCGGCGTACCGCAGGATCGTCCGCCAGGTGCGTCTCCCCGGGTTCCGGCCCGGTCGGGCGCCGCGCAAGGTGCTGGAAGCCCGCCTGGGGGCCGGCTACATCCGGGCCGAGGCGATGCAGGACGCCCTGGGGGACTACTACCAGCAGGCGGTCGTGGCCCACGACGTGGATGTGATCGCCCCTCCCGAGATCGACATCACAGCCGGGCGCGACGAGGGTGCGGTGAGCTTCGAGGCTCTCGTGGAGGTGCGTCCGGAGGTGACCGCGGACGGCTACGACGCGCTGACGGTGGAGATTCCCAGCCCGCTGCCCACCGACGAGGAGATCAACACCCGTATCGACGCCCTGCGGGCGCAGTTCAGCGAACTCGAGACTGTCAGCAGGCCGGCCGTCGACACCGATCACGTGACCATCGACGTGGTCGGAAGCCAGAACGGCGTCGAGGTGGAGGGTCTGACCGTGTCGGACTACACCTACGAGGTCGGGTCCGGCGCCGTCGTGCCGGAGATCGACGAGAACCTGCGGGGCGCCAAGGTCGGCGACATCCTGGAGTTCAACGCCCGCCACCCCGACGAGTCCATCGAGGACCTGCTGCGTTTCCGGATCCTCGTCAAGGAGGTGCAGGCCCGGACCCTGCCCGAACTGGACGACGACCTGGTCTCGGCGGCCAGCGAGTTCGACACGGTCGTCGAGTTCCGCGACGACGTCACCGAGCGCCTGACGGAGTTGAAGGCGGCGCAGGTCCGGATGCTGTTCCGGGAGCGCGTCTCCGAGGCTGTCGCGCATCTCGTCGTCGCCGAGTTGCCCGAGGCGCTCATCGTCACCGAGACCGACCGCCGCCTCGGCGACATTCAGCAGGTGCTGGAGAACCAGAACGGCACGCTGGAGGAGTATCTCGCCGCTACTGGGCAGACCGGCGATGAGTTGCGGGAACAGTTGCGCGAGGCGGCCGAGCAGAGCGTCCGGCTGGACCTGGCGCTGCGGGCGGTGGCCGATGCCGAGGGGCTCGAGGTGGACGACGCCGACCTGCAGGCCGAGGCCGACCGCACCGCCGAGCGCCTGGAGCTCGACCCTGCCGAGGTCCGTGACCGTCTCGGCCGCAGTGGCGGCTGGTCGACGCTGCGCGCCGAGCGCCGCAAGGCCATGGCTCTCGATTGGCTGATGGAGAACGCCGCGGTGAACGATCCCGACGGGGTCGCCATCGCCGCCGAGCTGCTGGCGCCACCGCAGGCCGACGCCGGTGCCGCGGACACCGAGAGCGCCGACGTCGTCGACAGGCTGGAGGAATGGGACGAGTCGGACGAATCCGATGAGGAGGCGGGCTGAGTGCCGGCGACCCAGCACGACGGCGCGCCGCAGCACGAGGCCGAGACCGTATCCTCGTCTCAGGACAGCCCTGCCCGCGGCGCTGCGGGTCCATAGGCCCTAGGAGTCATACCCTGTGAGCGCACCGCGCAACTATCTCGTGCCGACGGTCATCGAGCAGACGTCCCGAGGCGAGCGGGCCTTCGACCTCTACTCCCGCCTGCTCAAGGAGCACATCATCTTCCTGGGCACGCCGATCGACGACACCATTGCCAACCTCACCTGCGCCCAGTTGCTGCACCTCGAGTCGGAGAATCCCGACAAGGACATCAGCCTCTACATCAACTCGCCCGGTGGCGACATCAACGCCCTGTTCGCCATCTACGACACCTTGCAGTACATCCGCCCGGATGTGACGACCATCTGCTTCGGCCAGGCCGCCTCGGCGGCGGCGGTGCTGCTGGCGGCCGGAGCGCCGGGCAAGCGTCTGGCCCTGCCGCACTCCCGCATCCTCATCCACCAGCCCTACGCAGGGGCGCACGGCCAGGTCTCCGACATCGAGATCGCCAGCCGGGAGATCCAGCGCCTGAAGACGCAACTCGAGGAGGTCCTCGCCCGCCATACGGGCCAGAGCCTCGAAAAGATCCAGACCGACACAGACCGTGACTACGTTATGACCGCGGCTGAAGCGCAGGAATATGGGATAATCGACGAGATCATCGAGTCTCGCGGCCTGACCACCAGCGCGGACGGATCGCCGAGGATCAGCGCCGTGCCCTAGGGGGGCGCGGAGCCGGGAACCAAACGATCGGCAAGAGCAGCGGGAGGAGGACTGTTGGCCAAGCTCGGTGAGGGCGAACTCCTCAAGTGCTCCTTCTGCGGGAAGACCCAGAAGCAGGTCAAGAAGCTCATCGCCGGCCCCGGTGTCTACATCTGCGACGAGTGCATCGATCTTTGCAATGAGATCATCCGCGAGGAGCTCGAGCCGCCCGAGGTCCCGATGGGCGACCTGCCGAAGCCCTCGGAGATCTTCGAGTTCCTGAACGACTACATCGTGGGTCAGGAGCGGGCCAAGAAGATCCTCTCCGTGGCGGTCTACAACCACTACAAGCGCCTCCAACTGGGAAACTCCGGCGGCGAGGACGTTGAGCTGGCCAAGTCCAACGTGCTCCTGATCGGCCCCACCGGGTGCGGCAAGACCCTCATGGCCCAGACCCTGGCCAAGATCCTGAACGTGCCGTTCGCCATCGCCGACGCCACGGTCCTCACCGAGGCCGGCTATGTGGGCGAGGACGTCGAGAACATCCTGCTGAAGCTCATCCAGGCCGCCGACTACGAGGTGAAGCGGGCCGAGACGGGCATCATCTACATCGACGAGATCGACAAGATCGCCCGCAAGAACGAGAACCCCTCGATCACCCGGGACGTGTCCGGCGAGGGCGTGCAGCAGGCGCTGCTGAAGATCCTGGAGGGCACCTCCGCCTCGGTCCCGCCCCAGGGAGGGCGCAAGCACCCCCATCAGGAACTCATCCAGATCGACACCACCAACATCCTGTTCATCTGCGGTGGGGCGTTCGCCGGCCTCGACGCGATCGTGGAGAACCGAATCGGTCGCAAGGGCGTGGGATTCGGCGCCGACGTGCGCCCGGCGGAGGAGAAGGACCTCGGCGAGCTCTACAGCAAGGTGCAGCCGGAGGACCTGCTGCGCTTCGGGATGATCCCCGAGTTGGTCGGGCGGCTTCCGGTGGTCGGCGCCGTGTCGAACCTCGAGCAGGACGCGCTGGTGCGCATCCTCGTGGAGCCCAGGAACTCCCTCACGAAGCAGTACCACAAGAAGTTCGAGTACGAGAACGTCGAGCTGGAGTTCACCCAGGAGGCTCTCGAGGCGGTGGCGGAGGTGGCGATGGCCCGGGGCACCGGGGCCCGCGGCCTGCGGGCCGTCATGGAGGAGGTGCTGCTGGACCTCATGTTCGAGCTGCCGGGGCGCTCGGACATCGAACGTTGCGTCATCGACGACGCCACCGTGCGCGCCAACGCCAACCCCACCCTGGTGCCGCGCCTTCGTCCCGCCGAGGCCTCGAGGCGCGCTGCTTCCTGAGCCTGCGCTCACTACAGTCCCGCGCCATCGATTACGTGAATCGTCTCTTCCACGACGCCGTGGCGCGGTTCCCCGCACCCCATGACACTGGGTGACGCCATGGCGTGGCTGGACCGCCACGTCAACCTGGAGGCCACCGCCGGAAAGGTGCACGGGCTGTCGCTGGACCGGATGCAGTCACTGGCGGCGGTGCTGGGCGACCCCCAGCGAGACTTCCCGGCGGTGCACATCACCGGCACCAACGGCAAGGGGTCCACGGCGCACCTGATCAGCCGCCTCTTCGCAGCGCAGGGCCTGCACGCCGGGACCTACACGAGCCCGCATGTCAGCAGCATCAACGAGCGCATACAGCTGGCGGGCGCTCCCGTGGACGACGACGCGCTCGCCGGACTGCTGGAGGACGTGCGGCGGGTGGTCGAAGCCGCCGGGATCGAACCCTCCTGGTTCGAGATCATGACCGGCGCGGCGCTGCGCTGCTTCGCCGACGCCGCGGTCGACGTGGCCGTCGTGGAGGTGGGCAAGCTGGGTCGCTACGACGCCACCAATGTGGTCGACGGCGACGTGGCGGTGGTCACGAACGTGGGGGAGGACCACACCGACGGCGGTCCCGGATGGCGGGCGGCAGTGGCGTGGGAGAAGGCCGGCATCGTGAAGCCCGGAGCTGTCCTCGTTCTCGGGGAGACCGATCCGGCCCTGCGCGAGGTGTTCTGCGAGGTCGGACCCTCCCGGACGTTCCTGCGGGGCGAGCACTTCGCCTGTGCCCGCAACGACTTGGCCGTGGGCGGCAGGCTGCTGGACATCACCGCCGGCGGCCGCTACGAGGACATGTTGCTGGAGTTGCACGGCCGGCACCAGGGCGACAACGCGGCGCTGGCGTTGGCGACCTGCGAGGCGTTCTTCGACGCCCCGCTTCCCGCCGAGGTCGTGAGCGAGGCGTTCGCCGGTGCCGGGCTGCCGGGGCGCCTGGAGGTCGTCGGGCGGGCGCCGCTGACCGTGGTCGACGGTGCGCACAACCCCGACGGGGCCTTCGCCGCCCGCATCGCGCTGGAGGAGGACTTCGCCGGCGCGGCCCGCACGTTGATGGTCATCGGCATGATGCGTGAGCGCGACCCGGCGCGGATGTTCTCCGAGATCGGCGCCGATCGTTGCGATCTGCTCGTCACCACCACCGCTCCGTCGCCCCGCGGCATCCCGGCGGGAGAACTGGCCCGCATCGCCGACGAGGCCGGCATCCGTTGCGAGGCCGTCGAGGATCCGGCCGCTGCCGTCCGGCACGCCCGGGCGCAGGCGGCCGACGGCGACCTGGTCTTCGTGTCGGGCTCGCTCTACGTGGCCGGTGCGGCCCGCAGCGCCGAGACGATCGAGTCGGCCACCACCTGGAGCTTCTGAGACCGCCGGAGGGGCTCGGTCGACAACGGAGTACCCGGCACGGCGAGCGGCGCAGGTAGCCTGCATCCTGGTCCCCGCGAGGGTGCCTCGGAGCGAATCGGAGCGGAACGATGGGTGCAACGCTGGTGCTGTGCAAGCCGGACGCGGTCGAGCGGGGCCTGGTCGGCGAGATCCTGAGCCGGTTCGAGCGCAAGGGGCTGCGGATCGCCGCGGCCCGGCTCCTGCGGGTCGACGCCGACCTTGCGGCACGCCACTACGCCGAGCACGTCGAGCGGCCGTTCTACCCCGAGCTGCGCGACTTCATCGGCCGTTCGCCGACGCTGGCCCTCGTGCTGGAGGGACCCGAGGAGACCTACGCCATCGTCCGCACACTGATGGGCCCGACGAACCCCGCGGCCGCCCCGCCGGGCACGATCCGCGGCGACTTCGGCCTCGAGGTCACCGAGAACCTCGTGCACGGCAGCGACAGCGAGGCGTCAGCGGCGCGGGAGATCGCCCTGTTCTTCGGTGACCTGGACATCTGAGCGCCATGTCACTGCAGGCGCCGCGGGGCACACGCGACATCCTGGCGCCGGAATCCGCCAGGCTGCGCGCCCTGGTGGACGCCTTCGCCACAGCCGCCGAACTGGGGGGTTACGGCCAGGTCCACTCGCCGATGTTCGAGCAGATCGAGGTGTTCCAGCGTGTGGGCGAGGCCACCGACATCGTCTCCAAGGAGATGTACCAGTTCCGGGATCCCGGTGACCGGCACCTGGCGCTGCGCCCCGAGTTGACCGCCTCGCTGGCCCGGGCCTTCGTGCAGCACCGCCCGGCCCTGCCGTGGAAGGCCTGGTACGAGGGCCCACAGTTCCGCTACGAGAAGCCCCAGGCCGGCCGCTTCCGGCAGTTCAACCAGGTGGGCGCCGAGCTGTTCGGCAGCGATGATCCGCAGGCCGACGTGGATGTGATCGCACTGGCGTGGCGCTTCTGTACGGGTCTCGGCCTCGGGCAGCTGCGCCTCGTGGTGAACTCCCTGGGCGATCGCGCCGACCGGGAGGCCTACCTGGCGGCGCTGGCGGCCTACTTCGAGGAGCGGGCGGGGGAGTTGTCGGCGCAGGGGCGCGAGACGCTGAGCCGCAACCCGCTGCGCCTGCTGGACTCCAAACGCCCCGCGGACCGGGCCGTCACCTCGGGCGCCCCGGACATCGAGGACTACTGGAGCCCGGCGGCGGCCGAGCACTTCGCGGCGGTGCTGGCCGGGCTGGAGGCGCTGGGCATCCCGTTCGAACGCAACCCCCGGCTGGTGCGCGGCCTGGACTACTACCGGCGCACCGCCTTCGAGCTGGCCTCCGATGCGCTCGACGGTGCCCAGGACGCAGTCGGCGGGGGCGGTCGCTACGACGGTCTGGTTGCCGATCTGGGCGGTCCGGATGTACCGGGCGTGGGGTTCGCGCTCGGGGTGGACCGCCTGCTGCTGGCCTGCGACGCCGAGGGCACCTTCCCGGCACCTCCGGGCGCGGCGGAGGTGTTCGTCGTGGACGTGACCGGCGGTCGACAGGCCTCGCTGCTGGCCGAGGAGTTGCGCCGGGCGGGCATCCGGGTGGAGCGGGCTTTCGACGGCCGCTCCATGAAGGCGCAGATGAAGGCGGCGGACCGTTCCGGGGCGCGCTGGGCGCTGCTGGTCGGTGCCGACGAGTTGGCCGGCGGCGTGGTGTCGCTGCGCCGGATGCGCGGCCACGAGGCCGCCGAGGCGCCGGAGTCGGTCCAGAGTCGGATCCCCCGTGGCGGCGTCGTCGAAGAGTTGGCCCGGCTGCTTGCCGAAGGTGCCGCGGAGGGGAGCGGGTCGTGAACGAGGCGAGAGGCCTGCGGACCCGCTACTGCGGCGAGCTCGGCGCCGCTGACGCCGGCAGTCCAGTTGTCGTCTGCGGCTGGGTGGATCGGCGCCGCACCCACGGCGAGCATCTGGCCTTCCTGGACGTGCGAGACCACACGGGCGTGGTGCAGTGCGTCGTTGACGAGCGCATCGACGCCCGCAGCGAGTACGTCGTGCGCATCGCCGGGGTCGTGCGGGAGCGGCCCGAGGGCACCGCCAACCCGGCGCTGGCCACCGGCGAGATCGAGATCGGCGACTGCAGCGTGGAGATCCTCAAGCGGGCCGAACCGATACCCATCCCGCTGCAGGGCGACGTGGACGAGAACCTGCGCCTGCGCTACCGCTACCTCGACCTCCGCCGGGCGCGCATGCAGCGCAACCTGCGCATCCGGGCACGGGTCAACGCCGCCATCCGGGAGGCCATGGACGCGCAGGGATTCGTGGAGGTCGAGACCCCGATGCTCGTGGCCTCGACCCCCGAGGGGGCGCGGGACTTCGTCGTGCCGTCCCGGCTCCACCCGGGCAACTTCTACGCCCTGCCGCAGAGCCCGCAGCTCTTCAAGCAGCTCTGCATGGTGGGCGGCCTCGACCGCTACTACCAGATCGCCCGCTGCCTGCGCGACGAGGACCTGCGGGCCGACCGGCAGTTCGAGTTCATGCAGCTCGACGCCGAGGCCGCCTTCGTGGGCGCGGAGGAGGTCATCGACTTCATCACCACGGCCGTCAGCCACACGGCGGACGTGGTGACCGGCTCCCCCCTGGGCGAGGTGCCGATCATCACCTGGAACGACGCCATGGAGCGCTACGGCAGCGACAAGCCCGACACCCGCTTCGGCATGGAGTTGGTCGACTGCACCGACCTGTTCGCCGGCACGCAGGCCCGGGTCTTCCAGGTGCCCTGTGTCAAGGGCATCACGGTCGCCGGCGGGGCCGACATGGGTCGCAACCGGATCGACGAACTGACCGCCACCTGCAAGCGCTGGGGGGCCAAGGGTCTGGCGTGGTTCCGGCTGGCCGAAGGTGGCGAGGACGGTGCGCCGGCGCTCGACGGGGCGCTCTGCAAGTTCATGTCGCCCACCGAGCAGGCGGCCTTGCCGCAGCGGCTGGGAGCCACCGCCGGCGACATGATCATGCTCATCGCCGACGAGCGGCGGCTCGCCAACCGGGTGCTGGGCCTGCTGCGCCTGGAGCTGGGGCGCCCGCCGGTGAGCGAGGGTGGCCTGGCGCCGCTGTGGGTCGTGGAGTTCCCGCTGTTCGAGGACATCGACGAGGCGGGGAACCCGCAACCCGCCCATCACCCGTTCACGATGCCGCATCCCGACGACCTGGACTACCTCGTGCGGGGTGGCGGTGAATCGCTGCTGCGGGTGCGGTCGCAGGCCTACGACTTGGTGATCAATGGTTGGGAACTGGGCTCGGGCAGTGTGCGGATCCACGACGCCGCCATTCAGAAGCAGGTGTTCGCCACGCTGGGCATCGACGCGGACGAGGCCGAACGCCGCTTCGGATTCCTGCTGGAGGCCTTCGGGTACGGCGCCCCGCCGCATGCGGGCTTCGCCTTCGGCATCGATCGGTTGGCGGCCCTGCTGGCGGGAGAGGAGAACATCCGCGAGGTCATCGCCTTCCCCAAGACACAGTCGGGCGCCGACCCGCTGACGAGCGCCCCGGGTCCCGTCGAGCCTGCCCACCTGGCCGAACTCGGCCTCCGCCTCCGCCCCTCCTGAGTTCCGGCTTCGGCGCCATTCCAGCCCCGACACGTCATTCCGGCGGAGGGCCTGCCCCGGACTTGATCCGGGGCCGGAATCCAAATCAGGGCGACCTGGCCTGCAGCGCCGCCGGATATTCACCAGACTCATAGCCGATGTCCGACAGCCTGTTCGCCGACCGGGCCCGCCGCGAGGGGATGCGCCGCCAACCCCTGGCGGCCCGCTTGCGTCCCGGGACGCTCGACGGCATCGTGGGCCAGGACCACCTGGTGGGTCCGGGCGCCCCGCTGCGCCTGCTCATCGAGGCCGACAGGGTGTCGTCGCTGGTGCTCTGGGGCCCGGCCGGCACCGGCAAGACGACGATCGCCGAGGTCATCGCCGCCAGCACCGCCAAGGCGTTCGTCGCCCGCAGCGCCGTATCGGCCACCGTCAAGGACGTGCGCGCCGAGCTGGCCGCGGCAGAGCAGCGCCTGGGCGAGCACGAACGGGGCACCATCCTGTTCCTCGACGAGGTGCACCGTTTCAACAAGGCGCAGCAGGACGCCCTGCTGCCGGCGGTGGAGTCCGGACTGATCGTGCTGGTGGGGGCGACCACCGAGAACCCCTACTTCGAGGTGAACCCACCGCTGCTGTCACGCTCGGCGCTCTTCCGGTTGCACCCCCTCGACGATGACGCCCTGGGGGTGCTGCTGCAGCGGGGCCTGGAGGCGACCGGCGCCGGCGCCGACCCCGATGCCCTGGAGCACCTCGTGACGCGGGCGGGGGGCGACGGGCGTGCCGCCCTGGGTGCCCTGGAGGTGGCCGTCGCCCTTGCCGGCGAGCGCGGCGAGCCGCCCGAGGTGTGCCTCGCCGACGCCGAGGCGGCGGTCGACGCCGCCGCCATGGGATACGGCATCGACGACCACTACGACGTGGCCAGCGCCTTCATCAAGAGCATCCGCGGATCGGATCCCGACGCCGGCCTGTACTGGCTGGCGCGGATGCTGGAGGCCGGCGAGGATCCCCGGTTCGTGGCGCGGCGGCTGGTCATCCTGGCGTCGGAGGACGTGGGGATGGCCGACCCGCAGGGCGTGCTGGTGGCCGACGCCGCCGCCCGCGCCGTCGAGTACGTGGGGCTGCCCGAGGCCGCTCTGAACCTGGCGCACGCAGTCGTGTACCTGGCGACGGCTCCGAAGTCCAACCGGGTCACCGTTGCCCTGAGCCGGGCTCGCGAGGATGTCCGCTCCCGCCGGGGCGAGGTGCCCCCGCATCTCCGCGACGCCCACTACGGGGGAGCCAAGGGACTGGGCCACGGCGAGGGGTACGAGTACCCCCACGACGACCCCCGCGGCTGGCGCCCCCAGCAGCACCGCCCCGAGGGGGCCGGCGACGGCGTGTACTACGAGCCGTCGCCCCACGGCGTCGAGCAGGAGATCCACGACCGCTGGCTGCGCACCCGCCGGCAGCCGCTGCCGGGCGAGGAGTTCGAGGACCCCGCGCCGTGATCGTGGTGGCCGCGGCGCCACCATGCACGAACAGCCACCGGGTCAGGCGTACTGTCAGGCTGCGCCGGAGTCCGATGGAGCATCGCAGGAGCACTTGTTGAGAGTTCGACTCGATCCGATGCGCTTCGGCTCCTGGTATCGCCGGGTCTCTCGATACCCGATGCGGCGGCCGTTCTCCCGCCGCTCGCTGGCGCTGCTCGCCGTCCTGGCGGCGCTTCTCCTGGCCGCCGTGTTGTCCGACCTGCCCGGCATCGAGTCCCCGGGGGATGCGCGCACCACCGAGACGCCGGAAGCGCCGGTACCCGCCGCTGCGAACCCGATCCCGGCCGGAGTCACCGGCGAGGACGCATCGACGCAGGGGGTCGGCCGGTCCGGAGCCGGGGATCCGACGGCACAGTCGGAGGCTCCGAGCACCGGCGCGTCCGGCGAACCGGAGCGCGATTGTCCGCCGCGGATTCCGGACGATCTCCGGATCAGCGACACCTCGCCTGCGGCGGCCGGTATCGAGTTGTCGCAGGCGATGTACGACTGCGCCCACGAGGTCGGTCTGGCGTTCGCCACCGATCCCGATGCGATCTCCACCCTGCTGTCCCGCGGGATTCGGGGTCCGCTTCTGCTGGTCGGTTCCCCCTTCGATGTCCGTCTGGCGAATGAGGTCAGGCGTCTCGCTCCGGAGCGGATCGTGGCTGCGGGGTTCGACGAGGGGAGCCTTCCCCGCACCCTTGCCGGCTTCGCCTTCGAACCGGTGCCTGTGGATCAGCAGGCGACGTTCGCGCCGGAGGGAGGACCCTATGACCGCGTGTGGATCGTCGACGACGCCGAGGTGGCTGCGCCGTTGGCGGCCCTCGGCCACCAGATCGACGTCGGGGTGGTCGCTGTGGCCGGTGACCTCCGGGCGGCCCCCCCGGAGGCGAGGGAGACGATCTCGGCGGTCTCGGAGGTGGAGATTCTCTCGGACTCCGGTGAGGATGCGGCTTGGCAGCTCGACGTCATCCGCCGGGGCTATGAGATTCCCGGCGGCGGGCTGCTGATGTTCGGATCCGAACCCGCTCGCCGCCTCGTGGCCATGTACGGCCATCCGGTGTCGGTCGGCCTCGGAGTGCTGGGAGAGCAGGGCCCTGATGAGGGCGTCGATCTCCTCGGTTCCATCGTCGCCGGCTACGACGCGGACGGTTTCAGCGTCCTGCCCACTTTCGAGATAATCGCCACCGTCGCGTCGGCCGGCCCCGGTCCCGACGGCGACTATTCGAGGCTGACCTCCCCGGATGTGATCAGGCCCTGGGTCCAGATCGCGGCCGCCAACGGGCTGTACGTGGTCCTCGATCTGCAGCCGGGACGGACCGACTTCCTGACCCAGGCGAAGATCTACGAGGAGTTCCTTCGCCTCCCCCATGTCGGGCTCGCGCTGGATCCGGAGTGGAGGCTGAAGCCGGACCAGGTCCACATGGTCCAGGTCGGCACGGTGGACGCGGCGGAAGTCAACCAGGTCTCGGAGTGGCTGGCCGCCCTCGTGCGGGAAGAGGCCCTCCCCCAGAAGCTGTTAATCGTTCACCAGTTCCACGTCTCCATGATCACGAACCGTCATCGGATCGAGACTCCCCCCGAGCTCGCCGTGCTGATCCACATGGACGGCCACGGCAGTCCACGAACCAAGCAACACACGTGGGATCTCCTGACCTCGCCGCCCGACGCCGACGGGTTCTACTGGGGTTGGAAGAACTTCTACGACGAGGACGCACCGATGGCCACGCCGGAGCAAGTACTGGACCTCACCCCGACGCCACTGTTCGTCTCGTTCCAATAGGCGGCGCATGCGCTGATAGCGCCGGCCGCTGGGGCACGCCGCGAGGATCGTGTGGGGCGGATCCGGGCTCTCGGACTAGGCGCCAGCGGGAACGATTCGAGATCGCTGGCTAGGTTGGAGCGGATAGGAGGTACCACGTGACCGAGCGGGTGTACCGGATATGAGCGCAGGCGGGCGGCACCGCACCGCCCTTGTCACCGGGTCGGCGCGCGGCATCGGCGGCGCCATCGTCACCCGGCTGCGCGCCGACGGGCACCGGGTCATCGGGGTGGACGTGCTCGATCACGAGATCGAGGTCGACGCGGCGATGCAAGCCGACCTCGCCCGGCCGGAGGAATGCGCTCGCGTCGTCGCCGAGGCCGGCCCGGTCGACATCCTGGTGAACAGCGCTGCGATCTTCGTGCACAAGCCCATCGAGGACTTCACCGTCGCGGAGTTCGACGCCACGATCGCGGTGAATCTGCGCGCCATGTTCCTCCTGTCGAGGGACCTGGTGGGCGGGATGGCGGAGAAGGGGTGGGGCCGCATACTCAACATCTCCAGCGTGGGCGCTCGC
>VXXM01000086.1 GCA_009835395.1 Acidimicrobiia bacterium
GCCGGCCCCTGAGCCCCCGCTCCCCGAGGTCCGCCGTGGCCGGCGGGAGGGTCGCCCGTCCGCCGCCGGTGCTGCCACCGTGGCCCCGGGGGGCATCCAGAGCTTCACCGTGTAGCGCTTGGAGTTGACCTCCACGTCGATGGTGTGGTGCACCTTCTCGCTGTCTCCGGTGAGCGCCAGTTCCTCCGCCACCTGCATCGGCATGAGGCCCGAGAGGTCCAACTCGTCGGTCACCCAGCGGGTGGAGTGCGTCACCGCCGCGAAGTCCGGATGCGAGAGGATGGCCTCGTCGGCGGGGATGGTCGTGGCAACGCCCTCCACCTCCATCTCCCCGAGCGCTCGCAACGTGCGACGGATCGCCGCGGGACGGTCGGCGCCCCAGCAGATGAGCTTGCCGATCAGGTTGTCGTAGAGCGGGCTGATCTCGTCGCCGGCCTCGTAGCCCGAGTCGAAGCGGGTGCCGAAACCGTCGGGAACCACCAGTTTGGAGATGCTCCCCGGCGAGGGCAGGAAGTGGCCCCCGGCGGGATCCTCCGCGTTGATGCGCACCTCGATGGCGTGGCCCCGCAACTCCACGTCACTCTGGCCGAAGCCCAGCGGCTCGCCGGCCGCCATCCGGAGTTGCTGCTCCACCAGATCGAGCCCGCAGATCAACTCGGTGGCGGGGTGCTCCACCTGCAGGCGCGTGTTCATCTCCAGGTACCAGAACTCCCCGTCCTGGTACAGGAACTCCACCGTGCCGGCGTTCACGTAGCCGCAGCCCCGCGCCACGGTCACGGCCGCCTCGCCCATGGCGGCGGTCACCTCGGCGGGGATGTCGGGGGCGGGCGCCTCCTCGATCAGCTTCTGGTGGCGGCGCTGCGCCGAGCAGTCCCGCGTGCCCAGGTAGACGCAGTTGCCGTGCGCGTCGGCCAAGACCTGCACCTCCACGTGGCGTGGCCGGGGCAGATAGCGCTCGAGGTACAACTCGTCTCGCCCGAAGTAGGCGAGCGCCTCTCGCCGGGCCGAGTCCAGCGCGGCATCGATCTCGCGGGCGGCGTGCACCACCTTCATGCCGCGCCCGCCGCCGCCGTAGGCGGCCTTGACCGCAATCGGGTAGCCGTGCTCGCCGGCGAAGGCAGCAACGTCTTCGGCGGTCTCCACGAGCGGCGTGCCCGGCACGCTGTGCACCCCCACGGTCTCGGCGGCCCGGCGGGCGGAGATCTTGTCGCCCATCACCTCGATGGCCTCAGGCGGCGGGCCGACGAACGTGACGCCCATCTCCACGATGCGCCGGGCGAAGTCGGCGTTCTCGCTGAAGAACCCGTAGCCGGGATGCACCGCTTCGGCGCCGCTGGCCTCGATGGCGGCGAGGATGGCGGGGACGTTGAGGTAGCTCTCCTCGCTGGACTGCCCCCCGAGGGCATACGCCTCGTCGGCCAGGCGCACGTGCAGGGCGTCTCGGTCGGGCTCGGAGTAGACGGCGATCGCCCTGATGCCCATCTCCCGGCACGTCCGGATCACACGGACCGCGATCTCGCCGCGGTTGGCGATCAGCACCGACGAAAACACCGCCATATCGTGCCAGATCGTGACGCGGATTACGCCCGAGCGCCCGGATGGCGCCGCCCGGGGCTCGGGCACCGCAGGCGGGAACGCCGACCGATGACACCTGACGAGGTGCGTGACTTCCTGGTGGGAACCGTCTTCGGCCCCGTCCGGTTCGTGGGTGGCACCGGCTCGACCAACGCCGATCTTCTGGCGGATGCCCGCGCCGGCGCACCCGAAGGGCTCGTGATCGTGGCCGACCACCAGACGGCGGGGCGGGGTCGCCGCGGCAGATCCTGGGTGGCGCCGGCCGGCTCGGCGCTGCTGGCCTCGGTGCTGCTGCGGCCGCGACGGACGACCGGTGCCGCGGCGCTGCTGTCCCCCGCGACGGCGCTGGCGGTGCGCGACGCCTGCGCTGCGGCCGGGGCGGACGTGCGGCTGAAGTGGCCCAACGACGTGATCGCCACGGCTCCCGGCGAGGCGAAGCTGGCGGGCGTGCTGGCGGAACTACAGGTCGGACCCGACGGCCGTGTGGCCGTGGTGGCGGGCTTCGGCGTCAACCTGCGGTCGCACGCGGCGTTGGCCTCGGCCGTGGCGGCGGACGCGGGCGCCGAGCCCGAGAGCGGCTTCGCGCCGCTGCCGCCCGTGGCCCTCGAGGCGATCACCGACCACGCACCGCACCGCAACGAGTTGCTGGTGGCGGTGTTGCTGCGTCTCGACGCCTGGTACCGGCGCCTGGGTGAGCCGGCGGGGGAGCGGGACCTGCTGGACGAACTCCGTCGCAACAGTGCCACGCTCGGGTGCCACGTGCGCGTGCTGACACCCGGCGGCGCCGTTACGGGCCGGGCCGAGGACCTGACCGTCGACGGGAGACTCCTCGTGGCAACCCGGGACGGACCGGTCGCCATAGCGGCCGGCGATTGTCACCATCTCCGCTCCGGGAGCGCCTGATCGAGCCGCCTCGGTCCGGTTCGCGAGGTCCCGCCGCGATCGTCGACCCAGCGCCCGCCGAGGGCCACAGGCCGTCGGGGTGGCCCTCGGCGGGCCTCTGCGTCGGCGCGCCGTGCCCGACTACGCTCCGTTGGGACCTGTTTCGGGGGGATCCGGGAGGGTGGCCGTGAACGACCAAGTCGACAGTGACCGCGAGGAGCAGGACTCGCCGGAGGAGTCGGCACCGCAGGAGGGCATGGCCGGCGAGGGGGCGTCGAGCGAAACAGGCTCGGCCGCTGGATCGAAGCGCCAGGTCACACTCGCGGTCCCGCCCATCGACCGGTTGCTGGTCCTGCTCGGCGCCGCCGCCATGGTGCTGTCGGGCCTGCTCAGCTGGATCGAGGTCGGGCCCGACGCGTTCCCGAACTTCGCCGGCATCGGCGCGGGCGGCGGCGGTGTCGGACTCGTCGTGGTGCTCATCGGCCTCGCCCTGCTCTCCGGGCGCCCAGCGCTCGACACGGCGAACGGTGTGGCGCTCGGCGCCTTCCTGGCCTCGTTGGTCGTGGTGATCACGCTGGTCGACGAGGTGGACGCGGACGGTGTCGGCATGGGTGCCGGTGCCTGGGTGGCGATGGTGGGGTCGCTCGTGGCGCTGGCGGGGGTGGCCTTCGGCACGATGGACCCGAGCCGGCGGCCGTCAAGGCGCGTGACACACAAGGCACCTGCCACACTGGGCGCCGCCCTGGCCGTCATCGCCTCGTTCTGGCTGGACTGGAGTTCGGGCTTCTCGTCCGGGATGGTCGGCTCGTTCCCCCTTCCCGGCGGCCTCGACAGCGATGTCGCCACCGGATACCCCGTGCTGATTCTGGGGGTGCTGATCCTGCTGCTGCTGCTCGGTCTGCTCTCGCCGACGGCTTCGGCTGCCATGCAGGCCCGTATGGCGATGAATATCCGCATGGCCGGTATCGCCATGGTGGTGCTGGCGGCGGGTGACATCGCCGGCACCCTCATGACCTCCAGCCTCACCGGATCGGGTCCCGTCCTGACGCTAGTCGGCGCTCTGATGGTGACCCGATCGGTCGGATCGACTCCAGAGGCCGAGGCCGGCGGCGAGACGGCCGACGCCGCCGCGATCTAGCGCCGCCGACTTCTCCCGTGACACCGTTCGACTCGGCCGAGTTCAGGCGCGTCCTCGGCCACTACCCCACCGGCGTCACCGTCGTGACCGGCGCCGCCGGCGACGGTCCGGCGGGGCTCGCCATCGGCTCGTTCGGTTCGGTCTCCCTGGAACCGCCCCTGGTGATGTTCTGCCCCGGCAAGTCGTCGAACAGCTGGCCGGTCATCGAGGCCAGCGGCAGCTTCTGTGTCAACGTGCTGGCCGAGGACCAGGCCGCCGTCAGCTCGCTGTTCGCGGGGCGGGATCCAGACAAATTCGCCGGCATCTCCTGGGGCACCCGCGTCACCGGTTCCCCGGTCATCGAGGGCTGCCTGGCCTGGATCGACTGCACCATCGAGACGGTGCACGAGGGGGGCGACCACTGGATCGTCGTAGGCCGCGTGGCCGATCTGGGCGTCGGCCGCCCCGATTCCGGGCCGCTCATCTTCTTCAAGGGCGGCTACAGCGCGGTCGGGCCGGTCGAGGACTGAGAAGGAGGATCATCATGGCTGTCTACGCCCTCGGCGACCTGGAGCCCCGCATCCACCCCGACGCCTATGTCCACCCCGAGGCCACCATCATCGGCGACGTCACCATCGGCGCCGGATCGACGGTGTGGCCGCAGGCGGTGCTGCGCGGCGACGACGGCGCCATCGTCGTGGGGGAGCGCAGCTCGATCCAGGACTGTGCTGTCATCCACACCGCTCCGGTGTCACCGACGGTGATCGGCGACGACTGCACCGTCGGGCATCTGGCCCACTTGGAGGCCTGCACGATGCGCGACGGGTCTCTCGCAGGGGTCGGTTCGGTGATCCGCCACAGCGTCGTCGTGGGCGAGGGGGCGCTCGTGGGTGCCGGCGCGGTGGTGCTCGACGGCACCGAGATTCCGCCGGCCGCGGTTGCCGTCGGTGTGCCGGCCAGGATCCGCCCCGACGCCACCGACCCCGACATGCTCGTCGACGCGGCGGACAGCTACGTGCGGCGCGGGCCCCGCTACAAGGCTGAGTTGCGGCGGCTGGATTGACTGCTCGGGCCTCGCGCCGCGCCCGCCGGTCCGCCCCTTACCGCGGCCGCCCGGCGCCGATAGACTGAGATCACGAAATCCGCCATCAGCTGGGAGCCCCGATGACTGAAGCCAGCACCCTCGGCGTGGATCTCGGCAACTACGCCCTGGGGTGGAGTGACGAGGAGGACTACGTCTTCAAGCCCCGGCGCGGCCTCGACAGCGACATCGTGCGCGAGATGTCCTTCATGAAGAAGGAGCCGGAGTGGATGCTCAACTTCCGGCTGAAGTCGCTGGACCGTTTCGAGCGCCGCCCGCTGCCGACCTGGGGAGGGGAACTCGGCGGCATCGACTTCGACAACATCTTCTACTACATCAAGCCCACCGAGGAGCAGGTCAGCGAGTGGGACGACGTTCCCGACTCCATCAAGAACACCTACGAGAAACTGGGCATCCCCGAGGCCGAGCGCAAGTACCTGGCCGGCGTGACCGCGCAGTACGAGTCCGAGGTGGTCTACCACCGCAACCGCGAGGACCTCGAGGCGCAGGGCGTGATCTTCAGCGACATGGACTCGGCGGTGCGCGAGCACCCCGAGCTGGTGCGCAAGTACTTCGGGCGGGTGATCCCCCCCAACGACAACAAGTTCTCGGCTCTCAACTCGGCGGTCTGGTCGGGCGGCTCGTTCATCTACGTGCCGCCGGGCGTGAGCGTGGAGTTGCCGCTGCAGGCGTACTTCCGCATCAACGCCGAGAACATGGGGCAGTTCGAACGCACCCTCATCATCGCCGATGAGGGCGCGCAGGTGCACTACGTGGAGGGTTGCTCGGCGCCGGTGTACACCAGCGACTCGCTGCACTCGGCGGTGGTGGAGATCGTGGTGGGCGAGGGGGCCAGAGTCACCTACACGACCATCCAGAACTGGTCCAGCAACGTCTACAACCTGGTCACCAAGCGGGCCAGGGTGGAGGCCGAGGGCCACATGGAGTGGATCGACGGCAACATCGGCAGCCAGTTGACCATGAAGTACCCGGCTGTGGTGATGGTCGGCCCCAAGGCATCCGGCGAGGTGCTGTCGGTGGCCTACGCGGGCCCCGGCCAGCATCAGGACACCGGCGCCAAGATGACCCACGCCGCCGCGGAGACCACCTCCAAGATCGTCTCCAAGTCCATCTCCAAGGACGGCGGACGCACCAGCTACCGCGGTCTGGTGCGGGTGGAGCCCGATGCCAAGGGCTGCAAGAGCCACGTGCAGTGCGACGCCCTGATCCTCGATGAGGACAGCGTCTCGGACACCTACCCCTACATGGAGGTCGGCAGCCAGGACGCCGTCATCGGCCACGAGGCCACCGTGTCCAAGGTGGCCGACGAGCAAATGTTCTACCTGATGAGCCGCGGCCTCAGCGAGGAGCAGGCCATGGGCATGATCGTCAACGGCTTCGTGGAGCCGGTGACCCGCACGCTGCCCATGGAGTACGCCGTGGAGTGGAGCCGGCTCATCGAACTGCAGATGGAGGGCTCGGTCGGCTGACGCCGCCGCCCCGGTTCGGGGCGTCGAACCTCCCGCCGGCAGCGAGGGTCGCTCGGGCCGTGAGCCGTAGAATGGGCGCGCCATGCCGATGCGTCAGGACTGCAAGCACTTCGAGAGTCGCACGTACCCGAACGGCGACACTGTGCGCAAGTGCGATCTGGACCTCGCCCCCGAGGCCCCGTGGCGCTGTCCCGAGAACTGCGAGGCCTATGTCCGCCGCCGGGCCGACGTGAACTGGTCCTACGGCACCCTCGTCACCCCGAAGACGCCCGACGAGCCGGCGTCGCTGGGAACCGACGACTCCATCGCGGCGCTGCTGGACGAGGCCGAGGACGTGGTGAACCGGGCCGGCCAGGAGATCATGGCCGACCTGGACAAGGAGAAGCGGCGCTCCGCCGGTCGCCTGGGCCGGACGCTCCGCCGTCGCGGCAAGGGCCGCGGCGCGCGCGGCTGACCGGCGGTCCTGGATGCCCGACCTCCACGACGTGTTCTCGGTCGCGCACGCCGCCACCCTGGGCGGCCCCGGCTGGCTGCGGCAGCGGCGCCTGGCGGCCGCCGAGGCCTTCGGGACCGCCGAACTGCCGTCGGCCGGTGAGGAGGAGTGGCGCTACAGCCCCGTCGCCGGGCTGCACCTGGAGGCCTACCTGCCGGCGCCCCCGACCGGCGGGAACGGGCCCGCGCCCGGCGGGGCCCTGCCGGGCTCGCTACGGGATCGCCTGGGTGCCCTGAGCGCGCTCGTGGTGACCTGTGACGGGCAACTCGTCAGCACGGAGATCACGCCGGCGGCCGAGGCCGCCGGCCTGACACTGCGCCCTCTCGGCGAGGAGCCCGAGCCGGTGGCTGCGTTGGGCGGCGTGCTCGGCGAGCCGAGCGACGTGTTCGGGCTGATGAACGACGCCTTCTGCAGTGCACCCCTGCTGCTGGAGATCCCCCGCGGCGCGCGCCTCGCCGAGCCCGTGGCGATCGTGAACGTGCTGAGCGCCGCGTCGCTGGCGGTCTTCCCGCGCCTTTCGGTGGTTGTGGGCGACGGCGCCGAGGCGCAGGTGGTCAACGTGCTGGTCTCGGGCGAGGTGGAGGTCTTCGCGGCGCCGGTGGCGGAGCTCGACGTGGGTCCCTCCGCCCGCCTGCAGTACCTCAACCTGCAGGAGCTCGGTCCGCGGGCCACCGGCATCGACCAGACGGCGGCGACGGTCGCCTCCCAGGGCCATCTCGCCATCGGTCTGGCCGCGGTCGGCGGGTCCTACGCCCGCTGCCGGGTGGACTGCACGCTCTCGGGGCGGGGCGCCACCGGCGACATGTCGGCCATGTACTTCGGCGACCGCGACCAGGTCCTGGACTTCCGCACCTTCCAGAACCACTCGGCCCCCGACACCAACAGCAACCTGCTCTTCGTGGGCGCCGTGGAGGATAGGGCCCGCTCCATCTACTCGGGACTCATCCGCGTGGGGGCCGAGGCGCGCGGCACCGACGCCCAGCAGACGAACCGCATCCTGAAGCTCTCCGAGGACGTGTGGGCCGATTCGGTCCCCAACCTGGAGATCGAGAACAACGACGTGCGCTGCGCCCACGCCAGCTCGGTGGGGCCGATCGACGAGGACCACCGCTTCTACCTGGAGAGCCGGGGCGTGCCCCCCGACGTGGCCGAGCGGCTCATCGTAGAGGGGTTCTTCGAGGAGGTGCGCGGCCGGTTGCCGGTGCAGGCGGTGGCGGCGGGCTTCGACGAGATGGTGCGCGCCAAGATCGGTCCCGATCGATGAGGCGAGAGGAGCGGCGATGAGCACCGAGAGCCCCGCGGCACGGGTGCGGCTGTGCGGGCGGGATGACCTGGGCGACGGCGAGGCCCGCTGCTTCGCGGTGGAGGGCCGCCGGGTGGCCCTGGCCCGCGTCGGCAAGGAGTTCTTCGCCGTCGACGACACCTGCAGCCACGCCGACTTCTCGCTCAGCGAGGGCGACGTGGACGTCGACGAGTGCGCCCTCGAGTGTCCCGCCCACGGCAGCCTCTTCGATCTGCGTACGGGCGAGGCGCTGACCCTTCCGGCGGTGGTCCCCGTGTTGGCCCACGAGGTGGCGGTCTCCGACGACGGCGTCTTCGTCACGCTCCGCGAGAGATAGCGCCGTGAGCGAGTTGATCGTCGAGGGTCTGCGGGCCAACGCGGCCGGCGAGGCGATCCTGCACGGTGTTGACGTGCAGGTGGCCGCCGGCGAGGTGCACGCCGTGATGGGCCCCAACGGCTGCGGCAAGTCCACGCTGGCTCACGTGCTGGCGGGAAGGCACGGCTACACCGTGACCGCCGGCCGGGCGCTGCTGGACGGTCGCGACCTGCTGGCGCTCAGCCCCTTCGAGCGGGCGAAGGCGGGGCTCTTCCTGGCCATGCAGTACCCCACCGAGGTGCCCGGCGTGAACCTGCTCGACGTGTTGGGTGCGTCGCTTCGTGCGGCGGGACGTGCCCCCGCCGCCGACGATCTGGGCGCCGTGCTGAGCAGCGAAGCCGAGCGATTGGGGGTTCCGGCGGCGCTGCTGGAGAGGGCGGTCAACGTGGATCTCTCCGGGGGCGAGCAGAAGCGGGGCGAGGCGCTGCAACTCGCCGTGCTGCGCCCGCGCATCGCGGTTCTGGACGAGATCGACTCCGGGCTCGATGTCGACGCCCTGCGTGCCGTGGCCCGGCGCATCGAGGAGGCGACGACCGAGGGCCTCGGCGTCCTGGCGATTACCCACTACACGCGGTTGCTCGGCGTGCTGCGCGCCGACCGTGTGCACATCATGATCCGTGGCCGGATCGTCGCCTCCGGCGGCCCCGAGTTGGCCGACGAACTGGAGCGAACGGGCTACGAACGGTGGGACCGGCCCGCCCCCGCCGAGGTGGCCGTCAAACTGGGGCGCAGCTTCTAGGTCCCTTCTCCCTCGTCCGGCCCTCCGCCCGCCGCTGCGGCGAAGGCCGGAATCCACGTGCGCAAGGTGCCGGCCGGGCTGCTGCGGTGGCGCTGTCCCGGGATTACTGTGGCCGCATGACCGATCCCAACGAACTGATCGACGACGCCACAGTTGACTCCCGGCTCGGTGAGATCCCCGGTTGGGAGCGCCGCGGCAACGCGCTTCATCGCGACTTCGAGTTCGCCGACTTCACCGCCGCCTTCGGGTTCATGGCCGCGGTGGCCTGCGTGGCAGAGCGGCTGTTCCACCACCCCGAGTGGTCGAACGTCTGGAATAGGGTCTCCATCGCTATCAGCAATCACGCCGCCGGCGGGATCACCGAGAAGGACTTCGACTTCGCCGCCCGGGTCAACAAGCTCGCCGGCTGAGCCGGCAGGCGCTCTCCAACCGGGTCGCTCGGCAGCAGGCGCCGCTACACGGCGACGACGGCGTCCATCCAGTCGGCCACGAATGCGGGGCCGTCGGCGGCGGCGCAGACCCGCATGTTGGGTCGGCGTTCGGGGTGGTCGATGGTGCGCAGGATCTGCCCCTCGTACTCGACGGCGATGCCGGCGTCCCGCAGGGTGGCGTGGGCGCCCCCTGTGGCCACGTGCACGGCGAGGGGATCGTGCAGGTAGGTGCGCTCGTCGAAGTGGGAGCCGTCCAGGCCGTACTTCGATGCGAATCCGAGGAACGGCTCGTGCATCTCTTCGATGAGGCGGACCAGCTTCTTGGAAACGGGGCCGCCATCGCCGGCGAGACGGTCCCTGTCGGCCCGGTCGAGGTACACCTGCAGGGTCACCTCCAGGGGCACGAGCGTGATGTCCAGCCCCGAGCCGAGCACGATGACGGCGGCGAGCGGGTCAGAGTTGAGGTTCGTCTCGAAGGTCGCGGGCCAGGCGACCATGTGCCGCTCCACGATCCCGCCCATGATCGTCACGGGCCCCAGCGCCCCGGCCAGCCCGGGCTCCATCTGCAGCGCCAGGGCCAGATTGGTGACCGGCCCGACGGTCACCACGGCCAGGGGGTCCCGGGCGCGCCCGGCGGCGTCGATGATGAACCGGGCCGCGTCCTCGCGGGTCGGCTCGTCGTCGGGCACCTCCCGCTCGGCGTCGGATAGCACGCCGGCACCCTCGTGACCCCACATCTCGTTCCAGTGGAATCCTGCGACGCTGCTGCGCCGCAGCGGTATCGAGCGCCCCGCCACGACCGGCACGTGCCGCTTGCCGGACACCTCCAGCAGCGATCGGGCGATGGCTGCCCGCAGGGGCGCGTGACCGTGGACGGTCGTCACCCCGACGAGGTCCACGTCCGCCTGGGCGATGAGCAGCGCCAGTGCCAGTGCATCGTCCACGTCGGTGCCGATGTCGGTATCGAGGATCAGTCGGGTCATGGAGCGGATTCCTTCCGTCGTGCCGTTGGGGCCGTCCCTCTTCGATTCAGGCGCCCGGCAGGGCAGACACCGGCACCCGGTTCATCCCTTCACCGCCGATCCCACGACCGACTCGGTGAAGGTGCGCTGGAAGACCAGCAGGACGATCGCCGGGACCAGGCACAAGAACGCGGCGCCGGCGAAGAGCATCCCCCAGTCAACGCCGTACTGCCCGAACAACCGGGCGAGTGCGACGGCCCCCACGTCCATCGACGGATCGGTGGTGAGCAGCAGCGGCAGCAGGTAGGCCTGCCACTGGAAGACGAAGATGATGATGCCGGCGCCGACCATGGCCGGGCCGGTGAGGGGCAGGTAGACGTGCCGGAAGATCCGCCAGGCGCCGGCGCCGTCGATGGAGGCGGCCTCGGCGAGCTCTGCAGGGATGTCCAGGTAGAACTGGCGCAGCAGGAAGATCGCCAGCCCGTTGCCGACGCCCGGCAGGATCAGGCCGATGTAGCTGTTGTCAAGCCCCACGTCGCGTGCGGTGTCGGCCAGGGGGATCGCCAGCGCCTCGAACGGCACCATGAAGGCCAGCACCACCAGGGCGAAGACGAACCCGCGGCCTCTGAAGCGGAACGCCGTCAGCCCGTACGCCGCCATGGCGGATATCAGCACGCCCAGGGCGACCGTGGCGCCGGCCACGATCAGCGAGTTGAGAATGGCGCGCCCCAGCGTGCCGTCGGCGACCGCCCCCACGTTCTCGGCGGTGACCGCGTCGGGGATGAAGGTGCGCCAGTTCAGGCCCCGGAAGGACCGGAACACGGCGTTGCCGGGGCGGAGCCCGGAGGCCACGGTCCAGGCCAGCGGGGCGAGCCACAGGATCGCGCCCACGGGTACGAGCACCGCCAGGGGCATCCGGCCCCAGCGCGGCATGTCAAGACGCATGGCGGAGGGGCTCGGTGGGACCGCGCATCAGCCGGAACTGCACGGCCACGATGACGGCCACGAGCGCCACGAGAACGGTGATCTGGGCGAACGCCGGACCGGGGTCGTTGAAGACGAAGGCCTGCGTGTACGCCTCGTACATGACGAGGTTGGTGCTGCCGGCGGGGCCGCCGCGGGTGAGCACCTGCACGGGCACGAACAGCAGGAAGTTGGCCACGGTGGCGGCGACGAGGACGAAGCTCAACTGCCGGCGGACCATCGGCGTGACGATCGTGATGAGCCGCCGCCACCAGCCGGCTCCGTCGATGGCGGCGGCTTCGACCATCTCAATCGGCACGTTCTTGATGCCGGCGATGAGGAACATCATCCAGTAGCCGACCCCGATCCAGCTGGCGATGACCATGATCACGTACAGGGCCTGGGTGGGCGACGTGAGGAAGGGCTGGTCGGGCACGCCCACGACTGCCAGCAGGCTGTTCACGATCCCGTCGCCGGGGCGGAACCAGATGCCCCAGACGACCGTCGACACCGCCGGCGGCACCGCCATCGGCAGGAAGATCAGCGTGCGCCACAACCCCACGGCGGGCAGCCGCTGGGAGAGCACCACCGCCAGGGCGTAGGAGACCAGCACCTGCGCCGGGTTGATGATGGCGTTGAAGACGACCGTCGTCACGACGGCCTCCCGGAACGTGTCCGCCCCGAGCTCGGCGTAGTTGGCGAGGCTCCAGGTGCCGCCGGCGCGCAGGCTGGCGATGAACGTGTCGACCGCCGGAGCGAGGCGCGTCAGCACCAGCGTCAGCAGCGCGGGCGCCAGGAAGACCGTGGCGACCACACCGCCCGAGCGCGGGCGGCGCCGCCTACCCAGCGACGCCGCCTGCGACGGGGGCTGGGCCATCAGCCGCTCGGGAGTTGGGCCTCCAGGTCGGACTGGGCGCGCTCGAGGGTCTCGCGCACGTCGAGGCCGTTGCGGATGTCCTCGAAGGCCCGGCCCAGGATCTCCTCGAACTGGATGTAGCCGATGCTGCGCGGCCGCACCACGGAGGTGTTGTCCAACTCGTACTCGACCAGCTCGCCGGCCGTGGTGCCGCCCTCGCCGCGGTCCCACGGCGGGGAGACGATGAAGGCCGGCAGGGCGCCGGTCAGCGCCGGCGGGGCCACGTCAACGGTCAGGAACACGTTCGTGCCCGTCGGAGAGGTGGTGACCCACTTGGCGAAGGTGCTGGCCGCCTCGATGTTCGGGCTGTTGGGGTTCACGCCGAGCGACAGGGCGCCCGTCGGCGTGACCGGGTCGTAACCCTCGAAGTACGGGTGGGGCGCGAAGCCCAGGTCGAAGTCGAGCGGCCAGAACAGCTCGTAGATGCCGCCCCAGTGGGTCCCGCCGAGGTAGAAGGCGACCTCGCCGGCCGCGAAGGCGTTGGGGGTCTCCTCCGGCGGCATGCCGCGTGGCGCCACGCCGTCGTCGGCGAACAGGCTGGCGTAGAACTCCATCGCCGCGATCCAGCCGTCGTTCACCAGGTCGGGCTGCAGGTTGCCCGGACCCGTCAGTCCGGGGCCTCCGCCGAGGGACTCCATCAGTGGCTGCAACTGGTAGTAGCGGCTCACCTGGTCGAACTGGAAGCCGTAGGTGGCGCCGCCCTCCTGGGCCTGGCGCGCCAGGTCGATGAGCTCGTCCCAGGTCATGCGGTCGTCGGGCGACGTGGACGGGTAGGGAATCCCCGCCTGGTCCAGCAGCGTCTTGTTGTAGTAGAGGATCTGCGTCGACGTGTTGAGCGGCAGCGCCATGAGCCTGCCGTCCACGGTGGACGCCGTCAGGGCGGTGTCCACCCAGTCGTTCGCGGCGTCGCCGACGGCGTCGGTGACGTCATGCAGGAACCCCTGGTTGTCCAGCGCCGCGACCCGCGGCTGGTCGGCGATGTACACGTCGGGGCTCTCACCGCCGTCCGACAGGCGGCTCTGGATGACCTGGTTCAGCTCCCCGAACGGCACTGACTGGTACTCGACGGTGATGCCGGGATTCTCCGCGTGGAACGCATCGAGCAGCGGTGCCACCCCCTCGGGGCCGTAGAACCCGAGGAACGAGATCGTCACCGGCTCGGCGGCCGCAGGCTCGGGCGGCGGGGGTGGTGGCGGCTCTACCGCGGCGGCGGCTGCGGCTGCCTGCGCGTCGGCCTCCGCCTGGGCCGCCTCCGCGGCCTCGCGCGCCGCGTCGGCCTCGCTCTGCGCAGCCGCGGCCTCGTCGCGGGCGGCGGCTGCGGCTGCCTGCGCGTCGGCCAGCGCGGCCTCGGCCGCGGCCACTGCTTCCTGGTTGCCCTCGGCGGTGGCCTGCGCCAGACCGGCGGCCGCCTGCGCCGGCCCCGGGGGCCCCCCAGCCGCCCCCGCCCCCGCGGGGGGGGGCCGAGCCGCGGCCCCCGCCCGCCCCCCCCCCCCGGTGGGGGGGCCGCGCC
>VXXM01000027.1:0-5071 GCA_009835395.1 Acidimicrobiia bacterium
CAGCCGGCGCCCGCACCCGAACCGGCCCCGCCACCGGAACCGAGTCCTGCACCCGAGCCGTCTCCACCCGAACCGCCGCCCCCGCCCGACCCGGGGGAGATCACGGTGGTCACGCACGACTCCTTCGCCGTCTCGGAGGGGATCATCGAGTCCTTCGAGGAGAGCACGGGCATCACGGTGAACCTGCTCACCGGCGAGGACACCGGGTCGATGCTCAGCCAGGTCATCCTCACCAAGGACAACCCCATCGCGGATGTGATGTTCGGCATCGACAACACGTTCCTGCAGCGTGCGCTGGACGAGGACCTGTTCGTCGCCTACCGGTCGCCTGCGGTCGAATCGGTTCCCGCCGAGTTGCAACTCGACCCCCAGGATCGGGTCACCCCGATCGACTACGGCGACGTCTGCGTCAACTACTGGATCGACGCCACCGACGGGCCGCCGCCGGGGTCACTCGAGGACCTCGCCGATCCCCGTCACGCCGGCTCGTTCGTCACCCAGAACCCCGAGACCTCGTCCCCGGGACTGGCGTTCCTTCTGGCCACCGTGGCGGCCTACGGGACCGACGGCTGGGAGGACTACTGGGCCAGGTTGCGTGACGGGGGCGTGTCGGTGACCGCCGGCTGGAGCGAGGCCTACTTCGGGGAGTTCGTGGCCGGGGGAGGGGAGCGCGCCCTGGTGACCTCCTACGCCACGAGCCCCGTCGCCGAGGTGCTCTTCGCCGACCCGCCGACGGACACGCCGCCCACCGGCGTGCTGACCGACGGCTGCTTCCGCCAGATCGAGTTCGCCGGCATTCTGGCGGGAACCGGGAACCTCACCGGCGCGCAGGCGTTCGTGGACTTCATGCTCTCGGACACGTTCCAGGAGGACATCCCGCTGAACATGTTCGTGTTCCCGGCGAGCAGCGCCGCCCAGGTGCCGGAGGTGTTCTCGACGCACGCCGTCGCCGTCGCCGAGCCACTCAGCCTCGATCCCGCGCTGATCGCCGCCGAGCGCGACAACTGGACGCGACGCTGGGTGGAGATCGTCCTGCGCTAGGGGAGTGGCACCAACCATCCAGGCCTCCCCTCCGTCATTCCGACGGGGGCTCCCGTCATTCCGGCGGAGGCCGGAATCCATGCGTGTCGCGGATCGGAGCGGATCTCGCGCCCGCAGGCTGGCCCCGGTCGCCCTGGCGGCGGTGCCGGCGGCCTTCATCGGCGTGTTCTTCCTGTATCCGCTTGCCGGCGTCCTCACCCGGAGCTTCGACGCCGGAACCCTGCTGGAGACGTGGCGCAACCCGGTCACGACCGACGTGCTGTGGTTCACCACCTGGCAGGCGCTGGCCTCCACTGCGCTCTGCCTGACCGTCGCCCTGCCGACCGCGGCGGTCCTGGCGCGCCTGCGCTTCCGGGGCCGCCGGTTCGTGCACGCCCTGCTGGTGGTGCCGTTTGTCCTGCCCACGGTCGTGGTCGCCGCGGCCTTCCTTTCCCTCATGGATCGCTTCGGCGCCACCGACCGGTTCCATCACACGGTGTGGGCGATCCTGGCGGCGCATGTTTTCTTCAACTACGCAGTCATCGCCCGCTCGGTGGCCGCCTACTGGTCGCAGTTGGATCCCGCTCCCGAACAGGCCGCCGCGGTCCTGGGAGCGAGCCCGCTGCGGGTCTTCGGCGCGGTCACGCTGCCGCGCCTGGCGCCGGCGATCGGTGCCGTCAGCGCCATCGTGTTCCTGTTCAACTTCACTTCCTTCGGCGTCATCCTCATTCTCGGCGGGCCGCGCCGGGCGACGCTGGACACCGAGATCTGGCGCTTCGCCGTGCAGCGCCTGGAGTTCGACACCGCGGCGGCGCTGGCGCTGCTGCAGTTGCTGTGCGTGCTGATACTCGTGGTGGGGGCGACGCTCTGGCAACGCCGCCGCCACGTCGCCGAGCGTCTCCGCACCGACACCGCCCGGCGTGTGCGCGGCCACGCCGACCGCGCACTCCTGGCGGGAACTCTCGGCGTGGCCGCCGTGGTCGTGGGGTTGCCGCTGGCGATGCTGGTGGAGCGTTCATTGCGCAGCGGGGGGGACTACACGCTCGAGAACTACCGGCGCCTGGGGCAGGGGGGCGAGCGCCTGCAGGCCCTGTTCGTCTCGCCCCTTGCGGCGATCCGTCACTCCCTGGAGTTCGCCGCAACCGCCACCGGAATCGCCACGATCGGAGGCCTGCTGGTCGCCTTGGCGGTCAGCGGCCGGCGCAGGCGCGGCGTGGCGGCTCTGGAGGGCGCCTTCCTGATGCCGCTGGGAACCTCGGCGGTGATCCTGGGGTTCGGGATGCTCCTGGTGCTGGACCGCCCGCCGCTGGACCTACGCCTCTCGTGGTGGCTGGTGCCCATCGCCCACGCTCTGATCGGCATGCCGTTCGTGATCCGCTCGGTCACGCCGGCTCTGGCAGCGGTGAGCCCGCGGCTGCGCGAGGCGGCCGCCACGCTGGGCGCCCGGCCTGCCCGCGTCCGCCGGGAGGTCGACCTCCCGCTTGCCCTGCGCGGCCTGGCCGTCGGCGCCGGATTTGCCTTCGCCGTGTCGCTGGGGGAGTTCGGCGCCACCGCCTTCGTGGTCCGCCCCGAGCGCCCCACGGTCCCCATCGCCATCTTCCGCCTGCTGGGACGACCCGGCGAGACGGCCTTCGGGCAGGCCATGGCCATGAGCGTGATACTGCTGGTCATGACCGCCGCGGCCGTGCTGCTGATCGACCGACTCCGCCCCGCCGGGGCGCCGGACTTCTGAGATGGCGGACCTCGACTCCGGTG
Organism: Acidimicrobiia bacterium; assembly: GCA_009835395.1. GTDB lineage: Bacteria > Actinomycetota > Acidimicrobiia > Acidimicrobiales > CATQHL01 > VXNF01. Next base: position 2,776 of record VXXM01000027.1, read on the forward strand.
CTGCACCGGCATCTCCGAATCCCCCCGAATCTGGCCCTCCATCGGAATCCACCCCTCCACCGTCATCCGGCCCTCCATCGGAATCCGGCCCTCCATCGTCATTCCGGCGAAGGCCGGAATCCACTCCCGGAGATGGCTTGACGATCCGCGGCCTGGAGGTGAGCCTCGAAGGCCACGAGATCCTGTGCGATCTCGAACTCTCGGTGCGCCGGGGCGAGATCCTGGCCCTGCTGGGGCCGAGCGGCTGCGGGAAGACGACACTGTTGCGCACAATCGCCGGCCTGCAGGCGCCCGACGGCGGCTCGGTCTCCTGGGCGGGGGAGGACCAACGGTCGGTCCCCGCCCACCGCCGGCGCTTCGGGATGGTCTTCCAGGACCATGCCCTGCTTCCGCACCGCAACGTCGGAGCCAACGTGGCCTTCGGACTCCGGATGCAGAAAGTCCCGGCAGCCGAGCGCCGCCGCCACGTTGCCGAGATGCTCGACATGGTCGGCCTCGACGGCTACGAGCGGCGCGGTGTCGCAACCCTCTCAGGCGGGGAGGCCCAACGCGTCGCCCTGGCACGCGCCCTGGTGACCGAGCCCAAGCTGCTCCTGGCCGACGAGCCGTTCGCGGCCCTGGATCGCCCGCTCCACGACCGTCTCCTGGCCGACGTCCGACACATCCTCACCGAACTCCGCCAGACCGCGATCCACGTAACCCACGACCACGCCGAGGCCTTCGCCATCGCCGACAGGGTGGCCCTCATGCGCGACGGCCGCATCCACCGAACCGCCACTCCCCAGCAACTCCGCGACGATCCCCAGGACGCCTGGACCGCCACATTCCTGGGCCTCGGAACCATCTGGCAGCCCGCCGGGGGAGTGCCACGCACCGGCGGTCAAGATGTCTCGACTCCCTGGGGCACTGTGACCCTCACTGCGAGTGTTCCGACCGAGCCACCGCCGCGAGGGGAATTCTGCATCCTGATCCGCCCCGAGGCGGTGCGCCCCGGCGGATCCTCGGGTGTCCGGGCCCACCTGAGCGACGTGCGAGTGGTCGGCGACCGCACCGTCGCCACGTTCCACATCCCCGGCGCACCGCCGCTCGAGGCCTACGTCCCCACCGACGTCACTCCAGGCAGGCACTACCGCATCACCCTCGACCCCAAAGGCGTCACCCTGCTTTCACCGGAACCCTGATCACCGCGGCCCGCTCCGCATCACATCGTTCAGGCCGGGGAATATAGTTTCACCACACTCTCGCCAGCAGGGGTGAGGAGACGAGCATGAATCTATTCTCCCGACGACGCCCCACCGCGAGCACTCCTATTGGCGCCGTCGTCGAGGGAGACGCCGCGATCTTTGCTTGGCGGGCCGATCTCCGGGCGCGCCTGGACGCCCAAATCGCCTGCGCCACCGACGTCACGCTCGCCGCAGCCAAGTCGTGGGCGACCCTCGACGACCCTCCTCCGAGGGACACCCACCTCGCGGAGGCATTGCGCGACGCCGGCCTATGGGGATCCGAACACGAACCCGGCACCCACATCGCCCGCTGGTCGGAAGACAACGCCACCGTCACCCTCCGAGCCTGGGATTGGGATCTCACCCGCCCTCTCGACGGCGACGACTACCCACGTATGGCTCGCACACGCACCCTTCCGTGGATGAGAGAATCCGGCCGGGGAAGTCGAGAGGCCGCGGAGAACGACCCTCGAATCTTCGAACTTCTTAGCGTTCCCGCTCCGCCAGCCGTAGAACCTCCAGAGCGTTCTGCACGAGACACCAAAGAGACCTCGGGCGGTCTGAGAGAAAACCACGACTCGATACTCTCCCAAGGGCAACGTCGCTTTGCCAGGCTGTTCCAAGAGAATCGCGCCTTCCAAAGTCTCGTTGTCGTACTGATTACCGTTGTGACCGCCTTCTTGTTCTTCGTTGTCTTCGACCTGAACTCGTTATCGGGCGGCCTGCCGAGCATATTGACAGCGATCGTGCTCTACCCGATATTCCACTGGATGGATCGACGGGGCTGGTTTCCGCGACGACCCCGGACAGATTGAGTTGAGTTCTGGCAACCGTTCCGGCGTGGCGTAGGGGCCGAGGATCGAGGAGAGTCGATCGGATGACAAAGATCGGCTTCGCAGTCGTGGCTGTCGCCGGTCTGCTTGGTGCGTCCGTGGTGCTGGCCTCGAGTCCGGTCGCTGCCGATCTGAAGGTCATCATTGTCAGGACCGACACGGTCGCCGGCATCTATACGGTGTCTTGGCAGGCGCGGCTTGGTTGTGACCCGGGCATCGGCACCAGCGGGGCGAGCGGCT
>VXXM01000027.1:5171-13767 GCA_009835395.1 Acidimicrobiia bacterium
CAGATCAGCAACAACGAGGTCAATCTGGTAGTCGAGCCGAACAGCTGCACGAACACCGGCACCCCTGATGGACCGACCGATGAAGCACTGGCGCTCGAGATCGACGACTCGGCCACCAGCGCCAATCCACTGGACGCCCGATTCGAGTTCGCCACCTCGACGGATGGAGACAGGGTCATTGCCTCTTGGTCGCCGCCTTCCAGCGGCAGCGGACCATCGATCACCGGCTACTCGCTGACGATCTCGCGACCCGGGCGGATATTCGGGCCCTTCCGTCTGTCGGCGAGCGATCGCAGGTTCGCGATACGGAATCCGCGCGCTGATACCACCTACACGATGCGGGTGGTCGCCGAGAGCGCACTCGGTTCAGGTCTCGAGGCCACCACCTCGGTGACAACGCCACCTGCCGGGTCGCCATCGTCGCCGCGGAATGTGAGCGCGGCGGCCCACGGGGTGAGGCAGATCAGGGTCACCTGGTCACCGCCGCCGGACTCGACGAGCGCGACGATCAGTCACTACCTGGTGCGGTACTCCCGCCCCGCCATCGGCGACATTCCGCCATGGCAGAGCAGGCTCTACAGCACCACCGGCACGTCGCACACCAGCCCGAACCTCCGATTCGGCACCACGTACACCGTCTCGATCACCGCCGTCAACCACGACAACAGAGCAAGCAACCCATCGACAACCGAGGCCACCACCGGCGCCGGAGGCTCCCAAGGTCGCTAGGCGGTTACGTCCTTGACAGGACCGCCGGGCCATTCCTGAAGCGTTTGTCGATCCGCGGGCGACGGATTGTCTGCCGTGCGCTGGTGGATTATCATCCGTGTTGTGGTGGATTTTCCGCTCAGCCGTCTCGTAGGTCCGAGTCTGCGGTCTCGCCTTGCCGTGATGCCGGCGGTGGTCGTCACCGGTGCGCGGCAGACGGGAAAGAGCACTCTGGTACAGGAACTCACGCCCGGGCCACGGCGCTACTTCTCCTTCGACGACCTCGACGTGGTGGACGCGGCCCGGCGCGATCCCGAGATCCTGGTCGGGGAGAGCGAGCCGGTGACGCTCGACGAGGTGCAGCGGGAGCCCGCCGTCCTGGGTGCGGTGAAGCAGGCCATCGACCGTGAACGCAGGCCGGGGCGGTTCCTGCTGACGGGATCGGCCAACCTGCTGTTGATGGGGCGCGCCTCGGAGTCGCTCGCCGGCCGGGCTAGCTATCTCGTGCTCTCGCCGATGACCAGGCGGGAGCAGCAGGGGAGCGGAGGGGGCGGCATCTGGGGTGAGCTGCTCGACACCGACGAGCAGCATTGGTTCGAGGTCGTGGCAGCGCAGCCCGACGAGCCCGCCGACTGGAAGGAGTTCGCGCTCCGGGGCGGATTCCCTGTGCCGGCCCTGGAACTCGGGACGCCGGAGGAGCGGGCGATCTGGTTCGACGGCTACGTCACGACGTACCTGGAGCGCGATCTGCAGGATCTCTCGGCCGTCTCGGCTCTACCGGACTTCCGGCGGCTGATGCGGGCGGCCTGCCTGCGGCTGGGTGGGATGGTCAACAAAACGGATCTCGGACGCGACGTCGCGCTGCCGCAGACGACCGTGCATCGCTATCTCAACCTGCTCGAGGCATCTCTCCTGCTCGCACGCATTCCTGCATACGCGGTCAACCGCACCAAGCGCCTCATCAAGTCACCGAAGCTCTACTGGGCCGACACGGGCTTGGCCCTGCATCTTGCGCAGACGACTCCCAGCGGCGCCCACCTCGAGAACATCGTCCTCGCTGATTTGCTCGCCTGGCGCGCCACACGCACCGATCACGCAGAGGTCTGCTACTGGCGCACGACCGGTGGGGAAGAGGTCGACTTCGTCCTGGAGGCCGGCAACCGCCTGCTCCCCATCGAGGTCAAAACGACGCAACGTCCGAGCCTTCGCGACATCAGGCACCTTCGGAGCTTCCGGGCCGAGTACTCCGACGTGAGTCGTCCCGGCCTACTGCTCCATACCGGCACGTCGGTTGAGTGGCTCGCCCCCGACGTCCTCGCCGCACCCTGGTGGCGGATCCTGTAGCCCGCCACCTCCGAGGTCGACTCCCGCGACCTCAGCCAGGCGTCGATACCTCTCGGCAATCCTTGCCAACGCCCTACAGTCAGCACGGATGGCGACGATCAACGTCTCCCTCCCCGACGAACCGGGTGACGACGGAGGCTGGAGGCGAGAGTTACCGCCGGAAATGTCCGTTATGTAAAGTATCAGACGGCTCTCGGGAATCCCGGGTTGCGGGGTCCGCGAGGGCTCGGCTCCAGGCTCGTCACCCAGGCCGCTGCCGTCGGGCTCACTGGCCCTTGCGGCGGTTGGTCCAGTAGTGCTTGCGGATGTGTACGGCGACGTTGCGGGGGTTGTCTCGCCAGCACTGCAGCGGGTCGAAGCCGTCGTGCGCCAGGCACATGTTGCACGAGACGCATTCGACGCCTCCGGTGCGGCCGGCCTCCAGCTTGCGCACCAGGTCCGGCTCGCGGATGAACGGGCGGGCCATGGCCAGGAAGTCGGCGTCGCCCGAGGCCAGGATGTCTCTCATCGTCTCGGTGGTGCGGACGCCGCCCACCAGAATGATCGGCAATCCCGACGCCTCCTTGACGGCCCTGGCGAACGGCCGGTAGTAGGCCTCGGCTCCCGCCGGCTGCCTGGCACGCTGGACCAGCAGGTTGCGCCACGCCTGCGCCCGTCCGACGGCCACATAGGGACGGATGTTCTCGAAGTAGCTGCGCATCACCCCGTAGGTGGTCTCGAACCCGTCGATCCCTCGCTCGGCGAGGCCGCGGGCCCGCGCCAGGGACTCGTCGCGCTGCAGGCCCCCTTCCACCGAGTCCTCCACGCTCAGGCGGGCGGTCAAGGGGAAGTCGTCGCCGACCGCGGACCGCACCGCTTCGGCCACCTCGAAGAAGAACCGGCTGCGCCGCTCGGCGTCGCCGCCCCAGCGATCATCGCGGGTGTTGGCGTGCGGCGAGCAGAATTCCGAGATGAGGTAGCCGTTGCCACCGTGGATGTGGATGCCGTCGAATCCCGCCTCGGCGGCCCGCCTGGCAGCCGCCCCGAATGCAGCGACGAGGCTGCGGATCTCCCCGTCGCTCAACTCCTCGGGCTGGATGGTGTACATGGCGTTGGGGACCGGCGACGGCGCCACCGGCGTGATGGCCGACATCATCGTCTGGCTGCCGCAGTGGCCGATCTGGGCGAAGATCCGCCCTCCGGCCTCGTGGACCGCATCGGTCGCCCGCTGGAGGGCGGGAATGACCCGATCGTCGTGGATCCCCGTCTGGTTGGCGCTGGCCTGCCCGCGAGGATCCACGTACATGTGCCCGGTCAGCAGCAGCCCCGCTCCCCCCTCGGCCAGGCGCCGGTACAGCTCGACAAAGGAGTCGTACACCACGCCGCTCGGCGACGCCATCGTCTCCGAAGTAGCCCCGCGCACCAGACGGTTCGGCAACTCCAGCGAGCCGATCCTCCCGGGTCGCAGGTACAGAGGTGCGGTCGTCATGGTCTCCTCCTCAGCAGCCGCCGTCGCGGAACTGGTTGTCGTCGGCGGGTGGGAGGTCGTCGATCTCCAGGGGATATCGCAGCCAATCCAGGTCGCAGAATCCGCCGAACTCGTCCTGCAGGTTCAGCAGAATACGCACCGACGGAGCACGCCGTATGGCCGCCCACAGTTCGGCTCCGCTGGTGATGTTCCGGGTGTACCAGTCGGGGACCTCTCCGGCCAGGCCGGCTCGCACCACCGCCTCGGCCTCCTCGCCGGGTTCGCCGGTGAGGCCCGCGCAGTCGGGCGAGTCGAACACCTCCTCGGTGAACTCCACCGGCGGGTGGTAGTACCCCAGCCAGGCGTACGGCACCACCAGATGCTCCATCGTGTCGGCGAGCAGTTCGACGCCGGCGCCGAACCCCTCCTTCGTGTAGCAATCCGGGTGGTTCACGGCGAAGTAGAGCTGCACCGCGCCCCACGCTCTCGGCGACACGAGCTCCGGCGTCAGATCGTAGGCGTGCGCCAACTCGTGGACCGCCGTCCCCAGCGTCATCGACCGGATCGCCACGCGGTCCGACATGCAGACCTGGAATAGGCCCCGGCCATGGCAGAAGGCCCTTGTGAGGCCACCGAACTCGATGCCCTCGACGAACTGCGTCCGGTGCCGGACGTGATCCCAGGCGGCCCGGAGCCAGGGGAACTCGGCCTCCCGCTCCCCCACGACCCTGTCGATCCAGATGTGCAGGAACTCCGTCGGATCCTCCGGCACCTCCGCCGGATCGAACCCCTCGAAGTCCCGCACCGCCACCGGCGACGGCCGCGATTCGAAGGAGCCGTCGCCGAGTTGGCCGAAACCGTTGGCGCCCCAGCACGACACCGAACCGCCGACCTGTATGGCGCAGGCGTGCCCCTCCCCCGCCCGCGACGGCGTGCTCACGGTCACCGCCACCGCCTGGGTGATTCCGCCGAGGCGGGCGGGCGCGGCCCGAGGCTCCGTGGTGCCGTCGCCGAGCTGGCCGGCGGCGTTGTTGGCGCCCCAGCACGACACTCCACCGTCCCGGTGCACGGCGCAGACGCTGCGGTCCCCCACCGAGACGGCGACGGCGTCGCCGATGCCCGCCACGACCCGGGGGCGGACGGCGTCGGCGAAACGCCAGCACGACACCTCGCCGCCGTTGTGGACCGCGCACACCTGCCCCCATCCCAGCGCCACCGACACGACATCCTGAAGGCCACCGATGCGTCGCGGCGAGAGGTGGTCCGCCGCGGTGGTGGCCCCCCAACCCCAGCACGAGACACCGCCGTCGCTGTGGACAGCGCAGTTGGCGTGCGGTCCGGCGGCGATGGTGGCCACATCCCGCACACCGGGCACGACCCGGGGCACCCGGCTCGACTCGGCGGCCCCGTCGCCGAGCTGCCCGCGGGACCCCTCCCCCCAGCAGGTCACCCGGCCGCCGCGATGCGCCGCGCAGGTGTGGTCGGCGCCGGCGGCCACCGCAACCGCATCCCAGATTCCCGGAACCCTCGCCGGCACGAGGCGGTCGCTCGCATCGCCCTGGCCCAGCTCGCCATGCTCGCCCGGTCCCCAGCACGACACGCTCCCGACGCCGTGCAGCGCGCAGGCGTGGAACCGCCCGCCCGTCGAATCGCCGATGCTGACCGCCAGCACGTCCTCCAGCACTGCCGCACTCAGGCGCTCGCGGGTGCCCTCGCGGCCCCAGCACGACAGTCTCCCGTCCGGTCGCACCGCGCAGGTCCTGTCGAAGGAGGCCGCCAGGAGCGTCTCGCCGCTGCGCCCGCCGCCACCGGTCGCGAAGGCGGCGAGCGGCGGTGCGGTGACCGTCACCGGCGAACTCGCCAGCCAGCGGCCCACGCCGGCTGTGGTCGGGAAGAAGCGCCGGGCAGGCAGCAGCCGCTCGCCCCAGCGCCCGCCCTCGCCGCGGCGCTGCAGCCCGAACTCGATGCGATCGTCGGCGAGGCGCCGGGCGGTGATGCGCACCCAGACCCGCACGTCGGATTGCCCGGGCCCCTCCGGTGCCAGCTGCAGCGTGATCGGCCCGCTCACGAGCCAGCGGCCGGCAGTGGCCGCAACAGGGAAGAAGCGCCGGTCCGGAAGGATGGCATCCGCCCAGAAGTCGTTCCCTTCGTCCGGGCGGAGAGCGAACTCGGTGCGCCCATCCTCGAGCCGGCGGGCCTCGATGCGCATCTGCCGCGACGGTCGGTCATCAAGAGGTACGGCATCCTGCACATCCACTTCCTGGGCGGCAGCAGGCGAGGGGAAGGCGCCCAGAGCAACCGGCGACCCGAGCAGCGCTGCAGTCAGGACGGCCGGCATCGCTTTCTTGAGCGTCCGGCGCACGTCCACCTCCCCGGATCCCTCCGTCGCGCCGCAATGGCCGCCGGATCGTATGTCGCGGCAGGGCACCGGACCCATTCCGCGCCCGGTGCGGGTTTCCCGACGACCCTCCGGGGATATCGTCGCGATGCCCGTGCCGACCCCGAAAGCCCACGTTTGCATGCCCGCCCGCGACGACCTCTCCTCGAACCCTCCGGCGCCGTCGCAGCACAGCGAGCCTCAGCCTTCGCTCGAGGAGTTGCTCGACACCCGCCACGACCCCGCGTACGGCGAGGCCGTGCAGGTGGCCCGGCTCGTGCAGCGGGTCACGGCGGCCAACGCCAGCCCGTTCACCTTCGCCGGAACCGGCACCTACATCGTGGGCGGGCGGCGGGTGGCGGTCATCGACCCCGGTCCCGACGACGCCGGTCACACCGAGGCCCTCCTGCGAGCACTGGAGGGACGCACGGTCACGCACATCTGCATCACGCACACGCACAGCGACCACTCCCCCGCCTCCCGCGCGCTGGCCGAGGCCACCGGCGCCCCGGTTCTGGGCTTCGGCCCGCACCCGGCCGCCGATGCGGGCCGCGACAGCGCCAGGGGATCAGCCGTGCAGGAGGAACCCGGGGATTGGGACTTCGCGCCCGACGGCGTGCTGGGCCATGGCGACGTGGTCGCCGGTGACGGCTGGACCCTCGAGTGCCTGCACACTCCCGGGCACATCTCGAACCACCTGTGCTTCGCCCTCCCCGAGGAGCGGGCCCTCTTCACCGGCGATCACGTCATGGGTTGGTCCTCGACGATCATCCCGCCGCCCGACGGCAACCTCGGCGACTACCTGCGCAGCCTGGAGTTGCTGGTCGCCCGGGGCGACCGCGACGGCGTGTACTGGCCCACGCACGGCCCGGCGATCACCGCGCCGAACCGCTACGCCCGGGCGCTGCTCGCACACCGCCACCGGCGCACCGACCAGATCCTGGCCTGCCTCCGCGACGGCCCCAGCACGATCCCCGCGATGGTGGCGCGCATGTACACGACGACTCCCGAGGTCCTCCACCCCGCCGCGGCGCTCTCGGTGCTGGCACACCTCATCCACCTCGCCGAGGAGGGCAAGGTCACCCGGGATCCCACCGCCGACATGCGGGCCGCCACCTACGCCCTCGCCTGAGGGACCGCTCCGGCGCCGCGCCGCTAGCAGCCGCCGTCGCGGAACGGGTTGGTGCGCGGCGGCGGAACCAGGTTCGGCTCCAGCGGGTAGCGGAACCAGTCGGTGGAGCAGAACCCGCCGAACTCGTTGCCCAGATTGGCAAGGAGCTGGGGAGCCAGGACGCGTCGCAGCACGCGCCACAGATCGGCGCCGTTGGTGACGTTCTCGCTGTACCAAGCGGGCACCTCGCCGGCCAGACCGGCGAGCACGACCCGCTCCGCCTCGCGGTCCGGCTCGCCCCCCACGCCGGGACAGCCCGCCCCGTGATAGGCGAGCCAGGCCGCCGGCACGACGAGGTGCGCCATCGTGTCGGCGAGAATCTCGGCGCCGGACCGCTGCCCGTAGTCCCGGAAGCAGTCCGGGTAGGTCCAGGCGAAGTAGAGCTGCACCGCGCCCCAGGCCGGTCCGCCCGACAGGCTGGTCGTGCTGTCGTAGACGTGCGCCAACTCGTGGACCGCCACCCCGAAGGTCATCTCGGCGACTTCCATGTGTTCCGACCAGCAGCCGTACAACCCGGCGACGAGCTCGCAGTATGAGCGAACCGCCCCGCGGAAGTCCTCGATCCGCCCGGCGATGGTTCGCTCGCGAATCCTGTTCCAGGCCAGGCGCAGCCAGGGGAAATCGGCCTCCCGCTCCGCGACGGCCTCGTCCAGCCAACTCCGCAGGAGATCGGTCTCGTCGGTGGGGATCCGGTTCGCGGGGATCGCCCGCGCCGCCGGAACCGGAACGGGGCTCAGCGCCCGGCCGAGGCTGCCGTCGCCCAACTGCCCGGCGCTGTTCCCGCCCCAGCAGGAATAGGAGCCGTCCCCGTGGGCTGCGCAGGCGTGCGGGGCGAGGCGGGTGGAGCCCGCGCTCATCGTGACCGCCACCGCGTCGACGACGCCGGCGACGCGGGCCGGCCGCTGCCGGGGCGCCGTGGTGCCGTCGCCGAGCTGGCCGGCGGCGTTCTTCTCACCCCAGCACGACACGCCGCCGTCGTCGTGCACCACGCAGACCCCGCCGTCACCCACCGCCACCGAGATGGCGCCGCCGACCCCGTCGACCCGCTGGGGGTCGGCCACATCGGCGACCGGCCAGCAGTAGACCTCGCCGGCGACGGTGACCGCGCAGGTGCGGTCGGCTCCGGTGGACACCGAGACCACGGCGGGGAGACCCGTCACGGCCGCCGGGCTGAAGGCGCCGAAGTTGCCGGCCCCGCCTCCGTAACCCCAGCAGGTCAGGGCGCCTCCGGTATCGATCACGCAGTTGGACGAGGGGCCGGCGTCGATCCACGCGGCGTCGGCGATGTCGGGGACGCGCTCGGGGACAGCGACCGAGGCGAGCGTTGCGCCGCCCAGCTGACCCAGCGCGCCGGAACCCCAGCAGGAGACCTGCCCGCGGGCGTGCACGACGCAGGTGTGGTCGGATCCTGCCGCCAGCGCCACCGCGTCGGAGATGCCGGGCACCTTCTCGGGCAGGTAGCCACTGAACGGCTCGCCCCGCCCCAGCTGCCCCTCGCGGCCCGCCCCCCAGCACGACACGGTCCCGTCGCCGTGCAGTGCGCACAGGT
>VXXM01000042.1:0-1322 GCA_009835395.1 Acidimicrobiia bacterium
CGACGACTACTACGACACCAGCGGCTTCCCCATCCACACACTCGGCCCCAGCGCCCCGGCGGGTGGTCCGTCGGATGCGCCGGGTGGTCCGTTCACCTTGAACGTGGGCGGCACGGGTTATGCAATGCCGGGTCCGGCTGGCGGGATCCTGGGTGGCTTGCCGCCGAACGAGGTTTTCCCGTGGACCTACAACTTCGACACGGCGACCTTCGAGGCCGGCGGTTCGCCGGCGGCGCCGTTCGATCCGTCGATCCGCAGCGCGGCTGGGGATTATGAGATCGCCTGGGTGAGCGGTTGGGCGGCTTTGGAGTTCTCCCAGTACATCGAGGATTCGATTCGCAGCACTGCGGCGGCTTCTGGCGTGCACGTGGGCGCGATTTGTGACAGCGAGTTCGACCCCGAAAAGGCGCTGGCTTGCGCGGAGACGGTGGCGGAGAGCGACCCGGACGCGGTGATCTTCGGCAACTGGCGCGCCGAGGCCGCCGAGTCGTCCATGGAGGTCTTCGACGACGCGGGCATTCCGGTGATCACGATCGATGTGTGGCATCCGAATGCGATCTTCTTCGGCGCCAACAACTACGTGTCGGGCGCTTTGGCGGGCATCAACACCGGCCTGTATGCACTCGAGACGTGGAACTGTGAGGGCGTGCACGTGCTGTTGGCCCAGAACCTCACCGCCGGTGAGGCGCCGGATCTGCGCACCAGCGGCTTCGCCGACGGCGTGCAGGCCGTGTGCGGCGGCGATGTGCCCGTGGACCGCATCGACGTGGACGGCAGCCCCGAGAACGGCTTGCAGTCCACCAGCGACTGGCTGACCGGCAACCCCGGCGCCGAGCACGTCCTGGCGACCAGCCTCGACGACGTCGTGGCGGTGCCCATGAGCCGGGCGATGGAACAGGCCGGGCGCAGCGGCGTGGCCGCCGGTCACGGCGCGGAGCCCAACGGCGTGGAGCGGCTCAACGAGGGACCCGCCTCTGAGACCCGCTATCTGGGTTCGGTGGCGTACTTCCCCGAGCTCTACGGCGTGTACGCGGTCGCGGCGCTCATCGACATCCTCGACGGGCGCTCAGTCCCGCAGGAGATCCACATCGACCACGTCTGGATCAACCGCGGCAACGTCGACCAGTTCTACGACAGCGAAGGCCAACCCATCCACGATCTCGGCCCCTAAAGTCCGAGGGATAACGACAACACCAGGGTGTGCCGCGGGAGCGATCCCGCCGCACACCCCCCGGTTGCAAACCGGGAGGCCGCATGGCTGTCAAACGCAGCGGACAGCCCGACCACGAGAAGTGCTACAGCCCGGGCGAGGGGCAGCAAGG
>VXXM01000042.1:1332-64909 GCA_009835395.1 Acidimicrobiia bacterium
CCCACCCATCCCACGTTCGGGCCACATTATGCCGGTGTTTTAAGCAAAACACGTGGTGGGGCGGGGGTTGTTAGCCGGGGCCACACCCCCCGTTTCCATCACGGGAGCCCGCATGACTGACAACGCCATCGAACTGCACGACATCGAGAAGTCCTTCGGCCCGGTCGAGGTGCTCAAGGGTGTCTCCCTCACGGTGCCGCCCTCGCGCTGCTACGGGCTGGTGGGCGACAACGGGGCCGGCAAGTCGACCCTGCTCAAGATCCTCAGCGGTGTGCATCCCCGTGACGCCGGCGAGATCCTCGTCGAGGGGGAGCCGGTGGACTTCAACACCGCCATCGACGCCCGCCTCGCCGGCATCGAGATGATCTACCAGGACCTGGCACTGGCGGAGGACCTCGACGCCGCCTCCAACATCTTCCTGGGGCGCGAGCGCCAGAAGGGTCGCGGGCCGGGCTTCAAACGCCTCGACCACAAGCGCATGCACGCCGAGGCCGCTGAGGTGTTGGAGTCGGTCGGCAGCCCGCTGCCGACCAAGCGCCAGGTGAAGGCGCTGTCGGGAGGCGAACGCCAGTTGGTGGCCGTGGCCCGTGCACTGGAGTTCAATCCCCGGATCCTGCTGATGGACGAGCCGACGGCGGCCCTGTCGGTGGAGAAGGTGACCGTCGTCAACCGACTCATCGCTCGGCTCAAGGACCGCGGGGTGTCCATGATCCTCGTGAGCCATCGTTTCACCGACCTCATCCAGGTGGCCGACACCATCGGCGTTCTGGTCCACGGCAAGATCGTCGACGAGTTCGACGCCGCCAGCCACTCCATGGACGACATGACCACGCGCATCGTGCGATTGATGAGCGAAGCCGCAGTGGGAGCGGCCTGATGAGTGACGCAGCCGACCGCGATCAGACTCCCAGCGAGCGATCCGCGCCCGGCACCATCCGCGAAAGCGGGTTGATCGCCTGGATCCGGCGAACCGTCAGCGAGGTGGGTCCCGGTCTGTTCGTGATCCTCGGCGCGGAATTCCTGGTCTTCTGGCGCTTGGGGCATCCGCACTTCATCCAGACCAGCAACTTCATCGCCATCGGCAAGCGCATGGCCATCAATGGCATCACGGCCGTCGGCGAGACCATCGTGATCATTTCCGGCGGGTTCGACCTGTCGATCGGTTCGATCGCCGCCATGGCCGGCGTGGGCTCGGCGGCCGTCGTCGAGAACGGCGGCACCCTGTTGGGCAGCATCCTCACCGCGCTGGCCATCGGCGCGTTCATCGGCCTCGTGAACGGCGCCATCACCGGCTACGGGCGCATCAACCCCTTCATCACAACCCTCGGCACGCTCGCCATCGTGCGCGGCGTCGCCTTCGTGCTGACCAACAACCGGCAGGTCACCGTCAGCCACGAGGGCTTCCAGAACCTCGGGAAGGACACCGTCGGTGGCATGCCCTACAGCGTGCTGATCCTGCTGCTGACCTTCATCTTCTTCGGATTCATCGTCCCGCGATACCGGTTCGGGCGCTACATGTATGCCATCGGCTCCAACGAGCGCGCCGCCGCGCTGGCAGGCGTGCGCATCAACCGCTGGAAACTGATCTTTTTCGGCGTGTCGGGCATGCTCGCCGGCCTCACCGGGTTCGTTAATGCCTTCCAGTTGGCGACGGGGATCCCCTCGGGTACCACCGGGATCGAACTCGAGGTCATCACCGCCGTCATCCTGGGCGGGGCGAGCCTGTACGGCGGCAGAGGGCGCCTCCTGGGCACGTTCCTGGGACTGATGTTCCTGTCCACCCTGCTGAACGGGCTGATCCTCTCAGGCGTGAGCCCCTTCTACCAGAAGATCGCCTCGGGCAGTTCGCTGATTCTTGCGGTGCTGTTCGACGAGTGGCGGCGCCGTCGCCTCGCCCGTGGCTGACGGGAGCGAGCCGGTTCGGCTCAGCCACTATTTCCGGGTCAACGATCCGGCGGAGTACGCCCGGCGGCACGCAACCGTCTGGCCCGAGATCGAGGCACTGCTTCGCGAGTGCGGCTTCCGCCGCTACGACATCTACCTCTGGGGCGACGTGGCCGTCAGCTTCATCGAGGTGGACGACTACGCGGCCGCCGCGGAGCGCTACAACGCCAGTGCCGCCGGGGCCCGCTGGGAGGAGCACTTCGCCGACCTGATCAGCATCGACGAGACCGACGAGCACGGCTGGGCCAAGCCCTTCGACCACGTCTGGAGCCTGTAGGACTCGTCGCGCCGGCCGGCGTCACCCGTCGATGTCATCGCCGTCGCACGCCGCGTCGACGCCGGTGCCAGAACTAGGGTCAACCGTCACGCTGCGACGGCAGCCGAACGATGGGGAGGGAGTCTGACTATGACCGTAGAGGCCACAAGTGAGTCCGGCGCCGGCTACCCGGCACGGCTCGAGATCGACTACCCCGAACGGCTGAGCCGTTCAAGAACGCTGTTCCGCATCATCCTCGTGATCCCGATCCTCGTGATGCTCTATCTGCTGACGGCGGGTCTCTCATCCGTGGAAACGGAAAGTGCAATACCCGAGCTCATCATTGGCATATTCGGCATATCGGGCGGCTTTCTGTTCCTGCCACCGCTTCTCACGCTCCTGTTCCGCCGCAAGTACCCGCGCTGGTGGTTCGACTGGAACTTGGAGCTCTCCCGCTTCACCGAGCGCGTCGCCGCCTACCTAAGTCTGCTGCGGGACGAATACCCCTCGACCGACGAGCAGCAGGCGGTGCACCTGGATCTGGACTATCCCGACGTGAGGCAAGATCTCAATGGCTGGCTGCCACTCGTAAAGTGGGCACTGGCGATCCCGCACTACGTCGTGCTGACGATTCTCTGGGTCGGCGAGGTGGTGGTCGTCATACTCGCCTGGTTCGCGATCATCTTCACGGGACGCTACCCGCGCGGGATGTTCAACTACGTCGTTGGCGTGCACCGCTGGACACTGCGCGTGAACGCGTACGCGTGGCTCCTCGTCACCGACCGCTACCCGCCCTTCAGCTTGAAGGCCTGAGTCACGCCGCAGACGATCAAGCGCCGGCGGCGGTCGCATCTGCGTCGCCGGCTCGGATCAGGTGACGGGCGCCACCTCCAGGAGTTCGAGGGTTAGGCCCTCGGGGTCGCGGAAATAGCCCACGCGCTTGCCCTTGTTCGGCCCGTGCGTGATCATCACCGGACCCGTGCTGCGCGGCGTCGCACCGAGTGACACGAAGCGCTCGAAGTCTGCGGCGAGGTCCGTCGAGGAGAGACACAGGTGGGCCGTGCCGGGGTTCTTGGACTCGATGTCCACCATCTCCCCGACCGGCTCCAGGTACTCGATCAACTCCAGCAGCACCGTGGAGTTGGGAATGTGGAAGAGCGCGATGTACAGCCGCGCGCCCGGATAGCCGATCTGCTCGGCCGTGTACGGCTTGTCGAAGATGCCCTTGACGAACGGCTCGGTCTCGAACAAGGCCGAGTAGAACGCCACCGAGCGATCCAGGTTGGGCACGGTGAAACCGACGTGATGGGTGCCGCAGAGCATGGCTGATTTCCCCTCGACAAGGTGCGCGAACGGGGACATGTATAGCCGCCGCGGCATCGCCGCCCAAGCGAGCAACCGCCTCCCCGGCACGCCACGACCGCATGGGCTCGTCGCGTCGCCGCCTCAGACGGTGACCCAGACCTCCCGGGGACCGCGGAACTCGAACCCCTGCAGTTCGACTGGGCGGTCGGCGACCAGCGCCATGTCCGGGAAGCGGGCCAGCAATCGCTCGACGCCGACGCGTACCTCCTGGCGCCCCAGCCACTCGCCCAGGCAGCGGTGCACGCCCAGTGCGAACGCCGCGTGCGGACCCTCCCGGCGCCTCAGGTCGATCTCGGTGGGGTTGCTCCAGTGCTCGGGGTCCAGGTTGATCGAGCGGAGCACGCCGGACACGAGATCGCCGGCCGCGATCGCCGCCCCGGCCAGTTCGAGGTCGCGCGTCGCCTGCCGGGTGATGGTGCCGACCGGGCTGTGCACCCGCAACACCTCTTCGACGAGCCGCCGCAGGCGACGCCCGTCGACCGCTACCGCCTGCCGCAGATCGGGCCTCGACAGGAGCACCCAGGCCACGAGTCCGACGCCGTCGCGCGGCTCGTTGATCCCACCGGAGATCATCAGCCGCACGTTGTTGACGATCTCGGCGGATGTGGCGCCGGCCTGCACGAACCGGTCGATGGCGCTGTCGCCGCCGGCCGCCTGTCCGATGCGAGCCGCGATCGCTTCCCCAAGGTCCGCCTTCGCCGCCTCGCCGATGGCGGTGGCGGTGGGATCGTTCTCGAAGTTGGCGATGTCGGTGACGAGACCCTCGCACCACGACCACATCCGGTCGAAGCCGTGGCTGTCCAGACCCAGCACGATGGCCAGGGCCCCGGCGGTGAGGGGTTGCGCATAGGCGCCCATCAACTCGACCGTCGGACCCTCGATCTCGTCGAGGATGCCGTCTGCCAGTTCCGCCAGTTCTGCTGAGACGAAGGGGCCGCTGCGGCCGCTCGACTGGAACGGCGGCAGCATCATGTCCCGTAGGCGGGTGTGTGCCGGCGGATCCATCACGAGCATGTTCGGGCCCAGCGCTCGGGCCAGGAACGACGGGTCGGTGGCCGCGCTGAACAGCTCGGGGTGAGCCTCCATGTAGGCAACATCGTCCCACCGCGTCACCAGCCACATGTCCATGGAGGGCACCCAGCACACGGGCTCGGTGGCCCGCATCCGGGCCAGGATCGGATCGGGATCGGCCTCGAGCTCGGCCAGCGTGATCTCGGATCCGATCCCCACGGCCCCGGCCTCCGCCCGCGGACGGCTAGTGGAAGATGATCCCGCCGTCGACGTTCAGCGCCTGGCCGGTCACGTAGTCGGCCTCGTCGCTCAGGAAGTACTGCACCGACCGGGCCACGTCGTCGGGCGTCTGGATGCGCCTCATGGGGATGGTCGCCACGATCGCGTCGATCGACTCCTGGGGGGTGATCCCGGCCTTCTCCGCACGGGCCTTGTGGATCTTGGGTGTCATGGCGGTGTCGACGACGCCGGGGCACACCGCGTTGATCTGCACCTTCGGCGCCAGCGCCAGGGCGAGGGACCGCACCACGCTCGTCACCCCGGCCTTGGACGCCGTGTAGTCGACGGCGTCGGTACGGCCGATCTTGGCACCGATCGAGGCGATCGCCACGAGACGGCCGCCGTCACCCGCCATCATGTGGCGGGCCAGCGCCTGCAGGGTGAAGAACGTGCCCTTCAGGTTGATGCCCAGCATCCGGTCCCAGGCCTCCTCGGTGAGTTCGAGGGCGGGGACGATCTCGACGATTCCGGCGGACGTCACGCCGAGCGTGAGCGGTCCGAGCGCATCGATCGCCTCGGCGATGGCGGCCCTTACCGCCGCGGGCGACGACACATCAGCGGGGTAGGCCACGGCGTGCCCTCCACCATCGCGGATCTCCGCGACGAGGGCGTCGAGGGCTGCGGCGTCGATGTCGTTCAGCGCCAGAGCGGCACCCTCCGACGCCAGCCGCAGCGCGATGCCTCGACCGATCCCGTTGGCCGCCCCGGTCACGAAGGCGTTGCGCCCCTCGAACATTCCCTGACTCATGGCCCCTCCCGGTATGACCTCGCCCCACGGCGTCCCGCGGCCGCGCATCCGCCGACACACTAACGTTGCCGCCCCGCGTCAGGCCTCGCCGGGACTTGGCGCAGCACGCTCGACCGGCGAGACTCCGCAGCGATCACCCCCGACCCGAACAGGGATCGCAGCACATGGAAACCGCCGCCCCCGATCCGGCCGCACTCGGTCTCGACACCCAGTCCTGGCTCCCCGACCGCCACGACCACGGCATCGCCATCGCGGGCTGTGGTGGGATCGTCAATGACGGGCATCTTCCCGCGTACACGTCTCACGGTCTGAACGTCGTGGGCTGCTTCGACATCAACCCCGAGGCGGCGCGTCGTACCGCCGAGCGGTGGGGCATCGAGCGGGTGTACGGCTCGCTGGACGAGGTCGCCGGCGACCCCTCGGTGGAGATCGCCGACATCGCCGTCCCCGCCTGGCGTCAACTCGAACTCGTTCAGGTCCTCGCTGACGCCGGCAAACATCTGCTCTGTCAGAAGCCCCTCTCGGACGACTTCGCCCAGGCCGTCGAGATCGTCGAGCGCGCCGAGTCCGCCGGCGTCAAGCTCGCCGTGAACCAGCAGTACCGTTGGAGCCCTGTCGTCCGGGCGATGCACACACTCATCGCGCAGCGGCGGATCGGCACGCCGACGGCTGCGTTCGTCCACGAGTCCCTGGTGAATCCGTGGGAACTGTGGCCCTGGCTGATGGACGTGCCCCGGTTGGAGATCATTTACCACAGCATCCACTACCTCGACGGCCTGCGTTTCCTACTCGGGGCTCAGGGCGAGCCTGAGTGGGTCACGAGTCGACATACCCGTCAGCCGGCGCAGGCGCCGAGCGCGGAGACGCAGACGGTCACCATCCTCGACTACGCCTCCGGCTTGCAGGCCTTCGTGGCCGTCGATCACAACGATGTCAGCGACGATGTGTTCGGGCGCGTCCGCGTGCTGGGCACCGAAGGAGTCGCCTCGGGCACCATGGGGCTCTCCTACGACTACCCCCACGGCCGCCCCGACACCGTCCGCTGGTCTGCGCACGACGATCCCGGCGGCGGCTTCGAGACCGAGCTTCCGGGACGCTGGATCCCCGAGGGTTTCGTCGGGCCGATCTCCTCGCTGATGGGTGCCATCAACGACAACACCGAGCCGCCCACCAGCGGTCGCGACAACCTCAACACGCTGCGCCTCGTGCAGGCGGCCTATCTGTCCGCGGCCGAGAACCGCTCGGTGCGACCGGAGGAAATCCAGCCGACCGCGTAGCGGGCGCCGGTCACACCGCCGGCACCGGGGTTCAGATCAGCGCACGGATCAGCACGCTGAGCGCTGCCGCGACTGAGATCACCAGCAGCGCGGGGCGCGTGTAGCCGCGTTCCAGCACCGGTACCAGACGTCCCGAAAGCACGTAGCCGAGCAACTGGCCCGGCACCAGGATCCCTACAGCCACGAGGTGCCGGGCGCCGAACTGGCCCCACGCCGCCAGCAGCACCAGCGAGAAAGACGCGCCCACCAGGAAGTACACCGACATCGTGCCCCGCAACTGGCGCGGCGGTATGTGTTGCAGTGCAAGCGCCATCGGCGGGCCACCCACCCCGGTGGTGGTCCCTGCCACACCCGACACGAAGCCCCCGAGCGCGATCACCGGACGTCCCTGCGGCAGGCGAATCGGCGCCACCGACAGCGTGGCACCGACCAGGATCACCGACGCCAGGAACACCGCCAGACTCCAGTCCGAGAACACCTTCACCAGCAGGAATACGCCCACGGCGGCGCCCGGCAGGCGCCCGGCCAACGCCCAGGTGAGCGCCGGCCGGTTGATCCCCGAGCGGTCCCGGCGGGCCACCATGAGGCTCATCACCAGGGCTGCGGCCAGCAGCGGGCCGGGAACGAGGTCGGGGTTGATCTGGATGAGGATCGGTGCGGCCACGACGTTCAGGCCGAAGCCGACGCTGCCCTGCACCGCGGCGCCCACGGCCATAACCGCCACCGCGGCGGCGATCTCGAAGGTGCTCAGAGTGAGCATCGGCCTGCGCCCAGCGGCAGCATCGCCGGAGCCTACGAGCCACGGCCCCGGCGCCAGCGGGACACCCCCTCGGGCATCGTCGCAGCGGGCCCGAACGCCACCGGCGAAGCGTGCCACCGACTCCGGCCGAAGCCCCTCGGGGTGCTGGTGCGGCAAGGTGCCCGTATCGCTAGTATCCGGCCATCGTGGCGGCCAGAACTGCAGGAGACGCTGAGAAGCCCTGGTGGTTGAGGGGCAACCACGGCCCCCTCCCCGACGAGACCGAAGGCTTCGACCTGCCGGTCCGCGGCCGCATCCCGGAGGAGTTGCACGGCATGCTGATCCATGCCGGCCCCAACCCGCCCCGCGGCGACTCGCCGCACTGGTTCCTGGGCGAGGGGATGCTGCACGGCCTGCTGCTGCGCGATGGGCGCGCCGTGCGCTACCGCAGCCGTTGGGTGCGCACGCCCCGCCTGATGGAGTTGAACGGCGATCACGACGATCCCGACCACTCGCCCGCCAACACGAACGTGGTGGTCCACGGAGGGCGCATCCTGGCCCTCGAGGAGCACCACCGCCCGTATGAGGTCACCTCCGACCTCGACACCGTCGGACCGGTCGACTTCGGCGGCGCGGTGCGCAACCTCACCGCACACCCCAAGATCTGCCCGCGCACCGGCGAGATGCTGGCGTTCGCCACCTCCGATGTCGAACCGCAGCTCGCCTACCTCCGCTTCGACAGCGACGGCACGCTCAGCGGAACCGCCATGATCGACCTGCCGCGGCCGGTGATGATGCACGACTTCGCGATCACGTCCGATCACGTGGTGTTCATGGACCTGCCGGTGGTGCGAGATCCCCAAGCCCCTGGCGGACTCCCCTACCGCTGGGATCCGGACCACGGCGCCCGCCTCGGCGTCATGGCCCGCGCCGGGGGTGAGGTGCAGTGGTTCGAGATCGACCCCTGCTACGTCTTCCACACCGTAAATGCCTGCGAGATGTTCGGGCGCATCACCCTTGACGCCTGCCGCTACGACTCCGTCTGGGGCACGTCCTCGAACCGCTTCGACGTGCCCGCAATGGTGCACCGCTGGAGGCTGGGGCTCGGCGACGGCTCGGTCCGGGAGGAGACCCTCTTCGACGTCCGCTGCGACTTCCCTCGCATCGATGAGCGACTCCTCGGGAGACCCAACCGCTACGCCTATGTGACCACGCTGGTGGACGAGGAGACCGGCAGCGTCTCCCACGGACACCGCGTGGTGCGGCTCGACCTGGTGGTCGGCACCAGCGAACACCACCACTTCGGTCCGTCCCGCTACGCCAGCGAGGCGGTGTTCGTGCCGCGTCACGAAGACGCCGAGGAGGACGACGGCTACGTGCTGACCGTCGTCTACGACGCCGAGCGGCACGGCAGTGAGGTGGTGGTCCTCGCCGCCAACGCCGTCGGTTCGGGGCCGCTGGCAACGGTCACCCTCCCCAACCGGGTCCCTTACGGATTCCACTGCGCCTGGGTTCCGGCCGGCGTCTGAGCACCGCCGACGCTCGGTGCCGGAGCCTGCCCCGCCCGGAGACCTCCGCCGGGACTAGTCGGCGGCCGACTCCGCGGCCAGAGCCTCCTTGCGGCGCTCGTAGTTCTCGAGCATCGCGATGAACCTGGCCGGGTTGTAGGCGTCCTCCTCGTAGCTCCACAGACCGTCGCCCGCGTACTTGAGCAGGGTGAGGTTGTGTTCCTGGTGGAGCGAGCCGTCGCCGGGGTCGGCCATGCGGTTCCACACCTGGCACACCACCCAGCCCCGCTCCTCATCGATGATGTACCACTCGATGGGGAACGCGATCATCTCGTTGCCGGGCCACTCGCTCATGGTGGACTGGATCCAGTCGTAGATGGCCTCGCGCCCCTCCATGGCGCCGAAGTGGTGCTCGAGGTAGCTGGCGTCGGTGGTGAACTGGTTCGCCCACTCCCGCCAGTTGCCGCTTGCGGCGGCCCGCTGGGCGACCTCCCGGTAGTGGGCGAAGGCCTCCTCGATCTCGGCTCGGCTCCATCTGCCCACAGTCGACGCTCCTTGCTGCCGTCCGGTTGGCGCCCGGATGGTAGTTCGAAGCACCGGCGGCGGGCGCAGATCGCCCGGAGGGAGCGCTGGACCCGGTTGCGTCACGCCGGCGCCGATCAATCTTCTCAATCTTCACCTGCGCGACATTTTCGACCTCGGGGACATGTGGCAGACTCTCGCAAGGAGGCCGCCGATGTCCGACCCGTCCGAGAAGCTGCTCGATGCGATGAGCCTGCTTGAGGAGTTGGCGCGAGAGGTCACCCCCGACGAGGCCGTCGACGAGATCGACGCCGCCACGCTGCAGTCCTTCTGGCGGGAGTGGCCGCACACGGTGGGGTGGGCCGGAGCCCTCTGGCGGCGCCTCAATCAGGATCTCGACACTCCCTCACAGCCGGGGGACGGCAGCGGCTACGACGAGACCGGCGGCTCGGGTTGATATGGCTTCAGTGCGCCAGGTCATGAGCACCGAGGTGGTGACCCTGCCCGGCTCGACCCCGATGGTCGAGGCCGCCCGGCACATGGTGCGGCGCCACATCGGGTCGGTGCTCGTGCTGGACGGCGCGATGCTCAGCGGCATCCTCACCGAGCGCGACGTGCTGCGCGCCGCCGGCAAACCCACCGACATGGCCGCCGACCCGGTGTCGCGCTGGATGTCGCCCGAGCCCATCACCTGCTCCCCCGAGATCGACACCGAGGAGGCGGCGGAGATGATGCTCTCAGGCGGGTTCCGCCACCTCCCCGTGGTCGACAACACGGGCCTGTTGGGCATCGTGAGCCTGCGGGACGTCCTCAGCGCCCGAATCGGCCGCAAGGGCTGACCCCCGACACAACCCCACACGCGCTCGCGACGACGCACGCCCCAACGCCACCGAGCCGGCTCACCCCGTCATCTCGGCGCCAAGCCGTCGTTCTGCGGAAGCTGGATCGCACCCACCGGCAGCGAAGCGGGATCGTTTGCAGGATTGAGTCCGAACTCGCCGGAATGTGACGTCTCTTGTCGCCGGAAAGTGAAGTTCTAGGTTGCCGTAAAGTGAAGTTTGAAATCCCCGCAGAATGACGTTTAGAATGTCCGATAAATGGCGTATATCTGCCATCGAGCGGATGCATTCGCGCACAGCGCGAGCACTTGGGCAAAGTAGGAAGACTTCGAAACGGGGAACGTGCCAAACGACACCGGCTATCTGGCTCGCGTGGTTGACGAGGAGATCACCGAGGCGCTCGCCTCGGCGCCTGCTGTACTCATAGAGGGCCCGCGAGGCTGCGGCAAGACCTGGACAGGGCGGAGGTTCGCCGCCAGCGAGGTCGTGCTGGACGAGAGCGAGGCTCTGCGCATCGCCGCCGAGGTAGATCCGGCGTCCATTCTCGACGGACCCGAGCCGCGGCTACTCGATGAATGGCAACTCGTGCGCGGCATCTGGAACCAGATGCGCCACGCCTGCGATCGGCGCGGCGGGTTCGGGCACTTCCTTCTCACCGGGTCGCAGAATCCCCCGGACGACATCACGGAGCACTCTGGCGCGGGTCGGGTGGCGCGCGTGCGGATGAGGCCCATGTCTCTGTGGGAGTCCGGGGACTCCACCGGGGAGGTGTCCCTCGCCTCGCTGATGGCGGACGGCCGCTGCCGGGCTACGGATACCAAGCAGACGATCAGCGACATCGCGGCTCTCATCTGTCGGGGCGGATGGCCCCGAATGATCGCAACGGCACCGCACGTCGCGCAGGCGCGCCTGCGGGACTACCTGGACGACATCACCCGCGTTGACATCGCCCGGGTATCGGGAATCAGGCGCAACCCCCTCCTGGTAGCGAGGCTTCTCGAGTCACTCGGCCGAAACGAGGCGACCAACGCCACAGTCGCGACGCTGCTTGCAGATATCTCCGATGAAGACGCCAGCCCGCCGGCTCGCTCCACGATTCACACGTACCTGGACGAACTGGCCCGCATGTTCGTGATCGAGCCATTGCCGGCATGGTCGACTCATCTGAGGTCATCCGCCCGCCTTCGCAGGAGCTCGAAGCGATACTTCGCCGACCCTGCACTCGCAGTGGCCGCGCTGAGAGGATCGCCTGCGGCCGTCGGCGGAGATCTGGAGGCGATGGGTCTGCTGTTCGAGTCGATGGCGGTGCGCGATCTCCGCATCTACGCCCAGTCACTCAGCGCGCGCCTCTACTACTACGGTGACGACAGCGGGTTGGAGGCAGATGCCATCATCGACGGCATCGACGGAAGATGGGCGGCGGTGGAGATCAAGCTCGGCGGAGGGGCAGCCATCACCAAGGCAATGAAGTCACTTCGTGCCGTGCGCGAGCGAGTGGACACCGCACCGCGAGGCATGCCAGCTCGGCTGATCGTTGTGACCGCGTTCGGCCACGGCTACCAAACCGACGACGGGATCGCGGTGGTGCCCCTGACCGCCTTGAAGCCATGACAACTCAGTCGCCATTGGCTATCGAGACCGCTGGGCGCCACTATGCGTACCTCCGCACGAAGGTCTCCGCCGCAGCTGCCGCGAATGATGGCGTTCCTCTGGAAGATCACCTACGCGCGCCGGTCCAGGCTCTGGTGGAGTCCGTCGCAGAGGATCTGGGTTACCCGAAGCTGGTATTGGCCGGGGAGATTTCCGGCGCGGTTGCGGGCGCCCGGCCCGACTACACCGTGATGCGGGGTGGGCTCATCATTTGGCGTTCGTTGCTGTTCCCCGAGGCGAGCGACGCCGAGTTCGCCGATGCGTACGCCCAGACCATCACCTTCGGGTTGATCGCCGCCCGTGCCGCAGGCTCCGCGCTGACCGCCGGCAATAGTGTCGCTGGACGGGTGGCACAGGCGACAAGTGTGCTCGACGCCGATGTCGGCCTGATTCCCACCGCCCTCCGTGTCCTGTGCTCCGAGAGCGCCATCGGTCCCATCGAGCCGGCTGTGGAATCTCTCCTGTCATTGCTCGCCGCCACGGATCCGGCTCTCCTGAACGACGCTGGCGACTGGCTGTACTTCTACGAGGACTTCCTTGCCCAGTACGATCCCGACCTGCGCAAGGAATCGGGCTCGTATTACACACCTGCCGAGTTAGTGCAGTTCATGGTGCGGCTGGTTGACGAGGTGCTCAGAACGCGACTCGGCCAACCCTCCGGCTTCGCCGACGAGGCCGTCACGGTCATCGACCCTGCCGTCGGGACCGGCACCTTCCTGCGCCAGATCATCGACCGCATCGCCTCCACCGTCGAGGAACGCGACGGCGCCGGCGCCGTGGCCGGTGCGCTGCGAGGTGCCGCAGAGCGGCTCGTCGGGTTCGAGTTGCAGACCGGTCCGTACAGCGTGGCCCAGTTCCGCACCGGCGCGCGCTTCCGCCGCCACGGCGTGGACCGAGCGCCGCCCGTGCTGCTGGCGGACACGCTGGCCGACCCCTACACCGAGGAGGTCCGGCTGGGGTCGATCTACGAGCCGATCAGCCGGGAGCGGCGAGCCGCCAACCACCTGAAGGCGACGACTCCCGTGACGGTCGCCATCGGTAACCCGCCGTACCGGGAGCGGGCCAAGGGACTTGGCGGCTGGGTGGAGAGCGGGAATCCCAACACCGATCTGTCGCCGATCTTGAACGATTGGAAACCGCCTACCGACTGGGAGGTCAGCGCACATGTCAAGAACATGTCGAATCTCCTTGTCTACTTCTGGCGCTGGGCGACTTGGAAAGTCCTCGAGAACTCCCAGGTTGGACTGAGTGACCGCCTCGGTGTGGTGTGCTTCGTGACGACCGCACCGTGGTTGAGCGGCGATGGTTTCCAGAAGATGCGCGCCTGGCTACGCCAGCAGTGCTCGGAGATCTGGGTGGTCTCGCTGTCTCCCGAAGGCCACCAGCCAGACGTGAGAACCCGGATATTCCAAGGCGTGCAGCACGAGATCGCCGTCGTTTGTGCTGTGCGCTCGCCGCAAACCGACGAGTTGCCAGCGGCGGTCCGATTTCAGGAAGTCGCGCCAGGTAGCCGTAGTGCGAAGTTCACGGAGTTGGACCGAATCAAGATCGCCAGCAAAGCGACACAGCCGTGGATCGATTGTCCAAATGGCTGGCGAGAACCGTTCAAGCCAGCAGGCATGGCGATCTGGCGAAGTTGTCCGGCGATCCACGACCTGCTTCCGTGGTCCGCATCTGGAGTACTCGCCCAGCGCGGCTGGCCGACATCGGCGGACCCCAACACTCTCCAGCAACGTTGGGACGAACTTGTCGGTGAACTGAACCGAGAGCGGAAACGGACTCTCTTCCAGAAAACCGATAGTCGGACGATCGACTGGAAATCCGCTGTCAACCTTCCCGGTTGTCCTCCCGAGAGGAGTGCGACTCCGATAGCTCAAGAGAAGGGTCCGTGCCCGACTCCGATTCGACTTGGTCGGCGCTCCTTCGACCGACAGTGGATCATTCCTGACAAACGTGTTCTCGACAGGCCTGCGCCGTCCTTATGGGAGACGTGGAGTGACCGGCAGGTCCATCTGACCTGCATCGAAGACGACCACCCCGACAACGGACCGGCGGTCACATTCACCCATTTGCTACCCGGCCTACACCACTATCACGGACGCGGCGGACGCGCGTTCCCGCTCTGGCGCGACAACTGCGCCACGACTGCAAACGTCGCACCCAAGTTGCTCGACCATCTTGGGAAGCTGTTCGGCACGGATGTTGCACCCGAAGACCTGCTCGCCTACGTCGCCGGCGTGTGCGCCCACCCCACCTACACCGCTTGGTTCAACGAGGTCTCACCCCACACACCGGGCATTCGAGTGCCCTTGACCGCCGACGGCGATTACTGGTCGATGGCGTCGGCATTCGGCCGACGCGTGATCTGGGCACACACCTTCGGAGAACGGTACGTCGACACCGACGATGGCCGCCCGCCGGGACGGATCCGCCTGTCTGGCGGTCCGAGGCTGCGTTCCGAAACTGGCGCGGGGACCTACAACCGCACGCTCGACTACGACGCAGAGCAACAGGAACTCCGAATCGGCGACGGAGTCTTCAAGAACGTCTCACCGGAGGTCGACGGGTACGAGGTCTCCGGCAAGAACGTAATCAGGACCTGGTTCAACTACCGCCGGTCCGGAACGGGCAACAGAGACCAGGATTCACTGGAGTCGATCACGCCCGACGGCTGGCGTCCGGAATGGGACATCGAGCTTCTGGACATCCTCAATGCCCTCACCGCGCTCGTGGTTCTGGAGCCGGAGCAGGCAGAGCTGCTGGCGGCGATCATCGACGGGCCACAGATCACCGTGGAGGACCTCACGACGGCTGAGGTGCTACCGGTCCCGGCCGAGGCCAAGAAGGCGCCCAAGGTCGAGAAGAAAGCCACTCCGGCGCAGACGACCCTTGTCTGACGCGGCGAAGGTCAGGGCCCGAGCGCGCCGGGCGACCCTCCGGCCACATCCACCTCGTCCATGGCCAGGAACGATGACGCCGCACGGCTGCCGGTGGTCGTCTTGCCGCACCCCCTCGGGCCTTCGACGACGACTGCCGGCGAGAACGCCAGCACCTCCCGCAGCTTGCCGTCCAAGAGGCGGGGCGAGTACTCGGCGCGGCCCTCGACAGTCACACGAAATAGATATCCCAATATTTTGGGTAACGAACACCCCAAATATTGACTGATGCCCAGACGACTTTCATCTGATCTTTGTTCCGGATTTGTTTCGAGAATATCCCGAACAAGTGTTGTCTCGTTGTTTCGGTGCTGCTAAACTGTTCAGTACCGGTTCATCGGTCTTCCTCGCAGAGGGGGTCGGTGGTTCCCCGACCGGCTTGTCGGCCCGGCCGACCTGAACCCGACGACGATGCGTTCCCCGGGGGAGCCACCGATGACCGATCCCACCCTGTTCTGCGACACCACCGGCGGCGCTGAGGTCGACGTCCTTGGTCGGGTTGCCGGTCAGGTGGAGGCGCTGCTGGCGGGGTTGCGCTCGTTGGGTGGCGAGCTTCTCGAGGAGCGGCTGGGGCTGGTTGGGCGCTGTGAGGCGGGGTTGGCGGCGGTGCGGTCGGAGACGGTCGCGGAGTTGGCGCGCCGCGACGGTGAGGCCAAGGCGGCTGAGGCGGTGCGCGACCGGTTGCGCCAGTCCCGGGGAAGCGCCAAGCGCGACGTGAAGCTGGCCGGGCAGCTCGCCGACCTGGCCGGCACGGCGCAGGCGCTGGCCGACGGCGACATCACGCCGCAGCACGCCAAGATCATCGCCGAAGCCTCCGAGCACACCGATGTGGACGAGGCGGAACTCCTCGACGCCGCGGCCACTCAGCCGACCGACGTGTTCGGCCACACCGTTCGCGACCACGTCAACGAGCGCTCCGCCGGCGAGGACCTCCAGGAGCGCCGCCGGCGCCAGCGGGCCCGGCGCGAACTGTCCATCAAGCGGCAGTCCGACGGCATGTACAAGCTGTTCGGCCTGTTCGATCCCGTGGCCGGCGCCCGCATCGAGACAGCGCTAGACGCTGCAGCCAGGAAGCTCCGGCGCACCGAGGCCCTCGTCAATCGCACCACCGTGCTGCAGCGCTATGCCGACGCTCTCGAACTCCTCGCCACCGCCAACGGTGGCGCCGGGACCCAGAGCACGACGCTGCTCGTCATCGCCGACTACGACGCCGTCGCCGGCCGGGTCGCCGGTGCACATCTTCCCGACGGCACGCCCGTGAGCGCGGATGAACTCGTCAAGCTCGCCGTCACGGCCAAGGTCGTCCCCGCCATCTTCGACACGCCGGGCCGGCCGCTGTGGCTCGGGCGGGCCAGCCGCGACGCCAACGCCGCCCAGCGCATCGCCCTCGCCGCCCGCGACGGGCGCTGCGTCGGCTGCGGCGCTAGGTACAACATCTGCGAACCCCACCACGAGGAGCATTGGGAGCACGGCGGCCCCACCGACATCGACAACCTGTGCCTGCTCTGCGGGCCCTGCCATCACAACGAGGTCCACGACAGGGGTGGCGACATCGAGACAGCGGCCGACGGCAAACGCACCCTCCGCCACGCCGCCCGTCACTGCCCCCCGAAGGTCGGCGATCACCACAGCAACAACACCGTGCAAAGTCGCCGTGGAGCCACGGATCCAACCGTCAACCAGCCACTCCGGCTCTGACCCCAGCGGAGTCGTCGCCGGAGACACCGGCCTGCCGGTTGGACGCGAGTCGCGACCGGCAGCCGCGCCCTGAGTTGTCGGTACTCCGAGTAAGTCTGGCTACAGAGCGCCCAGAGCGGCGTCGTAGTCGGGCTCTGTGTTGAGTGGTGAGACGAGTTCGGAGTGCACGACCCTTCCGTCCTCGTCGACCACGACGACGGCACGGGCGCACAGTCCCTCCATCGGGCCGTCCATCATGCGCACGCCGTAGTCCTCGGCGAACTCCGGGGAGCGGAACGTGGACGCGGTGTAGACGTTCTCGATTCCCTCGTCCCCGCAGAACCGCTTCGCCGCGAAAGGCAGATCGGCCGACACACACAGCACTGTCGCGGCGTAGAAACCTATGACACGCTCGTTGAACACCCGCACGCTCTCTGCGCAGGTCTGCGTGTCGATGCTCGGGAAGATGTTGAGCACCAGTCGCTGACCGGCGAAGACCCCGAGGCTCATTGGTTCCATATTGGCCCCGACCAAGCTGAAATCGGGAGCCGCTGCACGGACAGCGGGCAAGTCGCCGCTCGTGTGGATGATGTCTCCTTCGTGCTCGATCACAGCCATCCGAGGAACTCCCCTGTACCCGAGTCGCCGCTCTCCGCGGCCCATGTTGCCGGCCCATCCGTCAAATGCTTGACAATTTCCACTTCGTGGTGTGTTTGACATATGTCACAGCACTTCGTGTGACGATACTCGCTGCCGCGTCCTTAGTCTGCGGCGGTGCGCACACCACTGCGAGGCCTCCGGGGCCGGGCGATTGCCGACACTGATAGTACCGGAAACAACATACATTCCCGGAGGTTCCGGCCTCGTCTCCGGCGTGTCGTCGCATTGTCGCTCGGGCTCTGCGCACTGCTCGGAGTGCTGGGGTGCTCGCCGTCGGAGATGTCCAGCTTCCGGACCTATCTGCAGTTCCTGGAGAGTTCTCCCGTCGACGCTGATGACTCGTGCCTCGAGGGGACTCCGGTGCTCAGCGAGATAGTCGAACCTGAGGCGGTGCTGCAGTGGGCTCCGACGGTGTGCGCCGTCTTCGACCCGGTCGATGCCTCCACGGCGCTGTGCATCATTTCCTACGAGTCGGGCGGCGACCCCGACAGCACCAATCGCGATGACCCGGGACGTGGCTCGTTCGGCTTGATGCAGATCAATTCCGACTGGTGGATCGGTTCGGAATACCACGAGCGCATGGTCGGGTGGTTCGGGCGCGACGACGAGACGTACCTCGATCCGGCAGTCAACATCGGCGCCGCGGCCCTGCTCGTCAACGATCCCAGCCTCACCGGGTGGCACGCCTGGCCATCGAGCAGACTCTGCCCCCACCGCCACCACGAACACACCGCCTAGTTGTCCGTCTCCCCGACGGCCGCAACGAGGTCCTTGGCCGCGCGAACCACAGCCGCGAGTGCTCGTCTTGAGCCAACCTCCCGGGTCGCCGGGACCCGGGTGCTCAGGCAGCCGGAGGGCGGCTTCCGGGGACGATGCCCTCCGGCAGGCTCATCACGTGGGCGGCGACGTCCTCGGGTTTCGCCAGCCACACGTCGTCACGTTGCGCCGCGATGTGCTCGAGAGCGGCACGCAGATGCTTCAGCCGGAACGGCTGGCCGACCAGGAACGTGTGCAGCGAGATGGAGTACACCAGCGGCTGGTCGTCGGCGAGACGGAGCATCTCGTCGAACTGATCCATCATCATCTCTGCGAACACCGGTGCCGGGTGGTGCCGCCGCACGTAGACGCCGACGTCGTTCAGTTCCAGCGGGTACGGGATACTGAGCAACGGACCCGACCTGGTCCTTAGCCAGATCGGCTGGTCGTCGCACGGGGACTGCAGCGTGTACTTGTAGCCGGCCTCGGCGAGCAGGTCGCTGGTGACAGCCGACTCGGCGATGTACGGGCCCATCCAGCCGCTCGGGCGACGGCCCCAGTGCCGCGTGATGACCTCGGTGGTCTCTGCGATGAGACGGGCCTCGTCCTCCTCCCAGAGGCCGTCGCTGCGCTCGGAGTTCGTCCGGCCATGGGCGATGATCTCGTCGCCACGCTCGACGATCTTGGCCACGATGTCGGGGTACAGCTCCATCACCGTCGAGTTGACGTTGTGCGACCACGGCAGGTCCAGTTCGTCGAACACGTCGAACATCCGCCAGATGCCGATCCGGTTTCCGTAGTCCCGCCAGGCATAGCTCCGGTAGTCGGCCGGCGCGCTCACCGCCGAGTCATTGAGACCCATTCCTGCCTTGAAGGCGAAGTGCTCGACGTTGTTCGACAGACAGACGGCGAGACGGGTGCCGTTCGGCCAGTCGTAGGGCACTCGGTCCTTGATCGACACGTAGTCGTAGCGGTCGTTCATGGGGAGCCTCACGGGAGAACCTCCTCGAAGAACTCCTCGAAGTAGTCGGCGATCTCATCGGCGGCGGTCGTGAAGAGCTCCAGCACATCGGTCAGGTCCGGTCGCGAGACCACACGGGTGTGAGCCGGCAGCAACGGCATCGCCCGAGCGGTCTGCGTGGTCAGATCGTCGTGGACATCGACTACCAGGAAGGGTTGGCGGATCTTCGAGACGAACTCGCCGGTCGGATGGTCGAAGACGGCGTGGTACGTCATCCAGGGATCGGGCTGCGCCCCCAGATGATCCATCAGGAACTCGTGCAGCAGCTCCGGCGACCAGGCGCGCGAGCGCTCGGCGGCGCCGCCGAACCCGCCGTCACGCCACCAGCGCCAGTACCAGTCGAGATGGGTGCCATCGGCGTCGGGCTTCGGCTCGTGCAGGTAGTTGTCCTTGTATTGGGGAATCTCCTCCGGCGAGAACACCGGCACGGTCACCACGGCGATCCGCCGGATCCGGTCGGGGTAGCGCACCGCCAGATCGATCGCCTCGCACGAACCGGTGTGGACACCGGCAACGTCGAACTCGCCGATCCCCATCGCGTCGAGTGCGTCGATCGTGGTGTCGGCATAGTCGCCCAGGGACAGCCCGGGCCGCGGGTGGTCCGAGCACCCGAACCCCAGGCGATCGGGCACGATCACCCGGCGCCCGGCGGACAGCCGCGGCGTGATGTGGCGGTACATGCGACCCGACGAGAGGCCCATGTGCAGCAGCACGAGCGGTGGCTCGCCCTCGCCGTTGCTGCGCACGTGCACGTGGCCGTGACGGGTGCTGATGAGCCTGCGGCTCGTTCCCTCCGCTTCCAGCATCGTGATCCCCTCCGCCGCCGGCCCCTCCGCCACCGGCATCCGGTGCGCGGGGTACTGTACCCCACGTCCTGCACCCGGACTGTTGCTAGGGGGACTGATGAGGCGAGGGTACGCCGACACCGCGGTCGGGCAGGTTCACTACGTCGAGGCCGGTGAGGGACCCCCTCTGATCCTGCTGCACCAGACCGCCAGCAGTTCGGTCATGTGGTTGAGGGCGATCCCCCTCTTCGCCGAGCGCTACCACACCATCGCCATGGACACGCCCGGATTCGGGATGTCCGACCACCCCGCAGAGCAACCGACCGAGGGCATCCCCTACTACTCCCAAGCCGTCATCGGCCTGCTGGACCATCTCGGGTACGAGCAGGCGAACATCGTCGGCTTCCACACCGGTGCGAGCATCGCGGTGGACGTGGCAGCCAACTCTCCCGAGCGGGTCAAGTGCCTCGTGATCGCACCGATCCTCGCCGTGGACGACCAGGAGGAGCGCGACGACTGGCTGTCCCGTGACGACTTGAAATCGGGCTGGACACCCGACGGCAAGGGCGAGTTCCTGGCGAACGACATCCTGGACTATGTGGCCCACTTCGCCACCGAGAACGACGGCGAGACGTACCTTCGCGAGCTCATCGCCAAGCTGCAGGCCGGGCCGAACTACTGGTGGACGTACGTCGCCGTCGTGCAGTACGACCACTACGCGGCGTACCCCAAGCTGCAGTGTCCGGTCTTGGTTCTCAACGTGGAGGAGGAGGTGCTGTACTCCTACACCGTCAAGGCTCACGCCGCGATTCCGCACAGCGAGTACGTGGAGATCCCCGGCCCCGAGCCCAACATTCGCGGCTGGGTGGCCGTCGTGCCCGAATTCCCGAAGGAATTCTCCGACGCCGTGATGTCCTTCGTGGATCGCATCGAGGGAGAGTGACAGTCCGGCGCGGGTGCCCTGACCGCGCATGACAGTTGAACGATCCCACTGGTGGGTGACGGCAGCAGGAGCACTCACCAGCCTCGTCCTGAATCTCGACCAGGCGACGGTGCTACTGGGGGCGCCCACCATCGCCGAGGCGCTCGGAGCCGACCTCTCGGCAACCCAGTGGATGTTCTCGGGATTCCTCCTTCCCCTGGCGGCACTGGTCATGCTGGGGGGCGGGCTGACGGACCGTTTCGGCGCCTCGTTGATGCTCCGCTGCGGGCTGGCGCTCTTCATTGCCGGCACGGTCGGCAGCGCCTTCGCTGGCAGCATGGGACAGTTGATCGGCCTGCGGGCGGTGTCGGGCACCGGCGCGGCACTGGCCTTCCCCGCCTCGGTGGCGCTGCTGCGAGTGCACCTGCCGGCCGGGCGGCCGCTGAACGTCGCGCTGGGCCTCTGGTTCACCGGTGCGCTCGGGGGTTCGGCGATCGGCCCCCTCATCGGGGGGCTGTTGCTGCGGGCATGGCCGTGGTGGTCGATCTTCTGGCTGTCGTGCGGCTTCGCACTGGCCGCGCTGGTGCCCGTGCTGATCGGTGTGCGGGAGGATCCGGCGCCGTCGACCGCAACCGACCTGCGGGTGTTGCCCAGTCTTGCGGGCTCGGTCGGCCTGGCCCTGCTGATCTGGGGCCTCATCAGCGCCGGCCAGGAGGGCTGGAGCTCCGGCCCG
This sequence comes from Acidimicrobiia bacterium, assembly GCA_009835395.1. Lineage (GTDB taxonomy): Bacteria > Actinomycetota > Acidimicrobiia > Acidimicrobiales > CATQHL01 > VXNF01. The sequence goes on from VXXM01000042.1 coordinate 22,961, forward strand.
GTGTTGTGGCGGGTGCTCGGAGGCCTGGGGGTGCTGGTGCTGATGGCGGCAGCCCTGCGCCGCGGGGCCGGCTCCCGCCCCGGGGTAGGGATCGACCGCCGGCGCCTCGCCGCGGGCCTCATCATCATGCTGCTGGCGATCGTCTCGGTGGTCGGGACGATGTTCTTCGTGATCACTTACCTGCAGGGCATACTCGGGTTCTCGCCCCTGGTGGCCGGCGCCGCGTTCATGCCGTTCGGCGTCGTGGCCGCCCTGATCTCCCCCTTCGCCATGCGCCTGCTCGAACGCTTCGGCTTCGGCCGCATGCTGGGGTCGGCCGTGCTGCTGGAGGTCGCCGGCCTCGTGCTGATCTCCCGGATGACCCCCACGTCGCCGTACCCCGTCGTCGGTATCGCCCTGGCACTGGTCGGAGCCGCAATGTCGGTGTTCCCGGCGGTCTCGCTGCATCTGGCGCTCAGCGCCGCGCCCGCCTCCCGCGGCGGGATCGTCTCGGGGGCGCACACCGTGGCGATCCAACTCGGCCAACTCCTCTCGATCGCCATCATCGGCTCGCTGGTCGCCTCGCGGGTCGGCGGCATCTACCGCTCCCTGTTGGGGGATGCCGGTCTCGACCCCGAGGTGCCCGCCGAGATCACCACCGACCTGGCATTGGGGCGCAGCTCGGCACCGCCGGGCGTCTCGGAGGCGGACGGCCTGCTCTACGAGATCGCCGGCGAGAAGGCGTTCACCACTGCCGTGGGCCAGGCCGCCCTGATCGTGCTCGCCGCCATCGCGGTGGTGGCCGTCGCCGCGCTGGCCGTCCTGCGGCCGAAGCGAGCGCCCTCGCCGGCGGTCAGCCAGGCGGAGCCGTCGACTCCCTGAGCCGATCAATGACCGCCTCGGCCGGCATGACATCGGCGTACTTGGCGTCGAGGTCGAACAGGCCAACGTCGTGGCTCGCCTGGATACGGTCGTACACGCACTCCTCGGGGACGATCGTCCGGAAGTTGTAGGAGAAGGCATCCACGGCCGTGGCGCGGATGCAACCACTCGTGGTGCATCCGGCCAGGATCACCGTGTCCACCCCGAAGTCCACGAGATAGCTCACCAGAGCAGTGCCGAAGAAGGCGCTGGCGTGGCGCTTGGGCAGCAGCACGTCGCCGTCCTCGGGCGCAACCTCGTCCACGAACTCGTAGCCCCGCTCGCTGATCGAGGTGATGGCCGGGTTGATGCTGCCGAAGCGCCCCGCGTCGACAGCCTTCTTGGGTGCCACGTACGGATAGATGATCGGAATCCCGGCCGCCCGCGCCGCGCGGAGGAGCCGGGCGATGTGCGGGATCGCGGCCCATGCCCTGTCGCCGCAGGCGGTCGGGTACATGGTGGTGATGGCTTCGCGGATCGGCACCGGCCTGTCGCCGGCTGTTCGGTACTGCACATCGATGACGAGCAGCGCGGGATGGTCGCCGAAACCCGAGGGTCCGCCGAATCCCGACAACTCGTACACGTCGAGGTCATCTCCCGGGATCGAAGCCAGCCACGACCGCCGCTCCTCGGTCTGCCCGCTCATGGGGTCTCCCTATCGTTGGGTCGATTCATTGCTCAGTCGATTCTCGAGATCGTCGAACCGCTCCAGATCCACGAGGGCCTGACGCTGCGCCCATCCGAGCACGCGGTCGCCCAGCTCGGCGGAGTCGCCGTGCTCGTGGAGATGCGCCAGAGCATCCTCACCGGCCTTGAGCATGACCCGCAGCAGCAGGTTGGCGTGCAGGATCAACCGGTAGCCCATCTCCTGCAACTCCTCGCGGGGCAACTGCGGGGTCTTGCCGCCCTCCACGACGTTGAGGAGCACGGGCGTGCCCCCCAACTCGGCGGGAATCCTGCGCATCTCCTCGACGGTTCGCGGCGCCTCCACGAAGATGACGTCGGCTCCGGCCTCCGCATAGAGGCGCGCCCGGCGCATCGCCTCCTCGAAGCCCAGCACCGAGCGGGCGTCGGTCCGGGCGATCACCACCAGGTCGGGGTCGGCGCGAGCGCTGAGCGCGGCGTCGATCCGGGAGAGCATCTCGGCGGGCTCCACGAGCCGCTGGCCGGCGAAGTGCCCGCACCGCTTCGGCATGGCCTGATCCTCGATCTGTACGGCGGCGGCTCCCGCCTTCTCCAGGAGGTGGACCGTGCGCATGACCGACAGCGGTCCGCCGAAGCCGGTGTCGGCGTCCACGATGACCGGGATGTCGACGGCATCGCAGATCCTGGCGGCCTCGTCCACCACCTCGGTCATCGAAACGAGCCCGATGTCCGGCAGCCCGAACTGCGCGTTGGCGAGCCCCGCCCCGGTCACGAAGCAGCAGTCGAAGCCCGCCCGCTCAACCAGGCGGGCCGACAGGGCGTTCGCCGCGCCGACCACGATCGTGGCCTGCGGGCGGTCGAGCAGAGCCCGCAGGGCGGTGCACCGTGACGGGGCCGGCGGCCCCCCGACCCCGCGAGGAATGCCGGAGGTCTCCGAACCGCCGGTCTCCGGGGAGACCATCAGCGCTGGGGGACCGGAGAGTTGCCGCCGGTCACCGGCGCGGCCGCGCCGGCGCCGTTTCCCCGCGCATCGGGCTCCGGGAGTACGGTTGCAACTCGTGCGGGAGGCACTGTCGTGAGGGCGCGGCAATGGGCGTGGCTCATCGTCAAGCGCATCCTCTTCATGATTCCGATCCTATTCGGCGTGGCGACGGCGACTTTCTTCCTCACCCGCCTGGCCGGCGGCGACCCGGCCTATCTGGTCGCCGGGTCCTTCGCCACGGAGGAGGTGATCGCCAACGTCCGGGCCCAACTCGGCACGGATCAGCCGCTGGGCGCGCAGTACGCCGACTTCCTGGGCGACACCATCCGCGGCGATCTGGGCACGTCGCTCTTCACCGATCGCCCCGTCACCACCGACCTGGCCGACCGCCTGCCCGCCACGCTGGAGCTGGTCGTGCTGGCACTGGCCTTCGCCCTCGTCTTCGGGCTGTCGCTGGGCAGCTACGCGGCCCACCGACGGGGCAGGGGTGGCGACAGGGCGGTCCGATTCGGCAGTTTCTCCGCGCTCTCGGTGCCCGACTTCTGGCTGGGACTCGTCCTGCTGTTCGTCTTCTTCTTCAAGTTCGACATCGCCCCCGGCCCCACGGGACAACTGTCTCCGGGCGGGCCCGCCCCGCGCGACGTGACCGGTGCGGCGCTCTTCGACGCGATGATCACGCTGAACGGGGAGGCGTTCAAGGCGTCCCTGCACCACATCTGGCTGCCGCTCATGACGATGGTGCTCATCTTCACCGCACCGATCGCCCGCCTGGCCCGCTCGGCCGCCATCGAATCGCTGACATCGGACTCCATCCTGTTCGGGCGCGCCTGCGGCCTGTCGAACCGCAAGCTCTGGGTGTACGCCACGCGCGGTGCCCTTCCCCCGGTGGTGACCTTCGTGGGGATCCTCTTCAGCGTGCTGCTCGGCAGCGCCGTGCTGGTCGAGACCGTGTTCTCCTGGGGAGGGGCGGCCCAGTACGCCGTCAACGCCATCCGCCAGAGCGACTTCCCGGCGGTGCAGGGGTTCGTGCTGGTTGCCGGGGCGCTGTCGGTGGCCATCTTCTTCGTCGTTGATCTGCTCTACCGGGTCATCGACCCCCGGGTGCGGCTGTGAACCCGCCCCCGGAGGGCCGCAACGAGGCCGCGCCCGAGTTCGTGCTGCCGAGACACGCCGAAGGCTTCGCCAAACGGCTGCGACGGAACCTGAACCCCCCGCTGCTGTGGGGTGCGTTCATCATCTTCGTGCTGGCGCTCGGCGCCTACGTGGTCCCGGCGGTCTGGCAATTCGGTGCCGAGATCGCCAACCCGCGCGAGGCGCTGCTGCCGCCCAGCGTCCGGCACCCCTTCGGGACCGACCGCTCCGGGTTCGACATCTTCGTGCGGGTATTCCACGCCCCGCGGATCGACCTGACCATCGTGGTGCTCGGCGTCGGCCTCGGCGCGCTGATCGGCATCGTGCTCGGCGTGGCCGCGGGCTTCTCCCGGCGCCTCATGGGTGAGGCCTCGATGCGGCTCGCCGACGTCGTGCAGGCCTTCCCGCTGCTGATCCTGGCGATCGCTCTGGTGTCACTGGGCGGCAACAGCCTCACCAACGTGGTGTTCGTCCTGGCCTTCGTGAACGCTCCGGTGTTCCTGCGGCTGGTCCGCAGCCGCGTGCTGACCGTCCGCGAGCAGCGCTACATCCAGGCTGCGGTGGCCCTGGGGAACTCCACCACGCGGCTCGTGTTCCGCCACGTGCTGCCCAACTCGCTCGGACCCGCCGTCGTGCAGTTCGGCGTCTCCATGGGCTACGGGATCCTCACGCTGGCCGGCCTGGCCTACCTGGGCGTCGGGGTGCAGGTTCCGACGCCCGAATGGGGCTCGATGATCCTCGGAGGTGCCAGCTACATCACCACCGGCCAGTGGTGGATCTCGATCTTCCCCGGCATCTTCCTTGCGTTCGCCGTCTTCGCCTTCAACCTGCTCAGCGAGGGAATCGAGCAGGCCCGGGAGGTGCACCTCAGGTGACCGGACCGGCCCTCGTAGTGAGGGATCTGAGCGTCGAGATCGAGGGGCGCGACGGCGTCACCCCCGTGCTGGACGGCGTCGGTCTGGAACTCCGGAGGGGCCGGATGCACGGGCTCGTGGGCGAGACCGGCTCGGGGAAGTCGATGACGGCGCGCTCGGTGATCGGGCTGCTGCCTCCCGGTGGGCGGGTCACCGCGGGCTCGGTGCAGCTCGGCGGTCGGGAGCTGCTCGGGCTCGACGCCGATGAGCTGCGGGAGCTGCGCGGCGCATCGATCGGCATGGTGTTCCAGAACCCCCGGACGGCGCTGTACCCGATGATCACCATCGAGACGCAGATGGCCAACGTGTTGAAGGCGCATCTGGACCTGGACCGGCGCGGGCGCGCCGCCCGGATCCGCGAGCGGCTGCGACTGGTCGGGATCGACGACGTGGACCGGATCGCCCGGTCGTACCCCCACGAGTTGAGCGGCGGTCTGGCGCAGCGGGCCGTCATCGCCACGGCACTGCTCTGCGATCCGGAGGTGCTGATCGCCGATGAGCCCACCACGGGCCTCGACGCCACGATCCAGCGCCAGATCCTCGAACTGATCTCCTTCCTGCAGTCGGAGCTGTCGCTCTCGGTTCTGATCATCACGCACGATCTCGGCATCATCGCCCAGTACTGCGACACGGTCTCGGTCATGCACGACGGACGGGTCGTCGAGGACGGGGACATGCGGCAGGTCCTGCTCTCGCCGCAGCACGACTACACCAGACGCCTCATAGCCGCATCGGACCTGCGCGGGTTGCACGCGCAGCGAGTGCAGGACGCCCGCCGATGAGCGACCCGGCGCACCAAGACGCATCGGAGGGCGCCGCGGCGCTCGACAGCGCGGTCGCCATCGCCGTCGAGGGCCTCAACAAGACCTTCCCGACCCGGCGCGGCGTGCCCGACGTGGTGGCCGCCGAGGACGTCGGCTTCACCGTCCCCTACGGGCGGACGCTCGGCATCGTGGGCGAGAGCGGCTCGGGGAAGTCGACCGTCGCCCGCTGCATCCTGGGACTCACCCCGGTTGATTCCGGCAGCATCGAGGTGCTCGGCCGCTCCATCGTGGATGCGCCGGCCAAGGCGCTTCGCTCGTGGCGCAGCGAGATGCAGATCGTCTTCCAGGAGCCCTACGAGTCGCTGGATCCCCGCTATCACGTCTGGGAGGCGGTCGCCGAGCCTCTCCTCCTGCACACCGACCTGCGTGGCACGGACCTGGCGAGACGAGTCCACGAGCTGCTGGAACAGGTGGCGCTCTCGCCTGATCTGGCGGGCCGCTACCCGCACGAGCTGTCCGGGGGGCAACAGCAGCGGGTCAACATCGCCAGAGCGCTGGCGACCTCGCCGCGCGTGCTCATCCTCGACGAACCGACGGCCTCGCTCGACGTGTCGGTGCAAGAGGGCGTGCTGCGGTTGCTGCTGCGCCTTCAGAGGGAGCTGAACCTCACCTACGTCCTCATCTCCCACGACCTGAAGGCGATCCGGGCCGTCTGTGAGCGCGTGGCGGTCATGTACCTGGGGCGACTCGTGGAGATCGGTCCCACCGATGAGGTCCTGTCCAACCCCAAGCACCCCTACACCGAGTTCCTCCTCGGCGCCGAGTTGTCCGTCGACCCCGATGTGGCTCCCGCGGCGAGCGTCGTGCGGGGCGAGGTGAGCAGTACCGAACGGCCCGGTGGTTGCGTCTTCACGGCGCGTTGCCCGCTGGTCATGAGCACCTGCCACGAGGCGCAGCCCCCGCTGCTCGAGGTCAGGCACGACCACGCTGCCGCCTGCATCCTCGTCGATCGGGAGCAAGCCCCCCGGACCACCTGCTCAGAATCCCGCTGAACCACGACCCTTTGCCCGGTCCAGATCCGACGACTAGTTTTCCGGCGTCATTTCTGAACCAGCCGCGGCCAGGCCTCACCGGCTCGATGCCGGCTGTTCAGGACAGAGCCACTGGGGAGCGAATCATGGACCAGACTTCCGGAACGTCGAGTCGGCGCCGACACCATCGGACCACCAGAAGGGCGCGCTGGGTAGCCGTCCTGAGCGCGGCTGCGCTTTTGACGGCAGCCTGTGCCGCGGACGACGGCGCACAGGACACCGCCGACTCGGCGCTGAGCGAAGCGCAGGCCGCGCAGGCTGAAGCCAACGTGGCGCTCGCCGACGCGCAGGCGGCTTCGGCTCAGGCGCAGGCCGCGCTCGCCGCCGCCGACGAAGCCCAGGCTGCGGCGAATCTGGCCCAGGCCACTGCCGAGGGCAACCAGGCGGCCGTCGCGGAAGCCGAGGCAGCGCTCGCTGGCGCCCAGGCGGCCGCCGACGAGGCGCGCTCACAAGCCGCCGAAGCTCAGAACGAGGCCGACGCGGCGCGGGTCGCCGCGGAGGAGGCTCAGGCCGAGGCCCAAGCAGCCGCCGAACGTGAGGCCGCAGCACCAGCCCCGGCGCCGGAGCCGCCCGCACCCGCGCCAGAGCCGCCTCCGCCCGCTGCCGCACCGGCCGTGCCGGAGGAGGTCGTGCTTGCTCTGGCGGGACCGGTCCTGGCCATCAACCCCGACGGCCCTGGTCAGAACAACCTCCCGTCGGTGGGCATCTTCTTCGCCACCTACGACAGCCTCACGAATTGGGAGATCCCCGCCGACCGCGACGCCCTGTACGCCAGCCTCGAAGGAGGCAACGCCGGCCAGGCCAAGCCCGAACTCGCCGAGAGCTGGGAGATCTCCGACGACGGCAGCGTCTACACGTTCCACCTGCGCCAGGGCGTGATGAGCGACGCGGGCAACGAGATGACCGCCGCTGACGTGCACTGGTCCCTCGAGAAGGCCATGGCGGCGGGGACCACCGGTGCCTTCTGGCTGCTGGTGGCCGGACTGACCAGCATCGACCAGGTCGAGATCATCGACGACTACACGATCCGGATCAGCGGCCTGTTCGGCGACAAGCTTCTGCCCTCGCTGGGGACAGGCTGGCTCGCGATCTACGACTCCGTGTACCTGCAGGAGAACCACACCACCGCCGAGGATCCCTACGCCAACGAGTGGCTCAACCAGAACGTGGCAGGCTTCGGTCCGTACCGCGTCCTGGAATTTGGGCCCGGCGGCGACGAGATGGTCCTCGAGGCCCGCGAGAATTACTGGGGTCCCCAGCCGGCACTGAAGCGCGTCATCCAGCGCAGTGTGCCCGACGCCAACTCGCGGCTGCAGTTGCTGCTCGCCGGCGACGTGGCGTTCGCAGCCGAGTTGACGACGCTCGGCGTCGAGCAGGCGAAGGCCACGGACGGCGTGGCGGTCAGTCGCATCTTCACGACGACCGGCGCCTTCCTGGCCCTCACCTATGAGCCACCGTTCGACGATCCCGCGGTGCGGGCCGCGATCGCCCAAGCGATCCCCTACCAGGACATCATCGACGTGGTCTTCCAGGGCGACGCCGTCCTGTGGGACTCGATCCTGATCCCGCCGGTTCCGGGCTACACCAACGAGTTCTTCCGCGGCTACGACGTCGAGGCGGCCGGAGCGGTCCTCTCGGGGATCGACGCGCCGCTCACCCTGGCCTATGCGGATGGCCTCCCGCTGGACGAGGAGATCGCCATCCTGGTGCAGAACTCGTTCCGCGAGGCGGGCTTCGACCTCGCCATCGAGAAGCAGCCACGGGCCACCTTCGACGGCCGCAAGTACGGCAGGACGGGAGAGCTCCAGTTCTTCGTGGACGTGATCGACACGCCGGCCTACTACGACGCCAACTACTACGGCTTCATCTACGGCGGCGTCGGCGGGTTCCTGAACTGGTTCGGGTACGCCAACGATGAGTTGAACGCCGCCCTCGAGGCCGTGATCAATCCCGCCACGATGGAAGAGGCCGCCCTGACGATCCAGCGGATCTATGCCGAGGACTACCCGATCCACCCCATCGCTTGGACCGGCCTCGACTATGCCCACGCCGACTTCCTGACACTGCCACGGGCGCTCACCGGCAACGGTCTCGTGCGGATTCAGGACTTCGAGGCGGCGGGCGGCTAGCACGGCCGAGCCACCGCGGGCCCGAGAACTCGGGAGACGAGATGCCTGAGCTGCCTGCTCCGACCCAGGAGCAGGCAGCTCACTTCGACTACCTCGAGGGCCTGCGGGGCTACAACTACACCGTGCACGTCAAGGGCATCCTGGATGCCTACGAGCGTGCAACGGCCGCGGGCGGATCCGCGCCGGCCACGATGGACGAGGCCGGCGCGATCATCGCCCCCAGCCACCTCTACCGGTTCGCCGCCGCCACACAGCACCAGGCACAGAAGATGGGGTGGGCCGCAGCGAGGCGATCACTCGAGGACCACACGAGCCGGCTGGCGGAGGTTCTTGACCGGATGCCCGCCGAGCCGCGGGGGCGGCTCGTGCTGGATCCCGCCCTGGAACTACCCGAGTACTACACGGAGCGCGACAGCGAGGGCCTCGACGACATCCACCTCGTGCCCGGCGGGTACTGGGGTGATCCGCTCGTCGGCCCGGTCTACGAGCGGGGCGGCGCCCTCTACCGCATGGCGTGGCGCACGGGCTACACCGGCAGCCCGCCCGGTGCGCTGGTGGCGTTCGCCAAGGGCGCACCCCCGGGCGACTACCGGCGGATCCTCGACCTGGGATGTTCGTTCGGCGGGCTCACGATGGCCCTGCGGGAGGCCTACCCGGACGCGGAGGAGGTCGCGGGGATCGACATCTCCGCCGCCGCCCTGCGCTGGGCGCACCTGACAGCGGAGGAGCGCGGCCTGGCCATCGCGTTCGAACAGCGGGACGCCACCGCGACCGGGTATCCCGACGGGAGCTTCGACCTCATCACCGGATTCCTACTCCTCCACGAGTTGAGCGCGGAGGTTCTCGACGCCGTCATGGCCGAGGCGTACCGGCTCCTGCGACCGGGCGGCCACATGCGGTTCCTGGACATGCCTCCCTATGCGGCACTGCCGCCAGAGCGCGCCTTCCTGCAGTCCTTCGACTGCGAGGGGAACGGCGAGGCGTTCTGGGACGAATTCCTGTCCCGGGACTTCAAGGCCGTGCTGGGTGACTGTGGCTTCGTGAACGTCAGCGACGGTCCGCTTGACTACAACGAACTGAGCTACTGGGGCACCGCCGCGCTGCTGCGCACCGGGGAGTTCCGCCTCGAGAACCGCTGGGTGAACGCGGCCGACAAGCCCGCCGCCTGAGAGTTCCTTGTCCTCTCCGCCGGATCACGCCTCCGAGGCCGCCGCCGGGCCGGCGCCCGGTTACCACGCCTTCGAGGACCCCGTCCACGATCGGCTGCTCGGGGTCGTCCTGGCTCTGGGAGCAGAGGTGTGGAATCTCCGCGAGCGGCTCGGCCTGCTGGAGAGCGCCCTGGCCCGCCAGGGGATCGAGGTGTCCGCCCTCATTGAGGAGTTGGCGCTCGACCCGGAGCGGGCGCCGTCCATGACCGCCGACAGGGATGCCTTCCTGGCACGATTCCTGCGGGCGATCAGCGCCGACTGAACAGGGAGCGCGTGAGCCCGAGCCCCGACCGACAAGTCGCACAGTTCTTCCGGATCGACGACGTCCCGCCGGCAATTCTCTCCGAGCCCGCGCCGCTGCGCGGCTGCTCGGGCCGCCTCCTGTCGCACAACCCCGACACGGGACAGCGGACCGCCTCCGTCGAGATCCCCGCTGGCTGGTCGGGGCCTGTCGGCGGTGACGGAGGGACACTCGAACTCGTGATCCTCGAGGGCTCGCTGACGATCGACGGCAGGCAACTGGGCGCCGGGGGCTTCATGGCCGTTCCCACCGGTTGCGCCCCGCTCGCTGTGAGTTGTCACAGACCGGCCCGGGGCGTCGCAATCTGGAGTCCCCACTTCGCCCCCGGCGATTACTACGACTCGAGACCGCGGATAGTCCGAGCGGTCGAACTGCCCTGGGAGCCCACCGTGTTCCCCGCCGAGTTGCAGGCACCCGGGCGGCTCCACGGCGTCTGGTCGAAGTCGCTGCGCCTCCCCGACCCGGTGCGCGGCGACGTCCACGGCGGACCGAAGGGGTTGCTTCGCATCGTGAACCTCGTATCGGGCTTCGTGGGCGACCACCGCCAGGAGTCTCACCCGGGGTGCTGGGAGGAGATCATCTGGCTCTCCGGCGACTTCTTCATGCCCGGAACCGGCAGGCAGGCGGCGGGCAGCTACGTCGGCAACCCGTCACATCACCGCCACGGCCCGCTGCTGACCCAGCAGGGGTGCATCCTTCTGGTCCACACCGACGCCCCGGCCGACTTCTGCTTCCACGATCCACCCATCCCGGCGTCGCTGATCTCCGCCTACATGGAGGGCGTCTCCTGGCTGGAGGCCCCCCGGCACATGCGCCTGCCACATGGCCCACCCTGGGGTTCATCGCCTTCCGAGGCCGCCCGGACGGCCGGATTGGCCCCAAGTCGTGCGTGCTAGGCTCGCCCGGCGCCGAAGCGAGGGCGGTCCCGAGGGCCGGCCCCGGCGCGCTTGACAGAGGGGCGCTTGACAGAGGGCAAGGAGCACACGGTCATGTCAGACGTATGGGTGGGAGTCGACACGGGTGGCACGTTCACCGACCTGCTGGCATTCAACAGCGAGGGGCAGCTCTTCGCCGCCAAGACGCCGTCGACACCCGATGACGACACCAGGGCATTCCTGACAGGACTCGCCGGCCTGCAGACCTCGGCGGACTTCGAACCGGGCGACGTCGTGGGACTTCACTACGGCACGACGGTTGCCCTCAACGCCGTTCTCCAGAAGCGCTGGCCATCGCTGGGACTGATCGTCACCGACGGCTACCGGGAGATGATCGAGATCGCCCGGCAGACGGTGCCCGGCGACTGGGGGGCCATCTACACCTGGGTCAAGCCGCCCCGCGTCGTACCCCTCGAGAACGTGCGGCAGGTACGGGGTCGCATCACCCACACGGGCGAAGTGCTCGAGGAGATGAGCGAGGACGACGTGCGGTCCGCGGCCGAGTTCTTCAAGGCGAAGGGCATCAATGCCGTCGCCCTGTGCTTCATGCACAGCTACCTGGATCCCTCTCACGAGCAGCGGGCGCGCGAGGTGTTCCGCGAGATCCACCCCGACTGCTTCCTGACCATCTCCTCCGACGTCCTGCCGGAGTTCCGCGAATACGAGCGGGCCATGACGACGTGCCTGAACGCCGCGCTGATGCCGCTCGTGACCGACTACCTCGACAGCCTCGACAGCCGCCTCAAGGGAGCGGGCTACTCGGCCCCGCTGCTGCTCATGCGGTCCTCGGGGGGTCTCTCCCAGAGCGACCGGGTGGTCGAGCAGCCCGCCACCATCGCCTACTCCGGGCCCAGTGCCGGGGTACTGGGCATGGCGTGGCTGGCCGACCAGATCGGCGAGGACAAGGTCCTGACCTACGACATGGGGGGAACATCAACCGACGTGGCTCTCGTCGAGAACGGCCGACCACTCCTGACCACCGAAGGGCTGCTGGACATCTACCCGATGGGCATGCCCTCGATCGACATCGTGTCCATCGGCGCGGGCGGCGGGTCGATCGCCTCGCTGGGCACCGGCGACCGCCTCCGGGTCGGCCCCGAGAGCGCGGGCGCCGACCCAGGGCCGGTGTGCTACGGGAAGGGCGGGACCCAGCCCACCGTCACCGACGCCAACCTCGTGCTCGGGCGGATTCCGGACTACCTGCTCGGCGGGGACATGCCGTTGAACGCCGAAGCCGCGCGGGAGGTGGTCGGCACCGTCGGGGGCAAGCTCGGCCTAGCGCCCGACGAGTTCGCCTACGGCATCCTGCAACTGGCCGCCGCGCGCATGTCCGCCGCTGTCCGCCAGGTTTCGATCGCCCGTGGCCGCGACCCGCGTGAGTACGCGCTCTTCGCCTTCGGCGGGGCCGGCCCGCTGCACGCCGCCGAGTTGGCCGACCAACTGGGCATCCGCAGGATCGTGATTCCCCCGCGTCCCGGTCTCGGCTCGTGCCTGGGCCTGCTGGCGGCAGACATCCAGGCGAGCGCGGTGCAGACCGTCAACACGCGTGCCGAGAACATCTCCCCCGGCAGGATCGGCGACACGTTCGCCGACCTCGAGGCGAAGGTGATCGCCGACATCCAGGGCCAGGGCATCTCCACCCCCTCGACGGAGCGATTCGCCGACCTGTGCTATGTCGGCATGGCCACGGAGTTGACCGTCCCGGTTCCGGACGGACCGGTCTCGGGCTCCGGTCTCGATGCCGCCGTGGACGCATTCCACGCCGAGCACCTGCGCACCTACGGCTACCACTACGCCGGCGAGCAGCCCGTGGAGTTCGTCAACCTGCGCGTCCGGGGAACGGGCCCGTTGCCCAGGATCGAGTTGGCGGAGACCACTCCCCGGGAGGGTTCGGTCGACGACGCCGTCCTCGGGGACCGCGAGGTCTACTACGGCCCCCGGCACGGCAAGCAGCGGACCGGACTCTACGACCGCGACCGGCTGGCGGTCGGCCACGAGGTCTCCGGGCCGGCGATCATCGTCGAGTACGACTCCACCGTGCTGGTGCCGCCCGCGGCCACCACCCGGGTGGACGCCCTCGGCAACCTGATCATCCACCTGGCCTGACGACATCCGCCAGAACCCCGACGACTTCCCGACGACGACCCAAAGGAGCCGACCAATGTCACCCACCGGCAACGGATCATCCGCCGGCAACGGCTCGGAACCGACGACCGAGTTCGAACCGATCCTCTTCGAGATCATCGAGGGAGCCATCGAGTCGGCACGCCGAGAGATGGAGATCCAGGTGGAACGCACGGCGCGCTCCACGATCGTGCGCGAGCAGCACGACCACCGGTCGGGCATCTTCGACTCCCACGGCAACAGCGTGACGGCGCTGTCGTTCGCCTCGGTGCCGACGCCGGTCATGACCAAGTTCGCCGGCAACATCCACCGTGACGATGTCTTCCTCTACAACGACCCGTACAAGTCCGACGGGGGAATCACCCACCTCGGCGACATGTGCATCACCCGGCCGGTCTTCTCCGGTGATGAGATCGTGGCCTATGTGCAGGTATTCGGTCACGTCAACGACATCGGGGGCCTGACGCCGGGCAGCGTCCCGCTCACGGCCTTCGAGATCTTCCAGGAGGGCTTCGTCGTCCCGCCGGTGAAGCTCTACGACCGAGGGCAACTCAACGTGGCGCTCTTCGAGACCATCCTGAACAATTCGCGATTCCCCGACGATCTGCGGGCCGACATCGACGCCTTCGTGAACGCCTGCGGCATCGGGGTCGTCCGCGTCGAGGAGTTGTGTGAGCGCTACGGAGCCGAGGCGCTGGCGCAGACCTTCCAGGGGCTCCTGGACCGGTGCACCCGGAGCCTGCGCGAGACGGTCCTGCCGATGATCCCCGACGGCTCGTACACGTTCGAGGACTTCTGCGAATACGTGGACGTGCAGCCTCGCGAGCCGCGCCACTACGTCAAGCTTCGAGCCACTATGACGAAGTCGCCCGACGGCATCAACTTCGATTTCTCCGGCACCGATCCGCAGATCAAGGGCTCATTGAACTGGCCCGCCAACGGCCGCTACTACGCCAAGTCGCTCGGCACGCTGTTCCTGGCCTTCGCCCCGGACATGATCATCAACGACGGCGTGAACGAGGTCATCACGTGCACGCTGCCCGAGCGCACCGTGCTCAGCCCGGAGTGGCCGGCCGCCTGCGGCTGGCGGACGTTCCCGCTGTTGCGCATCCTCGACCTGGGCCTCGGCATCCTGGCCAAGGCCTCGGGCGGGTTCGTGCCCGCACCGTCGGAGTCCATCTCCTCCTACGGGCTGTTCGGTCACAACGCCGACGGCGACTACTTCCTGCTGCGGGAGATCACCGGTGCCGGGTCCGGCGCCCGTCCCTTCGCCGACGGCGCCGACACCGTGGACGTGGCCCCCGAGTCCAGGAACATGCCGGCCGAGTTCGCCGAAACGAACTTCCCGGTCCGCATCACCAGGCTGGGGCTGCGCCAGGACTCCGGGGGAGCCGGAACGTTCAGGGGTGGTCTGGGCTACTTCAAGGACATCGAGATCCTCATCGACGGCGAGATGTTGATCCACTCCGATCGTGCCACGCTGCAACCTTGGGGCGTCAAGGGCGGCAGGGCCGGCCAGGGCTCGGTCTGGCTCCTGAACCCCGACACCCCCGACGAGGCGGTGCTGCCGGGCAAGTCGGATTCGATACCCGTTCGAAAAGGCGACATCCTGCGCGTGCTCAGCCCCGGTGGCGGCGGCTGGGGCGACCCGCTCGACCGCGACCCGGCCGCGGTGCTGCTGGACGTGCGGCGGGGTCTGGTCTCCGCTGAGAGCGCTCGCGACGACTACGGCGTGCTGTTCCTGCCGACCGACGACAACTACGAACTCGAATTGGACGAAGCGGCCACGCAGGCCCAGCGGGATTCGATCCGCGCCGAGCGGCCACCTCTCAAGCTGTTCGATCGCGGCGAGAACTTCTACAGGCTCGTCGAGGAAGGGAAGATCACCCTCACGAGCAGCGACGAGGCCCTGGCTCCGGCCGGCTGATGCTGCGCGCCGCCGCCGTCCAGATCTGCCCGGTCGACGGGGACGCCGGCGCCACCCTCGATAAGGCAGGGCAGTGGCTCGTCGACGCCGGCGAGCAGGGCGTGAAGCTGGCGGTCCTCCCCGAGGGCTACCTGCCAGGATTTGCGACGATCCGCGAGGCCAAGGAGTCGGGCGATCCGCAGCGACTTGCGGAGGTGTTCGCCGCATTCGACACGGTGCCCGGGGTCGCCACCGCCCGTGTGGGCAACATCGCCCGCCGGTTCGGCATGGTGGTCGCCTTCGGCATGCTGGCGCGGGCAGAAGAGGGTGAACGACCCACCAACGTCTCGGTGCTGATCGACGAGAACGGCGACATCGCCAACGTTCATCGCAAGATCCACCTCACCCCCACCATCGAGGCCCCCGACTTCACGCCGGGCAACTCGCTCAGCGTCGCCGACACCGCCGCCGGTTGCCTCGGGAACATGATCTGCGCTGATTTCTCCCTCCCGGAGACCACACGGATCCTGGCGATCAAGGGGGCACGGCTGATCTGCGGATCCCTGGCGGGGTTCTACGTACCCGGACCCGATGCCGAGCAGGTCGTGCTCCACCTCTTCAAGCATTCGCACACGTCGCCGACCCGCGCCATTGACAACTCCGTCTATCTCGTGCTCGCCAACATGGTCGGCCGCAGCGGAGACCTGGAGTTCTTCGGCAAGAGCCGGATCATCAACCCCGAGGGGCGCATCCTGGCCGAGGGAGGCGAGGGAGTCGACTGCGAGGAGCTGGTCATCGCCGACATCGACCCGAGCGTCGACCGGGGGGACATGCCGTTCCGCCTCATCGACCGGCGCCGTCCAGATCTCTACGACGACATCCTCCTGCCGAATCCCAACGTCGGGGCGATCGAATGGCAGGGATAGCCACGGCCGTCACACACCCGCTGGACCCGCTGACGGCAACCGAGATCGAAGAGGCCGCCGCCATCATCCGGCGCGAGTGCGCCGGCATGGAGCGGCTCCGCTTTCCCCTCCTCATGCTCGAGGAACCTCCCAAGGAGGAGGTGTACCGCTTCGAGCGAGGGGATCCGATCAGCCGCCGGGCGCGCGCGACCCTGCTGAACCGGGCCGATGGCACTGCGTACGAGGCCGTGGTGTCGCTGAACGAGAGGCGGATCACCTCTTGGCGCTCGCTCAAGGGGGCGCAGCCGCCGATCCTCATGGAGGAGTTCGCCGCAGTCGACGAACTCGTGAAGAACGACGAGCGCTGGCGCTCAGCGCTGCGCCGCCGCGGCGTCACCGACTTCGACATGGTGCAGGTGGACCTCTGGTCGGTGGGCGATTTCCCGATCGAGGGAATCGACCCGAATCGGCGCCTGGTCCGGGCGGCGTCCTACCTGCGGCACGCCCCGACCGACAATGGCTACGCCAAGCCCATCGAGAACGTCGTCGCCATCGTGGACCTCAACGAGAACCGGGTGCTCAAGATCCTCGACGGCGAGGTCGTCCCGCTTCCCCCCGAGTCGGGCAACTACGACGCAGCCTCGGTGGGCGAGTTGCGCACCGACCTGAAGCCCCTCGACATCGTCCAACCGGAGGGACCGAGCTTCTCCATCGAGGGGAGCCTGCTGAGTTGGCAGCGCTGGAGCATGAGGGTCTCCATGCACCCGACCGACGGGCTCGTCCTGCACCAGGTGGCCTACGACGACGGCGGGGAGCGCCGTTCCATCCTCTACCGGGCGGCCCTGTCGGAGATGGTCGTGCCCTACGGCGACGGCACCGACGCCTTCCACTGGCGCAATGCGTTCGATGCGGGCGAGTACGGCATGGGCCGGAACATGGGCTCGCTCACCCTGGGTTGCGACTGTCTCGGCGAGATCCGCTACCTGGACACCGTCGTGGCCGACGACGACGGCCGCCCCACGCTGTGCCGCAACGTCGTCTGCATCCACGAGGAGGACTATTCGATCCTCTGGAAGCACCTGGACCTCAGCACGGGTTCCAGTGAGGTGCGTCGCTCGCGACGCCTCGTCGTCTCTTGCATCGGCACGCTGGGCAACTACGAGTACGGCTTCTACTGGTACTTCTACCAGGACGGCCACATGGAGTTCGAGATCAAGCTGACCGGCGTCATCCAGACTCGGGCGCTCCCTCCCGGCACCGTCGACGACTACGGCACGATCGTCTCGACGGACCTCAGCGGGGTCCACCACCAGCACATCTTCAACATGCGGCTCGACTTCGACGTGGACGGTACTGCGAACTCCGTCGTCGAGGTGGACACCGTCGCGCTCCCGCCCGGCGAGGCCAACCCCCATCTCAACGCCTTCGGCGGCCGGGAGACGCTCCTGGAGACCGAGCAGCAGGCGCAGCGCATCATCGACCCGCTCAAGGCCCGCTACTGGAAGATCATCAATCCCGGCAGGCTCAACCGCTTCGGCCGGCCCGTTGCCTTCAAGCTCCTCCCCGAGGCCAGTTCGCTGATGCTGGCGTCGCCGGACTCCAGGGTCGCTCGGCGAGCCCGATTCGCGCAGAGGCACCTCTGGGTCACGCCTTGTCACGCCGACGAGATGCACGCGGCCGGCGACTACCCCAACCAGAGCACCGGCGAGGCCGGTCTGAGCGTGTGGACCGCGCAGGATCGGGACATCGTCGACACCGACGTGGTGGTGTGGCACACGTTCGGCGTGTCGCACATCGTACGCCCCGAGGACTGGCCGATCATGCCGGTGGAGCGGGTCGGGTTCCAACTCCTGCCGGTGGGGTTCTTCGATCGGAACCCGTCACTGGATGTGGCGCCGCCCCAGCCGGCGTGCCACACCGGTGCCGACTGTGCCGAGTGAATCCGGGGCCGGCGCACGCCGGCGGATCGGACGCCGTCTCGCCGTGCCACCCGGTAAGCGCGACTGCACCGCATCCGGGATTGGATTAGACAATCGGGGTCGGCAAGGAAGGGGACCAGCATGAACCATCGCAACCGTGACGATCCGCAGTTCTTCCATGTATGGGCGTTGCCCTGGGAGACGGTTCCCGGACCGAGCTTCCTCCACGGGATCGAGACCCGGATCATGTCCGACCGCCCCGAGACCGGAGCCGGGACCTACATGGTGAAGATGCCCGCAGGCTGGTCGCACGTCGAGCAGGCCGACGAGGGGGCCCTCGAGATATTCGTCGTGGAAGGCGACCTGACCGCCAACGGTCGGACCGTCGGAGCCGGGGGCTACGCCGCCGTCCCGAAGGGCTGTGGCCCGCTCGAACTCTCCACGCAGGGGGGCTTCCAGGCATACGCCTTCTGGAACCCGATCTGGGCCGAGGGCTACTACTACGACAACCAGCCCTACGTGGCGAAGGTCTGGGAGATCGACTGGATCCTCACCGAGATGCCCGGCCTTCGCCACGGCATCATGCACAAGTCGTTGCGGTGGCCCGATCCGGCGGAGGGCCTGTTCCACGGCGGTCCCGGTGGGATGCTGCGCTTCATCCAGATGGCGCCCGGTTTCGGCGAGCCCCGCCAGGAGGTCCACTACGACACCTGGGAGGAGATGGTCTGGCTGGCCGGTGATCTGCTCATGGCCGAGCGGGGCATGCACGCCGCAGGATCGTTCCTTGCGAATCCCGCCGGTCTGAAACACGGACCGCTACTGACCGCCAAGGGCAGCCTCCTCATGCTGCACTGCGAGGCTCCCATGGGGGCTCAGTTCTCGGAGTTGACCAACGACGAGGGCGAAGAGGTGGGCACGGAACTGGTCCGGGCGTTCCATGACGGCGAGTCCTGGTTGAAGCCCCCGGTCCACGTTGACTGGGACCAACGCCCCGAACAGCCGATCTATCCGAGCACGACACCGCTCTACGCCGTCCCGGACGAGCACGCCTAGGACGAGAGCCGGAACAGTCAGGGAGGGAAGCCATGAGCAACGCCAATCTGGTGCGCAAGACCTACGACGCTTTCAACAGTCGAGACTTCGAGTCGGCGATCGAGTGCGTGGCCGAGGACTTGGACTGGACAGAGGTGGCCAGCGGGCGCCGCTACCAGGGGCCGGAAGGGATGATGCGAGAGTTCCGCGAGTGGGCGCGTGCCTTTCCCGACGGTTCCGTCGAGATCACGAACCTGATCGAGAGTGGGGAGTGGGTCGTCGTCGAGTTCACAGTGCGCGGCACGAACACCGGGCCGATGATGGGCCCCGACGGAGAGATGCCGCCGTCGAACGCCATGGTGGAGTTGCAGTCCTGCGACGTGCTACGTGTCGTGGACGGTCGCGTCGTCGGCGGCCGTGGCTATTTCGACCTCAGTACGGTCACCCGCCAACTCGAGAGCGGCTGATCCAGAGAGGGGCTGACCCAGTCCAGCGTCCCGTCCGACCGCCGCGTAACCCAGCCCACGGCGGGACCGTCAGACGATTCCGTCCGCCACCAGTTCGGCCAACTCGTCGCCGCTCAGACCAAGCCGGCCGGTCAGGATCTCGTCGTTGTGCTCGCCGAGCTGAGGCCCCGGCCAGCGGAGCCGACCAGGCGTCTCGGACAGCTTCGGCACGACGTTCTGCATCGGCAGGTCGCCGATATCGGGATGCGTGAGGCGCACGATGGCCTCGCGGGCCGCGAAGTGCGGGTCGCGCAGCATCTCGGCTGCGCGGTAGATGTGACCCGTTGGCACGCCGTGCTGCTCCAGATGGTCGTTCAATTCGTCGGCATCCAGACCTGAACTCCAGACGGCTATCAACTCATCCAGTTCCGCCTGGTGGGCGCCCCGGGCCACATGCGTGGCGTAGCGCTCGTCGGTGGCCAGGTCGGGCCGTCCCATGGCCTCGGCGAGCCGGCGGAAGACAGTGTCCTGATTGGCGGCGATGATCACCATCCGCCCGTCGGCGGTGGGATACACGTTCGATGGCGCCACGTTGGGGAGAATGGCGCCTGTCCGCTCGCGTATGTAGCCCGCCACGGCGTACTCAGGGATCAGCGACTCCATCACGCCCAGCACGGCCTCGTAGATGGCCGAGTCCACAACCTGGCCGCGACCGGTGCGTTCGCGGGCGTGCAGGGCGCACAGCGCTCCAACGCAGGCGAAGGTCGCTGCCAGAGTGTCGCCGATGCTGATGCCGACCCGGCTCGGCGGCGCGTCCGGGTTGCCGACCACATACCGCAGCCCCCCCATGGCCTCGCCGACCGAGCCGTAGCCGGGTCGCCCGGCGTAGGGGCCGGTCTGGCCGAAGCCCGTGACCCGCACGAGGATCAGGCGGGGGTTGATGGCCGATAGTTCCTCGTAGCCGAGCCCCCAGCGTTCCAGCGTGCCCGGGCGGAAGTTCTCCACCATGATGTCCGAGGAGGAAGCGAGCCGGCGCACGATGTCCTGGCCACGGGGCTCGCGCAGGTTGACGGTGACCGACTTCTTATTGCGGGCCACGACGGGCCACCACAGCGAGTGTCCCCCGGCGCGTTCGCGGCCCCACTGGCGCATCGGGTCGCCGACGCCAGGTTGCTCGATCTTGATGACCTCGGCGCCGAAGTCGGCCAGCAGTTGTCCGCAGAAGGGCCCCGCCAGCAGGACGCCCGTCTCAAGGACGCGCAGACCATCGAGTGCTGGGGTCATCGATCGCTCCATCGGCCGCCGGGAACCGGCCAGTTGCTCGGGCCGGAATGCTCGGGCTGGGACGGCTGCTACAGGGCGCCGAGGGCGGCGTCGTAGTCGGGTTCGTCGGTGATCGGGTTCACGAGTTGGGTGTGGGCGACGTTGCCGTCGGTGTCGATCACAACGACGGCACGGGCGCAGAGTCCGGCCAGCGGACCGTCGGCGATCTGCACGCCGTAGGCGTCGTAGAAGTCCGGCGACCGGAACGTGGAGGCGCAGGAGACGTTCTCTATGCCTTCGGCGCCGCAGAAGCGTCCCGCCGCGAACGGCAGGTCCGCTGACACGCACAGCACAGAGGTGTCGTCGAGAGCGGCGGCGCGCTCGTTGAAGGCGCGCACCGAGTTGGCGCAAGTGGGCGTGTCGATGCTCGGGAAGATATTCAACACCACGCTCTTGCCGGCGAAGTCGCCGAGGCTGACCGCGGCCAACCCATCACCGGTGAGGCTGAAATCCGGCGCCGGCGCGCCGACGCCCGGCAACTCCCCACCCGTGTGCATGGTCATCCCGCGGAACTCGATCTCGGCCATGGCAGATCCTCTCTCGTCGCCTGCTGCGCTGCTGTTTTCTAGCCGATCCGCAACCCGATGCCTCCAGCGACCGATGCCGGGCGCCAACCGATACCGTGAGTCGCGAACATCGCACCGGACGCTACCGATGCCGCCCGCCCCAGCCGCGGCAACCCTGCACCAGAGGAAGACATGACCACCTACCGCCCGCCGCTGCACGACATGCAGTTCGTCCTCGAGCACATCTGCGACGTGCGCTCGCTGGCCAAGCTGGAGGCCTTCCAAGCCTTCGACCCCGACAGCCTTCCCGACATCCTGGCCGAGGCCGGGCGCTTCTTCTCCGAGGTCTTCGCGCCGCTCAACCGCACCGGCGACACGACGCCCAGCATCCACAATCACGACGGCAGCGTCACGACACCTCCCGGGTTTCGCGAGGCCTACGAGGCGTACGTGGACGCCGGCTGGGGGGCGGTCGCATTCGATCCGGAACTCGGCGGGGGCGGCTTGCCGTGGACGGTCGGGTTGGCCCTGCAGGAAATGATGACGGCGTCGAACCTCGCCCTCTCGCTGTGCCCGTTGCTGACCCAGGGTGGAATCCACCTGCTCGACCTCCACGCCAGCGAGGACCAGCGCGACACGTACCTGCCAAAGCTCATCGCCGGCGACTGGACCGCCACGATGCTGCTGACCGAGCCCCACGCCGGTTCAGACCTCGGCGCCCTGTCGACCCGTGCCGAGCGCGCCGCCGACGGCAGCTACCGCTTGGTCGGCCAGAAGATCTTCATCACCTGGGGCGAGCACGATATGGCCGCCAACACCATCCACCTCGTGCTGGCCCGCACACCTGACGCCCCTCCGGGCTCGCGGGGCATCTCGTGCTTCATCGTCCCCAAGTACCTGCTCGATCCATCCGGGAACCCCGGCGAGCACAACGACATCACCTGCGTCTCCATCGAGCACAAGATGGGCATCCACGCCAGCCCCACGTGCGTCATGTCGCTCGGCGAGGCCGGCGGCGCCGTGGGATACCTCATCGGCGAGGAGAACATGGGCCTGCTCTACATGTTCACAATGATGAACAACGCCCGGCTCGGCGTCGGGCTGGAGGGCGTGGGCGTGGCCGACCGGGCCTACCAGCAGGCGCTGGACCACGCCGGCGAGCGACTGCAAGGCCGTCGCCCGGACAAGGCGCCGGGCGAGAAGGCCGCCATCATCGAGCACCCCGACGTGCGGCGCATGCTGCTCACCCAGAAGGCCTTCATCGAGGCCATGCGCTGCCTGTGCTACTACAACGCCACCGTCCTGGACCTCGCCCAGCACCATCCCGACAACGCCGAGCGGCAGGCCTCCCAGGAGTTGTGCGACCTCCTCACGCCACTGTCGAAGGCCTGGTGCACCGACGTCGCCAACGAGATGACCTCGGTGGCGCTACAGGTTCACGGCGGGATGGGCTACGTGGAGGAGACAGGTGCGTCCCAGTACTGCCGGGACGTGCGCATCGCCGCCATCTACGAGGGCACCAACGGCATCCAGGCCATCGACCTCGTTGGTCGCAAGCTTCCGGTGCGCGGCGGGGCTGTCGTGCACGAACTGCTCGACCGCGTCGCTGAGACCGCCGAGCAACTCCACCCCGATCTGGCAGCCCTGCGAGAGCCGCTCACCTCCGCGACCGCAGTCGCCCGTTCCTGCACGGACTGGCTGCTGGCGAATCCCGGTGACGCAGCGCTGGCCGGCGCCACCCCGTACCTGCGCCTGCTGGCGAGCGTGGTGGGGGCGTGGCTGCTGGCCCGGTCGGCCGAAGCGGCCCGCGCCGAGATCACCGCCGGGGCGACCGGGACCGAGGCCGAGGCTCTTCAGGCCAAGCAGGTCACCGCCGAGTTCTTCTGCCACCAGCTGCTGCCGCAGGCGGCGGCCCTGGCGCCCGCTGTCACCGGCGGCGCCGAAATCCTCGCCGCCCTCAGCGCCACCCAGTTGCGCTAGGGCGCGCTCGCCGGTTCCCCGGCCGCTCAGCCGCCCGAGGTGACCACGTCGATCCGGCCCACCGGCATCGTGGGATCGAGTTCGCCGTCCGGACCGACCGCGGCGCAGACGAAGCGGGTCAGCGGGGCGAACTCGCCGATCTCGGGGAACGTGACGATCATGATGCGCACCCCGTTCTCGGCCACGATCATCCGGTAGCGGTAGTCCACATTGGCGTTGGGGCCCGCCTCGTCCTCGTGGCCCTCGTGGGCGAGCAGGCCGGCGACGAGTAGGCGCGGCTGTGACGCTGCCGAACCAGCGTCCGATTGCGAGGCCTCCCACGCCGGCCGGCTGTCGGGGTCGTAGCCGGGCGAGGTGCGCAGAGCCACGCCCGCCTCGTCGGTGACGATCACCTCGAAGTCGCTGTCGGTGGTGTTGGTCACGCGGAAGACCACGCTCTCACCGGGTTCCACGCTGAAGTCGACCGGGTCACACCCCGCCGCAGTTGCGATCAGCTCCTCCGGGCGCGGCGGCGGCAGTTCCTCGTCGTCGCCGAGGAACACGACCATCGCGACGGCCACCCAGGCCAGAGCCACGGCGACGCCGACCCACAGCACGATGCGCCACGTGCGGGCGCGGTCCGGCTTGCCGCGCCGGCGCCTGCGCTGCGCGCCCGCCGACGTCCCGCGGAGTTGGCGGCCGGTGGAGGGACGTGAGACGGCATCCGATCCGCGGCGGGAGCGGCGGCCCGAGTGGCGTTTCGGAGGTCCGGCGCTCATCCCTGCTGGGGGATCGCCTCAGGATGCTCCGGAGGGACACCGACCGCGCCTGAACAGGCCGCTCCGGGCTCGGGGACGGTCGGGCCGTCGAAGAGGTAGACCTCCAGGAAGCGATCGAAGCGAGGGTCGTCGAGGGAGTCCAGAGCCAGTTGGCGTGCCCAGGCGCTCAGCACCAGCGGCGAATCCTGAGCCTCGTACGGCGAGACCAGCACGTGCGACGACTGGGCCGCCAGCACCTGCAGCTCACCGAGGGCCTCACCACCCACGTCGGATCGATACGTCACCCACACCGCGCCATGCTCCAGGGAGTGGACAGCCAACTCGTCCAGCACCGGCACCGTGTAGAAGCCGCAGTTGAGCCAGATGCCCAGATGAGGACCACCCGCGGGCGGCGACGTCGAGTACTCGACGTCGTAGCGCACGTGTTCGTTGCTGACAATCGGCACGACGACGACCCCTTCGATGCCCTCGGGGGCTCCCGCGGCTCCAGCCGGCGCCTCCGACGCAGGCAGCGGCGCGGTGGACTGGGCCATCGTCGACACGGTCGGCAAGGCGTCGGCCAGGTCCGCACCGACGCGTCCCCCTGCCGCCGCCGGCGGCTCGGGACTTGGCGGAGGCGACGGGCTCTGCTCGGCGGCGGGCGGGTCGGCGGCGGGCGGGTCGGCGGCGGGTGCGGGAGCCGTCGTCGGCTCGGCGGGCTCACCGCCGGCGGACGGCTGCGGCGAGTCGTCGCCGGTGACCTCGGACTCGGTCACCACAGGCGCTGGGACCGCGGTGGTGGCGCCGTTCCCCCCGCAGGCGGCGACCAGCAGCAGAACCGCCGCGAGAAGCGACAATGCCCTCACCGCAGAGCCCCCTGCAAGCATCCTCATCGGCGTCACTGTCCCCTTCCTCATCCCGGCACGATCCCGGCACGCGGGCCGCGCGTCGCAGTCGCGGCTTCGCCCGACCGGGCGCCGACGGTTCGGCTCCTGCCGCAGGGCGGTCGACCTACCCGGACACTACGGGGACTTGCGCCCGATTCCGCGGTCGGAGGTTCCGCGGTCCCCGTGACGTCGGAACCGGCTCGCCGCACGAACCCGGCACGCCCCATCGCCAAGGCACCTGGCTCTAACCTCCGGTGCGTGCCCCTGCCAACTGGGAATCCGCTGGATCGATCGCCCCAGGCCGGACCCGACCCGCAACTGCCCGCCCGCTACCCGCCCCGACCCGGCGCCGTCGCCGTCGTGACAGGTGCGGCGAGCGGCATCGGCGCGGCGCTGGCGCGGCGCCTCGCAGCCGACGGCGCCCGCGTGGTTGCCAGCGACATCGACATCGCCGGCGCCGAGGAGGTGGCAGCGGGAATCGGCGGGCTGGCCCGGTTCCTGGATGTCGCCGACTCGGCCGCAACCCGCGAGTTGATCGACGAGGTGGAACGCTCACTCGGGCCCGTGGAGATCTACTGTTCGAATGCCGGCCTGCTGGTACCGGGTGGCGTCGACACCACCGAAGACGGCTGGCAGCAAAGTTGGGAAGTCCACGTGATGGCGCACTTCCATGCGGCGCGCGTGCTGCTCCCTCGCTGGGTCGAGCGCGGCGGCGGCATTCTCGTGGTGACCGCCTCGGCGGCGGGGCTGCTGACCCAGCTCGACTCGGTCTCCTACGCCGTCACCAAGCACGCCGCGGTGGCTGCAGCCGAGTGGCTGGCGATCACATACGGCGACGGAGGCATCCAGGTTGCGGCGCTGTGCCCGCAGGCGGTGCGCACACCGTTGCTGGAGGGCTCGGCCACCGAAGGCACACCGGTGGAATCGGCCGCCGCCGTCATACACCGGTCGGCCGCCGATACCGACGGCGTGCTGGAACCCGACGCGGTCGCCGACGCCACGGCCGAGGCGTTGCGCCAGGGCCGGTTTCTCGTCCTGCCGCACCCGGAGGTCTCGACCTACGCCAAGCGCCGCGCGGACGACCCCGATCGCTGGTTGGCCGGCATGCGGCGACTCGCCCGGCGGATGTCCGACTAGCGCCGGCCGCCGCTCACTCCGGCGGCGTCAGCAGCTCCAGCAGTCCCGCCATCACCGCCGCCGTCACACGCTCGCGATCGCGACGCTCGTCCGGCTCCAGCGGGACCAGAGATTCGACCAGTACGCGGACCGTCGGGCGGCGGCGGCCGAACCGCAGGCGCGGGAACCGGCGACCCAGGGGCCACACCTCGTCGGTGCCCGTGATGGCGCACAGAGCCAGTGGAGCGGCGCTGCGGGCCGCCAGGATGCCGATGCCCGCGCCCGGCGGCCCGACACCTTCGGGACGCTCATCGGGCGGCATCACGCGCCCCTCGGGCATGATGACCACCGACTCGCCGCGCTCCAGTGCCTCGAGGCAGGCCTTGACGCCACCCAGGGCGGCCCGACCGGACTCCATCGGGATACAGCCCCCCGCCCGCAGCAGCCGACCCATCAGCCAATGATCGAAGTAGCGCCGCGCGACCACGATGTGCATCGAAGCCCGGTAGTTCCAGAAGAGTCGGAACCCCACCACGATGTCGAACATGCTGCGATGGTTGCCGGCGAAGATCGCCGGGGCCGGCACCGGCAGCACCTGCGGGAGGTCCCAACGCGCCATCAGTGCCGCAGGCAGGTGAATGCTGGTCGCCAGGAGCCCGAATCGACGGTGGTTGCCGGTGCGGTGGCCGCTGGCGGGTCGCATCGGCGGCATCGTAGAGCGCTCCTCGTCAGGCCCCGAACCCAATACGCTGGGATCGAGCGAGAGGTCGACCACTGGCACCGACAGCACCCCCCGACGGGCAACAGCTTCCCGGATCCCCGCAGAAGCTGAGCCGCCTCGACGCAACCGTCTCCGGCATGACCTGCGGCGCCTGCGCATCCCGGATCGAGAGCGAACTGCACGCAACCGAGGGCGTGTCCGCCGCCCACGTCAACTTCGCAGCCAACCGTGCCAGCGTGACCTACGACCCCGACCTGCTGAGCGAACGCGACCTGCTGAACCGCATCGACGGTCTCGGGTACCGGGCTTTGCCGGGAGAACTGCACCTCGACGGCGAGGAGCCCCGCTGGACGTCCGGCAAGGCGCTCGTGATCACGCTGGCATTGGCAGCGGCATCGATGGTGATCTCGTCGATTGCGGCGCTGCGGTTCGCCGGCTGGGAGTGGCTCGTCCTGGGACTCACCATGCCGGTCGTACTGATCAGCGGCATGGTGTTTCACGGGCCCGGCTGGCGGGCCGTTCGGCGGGGGCACGCGACGATGGACACGCTGGTGTCGCTCGGGTCGCTCGTGGCCTGGGGATGGTCGGCGGTCGTGACCATCGGAGGTCTCGACGGGCACATCTACTTCGACACCGCTGCGGTGATCGTGGCGGTCGTACTGCTGGGCCGGCACCTCGAGACGCGGGCCCGGCGGCGGGCCGGCGACGCCATCGGTGCGCTCGTGGGCCTGGGGGCAGGCTCCGTGCGCCTCCCCGACGGAAGCGACATACCGCCGTCGCAGTTGGCGGTCGGCATGACGTTCCTGGTCCGGCCCGGGGAGCGGATCGCCGCCGACGGTGTCGTGACCGAGGGACACTCGGCGGTCGACACGTCGATCGTGACCGGCGAGCCCGTACCTGCTGAAGTCGCACCCGGCGACGAGGTGACCGGCGGCACGCTCAACACCTACGGATCTCTGGTGGTGGAGGCCCGCCGCGTGGGGGCGGACGGCACTTTGGCCCAGGTCGTACGGCTGGTGAGCGAAGCACTGTCGCGCAAGGCGCCGATCCAGCGGCTGGCCGACCGGATCTCGGCGGTCTTCGTGCCCGCCGTCGTCGTGGTGGCCGTCACCACCCTGGTGGTTTGGCTGGTCCTGGAGTCCGCGAGCGCCGCCATCAGCCCCGCCGTGGCGGTGCTGATCGTGGCCTGCCCGTGCGCCCTGGGCCTCGCCACACCGGCGGCGTTCATGGCTGGGAGCGGCCGAGGCGCCCGCATGGGCGTGATCATCAGAGGCCCCGACGCCCTCGAGGCGGCACGCCGAGTCGACGTTGTGGCGTTGGACAAGACCGGCACGGTCACCGAAGGACATCTCGAGGTCGTCGCCGTCGAAGTGGTCGACGGAACCGATGCCGACTCGTTGCTGGCATCGGCGGCGGCCCTGGAGGCCCGCTCGGAGCACCCGGTGGCGGCAGCGATCGTGCGCGCCGCGCGCAGCGGATCCGTCGATGGTGTCGATGGTGCCGAGAGCGCCAGTACGAATTTCCCCGACGGGGAACTCGCCGTCGCAGACTTTCGCAACCTGCCGGGATTCGGCGTCGAAGGACGGCTCGTGAGGGCCGGCGCGGTCGCCGGGTCGGCTTCGGGCCGGCCCGGATCGGGCACCGCCCGCACGGACGAGGCCACAATCATCGTGGGGCGAGCGGAACTCTTCGAGCGCGTACCGGCGGCGCTGGAGGACGCCGCGGCCGATCACGCCGCAGCGGGGCGCACGCTCGTGTTCGTCGGCGGCAACGAGTCCGCATGGGGGTTCCTGGCGCTGGCTGATCGCGTCAAGCCCTCGAGCGCCGCGGCGGTGGCCGACTGGAAACGCGCCGGCATCGAGGTCGTGATCCTGAGCGGCGACAACAGTGCGGCCGCCGAGCAGGTCGGCCGGCAGGTGGAAGCTGATCGCGTGTTCGCTGGGTTGACGCCCGCCGGCAAGGTCACCGAGATCGAGCGCCTGCAGGCTGCCGGGCGGCGGGTGGCGATGGTCGGCGACGGTGTGAACGACGCCCCCGCCCTGGCCGCTGCCGAGGTGGGAGTGGCGATCGGCACCGGCGCCGACGTGGCCGCCGAGGCCTCGGATCTCACCCTCGTGGGCGACGACCTCCGGCTGGCGGTGGATGCTCTGAGCCTCGCCCGGCGCACGCTCGGAACCATCCGGGGCAACCTGTTCTGGGCGTTCGTCTACAACACGGCCGCCATCCCGCTGGCAGCGGTCGGACTGTTGCGTCCCGAGATAGCCGCCGCGGCCATGGGGCTATCCTCGCTCTTCGTGCTCGGGAACTCGCTCCGCCTCAACCGCTTCGCCCCTCTGCGCGCGTGAGCCCGGAAGATCTCGCACCGGCTGGTGGGCCGATTCCCCTCGACGGGCCGTACTACGACCTGCTGAGCCCGGGGATGGAACTCCCCCGCCAGCCGGGAGTCACCCTCGACGCCGGACTCTGCGCCGTCTACCAGGCTCTCGTGGGCGAGCGGCTGCCGCTGGTGCAGAACCGGCGGCTGTGCGCCGAGGTCACCGGCTCGACCGAGCCGCTGGTCAGCCCCGGTCTCATCATGGCGCTGTCGGTGGGGCACACCACGACGGTCAGCCGGCGCGTCGTCGCCAACCTCTTCTACCGCGATGTGCGCCTGCCGCGACCCGTGTACCAGGGGCAGACCATCGACACGACGGTCCGCGTGGTCGCCATGCGCGACGGTCGTCCCCGCCCCGACCGGCCGCCGCGTGGCATGGTGCTCGTGGCCTGCGAGAGCACCGCAGACGGCGTGCCTGCCGCCACCTACCAGCGCTGTCCCCTGCTTCCCACCAGGGGGAGCGAGCTGCCGGGGTTCTCCGACGACATCGGCAGCGGAGCCGCCACCGACGACCCGACCGGCGGGATCGACCTCGAGGCGTGCGCCGAGCTGGTGCCGGGTGGCTGGCGGCTCCACCTCCTGGGGCAACCGGACAGCTGGGAGGTCGGGACAACCGTGGCCGATCCGCTGCGGGACTACATCGACAACACGCCTGCACTGCTGCACCTCACCCACAACCTGGCATTCGTGCACCGCGACGCCGAAGTCTCGCCGTACGGGCGCCGCCTGGTGAACGGCCTCCAAGTGCTGGGTATGGCCCAGGCCTCGCTCAGCCGGGTGGTTCACGGCATGGCGACGGTGGTCGCCTGGGGCTACTGCAACCACACCGGTCCGGCGTTCGAGGGCGATCTGCTTTCGTTCACCCACACGCTGCTCGGCGAGATCCGAGCCGGTCAGGGACGCCTCCGTGCCGTGCGGGTCCGGGTGACCGCCCACCGCGAAGACGGCCCCGCCGACATTCTGGACTGGACCCTCGCCGCCGTCACCCCCTGAGAGAGCCCCTTCGGCGGTCGCGTCCGGTCAGCCGCCTGCAGTCAGGTCAGACAGGTCAGTCAGGTCCTGAGCAGAGACCGGACCAACTCCGGCGTGGCCGGCAGTGCGGTGACCGCTCCCGGGCGACCGATGGCGTCGTCGATGGCCGCGGCGATGGCCGCGCCGCAGGCGGTCGTGCCCCCCTCGCCGGCGCCCTTGAGCCCGAGAGGGTTGAGGGGGCTGGGCGCGTCCTCGCTCAGCAGCACCTCCACGGGCGGCTGCTCGGCAACCGTGGGCATGAGGTAGTCCATGAACGACGTGGCGAGCGGTTGGCCGTCGGGGTCGTAGGCGAACAACTCCAGCAGCGCCCCGCCGATGCCCTGGGCGACGCCGCCGATGATCTGACCCTCGACGAGCATCGGGTTCACGGCCCGACCGACGTCATAGGCCACGATGTAACGCTCCACGGTCACCCCGCCGGTCCCCTCGTCGACACGCACCACCGCGGCGTGGGCGCCATAGGGATAGGTCATGTGGTCGGTGTGGAACGTGGCCTCGGCCGCCTCCCCCGTCGCTGCGAGTTCGTTGGCGGCCATGTAGACGGCCACGCCGGTCATGACCGTCACCCGGCTGGCGAACGCGCCCATGCCACGGCCGATCATGTCGGTCTGACCGTGGCGCACCGATACGTCCGCGTAGTCGACGCCCAGGACGTCGGCGCAGATCTGGGCGATGACGGTCTCCATCCCCTGACCCACCGATGCCGCCCCCGTCACCACCTCCACGCCTCCGTCGTCGAGGCGCCGCACGCGCACGTCGTCGAACGGCCCCAGTCCGGACTTCTCCACGAACATCCCGACGCCGACCCCGACCATCTCGCCTGCCCGGCGCCGCTGCGCCAGCGACTCCCGCAGCGACTCGTAGCCGACATGGGTCAGCAGCCGCTCCAGCAAACGGTGGTAGTCACCGGAGTCGTACACCAGGGGGGTGCCGAGCGTGCTGACACCGCGGTCGAAGGGCATCGCCTCGGCGGGAATCAGGTTGCGCCGGCGCACCTCGACCGGATCGAGGGAGTACTCGGTCGCCACCCGGTCCAGGAGGCGCTCGCGCACGAAGGTGCTCTCGAAGCGGCCGGGTGCCCGGTAGGTGCCGGCGGGCGTCTTGTTCGTGAGCCGGATGTGGCCACGGACCCGGTAGGAGGGCACCAGGTACGGGCCCGGCAGGAGCGCCACCGACAGGTTCGGCACGGTGGCCCCGTGCGTGCGCACGTAGCCCCCCTGGTCGTGGAAGAAGTCCGCGTCGATGGCCTGCACCACACCGTCGGCGTCGATGGCCGCCCGCACCTGGTAGGCCTGATCACGCGAGTGGTTGGCCGCCACCAGGTGCTCCCTGCGGTCCTCCACCCATTTCACGGGACGGCCGAGCTTCAGCGCGGCGTAGGTCACGAGCAGGTCCTCGGGGTACAGCTCGCCGCGGATGCCGAACCCCCCGCCGACGTGTCCCTCCCTGCCGACGACCTGACCGGGCGCCAGGCCCAGCATGGCGGCGATGGTGGCGCAGTTGTAGTGCGGCACCTTGGCGATGCCGTGCAACTCCACACGGTCCCCCTCCGGACCATCCCCGTCCACCGGGCGCGCCAGCAGCCCGCGGGTCTCCAGGGGGATCCCGCTGTGACGGCCGACCGTCGCCCGGAGCTCCACGATCCGGTGCGCTCCGGCGAAGGCGGCCTCCACATCGCCGTGCTCGTGCTCCAGAGTCAGAGGAGCGACGGCCTCCGGCGAGGTGGCCTCCAGCACCGGCTCGAGCGGTTCGATGTCCACGAAGGCCAGCTCGGCGGCATCCTCGGCGAGGTACGGGTCCTCGGCGATCACGACAGCCACCGGGTCGCCCACGTAGCGCACACGCTCGCCGGCGAGGATCCGCTGGCAGTGGGGGCGCAGTTCGTCGAGGCCGGTCATGCGGAACTCGATGGCCGGCACGTGCGCCACCTCATCGGCAGCCCAGGCCGCCACCACGCCCTCGGCCGCCAGCACGTCGTCGAGGTCGACACCGCGCAGCACGCCGTGGGCGATGTCCGAGCGCACCACGCGGAGATGCAACTCGTCCTCGAAGCTGACGTCGCCGAGGAAACGCCCCTCACCGACCAGCAGCGGGCGGTCCTCGAGGCGCAGGACCGACTCGCCGATCAGCGGGCGGCCCCGCGAGTGGTCAGATTCTCCCAAGGCTCAGGCCTCGCCGGCGTCGCGCACCGACTGCACCGCCTCCACGATGGTCTGGTAGCCGGTACAGCGGCAGAGGTTCGACGAGAGCGCCTCGCGCAGTTCGTCATCGCCGATGTCGGGGCAGGACTCCAGCATGCCGGCGCTGAGCATCAGGAACCCGGGCGTGCAGAAGCCGCACTGCAGGCCGTGATGGCGCCAGAACGCCTCCTGCAAGGGGTGCAGGGTGCCGTCGGCGGCGGCGAGACCCTCCACAGTGCGGATCCCGGCGTCCTGGGCCTGCACGGCGAACAGCAGGCAGGACCGCACCGGCTCGCCGTCTAGCAGCACGGTGCACGCCCCGCAGACTCCGTGCTCGCACCCCAGGTGGGTGCCGGTCAGCCCGCAGTCGTCACGCAGCGCGTCGGCCAGGGTCCGGCGCGGCTCTGCGGTGATGCGGTACTCGTCGCCGTTCACCCGCAGCACCACGGGGACCGCCACATCCGCGGCTGAGATCTCGGTCATCGGACTGGGGCCTCCTGAGTCGATCGGTCATTCTCGCCCGCCGGACTCCGACCGGCTGCGGCCCGCACCGCCGCCCGAACCCGTTCGGGCGTGGCGGGCATCTCGTTCAGTTCCACGCCCAGATGGGCGAGGGCGTCGTTCACCGCGTTCAGGACGGCGGCGGGAGCCCCGATGGTGCCGCCCTCGCCGAGCCCCTTGGCGCCGGTGATGGTTGCGTCGCTCGCCGTCTCGAGGTGGAGGATCTCGATGTCGGGAATCTCGGCGACAGTGGGAGGCAGGTAGTCCATCAGAGAGGTCGTGAGAATGTTGCCGTCGTCGTCGTAGACGACCTCCTCCAGCAGGGCGTTGGCGATTCCCTGCGCCACGCCGCCGCGGATCTGCCCGTCGGCGATCATCGGGTTGATGAGCCGCCCGGCGTCCTCCACCACGACGAAGCGCCGCATCGACACGCCGCCGGTGTCGGGATCCACCTCCACCTCCGCCACGTGGCAGGCGTTGGAGAACGTGCCCGCCGGGTCATAACCGGCCTGTGCGGCGAGGCCGGGCATTGCACCGGCCGGCAGCCGCTGGGTGTGATGGTGGGCGATCCTCGCCAACTCGGCGATCTCGATGCCCACCGAGGTGCCGACGACCGTGGCGCGGCCGTCGGCCAGGACGATGTCGTCCGCCGCCGCCTCGAGCACCTCCGCGGCCAGCGAGCCGAGCTGGGTGGCCAGCTTCTGCGCCGCCAGATACGTCGCCCCGCCCGCCAGCACCATGGCGCGGCTGGCGAAGGACCCCCACCCGTAGGGCGTTCGGTCGGTGTCGCTTGCCACGACCCGCACCCGGCTCGGATCGGTGCCCAACTCGTCGGCGGTGATCTGCGACAGCGCGGTCTCCAGGCCCTGCCCGTGCGGCGAGGCACCGATGCGCAGCGTCACGTAGCCCGACGGGTCCATGGACAGTTCCACGTTCTCGAAGCCCGGCGTCACCCCCATCGCCCGGGCCGCAAACGCCGGCGTGCCGTAGCCGGTGCGCTCGCTGAAGGTGCAGATCCCGATCCCCGGCTGGGGTCCCCCTGCGGCGCGGGCGGCGTGCTGGCGGGCGCGGAACGCCCGCAGGTCGACGTGGCTGACCGCCAACTCCATGGCCTCGCGATAGGTGCCCTCGTCGTGTCGCAGGCCGGTCGGCGAGATGTGCGGGAAGTCGCTCTGCAGGTTCCGCCGGCGGATCTCCACCGGGTCGACGCCCAAGCGGGCCGCGGCGATGTCCATGAGCCGCTCCAGCGCCAGGGTGATCACCGGTCGTGACACGCCCCGGTAGGGGGACATGGGGCAGGTGTGTGAGGCCACGCCTCGTGAGCGCACGCCGTAGTGCTCCAGCGTGTAAGGGCCCGGTAGCTCCGCCAGAGCCATCAGCGGCTCGACACCCCAGGTGATGGGGTAGCACGGCCACGCCCCCACATTGGCCGCCACGTCGGCCTGCAACGCCTCGAGGTGGGCCTCTGCGTTGAACCCGGCCCGCAGCCGGTAGCGCTGCTCACGGCTGTGCCACGAAGCCATGAGATTCTCGCTGCGGTCCTCGATCCAGGCCACGGGGCGCCCCAGGCGACGCGACAGCCAGACCACGATGGCGTCCTCCCGGGCGAGCGGCAGCTTCTGGCCAAAGGCGCCGCCCACGTCCGGCGCCACGACCCGGAGGTCGGCCTCGGGCATGCCCAGCAGGTCACAGATGACGGTCCGGATCATGTGCGGCGCCTGGATCGAGGCGTGCAGCGTTGTGCGGCCACCGAACCTCTCTGTGACGGCATGCGAGCCGCGCGCCTCCAGGGGCAGCGCAGCCTGGCGCCCGGAGGTGATCTCCAGTTCGACGATGGTGTGAGCACGTTCGAGGGCCTCAGCCAGTTCGGGCGTGGCCATCTCGCCGGCCAGCATCACGTTGGACTCAGCCTCGTCGGGGTGAACCAGCGGGGCACCGGGAGCCAACGCGGCCTCGAGACCCACCGCCGCCGGCAGCGTCTCGATGTCCAGTTCCACCTGTTCGGCCAGATCCTCGGCCTCCGCGGCGGTGGCGCCGACGACCACCGCAACCGGTTCACCCACGTACCGCACCCGCTCCCGGGCAAGCAACGGTTGGGCGAGCCGCACGTAGTCAGGACGGTGCAGCACGGCTTCGATGTTCCCGACTCCGTCGGCATCGAGGTCTGCGATCGTGTACGCCGGACCGCGAACCGCCCGGATGAGGCCGCTCGCCACCGGGCTCCGGACGAACCGCACCGCGGCGGCCCCGCCGATGTCGCCGACGAACATGCCCGCGCCGCACAGCAGGGTCGGATCCTCGACCCTGCGAATGGAGCGACCGACCCAGCTCACCCCGCGGCCTCTCCGCCGACTACCCGGACGCGCCGGCGCCCTGCGCCAGCGCCCGAGCCACCATGGCGCGCACCAGATCCCGCCGGTAGGCGGCGGAACCGTGCAGATCCCCCACCGGGTCCACCTCGCCGGCGGCCATCTCGGCTGCGGCGGCGTGCAGTTCGGCGCCGGGCGTCTCACCGACCAGCGTCGCCTCGGCGCCACCCAGGCGCACCGGCACGCCGGCCACCCCGCCGACGCCGACGCGGGCCTCGGCGATGGCACCCGTCGCCGGCTCCAGACGCACCGCGGTCATCGCCGCCACGACGGCGAAGTCGCCCGCCCGGCGGCTGAACTCGCAGAATCCGGCCCGCCAGTCGTCGCCGAGGATCGGGAGGCGGACCGCCACGAGCAACTCTTCGGGGGCCAGTGCCGTGGTGAACACGGTCTCGAAGAAGTCGGCGGCCGGGATGGCCCGCTCGCCGCCACGGCGCAGCGCCACCATCTCGGCGTCGAGGGTGCGGGCCAGGATGCACCATTCCGCGGCGGGATCGGCGTGCGCGATCGAACCCCCGAACGTCCCCCGCACCCTGATCGGGAGGTGGCCGACGTAGCGGGCCACTGCCGGCAGCAGCGAGCCGAGGACCCCGCCGAGGGACTCGCTGCGGCCGTCCGGCTTGATCACCGCCGGCGCCTCCAGCCGGGCATGGATCACCCGTGCCCCCACCGTGAGGGTCCCGTTCGCCGCCGACATCCCGTCCAAGCCGCCCACCCGGCCGATGTCCACGATCACCTCTGGGCGGGCCAGGCGGAAGTTCATCATCGGAACCAGGCTCTGACCGCCCGACAGCACCTTGGCCTCGTCGCCGAAGCGATCCAGCGCGTCCAGGGTGCCCTCCACGGTGTCGGGGGCGGTGTAGGCGAACCGTGCCGGCTTCATCGCAGCCACCTCAGAGCGGGGTTCGAGCCCCGCCCCATCGTCGAGCACACCATCGTCGAGCACACTGTCATCGGCACATCTCCCCGGTCCTCTACAGCTGCTCCGAGCCGAGAGTCACACCGTAGACGTCGGTCCGGCGGTCGGCGCGCGGCCGGATCAGCTCGCTGCGAACCTGCGCCCGGGCCGCATCGGCCAGCTCCACGCACGCCACCTGCAACTCGTCGCCATCGCGGGCGAGCGGGCCGGCAACCACCTGCCCGTACGGGTCCGCAAGAATCGACGACCCGAGGAAGTGCAGGTCGCCGAAGTCACCGGCCTGCGAGGCGCAGGCGATGAACACCTGTGAGAGGTTCGCCTGCAGCAGTGCGCCCTGGGCGTGGGGGATCAGTTCGCCGTCGTCGAGGCGGCGGTCGAACCCACCGATCCAGGCGGTCGGCACGCAGATCAGATCGGCGCCCGACAGCGCCAGAACTCGAACCACCTCGACGAACCGCAGGTCGTAGCAAACGCAGATGCCCAGACGCCCGAAAGGAGTCTCGAACGTCGGGAGCCCCAGGTCCCCGGGTGCGAAGCAGAGCTTCTCGCTGTCGAAGAGGTGCAGCTTGCGGTAGTGGCCGATCACACCGTCCCCGCTCACAGCCACCGCGCTGTTGTACAGGACCCCGCCGGCGGCTGAATCGGCCCGCTCGCAGAAGCCGCCGACGATCACACCGTCGTGCGCGGCGGCAACCGCGCACCATGCCTCGACGGTCGGTCCGTCAAGCGGCTCGGCCTCGCCCTCCAGTTCGGCCCGGTCCGCCGTGTACCACGGCACGCACAACTCCGGCAGCACCACGATTCCGGCGCCGCGCTCGAAGAGCGCCACCGCCGCCTCGGCGCTACGCCGGCGGTTGGCCTGGGAATCCCCCGGCGGGGCGCCGATCTGCGCCAGACCCACCCCGACGGCGTTCACTGCACCGGTTCGGGACAGCCCCGGCTCACTCCACGCCGAGCAGCCGAAGCAGGTGGCGATCAGGCGGGCACGGGCCACCCACGCTGACGATGCGGCTGTCGCGGTCGGCGCAGACCGCGTGCTCCACGCCGGCGGGCACGTGCACCGCGTCGCCGGCCTCGAACTCGAGGCGCACACCGTTGGTGAGGTCCTGCACCGACCCCTTCCCCTCGATGATGAAGATGGTGTCCTCGGACTCCGAGTGGATGTGCGGGACGTTCTGCTCTCCCGGCTCGAGCACGACGTAGTTCATGTTCGCCACCTCGGCTCCCACACCGGGCCAGACGATCAGCCGGGCATCGGAGGAGATGATCGGCATCATCAGATCGGGCTCGTCCCGATGGAACACGCGCACTGCCATGTCAGACCTCCCGTGACTCGTAGATGGAGGGGTCGGGAGGGCACGGGCCGCCCACGATCTCCGCGCCATCCGCGCCCGCTTCGAATCGATGCGCCGTGGACGGGTCGACGTGAACCATCGAGCCCTCCACGAGGGCATGCTGCGCGCCGTCGTCACCGTCGGTGACGGTGACGCTCCCGGCACGCACGTAGTACACGGACTCCGACGGGTGCTGCAGGTCGATCGTCCGCCCGCCGGGCTCGAGCAGGAGCCGATGCAACGAACGGTGCTGCGACCCCACCCCCGGCCAGACCACGGCTAGGGCCTCACCACCGGAGGCGATCAGCGGCAGCGGGACGGGCTCCGCGCTGCCCCGCACGACCTGCACCCGGTCCTCGCTCATCCAGAACCTCTTCCGTTCCCGACGACTTCAAGCGTCGTGTAACCAGTTGAACCGTACTGTAACCACCGATTCGCCGCAGGCTCGGACCGCCGACGGCCGGGCGCGCCGACGACGGAGCGCCAGGAGTGCGGCTCCGCCCGGCCCTCAGGGTTTGATCACACCGCCGTCGATGCTGATGACCGCTCCGGTCATGAAGTCCGACCCTGGGCCGGCCAGCATCACCGCCAGAGGCCCCAGTTCGGGCGGGTCGCCGACCCGGCCCAACGGCGTGTTCCCCTCCACGGCCGCCATGATCTCCGGAACGTCCAGCAGGTGGCTGTTCATATCCGTGTAGAACGCCCCCGGCGCGATCACGTTGACCGTCACCGACGGCGCCCACTCCCAGGCGAGGCTCTTGGAGAGGCCGATGACGCCGGCCTTGCTGGCCGAATAGGCCGCCCAGTTGGCGCCGCCGTGCAGACCGAAGTTGGAGGCGATGTTGACGAGCTTGCCGTGGCCCTGCGCCAGCATGCGTTCGCCGAAGGCTCGGCAGCAGTAGAACATGCCGGTGAGGTTGGCGCCCATCACCGCCTCCCAGTCCGCATCGCTGGTCTCGGTCGCTGCCTGAAGCAGCAGCACGCCCGCCGAGGTGAAAGCGGCGTCGACGCCGCCCGCCTGCTCCCAGGCCTCGGCGGCGGCGGCGTTCACCTGCGCCGAATCGGTCACGTCGACCGCCTGGGCAAGGCAGTCGCGCCCGATGGCGCGCACCTCCTCCGCGGCACGCTCGAGGGCGGCGGCGTCCCGACCCCAGATCACGATGTCCGCACCCGCCTCCGCCATCGCCACGGCCATGGCCCGTCCCAGGCCCCGATTGCCCCCCGTCACCAGAGCCGTCCTGCCTGCAAGCGTCGCGCTCATGGCATCCTCCCAGTTGTTGCGGTTGCTCGTCGGTGCGCCGGCGCCCGCGGCGCCCGGGCGAGAGCCTTTCCCGGTCGTTCAGTCGCTCCGGTTGCCGTCGCCGGTGGCGTCGACCTGCAGGGCTCGCGGCGACAGGTTGACCCACACGGCGCGGGCACGGCGGCGGCCCTGGTTCACGATCCGGTGCGGCCGGGTGGACTCGAAGGCGATGGAATCACCCGGCTCCAACTGGTGCGCCGCATTCTGAAGTTCGACGGTCAGCGTGCCCTCCAAGACGTAGCCGTACTCGTAGCCGCCGTGATGGGTGACCTGCACAGCACTTGCGGTGCCGGGCTCGTACTCGTTCACCACCAACTCGAGACCGCGACGCGGGTCCACCTGCACCAGCCGCCGCAGCACCCCGTTGGCCGTCTCCACGACCTGATGATCGGTGGCGCGCTGCACCACGTCACGCGGCCCGTCCACGTCCAACTCGAAGAGGTCGGCCATGTGGACACCCAGCGCCGAGGAGATCGCGATCAGCGTTCCGATCGACGGGGAGGTCCGCCCTCGTTCCACCATCGACACCATGGACGAGCTGAGCCCGGTGCGCTCGGCGATCATCTGCAGCGTGAGCCCCTGCTCGACTCGCAGCGCACGGATCCGTCCCCCCAACTCGTTGAGGTGCTCCTCGGTGGTGACCACGGTCCGGCGCGGCGAGGTGGCCGACTCCGACCCCTCCGCTGCTCCGGGAATCGACCCCTCAACCGGTTGCGCGCTCACCGTCTCGATGGTACATCCCCGTAGCAAGTGCGCCCGGTGGGACTCCACCGCCGACGGCCGCGCGGCCGGCATGGCGTGCCTGGCCGCGTTTTCGATATTGCTGAAAGACGGGCGCACGCGATTGAAAACCGCGTCCCGAAAAACGAGTATCGTCACGTCGCTGGCACCGGCTCGACGAGGAGGGGCGCCGGCGCCAGCACCGAGGCCGAGGAGACCGGGTGAGCGAGGGGAGCGGTGGCGAGGGTGCCGCCGACACGAAGCTGAGCGACCAAGCCGCAGCGACGCGAGGATCCAGGGACGGGCTGGCGCGCCTGAACGTGCTGGCCGCCATCCGCCACGGCGACATCCTCGGCTCGATCCTGCTGACCGTCGCGGTCATGGCGATCATCGTCGTCGCCTTCGGCGGCAACCCCTGGACGGTCGCCAAGACCATCATCAACAACTCCCTGGCGGAGGAGATCTTCCTGGGTCAGACGATCATGACCGCCGCCATCCTGATCCTCACGGGCCTGGCCGCGGCCATCCCGTTCACGGCGCGGCTGTGGAACATCGGCGGCGAGGGTCAGATGTTCGCCGGAGCGGTCGTGGCGGTGACTCTCGGGATCATGCTCCCCGAGGGCACCGCGCACGGGCTCTTCGTGCTCATCCTCATCGTCGGCGCAGCCGCCGGTGGGGCGCTCTGGGGGTCCGTCCCGGGTGTGCTCAAGGCCTATTTCGGGATCAACGAGATCGTCACCTCGCTGATGTTGAACTTCCTGGCGTTTTTCGCGGCGAACTATGTCGTCACCGTGGCC
This sequence comes from Acidimicrobiia bacterium, assembly GCA_009835395.1. Lineage (GTDB taxonomy): Bacteria > Actinomycetota > Acidimicrobiia > Acidimicrobiales > CATQHL01 > VXNF01. Next base: position 63,089 of record VXXM01000042.1, read on the forward strand.
TGGCCCGAGATCTACGCGCAGTTGCAGAGCCAGGAGATCCACGACAACGCCCACTTCCCCGACTTCTGGGCCTCGGCGAAGGTCGACATCAGCGTCTTCATCGCCCTCGCCGCGGCGCTGGCTGCATGGGTCCTGATCACCCGCACCTCCCTCGGCTTCTCCATCCGCTCGGTGGGGGCCAACCCGCGCGCCGCTCGCCTGGCAGGCGTACGCACCCGTCTGGTCACGGTGTCCTCGTTCTTGACCGCGGGTGCCGCCGGCGGTCTGGCGGGCGCCGTCACGGTTGGAGGCATCCACCACGACCTGGCCCTGGACCTGTGGATCTCCAACTACGGGTACGTCGGCATCGCTGTGGCGCTACTTGCTCGATTGAACCCGATCGCCGTGCTGCCGGCGGCGTTCATCTTCTCGACGCTGCGCGTCGGGAGCAACAGCCTCCAGGCGGCCGCGGGCATCTCCTCGTCATTCGGCGAGGTGCTCATCGCAACCTTCGTCATCATGCTCATGGTCACCGGGGCCATCAGGTTCCGCTACGCGCAGCACTAGGAGCGCCGTGACAGAAGTCGTCCTCATCACGCTATTCGGCTCGGGGCTGGCACTCATGGTGCCCGTGCTGCTGGCGGCGCTCGGCGAGGCTATCAGCGAGCAGGCCGGCGTTCTCAACGTGGGCATCGAGGGCACCATGCTGTTCGGCGCAGCCATCTGCGCACTCGTCGGCGTCAACACCGCCAACGTCCCGCTGGCGCTGCTCGCCGGCACGGCGACGGGCATGGGTGCGGGAGTCGTCCTGTCGGCCCTCTACGTGCGGCGCGGCACCGACCAGATCGTGACCGGCCTGCTGTTCAACATCTTCGCCCTTGGCGTGACGGGGATCCTGACCGCGCAGGTCATCATCGGGAACACCGCGCCCACCCTGTCACCGTGGACGGTCCCCCTGCTGGGGCGGATTCCGAAGCTGCGCGACGTTCTCAACGAGCAGAACTTCCTGTTCTGGATCTCGATAATCCTGGCCATCGTGATCTTCTACCTCCTACGGCGCACCTGGTGGGGGCTGTACGCGCGCGCCGCCGGGGAGCGCCCGCACGCCTCCTCCTCGGCAGGCCTGGACGTGTGGCGGTTGCGGTACACGGCGGTCATCGCCGGCAACGCTCTGGCCGGTCTTGGCGGCGCCGCTCTCGTGATGTCCACCTCGGGCCGGTTCATTCCCGGCTTCACGTCGGGACGGGGCTTCATCGCCCTCGGCGTCGTGGTGGTGGCGCGCTGGAACCCCCTGTGGGTCGTGGCCATCGCCGGGCTCTTCGGGCTCAGCCAGGCATTGCAGTTCGTGGCTGGACTCATCGACTTCTTCGAGCCGGTTCCCGACCAGTTCTGGCTCGCCCTCCCCTACCTCGTCACAGTTGCAGCCGTGGCAGTGTCCCGCGGCTCGCGCTATCCGGCTGCGGTGGGAATTCCCTGGCGGGAGCCCGCCGCCGAGGCGCGATAGTGGCGTCTGTGACTTGGAGCGGCACCGTGGCGTCGAATTACGATGCGCCAAGCGCCGTGTGTCACCGCACACACTCTCGACAACCCGGCCTGAGCGCGCGGCTCGAGGCCCCGACCCAATCCACACCCAACCAAGGAGAATGAAGATGAACCGTCGCACCGTGGCCAAGCTTTTCGGCCTGCTACTGAGTGTCGCGTTGATCGCCGCTGCCTGCGCCGGCGATGACGACGACACCGCGGCACCGCCCCCACCGCCGCCCGAACCCGCGGCCGAGCCCGAGGCACCCCCGCCACCGCCCGAGCCCTCGCCGGCGCCGGCGGACGAGCCCGCTCCCCCGC
>VXXM01000023.1 GCA_009835395.1 Acidimicrobiia bacterium
CGACGACTACTACGACACCAGCGGCTTCCCCATCCACACACTCGGCCCCAGCGCCGAACCAGCCGCGACGGCTTCCGACATGGGCAGCCAGACCACGATCACGATCGCCGTGAACCCGTGGGATGGATCGGCCCTGAACGTGGCGGTCGCCGAGCAGCTGCTCGAGAGCGAGTTGGGCTACACGGTCGAGACGGTGGAGATCGACGAGTTCGGTCAGTGGCCGGCCATCAACACCGGTGACATCGACGCATCGCTGGAAGTGTGGCCGTCGGGCCACGCCCAGAACCGCGAGGACTTCATCGACAATCCCGACGGCAACGTGGACGACGCCGGCGTGCTCGGCATCGTGGGCGGGATCGGCTGGTACATCCCGACCTACATGGTCGAGGCGCATCCCGAACTCGCCACCTGGGAGGGATTCGCCGATCCCGCGCTGGCCGCGGAGTTCGCCACCGCCGAGACCGGCGACAACGCCCAGTTCCTCAGCGGCGACCCGAGCTGGACGGTCTACGAGGAGCAGATCATCGAGAATCTCGGTCTGCCGATGGAGATCGTCTACGCCGGCTCCGAGGCGGCGATCCTCTCCGCAGTCGACGCGGCCTACAACCGCGGCGATCCGATCCTGTTCTACTTCTGGACCCCGCACGTGGCGTTCGCCTCCTACGACCTCACGAGGGTGGCGCTCCCGGAGTACAGCGACGCGTGCTACGAGTCCGGCGCAGTCGACTGCGACTACCCGCCTGACAACCTGTTCAAGATCGTCAACGGCGACCTGGCGGCGAATGCCCCGGCGGCGGATGCCTTCCTGCGGAACATGAACTACTCCGCAGCCGACCAGATCTCGATGCTCGGCGCTCTGGACGCCGGGATGTCCATCGAGGAGGCGGCAGCAGAGTGGATCGCGGCGAACTCGGATACCTGGGGCGCCTGGATCCCGTAACGACACCGGCAGGGAGCGCAGGCGACGCCTGCGCTCCCTGCGGGGAGCAGTAGTTGTACGACTTCATCATCGTGGGCGGCGGCTCGGCCGGCTGCGCACTCGCCAACCGGCTGAGCGCCGACCACGCCAATCGCGTACTCGTCCTGGAAGCCGGCCGGCGCGACTGGCGCTGGGACGTGTTCATCCACATGCCGGCGGCGCTGTCGTTCCCCATCGGCAACCGCTTCTACGACTGGCAGTTCGAGACCGAGCCGGAACCGCACATGGGCGGCCGCCGCGTGTATCACGCCAGGGGCAAGGTCCTCGGCGGCTCGAGCTCCATCAACGGCATGATCTTCCAGCGCGGCAACCCGGCCGACTACGACCGCTGGGCCGCCGCCGACGGTATGGAGTCCTGGAGCTACCGCCACTGCCTGCCGTACTTCAAGCGCATGGAGACGTGCCTGGCCGGCGCGGACGAGTACCGGGGCGGCGAGGGTCCGCTGGTCCTGGAGCGGGGTCCGGCCACGAGCCCGCTGTTCACGGCCTTCTTCGAGGCCGTGCAGCAGGCCGGGTACGAGTTGACCGCCGACCTGAACGGCTACCGGCAGGAGGGCTTCGCCGCCTTCGACCGGAACATCCATCGGGGGAGGCGGCTGTCGGCGGCGCGGGCCTACCTGCACCCGGTTCTGGGCCGCCCCAACCTGACCGTCGAGTGCGGCACCCACATCAACCGCGTCGTCTTCGAGGGCGACCGCGCCGTCGGCGTGGAGTGCAGCCGGCGCGGCCGCGCGCGCACCGTGCGCGGCGGGCGCGTGATCCTGTGCGGGGGAGCATTCGGTTCGGCCCAGTTGCTGCAACTCTCCGGCGTCGGTGCGGCCGGCCTGCTGGAGCCTCTGGGGATCCCGGTCGTCGCCGATCGACCGGGCGTCGGCGAGAACCTGCAGGACCACCTCGAGGTGTACGTGCAGTACGCCTCCAGGCTGCCGGTGTCGATGCAGCCGCACCTGCAGGTCTGGCGGCGCCCCTGGATCGGTCTGCAGTGGCTGTTCCGCCGGGGTCCCGGTGCCACCAACCACTTCGAGGGCGGCGGGTTCGTGCGCAGCAACCTCGACGAGTCCTATCCCAACCTGATGTTCCACTTCCTGCCGCTTGCGATCCGCTACGACGGCACCTCGCCCACCGGCGGCCACGGCTACCAGGTGCACGTGGGCCCCATGTACTCCGACTCGCGCGGCTGGGTGCGCATCCGCTCGGCCGACCCGCGGGCCAAGCCGGCGATCCTCTTCAACTACCTCTCCACGCCACGGGACCGCCGCGAGTGGCTTGAGACCATCCGCGTCACCCGCCACATCATGGGCCAACCGGCCTTCGCGCCCTACAACGCCGGCGAACTCTCACCGGGCGCCGACGTGGGGAGCGACGACGAGATCATCGACTGGGTTGCGCGGGACGCAGAGACGGCACTGCACCCCTCGGGAACGGCGCGCCTGGGCCGCGACGAGATGGCCGTGGTGGATCCGGAGTCGATGGGCGTGCACGGAACCGAGGCTCTCAGCGTTGTGGACGCCTCGGTCATGCCGAACGTGACCAACGGCAACATCTACGCTCCGGTGATGATGGTCGCCGAGAAGGCCGCCGACCTGTTGCTGGGCAACACGCCGCTGGCGCCGCTGGATGTGCCGGTCTACGCCGGCGAACCCGGGAGATGACCGAGGCCGTGCGGACGGTCGGCGTTAGCGGACTGTGGAAGGTCTTCGGCCGCAAGCCCTCCGAGGCTCTGGCGATGGCCCGGGAGGGGGTCGCCCGCCAGGAGATCCAGGACGAGACCGGCTGCCTGGTGGGCGTGCGGGACGTCACCTTCGAGGTCAACCAGGGCGAGACGTTCGTGGTCATGGGTCTGTCGGGCTCGGGCAAGTCCACCCTGGTGCGCTGCATGTCCCGGCTCGTGGAGCCCACCGAGGGCACAGTCGAGATCTGCGGTGCCGACCTCACCGCGGCCGACGCCGCCGAACTGCGCGAGCTGCGTCGCCACAAGATCGCCATGGTGTTCCAGCACTTCGCCCTGTTCCCGCACAGGCGGGTGGTCGACAACGTCGCCTACGGGCTCGAGGTGCAGGGCGTGGAGCGCAACGAGCGCCAGGAGCGGGCGCGCGAGCTGCTGTCGACCGTCGGCCTGGACGGTTGGAGCGACCACTATCCCCAGCAGCTCAGCGGCGGCATGCAGCAGCGCGTGGGCCTGGCCCGGGCGCTCGCCGTCGATCCCGAGGTGCTGTTCTTCGACGAGCCCTTCTCGGCGCTGGATCCGCTCATCCGCCGTGACATGCAGGACGAGTTCCTCTCGCTGCAGGAGCGGTTGCAGCGCACGCTCATCTTCATCACCCACGACTTCGACGAGGCCCTGAAGCTGGCGGACCGCATCGCCATCATGCGTGACGGCGCGTTCGTGCAGCAGGGCACGGCGGCCGAGATACTCACCGAGCCCGCGAACGACTACGTGCGGGCCTTCACCCAGGACGCGCCTATCGCCAAGGTGCTGCTGGCGTGCGCGCTGATGCGCCCGCTGGCCGCCACGGCACCGGAGGGTTCCTGGGGGCGGATCTCCACGCTGGCGCCGCTGGAGGAGGCGTTGCCACTGCTGCTGGCCTCGCCGAACCCGCTCGTCGTGTGCGACGGCGAGGGGGAGCCGGTCGGCCTGTTGCACGGCGAGGATGTGGCCGAGGTGGTGGCAGGGAACAGCCGGTGACGGCAATCGAGGTCCCGGGCGGGCCGGCCGCTGGGCTCGGGGGGCGTCTGAGGCTGCGCGACAGTGGCATCCGCCGGCTGTTCGGGGCGCTCGTCCTGGTGTTCGTCGGCGGCTACGTGGCCTCGTGGTTGCTGCCGGGCTTCGGTGTCTTCCCGGAGTCCTGGGACGTGGGCTTCGCCGAGCCCATCGACAGGGCCCGGCGCTGGCTCATCAACAACCAGACCACCCATGGGCTCTACACCGTCTTCCTGAACCCCATCTCCGATGCCATCGACGCCGCCATCCGCTGGATCGAGTCTGCTCTGGCCTGGCTTCCCTGGTACGTCTACCCGGCGTTCACCGGAGTCGGCCTCTGGTGGGCGCGGAGCCGGATGGCCGGCGTATTGGGGTTCCTGGGCGTGTGGGCGATCGGCGTGCTGGAACTCTGGGAGGAGGGCCTGTCCACGCTGGCGCTGATGGGCGTGGCGGTCATCATCTCGCTGGCCATCGGGATCCCGCTCGGCATCGCCGCCTGGCGCAGCGACCGCTTCGCCAAGCTGCTGCGCCCCACGCTGGATGCCATGCAGACCATGCCGGGTTTCGTCTACCTCATCCCGTTCGTGCTGCTGTTCGGCATCGGCAGGGTGCCGTCGGTGATCTCGGTGTTCATCTTCGCCGTGCCACCGGTCGTGCGGCTCACCGAGGTGGGCCTGCGCAACGTCGCGCCGTCGATGGTGGAGGCCTCGGAGATGTTCGGCGCCACCGACCGCCAGACGCTGCGGCTGGTGCGCCTGCCCCAGGCGCGCCCGGCGATCCTGGCTGGGGTGAACCAGACGATCATGCTGGCGATGAGCATGGTGGTGATCGCCGCGTTCATCGGCGCCGGCGGCCTGGGCCAGGTGGTACTCCGCTCGCTGAGTTCGCTCGACGTGGGCAGGGCCACCGAGGCGGGCGTGTCCATCGTGATCATGGCGATCATCCTGGACCGGTTCTCCCAGGGCATCGCCACTGCCTCCCCGGGCCGTGACGCCCGCTGGATCCGCCCGATATTCGGGGGCACGGTGGCGGCGGCCGTCGTCGGCGGCCTGCTCAACCACAGCGCCTTCCCCGAGGGTCTCAACTGGCAGTTCGCGAGCTACATCGACGACGCCGTGGGCTGGATGCAGATCCACCTCTACGACATCGCCGACTCGGGCATCGGCACGGGGCCGTTCAGCGACTTCGTCACCCTCAACCTGGTGAGCCCGCTGCGCGAGCTGTTCTCCTCCTCCATCCCGTGGCCGGTGATGATCGGCATCGGCGTGGTGCTGGGACTGGCGGCGCGGGGCATCCGCCTGGGCCTCGGCATCGGCGCGGCGCTGACGCTCATCGGCCTGCTGGGCACCTGGGAGAACGCCATGGACACCCTCGCGCAGGTGGTGGTGGCCGTCGTCGTGACCCTGATCATCGGCATCCCGCTGGGCATCATGGCCGCCCAGCGGGACCGGTTCCAGACCGCCCTGAACCCGTTCCTGGACTTCCTGCAGACGATTCCCAGCTTCGTGCTGCTGGTGCCCGTGATCATGCTGTTCCACGTGGGTCGGATACCGGGCATCATCGCCTCGATCCTGTACGCCCTGCCGGCCGCGGTGCACTACACCGATCTGGGGCTGCGCCGGGTGCCTCACGAGATCGGCGAGGCCGCCGACAGCTTCGGGTCCACTCGCCTGCAGCGGCTGCGCAAGGTGGATCTGCCACTCGCCGCCCCGGAGCTGATGGTGGCCATCAACCAGACGATCATGCTGGTGCTGTCGATGGTTGTGATCGCCGGCCTGGTCGGCGGCGGCGGCCTGGGCTTCGAGGCGGTCAAGGGCCTGCGCCGCAGCGACAGCGTCGGCAGCGGGTTCGAGGCCGGCATCGCCATCGTGCTCCTGGCGGGAATCCTCGACCGGTTGACCCGCGCCGTGGCCGACCGCCTCCGCCCCCCACCCGCCGTCGCCTGAGCCGCGCGCCCGGCGGGCGGCTCAGACCTCGTAGCGCCGGTCGACCTCGACGAGTTCCACCGGGGCGCCGAACGCCTCGGCGGCTTCCCGTCCGAAGGCCGGAGCGTCGGATCCCGGCGCCAGGTGGGTGAGCAGGAGCCGCTTCACGCCGGCCTCGGCGGCCATGGCACCGGCTTGCAGGGCGCTCAGGTGCGGGGACGGCGGGACGAGGTCCTGGTGCAGGTAGGTCGCCTCGCAGAGGCCCACGTCGATCGCCGCGCCGAGGCTGGCGAACGACCAGCCCTCGCCGGTGTCGGCGGAGAAGGCGAAGGAGCGCCCGCCGCTGTCCACCCGGGGGGCGAGGGTCTCCACAGGGTGGTCGGTGCGGGAGAACCGCCACTGCTGGTCGCCGATGACGGTGCGGTCGCCGTCGCTGATGACGCGCCAGTCGATCGTGGGCGCCAGGTCGTGCGCTCCGGCGAGGGCCTGCGCCAGCGCACGAGTTCCGGCGGTGCCGTAGACGGGCATCGGCGGCCGGTCGAGGAAATAGCGGCAGGCGATGTAGGCCATTGCCAGGTCGAGCCAGTGGTCGGGATGCTCGTGGGTGACGACGATGGCGTCGATCTCGGTGAGTTGGCGATGGCGCTGCAGGTTCGCCAGCGTGCCGGGTCCGGCGTCCAGCCAGACCCGCGTGCTGTCCGACTCCACCAGGTAGCCGGTGCACGCCAGGCCCGGTGCGCTGTACGAACCCGAGCAGCCGAGCACGGTGATGCTCAGCCCCATGAACCTGCTCTCGACGTCACGACGTGCCGGTGCCAGATATCCACAGGCAGGTCACGGTATCGGCACCGAGGCCCGGGGCGTCCCGTTCCGGACCGATGTCACGTCCATGTGCCGCTCGACTGCGTGCAGGGAGCGCTGCGCCGTGGCCTCGCTGCGTCGTGGCTCGCCACGGTCACCGGTACGGTGCGGTGATGGCTGGGCGTGTGCTGGTCACCGGGGGTGCCTCGGGCATTGGCGCAGCGACCTGCCGGGTGCTGGCGGCCGCCGGCTGGGATCCGATCCCCGCCGACTTGGTCGCCGCCGATGGCGCCGTCGCCCTCGACGTGGCCGACGAGGCTTCCTGGGATCGGTTGCTGGACGGTGCCGGACCGCTGGCGGGGCTGGTGAACTGTGCCGGTGTCCGCGCCCGCAGCGACATCGTCGACACGTCCGCGGACGAGTTCGAGCGCCACCTGCGGATCAATGTCACCGGCACCTGGCTGGGAATCCGCGGGTTCCTGCGTCGCCACCAGGCCGGAGCCGCGGCCGCGATCGTGAACATCGCCTCGGTCAACGCCGAGATCGCCGTGGCCGGCCAGGCACACTACGTGGCGTCTAAGGGCGCGGTGGCGGCCCTCACCAGGGCGGCCGCCATCGAGGCCGCGCCGCTGGGGGTGCGGGTGAACGCCGTCGCACCGGGAGGGATCCGCACGCCCATGACCGCCGAGCGGCTGGTGGATCCGGCCCAGGTGGCGTGGTTCGGCGAGCGTGTGCCGCTGGGCAGGGTCGGCGAGCCCGGCGAGGTCGCCGAGGTGGTCGAGTTCCTGCTGAGCGAGCGGGCCTCCTACATCACCGGCGAGGTGCTATTCGCCGACGGGGGCTGGCTCGCTCACGCCTGAGTTGGTTCCGCCGGCCCTGCCCGCAACCGTGGAGCCGCGGCGCCCCGGGGATTCGGCGGCGGCCGAAGCCGTCAGGTGCCGGAGCGCGAGTCGAGGAACTCCCGCAACATCGCAACACATTCGGTGGGTTGCTCCAGTTGCAGGAAGTGGGTCGCGTCGGGCAGGAAGTCGTAGTCGACGCTCAGCATGTCGCTGAGATCGAGTGTCGGTAGGTACGAGTAGGGGATGGTCGGGTCTGCGCCGATCACCTTCACGGGGCACATGATCTCGGTGAAGTCCACCGACACGGCGTAGACGTTGGCGTAGTCGACGATCTGAGCCTCGTACTCCCGCGGGCAACGCAACTCGTATCCGTCCCCCTCGGGGTCCTCACGGAGTGTCGTCATCGCCAGCAGTTCGGCTATCCCCGGCACGGCGCCACGGAACGCCGGCATGAACTGCACGAGGTCGATCAGTGCCTGGCTGGTGGCAAACCGTGGTGAGCGGCGTCGCGTCAGTGCCGAGATCTGCTTGGCGGCCGTTTCGAATTCGGAGTGGCCCTTCCCCGGCTGGCAGAGGGGCGGGTCGAACAGCACGAGCGCCGAGTACCCGCTGCCCTTCGCCGGAGAGACCAAAGCCGCGAGAGCCGAGACCGAATGGAAGACGCCGGCCTTCGGCTTCTCCCCGAAGCGGTCGTCGATCGCCTCCAGGATGCTGTCGTGGTCACGAGCGAACGTTGGCACCGTGTGATCCCGCAGATTGCCCACGCTGTTCCAACCATGATTCCTGAGGTCGTGGACGATGATGTCGAAGTCGTCGGCCAGCAGCGACCAGAACGGGTAGTAGAGATCGATCGCCAGGCCGTTCCCGTGACTCAGCACCAGCCGTCGCCCGTCGGGATTGCCGTGGCGGCGGACGGTGATGAGGGTGCCGTCGTCCATGCGGGCATCGACGGTCTCGAGCGGCTCGGGAATGGCCCATGGGGTCGAGGAGTAGTCGGTCACCTGTCCGGTCCTCCTGCGCGGTTCTTCGACGAGCGGAAGCTATCCGTTCGTCCGGAGCGACTGGAGCCGAAGGTTACCGTGTGCTGTGCTGGCGGCGAGCGGCCGGAGCGCGAGCGACCTGGCCGTAGGATGAGCGCACGTGTTGCGGGCCGAGGCTCATGCAGGGACATCGATATGAATGATCCGGTCGGTTGCGGCGCGGGTGCGCAGCGTCCAGTCGCTGAACCCGAGGCTCGGAGTCGCCAGGAGCAGCCGATCGCGATCGTCGGCATGGCCTGCAGGTTCCCCGGAGCGGGGGGCCTCGATGCGTTCTGGCACCTGTTGGAGACAGGGGGGAACGCCGTCACCGAGGGCGTTCCGGGCTCCGGTGTGGGCCGGGTCGGGGAGCTCTTCGGCGACGATGTCGAGAGTTCGGCCTGCCGCTTCGGTGCGTTCGTGGACGGGATCGACCAGTTCGATGCCCCGTTCTTCCGGATCTCGCCGATCGAGGCGCAACTGCTCGATCCGCAGCAGCGACTGATGCTGGAGACGAGCTGGCGCGCCCTGGAGGACGCGGGAATCGATCCGGATCGGCTGGCGGGCACGCGCACCGGCGTCTACGCCGGCATCAGCAACAACGAGTACCGGGGGCTCGTCGCCGAAGCCATCGAGACCTCCGAGCCCGCCGCCAGCCTCTACTCGGTCACCGGTACGTCGTTCAACACGGCCATCGGGCGGGTCGCCTACGCGCTCGGCCTGCAGGGACCGGCGATCGCGCTGGACACGGCCTGCTCGTCGTCGCTGGTGGCCGTGCATCAGGCGGTGGTCGGTCTGCAGCGCGGCGAGGCCGACCTGGCGCTGGCGGGCGGGGTGCACGCCATCCTCTCGGGGCGCCTCTTCGAGATGCGCGCCATCGCGGGGATGCTGTCGCCCAACGGCCGCTGCGCCACGTTCGACGCGGCCGCTGACGGCTACGTCCGGGGCGAGGGTTGCGGGATCCTCGTCCTCAAGCGGCTGGAGGACGCGGAATCCGACGGCGACCGGATCTGGGGCGTGATCAGGGGTTCGGCGCTGAACCAGGACGGGGCGAGCGCCGGGCTCACCGTGCCGAACGGGGAGGCGCAGGAACTCGTCATCGCCGAGGCGCTGCGCCGGGCGGCCGTCACGGCGGCACAGGTCGACTACCTGGAGGCCCACGGCACGGGAACACCGGTCGGTGACCCCATCGAGTTGCGGGCGGTTGCGAACGCCTTCGGGCCAGGTCGTGGGTCCGAGCGGCCGCTGCTGATCGGCTCGGTGAAGACGAACATGGGCCATCTGGAGGCGGCTGCGGGGGTCGCCGCCCTCATCAAGGTCGCATTGGCGATGCACCGCGGGGTGATCCCGCGGCATCTCAACTTCGAGACGCCGTCGCCGGAGATCGACTGGGAGACCCTGCCGGTGCGGGTCACCTCGGAGGCGACGGCGTGGCCGCGCACCGGTGATCGGCAGCCTCTTGCGGGTGTCAGCGGGTTCGGCTGGTCGGGAACCAACGCCCACATCGTGGTCGAGGGCTACGGGACGGCCGGTTCCGCGAACGGCACCGGCTGGCCCGCCGGGCCGCCGCGCTCGGTCACGGTGTCATTGCCGGAGACCGCCGGGCGACCTGCGGACCCCGACGGCTGCGCAGCGCGGACCGAGCGCCTGCTGCCCCTCTCGGGCCGAACCCCCCAGGCCCTCCGGGACCTCGCGGGGCGCTACGTGGCCTGGTTGGACGAGCATGCCGCGGCGCTGGGGCCGGACGGTTCGGTCGACGGCGGGACTCTGGCCGATATGGCCTGGACGGCGGGTGTCGGCCGCAGTCATCTGCCCGATCGTGCCGGCGTGACGTTCACGGATGTGACGTCTCTGCGCTCGGCGCTCGAGAGTCTGGCTGCGTCGCAGATCGACGACGGTGTGGCGGTAGGGACGGCCCCCCGGGCGGGGCGCAAGCTGGCGTTCGTCTACACCGGCCAGGCCAGCCAGTGGGTCGGCATGGGCGAGGCGCTGTACCGGTGCGACCCCATCGTGCGTGCGGTGCTGGACCGCTGCGACCGGGAGATGCGGGAGCGGCGCGGCGTCTCGCTGCTCGATGTCATGTTCGGGCGCTCGGAGGCGGGAGACCTGGACGATCCCGCCTGGACGCAGCCGGCGATCTACGCGCTCGAGTGCGCATTGACGGCACTGTGGGCGAGCCTGGGGGTCCGTCCCGACATCGTCTTGGGGCACAGCCTCGGCGAGATCGCGGCGGCGCAGGCCGCCGGCGTCTTCACGCTCAGCGACGGGCTCCGCTTCGCGGCGGCGCGCGGCGAGCTGATGGGCGCGCTGGGTTCCGACGGGGCGATGGCCGCGGTGTACGCGCCCGCCGAACGCGTGGGGGCCGCGGTGGCGGAGCAGAACGCCGTGACCGGCGGCGCGGGCGTCAGCATCGCCGCCGACAACGGGGCCCAGCAGGTCATCAGCGGCCCCGCAAGCTCGGTCCGCGCCCTCGTGGACCGCTTCGAGTCCGAGGGGCTCTGGGCCACCGTGCTGCCGCCCTGTCCCGCCTACCACAGCGCACTGGTGGAGCCTGCCCTGGACGATCTGGAGGCGGTCGTCGCAGGTCTCGACGTGTCGGCGCCGTCGTGTGGACTGGTGAGCAGCATGACAGGAACCTTGGCGGATCCCGGCGTGCCGCTCGACGGTTCCTACTGGCGCCGGCAGGCGCGGGCGCCGGTGGCGTTCCGGGACTCGGTGGCGACCCTGGCCGATCAGGGCACCGAGGTCGTGGTGGAGATCGGCCCGCACGCCGTGCTGGGGCCGATGGTGCTCATGTGCTGGCCGGAGGGTGCGCCCACCCAGCCCCTCTCGGCGGCGAGCCTCCAGAGACCGCCCGGCGGGCGGCCTGCTGATCCGGCGGCGAGCGGCGGATTCGTCGAGGCCGTCGCCCGCCTCTACGAGGCGGGGGCCGCGGTGACCTTCGAGGGCCTGTTCGCCGGTGAGTCCCGCCGCCGCATCGCCCTGCCCGGCTACCCCTTCGAGCACCGCCGCCACTGGGTGACCGGGGCGCGCCGGCGCAGGTCCGCCGGTGATCACCCCCTGCTGGGCGCCCGGCACGAGTCCCCGCGCGGCGAGACGCTGTTCGCCGGCGAGATCGCCGTCTCGGAGTGGGCGTGGCTGGACGACCACCGGGTGTTCGGCCGCGTGCTGGCGCCGGGCTCGCTCTTCGGCGCCATGGCGGCCTCGGCCGTCTGGCCCGAAGGCGGCGGGTCGATCGTCGTCGAGGACCTGCAACTCCGCAGCCCGCTGGTTCTCCCCGACACCGAGGAGGAGGACGATCCGGTGCAACCCGCCAGGGACCTCCAACTGCTCCTGGAGGACGCCGGAGGCGGCTCGCAGCGCAACTTCGAAGTCTTCAGCAGGGGTGCGGGCGAGGAGGGCTGGACGCTCCACGCCGAGGGCCGGGTGGGAGTGGAAGCGGCTTCGCCGGAGCGCGCCCGGATCGACGTCGAGGCGCTCACCGCCGGTCTCACTCCGGAGGATGTCTCCGCCTTCTTCCGCTCCAAGGCGGACGTGGGCGTGCACCTGGGTCCACGGTTCCGCACCCTGCGGGCGTTGTGGTCCGGTGACGGCGAGGCTGCCGGCGAGGTCGTGCTTCCGGAGTCGGTGGACCGCCGCGCCACGGAGGTGCATCCGGTGCTTCTCGATGGCTGCCTCCAGGTGATGGGCACGGCCCGCAAAGGGTCCGGCCTCGAGGAGGACGGGGCCTACCTGGTGTTCGGCTGCGATCGCTTCTGGCTGGCCGAGGAGCTGGGGGAGCGCGTGTTCTGCCACGCCCGCCTCAGGCCGCCCTCCGAAGCGGCGGCTTCGGGCGACGGGCCGTTGGAGGTCATCAGCGGGGATCTGCAGATCTACACGCCTGACGGCGTCCAGGTCGGCGGTCTCAGCGGTTACACGGTCAAGCGGGCGACGCGGGCGGCTCTGCTGTCGGCGACCGAGGGTGTGGGAGACCTCCTGTACGAGGTCGTCTGGCGGGATCGTGACCTGGCGCCGGCGATGCCGCCTGCAGACTTCCTGCCCAGTCCCGGAGCCTCCGCAGCCGAGTCGGATCCGTTCTCGGCGTACCTGGTGGCCGAGGGCGTCAACGCGGCCGGCCGCGCCGCGCTGCTCGGCGACCTGGAGCGGCTGGCCTGGTCGTATGCGCTCGTGACCCTCGAGCGGTTGGGTTGGGAACGGCGAGCGGGCGAGACGCTGGAGCCCGAGTCGCTGCGGCAGCGGTTTGGCGTCGCGGAGGAGCATCGCAAGCTGTTCAGGCGGATGTTCGAACTGCTCGCCGCCGCAGGCGTGCTGGAGATCCAGGGTGACGGCTTCGGCGTGGTGGTCGGCGCGGATGATCCGCTCCCCGCCGAGTTGCCGGCCGATCCCGAGGAGTTCGCGGACCGGATGGCCGCCCGGTACCCGCACGGCTCGAACGAGATCGGGCTGTTCCGGCGCTCGGCGGGCGCGCTGGGCGATGTGCTGGTGGGGAACGTCGATCCGCTGACCCTGCTGTTCAGCAGCGGGGAACCCACTGCGGCCGACCTCTACCGCAAGGCGCCGGTGGCCCGCGCCGCCAACCGGATGCTCCGCGACGCCGTGGCGAGACTCCTGAACGCCCTGCCCGCCGAGCGGCGGCTGCGCGTGTTGGAGGTCGGGGCCGGCACGGGATCGGCGACCGCGGCCGTCCTGCCCGAACTCCCCGAGGGTCGCTTCGACTACGTCTATACCGACATCTCGGCGGGCTTCTTCGCCGAGGCCGAGGGGCAGTTCGGGGGAGCCGAGGCGGGGATCGACTACCGGGTGCTGGACGTCGAGGTCGACCCTGTCGAGCAGGGCTTCGACCGGCACGGTTACGACCTGGTGATCGCCTCCAACGTGCTGCACGCCACGCGCCTGTTGCCCGAGACCCTGGCGCACTGCCTGGAGGTCCTGGCGCCGTCGGGCCACCTGGTGGCACTGGAGAACCTGCGCGGGCAGGGCTGGCTGGATCTTACGTTCGGCCAGCTCGACGGCTGGTGGCGGTTCGCCGACGACTACCGCCCGCATCACGCTCTGGCGGGCCCGGAGGTGTGGTGCCGGGCGCTCGCCGACGCCGGGTTCGCCGGCGCCGAGGTTCTGGGCCTGGAGACGGCCGATGCGACGGCGACCCCTGACCGCGGCGTCATCATCGCCGCCGGGCCGGCCGAGGTGATCGAGCCGGCGGGACTCTGGGTGCTGGCGGCGGATCACAGCGGCGTGGCGGACGGCCTTGCGGCCGAGCTGGCGGCCCGCAACCAGGCCGTGGTCCTGGCCGGCTCCGCCGAGCCGGCCTCCAACGGCCTCGCGGGTGCGGAGGCACCCGGCATCTCCCGGCTGCAAGTGGAGCCCGAGCGGCGCGACTCGTGGCGCGCACTGCTGGAGGCACTCCCCGGCGATGTCCCGCTCTGCGGTGTCGTGCACCTGATGGGGACCGACGGCCACGGCGCGGGAGCCGCCACGGACGAACTGGCCGGCGACACGCGGCGCGCCGCCGCGAGCGCGCTTGCGCTGCTGCAGGGCCTCGCCGATGTCGACGCAACACCCGGCAACGGCGTGTGGTTCGTGACCCGGGGCGCCCAGGTTCTGGAGAAGGAGCGGGCGGGCGAACTCGCCGGCGCCACCCTCTGGGGCCTCGGCAAGGTCGTGGCGCGGGAGGCCGCGCACCTGCAGCCCCGGATGATCGACCTGGATCCCGCGGCGGAGGTGCCCGTCTCGGAGTTGGCCGAAGAACTGCTGCATCCCGACGCCGAGACGCACGTCGCCTACCGGCTGGGACGCCGCCAGGCGGCCCGGCTGGTGCGGGCCGGCACCGAGCCCGGGCGGCTCACGGTGCCGGAGGACTCAGGCTGGCTGATCGACCCCGACGAGGGCGGCGCGCTCGAGAACCTGCAGGTCGTGCGCCTGTCCGAGCGGTCCCTGCAGGCGAACGAGGTGCGGGTGGCGATCGAGGCGACAGGGTTGAACTTCTGGGACATGTTCCGCGCCCTCGCCGTGATCGACGAGGGGCTGCTGGGCGGCGAGTTCTGCGGCAGGGTGCTGGAGGTCGGCTCGGAGGTGTCCACCGTCGCCGAGGGTGACCTGGTGGTCGGCTTGGCCTTCGGCACGTTCGCCTCGGAGGTGATCACGCGGGCGGAGATGGTGGCCCGGGCGCCCGAGGGCATCCCGGTGACCGCTCTGGCCACGATCCCGACGGCGTTCACCTCGGCCCAGTTGTCCTACGACCTGTCGGGCCTGCAGGCCGGCGAGCGCGTGCTCATCCACGCCGGCGCGGGTGGCGTGGGGCTGGCAGCCATCCAGCTGGCGCAGGCGGCCGGAGCGGAGGTCTTCGCCACGGCCAGCGCCCCGAAGCAGGCGTATCTTCGCTCGCTCGGCGTGGAACACGTCTTCGACAGCCGCCGGACGCGCTTCGGCGAGCAGATCCTCGAGGCCACCCGCGGTGAGGGTGTCGACGTGGTTCTGAACAGCCTCACCGGCGAGGGATTCATCGACGCCAGCCTGTCGTGCCTGGCGCGCGGGGGCCGTTTCGTGGAGCTGGCCCGGGTCGGCATCCTGACCCCGGAGGAGATGGCGGTAGCCCGTCCCGACGTGGCGTATTCGATCCTCGAGCTGGACGTCCTCAAGGAGCACCGGCAAGCGGTGGCGGGCGACGCCCTGCGGCGCGTGATTGAGATGCTCGCCGACGGGGAGGTGACGCCGCTGGCCCACACCAGGTGGTCACTGGCCGAGGCCGAAGGGGGGATCAAGTTCATGCGGGCGGCGCGGCACATCGGGAAGATCGTGTTCACGACGTCGCCGATCGAGACGGGGCGCCTCCGCGGGGACCGCACCTACCTGGTCACAGGAGGCCTCGGCGGCATCGGCTGCGTCCTGGCCGGCTGGTTGGCCGAGAGCGGCGCCGGAGCGATCGTGCTGAACGGGCGCCGCGACCCCGACCCCGAGGCCGCAGAGGCGATCGAAGCGCTCCGGGAACGGGGTGCAACGGTGGCCGTCGAGCTGGCTGACGTGACCGACGCCGCGGCGCTGGACGCCATGCTGGAGCGGATCGACGCCACGCTGCCGCCGCTCGGGGGCGTCATCCACAGCGTCGGGGTGCTGTCGGACGGCGCTCTCACGAACCAGACCTGGGAAAAATTCGAGGACGTGCTGTGGCCGAAGGTGCTCGGTGCCTGGCACCTGCACCGTGCCACCGCCGATCGCGACCTCGACCTCTTCGTGCTGTTCTCCAGCGTGGCGGGCGTGCTCGGCAATGCCGGCCAGGCGAATCACTCGGCAGCGAACGCGTTCCTGGACCAACTGGCTGCGCACCGGCGCGCGCTCGGGCTTCCCGGCCAGAGCATCGCCTGGGGAGCGTGGTCGGGGCTCGGCGAGGCCGAGGAGCAGCGCGAGCGGATCGCACGCCAGCTGGAGGCGCAGGGCACCGGCTGGATCGCGCCCGCCCAGGGCCTTCGGGCGCTGGAAGGGCTGATGCGCCAGGATCTCGCCGCCGGCATGGTGGCGGCGGTCGACTGGCGAGTGTTCTCGGAGAACCACGAGCAACACTCCCCGCTGCTGGAGGACCTGCTCGAGTTGCCCGGCGACGGCGCGGACGCATTGCAGGAATCGCCGGAAGATCTGCTGGCCGGCGTCGCGGAGGCGTCTCCGGCAGAGCGCACCCAGATGCTCGTGTCGTTCCTGCAGCGAGAGCTCCAGGCGGTCATGCGCCTGCCGAACGCCCCGGCGCCCAACGTGGAGTTCTCCGACCTGGGGATGGACTCGCTGATGGCAGTGGAGATGCGCAACCGCGTCAACCGGGCGCTCGCCGGCCAGTACGTCGCCCCGAACACCGTCGTGTTCGACTACCCCAGCGTGGCAGGGCTCGCCGGCCATCTGGCGGCCGAACTCGGCGGCACCGGCGGATCCGAGCCGGCGCCCACTCCCGCCGCGCCGCGAGCACCGGTGCCGACAGGCGAGGACGCCATCGCCATCGTCGGGATGGCCTGCAGGTTCCCGGGGGCGAATGACCTGGCCGACTTCTGGCGCCAACTGGAGGCGGGCGTGGACGCCGTGACGGACGGTCGCCGGGATGCGGGCCCGTGGACAGGTGTCGCCGGGGACCCGGCCAACGAGAGCGGCATCGAGCGGATCGGCGCCTTCGTCGAGGGCATCGACCGGTTCGATGCGAAGTTCTTCCGGATAGCGCCCATCGAGGCCAAGGCGATGGACCCCCAGCAGCGGCTGTTGCTGGAGACCAGCTGGCAGGCGGTCGAGGATGCGGGAATCGATCCGGAGTCGCTCAAGGGCAGCCGCACGGGTGTGTACGCGGGCATCGGCGGCAGCGAGTACCGGCGCCTGGTGAATGCGGCCGGACGGGAGGACGACTACCTCGGCACGACAGGGAGCGTGACCGTCGGACGGGTCGCCTTCGTGCTGGGCCTCGAGGGGCCGGCCGTCCCCGTCGACCTGGCGTGCGCCTCGTCGCTGGTCGCGGTGCACCAGGCGGTCGTGGGCCTGCAGCGCAACGAGGTGGACCTGGCCCTGGCCGGCGGCGTGAACACCGTGCTGTCCCCGTCGGTGGCGCGTTTCCTGAACGACTTCGGGATGTTCTCGAGCGGCGGGCGGTGCGCGGCCTTCGACGCCGACGCCGACGGGTACGTGCGCGGCGAAGGTTGCGGCCTCGTCGTCCTGAAGCGGCTGAGCGAGGCGGAGGCCGACGGCGACCGGATCTGGGGCGTGGTGCGGGGCACCGCCGTGAACCAGAACGGTGCAGGGTTGGGAATCACCGTGCCGAACGGGCGCGCCCAGGAGCGGGTGATGTCCGAGGCGCTGGCGCGGGCCGGCGTCGCGCCCGGCGACGTCGACTACCTGGAAGCGCACGGACCGGCGACGCAGATGGGCGACCCGATCGAGTTGCGCGCGGTGGCGAGTGTGTACGGGCAGGCACGTGAACCCGACCGCCCCCTGCTGGTCGGCTCGGTCAAGACGAACGTGGGGCATCTGGAATCGGCAGCGGGTGTTGCGGGCCTCATCAAGACGGTGCTCGCCATGCACCGCGGCGTGATCCCGCCGCACCTCCACTTCAACAACCCCACGCCGGAGGTCGACTGGGAGCGGTTGCCGCTGCGGATCACCTCCGAGGCGACGCGCTGGCCGCTCTCGCCGGACCGGCCACCGCTGGCCGGCGTGAACGTCTTCGGCATCTCTGGTGCGAACGCCCACGCGGTGGTCGAGGGCTACGGCACGCCCGGCGGAACAGAGGCCGGCTCGAACGGTCGCTGGCCGGCCGGTGTGCCGGTGGCGGTGCCGGCGGAGGCGACCGGTGACGTGCCGGCGGCAGAGGAGCCGGTGTCACGCGGCCGCCGGCTGCTGCCCCTGTCGGCGAAGACGCCGGAGGCGCTGGCGGAGCTGGCGGGCAGCTATCTCACCTGGCTGGAGGCATGCGCCGACGGCGCTGAGTCGGCGGCTTCGGCAGTGGACGGGACACTGGCGGACATGGCTTGGACAGCCGGCGTGGGCCGGACTCACTTCGAGCACCGCGCCGGCTTGGTGTTCGGTGACGGGGAATCGCTGCGCGCCGGCTTGGCCGCCATCTCGGCGGGCGATCCGGTGCCGGACGGCGACCCGCCCGACCCCCACGGGATGCCTCCCGAGGAGGCCGATGTCCTGGCGGCGGCCGAGGCGTACGAGGCGGGGCGGGAGGTCTCCTTCGAGCGGCTCTTCGCGGGAGAGACGCGGCGCAGGATCGCGCTACCCGGCTACCCCTTCCAGCGCCTCCGCCACTGGGTCGAACCGCCCGGGCAACGGGCCTCGGACGCCGGAGAGTGACTCGTCGCAGGACTGCCCGTCGGGGACATCTCGCGGCTTCGGGTGTCAGCCCGCTGAGTCAGTCCCAGTCTCCCGGGGACCACACGAGCGGGAATACGTCGCCGAACGACTCGAGTGTCTGGCCCGTCCGGGGCTCTTGGGCGGTCAGAGCGGGGGGATCCGGCACCGACTGGCCGAGGCGCTCGATGTAGCGCGTTCGGGGGCCGGCATAGAGCGCGGCGTACGCCCGCCGATCGCGCTCGAGGATCACGCCCTCGGGTGCGCCGTGGAGCAGGTTCCCGTGGAACAGGATGACGTCACCCGGCTCGTAGTCCCAGCCCATGACGTCGAAGGAGTCTCGATGGCGGGGCACGTCGGGCGTGGGGGGCAGCGACTTGTCCATCACGGTCCGGCGGTAGGCGAAACCCTCACCGCCCTTCTCGTAGACACCGCGCTTCCGGGCGATGGCCATCCGCAGCGCGTTCTCCTCGTCGGACATGTCGGGGTCGTGGCCCACCATCGGGCGGAACGTGACGCCCCAGCGGTGCGATCCGCGGACGACCTCGAGGCTGGCGCTGCGCGGCACGGGGTCGGGTGACACCCAGGCGCGCACCAGATCCTCGCCCTCCACGTTGTGGTAGCTGATGTCCTGGTGCCATGGGGTCGGCGCCATGGGGCCGGCACGCCGGAAGAACATCTGGTCCATGTAGAAGCGCACCGGGCCGGCCAGCACCGAGCCGACCAGGCCGCCGACGGGCGACTCGTCGGCGAACCGGCGAAGGCTGGCGGACCGCGCCGCCAGCAGTTGGTCCGCCCGCACGGTCGCCCCTCGGGACACCACCTCGCTGGACATGTGGTCGCGCTCGGCGAAGCACTCCTCGAGCCCGTCGGCAACCAAGTCCAACCACTCGGCCGCCAGGATGTCCCGGAGCAGGACCGCGCCGTCGCGGTGGAACGCCGCGGTCTCCGCGTCGGTGACGGCCCGCGCGGCAGGGGCGGCGGTCATCGCCTGCCCCGTGCTGGTGGACTCGTGCCCAATGGCTCTCCGTCCTGCCGGCCGGGTGCCCGGCAGGCGAGGTGTGGGGGGATTCTCTCCCGTGCGTTCAGCCCTATTGGGCGTCGAGGTAGGCGATCAGATCACCCGGTGTGAGGAGCTCGGCGAACTCCTCGGCGGGGATGTCGACGCCGAACTCCGCGCACACGACCTTCCAGAACGCCACCACGTCAGTGGAGCTGACTCCCGCGTCGACGATGCTGAGGTCTAGGGTCAGCGGCTGGCCCTCGGATCGGCCGTCGATGTCCAAGTTGGCGTCGACGAGCGCTCGAACCCGCTCTTCGGTGGATGACATGTTGGTCTCCTCTGCTGGGTCGTTGGAAAAGTCCCGGCGAGTGTAGTCGACTGATGACCTGATATATCGCGAGCCGAAATAGTCTTCTTTACTATCTTTTCGCGGACAACGAACCCAATGGCGTCGGTCGATTGCTGGACGAGTTGCCCCCCAGCGAGTCGGTTGTTCAGGAGTTCGCATCGTCGACTTCCTGTGCGACTGCGGCGGCGAATTGCTCGTCGCCGATGTCGCTGAGTCGCCACTGCACATCGGCAACCTGAGGGATCCGGAACAGGCCTCCCTCGGCGCCCGAGCGGATGGAGGCGGGAATCTCGAAGCGTGACACGTCGAAGGAGAGACCCGTGCCGAGTGCCTTGACCACGGCTTCCTTGAGCGTCCAGAGGCGGAAGAACAGTCGAGTCCTGTCGTCGCCGGCCACGGCGGCCAGGTCGGTCCGTTCATCGGGGCCGAACACCGCCTCGATCAGCCGATCGAGATCGTGGCGGGGGACGCGCTCCTCCAGATCGACCCCGACACGCCCGGCCGGCGCCACCGCAATCAGACCGTGTCGTCCGCTGTGGCTGACGTTGAAGCCGAAGTCGACCGGTTGGCCGGCCACGACGGCGAATGGCTTGCCCCCGTCGGCGGCACCGAACGAGAGCTGTGCGTTATCGCAACCCAGATCTGTGCACAGCAGCGATCGGAGTGCGGCACGGCACAACACGAAGCGGCGGCGCGCCGGTGCATGCTGGAACCTCTTGGAGCGGGACCGCTCGGCGGAATCGAGCCATGCCGAGCCAACGGTCTCGCGAGACTCATGAGGTGTGAGATCGACATGAACGACGCGAACGCTGTCGATCTGCGTGAATGGCTCCCACCAGCAGTCGGGAGCTGACGGATCCACCGCGGGCAGACTACTGCGCGCCGCCGCGCCCCCCTGGTGCTGGGTCTCCATCCGACTCCGGTATGGTCGCCGCCATGGGATTCCGTGTTGAGATCGATCAGGACGAATGCATGAGCGTCGGGCGCTGCGTCGCCGATTTTCCGGCAGGGTTCGGCTTCGACGACGACGAGTTGGCCACGGTGCTGGCGACCGCCGGCGAGCTGAGTGATCAGCAACTCCTGCGGGCGGCGCGCAACTGCCCCAGCCGGGCCATCATGGTCTTCGACGCCGACGGCAACCAGGTCGAGTAGCCCGTCTGCCACGTTCGGGGAGATCGTGTCCGAGCCGGAGTCCCTGGTCGGGATCTTCGACGCCGACGGCGGGTTGCGCGGCGAGTTGCGCTACGTGGTCGACAAGCTCGCCGGGCGCGGGCATTGCGCTCTCTGCGACATCACCCACGGTCTGAACCCGCTGGGGAAGCGGTCCTTCAAGGAGGCCTGCGCGGCGGCCGGCGTGACCATGACGCTGTTGCATCGCGACGAGGCCTCGCCGGAGCAGTTGGCGGTGGCGGGGGAGTTGCCGGCGGTACTGGCGTGCGCGGGCGCGACCTGCAGGGTCCTGATCCCCGCGGGGGACCTGGCCGCCTGCGAAGGCAGCCCCACCAAGCTTCTGGAACTCGTCGAGAAGCGTGCCGAGTATCGATAGACTGACTCTATAGGTCAGTTCGCTATTATCGAATTGTGCTTTTGTAATAGTGGCGGCACGCTGGTTGTCCGAGAAGGCCGGCCACCGAGGAGGTGGACCATGACGAACCAGAGCCTCACCCTGGCCTCCATCGGTTTGCGCCCGACGATGCGCCAACTGGAGTATCTCGTGGCACTGGACGCCCACAGCCACGTCGGACGGGCTGCGGCGGCCTGCTTCGTCACCCAGCCGACGCTGAGTGCCCAGATCCGCGAGCTCGAGAAGCACGTCGGGGTCGCGGTGACCGAGCGAGTCGGGCGCGGCATCGCCGTCACCGCCGCCGGGCGGGAGCTGGCCGCCCGCGCCCGGGTGATCCTGCAGGCGGCCGACGAGTTGCTGGAGTCGGCACACCGCTCGGAGACCGAGCTGACCGGGCCGCTGCGGGTGGGGGCGATCCCCACGGTCGCGCCGTACCTGCTGGCTCGGGTGCTGCCGGCGGTGCGCGAGCGTCACCCGTCGGTCGAGGTGCATCTGCTGGAGTTGCAGACGGGGCCGTTGCTTGCGGCGCTGGGTGCCGCCGAGTTGGACCTCGGGCTCGTAGCGCTGCCCGTCGAAGACGAGCGGTTCGACCACGAGGTCGTGCTCGTCGACCCGTTCCTGCTGGCGATGGCGCCCGATCACCGGCTGGCGAACCAGTCCCACGTCTCGATGCGTGGCATCCGCGACGAGACGGTACTGCTGCTCGAGGACGGCCACTGCCTGCGGGATCAGGCCCTCGAGATCTGCGACCGGGCCGGAGCCGCCAACGACGGCGGCATCCAGGGCACCAGCCTGCACACCATCTGCCAGATGGTGGCGGCCGGCATGGGGGTGACGCTGCTGCCGGCCAGCGCCCGGCAGATCGAGGCCCGTGAGGGTACCGGCGTCGTGGTCCGGCACTTCAGCGACACCAAGCCCAGCCGCGACGTGGCGCTGGCGTGGCGGAAGCTGGCACCGGCCGCACCTCTCTACCGCGAGTTGGGCAGGCTCATGTCCGACCGCCTCGCCGAGGCCGCCTGATTCCCCTCCCCGGAGCCGGTCCGGTCCACCCTGGGTACCATCGGGGCGGACCGGACCGGCGCTCCGGTCTTTCCGGTGTGCCGGTGGCCTGCCCACGTAGCTCAGTTGGACAGAGCAGGGACCTCCTAAGTCCAAGGCCGCAGGTTCGAATCCTGCCGTGGGCGCCGCTCAGACGCGAAGCAGCGTCGCCAGGCGGTGATCGGTGAGACTCCCGGCCTCGCTGATGTGGCTATGGACGGTAGCTATGGCTATATTGGGTGGGACTGCCGCCAAGGAGGTTCTGTGATGGCCGCGGATCCGCAGGACTATCGGACGATTCCCGCCGGCGAGTTCAAGAACCGGTGTCTGGCGCTGATGGACGAGGTGAACGAGACCGGCGCCGAGATCGTCATCACCAAGCACGGGCGTCCAGTGTCCCGGCTGGTACCCGCACGCAGGCAGGCGCCGGAGATGTGGGGGAGGTACCGGGAGCAGGTCCGCATCAGCGGCGACATCGTGGCTCCGGCCGTGCCCGCCGGCGAGTGGGAAGCCATCGCCACACCCGCCACGACGCTCGACCCCGACTCGCCACCGCAGTCGTGATCCTGCTCGACACGCACGTGCTGGTGTGGCTCGTGGCCGGATCCGACCGGCTCGGGCAACGATCCCGGCGGGCGATCCAGGAGGCGTGGGACGACGGCGTGGCGGCCGTGTCCTCCTTCACGTTCTGGGAGTTGGCGATGCTGCACGCCAGGGGGCGACTCGAACTCGACCTGCCGCCCCGCTCCCTCCATCGCAGCCTCCTGGCGGATGGGTTGCTCGTTCTCCCGGTGGGTGATGAGGTGGCCATCCGCGCCGCCGAACTAGCTGCCGAGGAGCCGCTCAGCGATCCCGCCGACTGCATCATCTGCGCCACGGCACTCGTCGGCGGCTACAGCCTGGCGACCGCCGATCGCCGGATCACCGCATGGGCAGGGCGAAGCCGACTCGTTGCAACACTCGATCCGACCACCTGACGTGGCTCTTCCACGGCGAAGCGGCTGCCGATGGCGGCGCTGGGGGAATAGAAGGCGACGCGAACCCGCGGGTCAGATTCCGTCTTGTGACCGACTTCAGTGATCTTGTCCGGGGTCGGGACTATTCGTCGGGTGCCTCCGCGAAGTCCAAGGTGTAGCTGAAGGGCCAGTAGTAGGTGCCCGATTTCAGCTCGCTCCACACCTCCAGCAGGTGCATCCCGGTTCGCTCTGGGGCATAGAACCGTCGCTCTGCGTCGATGTCGTCGTTGGCGTCGGCGGAGATACCGACCAGCGCGCTGCCGTCGTCGTCGCGCATCTGCATGCGGGGTTTGCGCCCGGCCGCGCATCCCCACCACCATCCTTCGCATCGCCACGCCATCTCGAACCGGTATCGCGTGCCCGCTTCGAGGTACACCCAGTACCAGTCCCGGTCCCCCACGTTCGCCCGTCCCAACGCACTGTCGTCGAGCGCCAGGTATCCCGTTGAGCCCACACCGGCGGCATGGTCCCCGGGATTATCGCCGGGCCAATCCCCGGGACCATCGTCGAGTTCCGACGTGCTCACTGTCGGCCGTTCGACGACGGTCACGCGGTAGGTGCCCCGCTCGCCTCCGGCTGAGCCCGCCGCGATGTAGTAGGTGCCGTCGGTGCCCACCGTCACCAGCGCGAAGCTGTCCCGCCCAGCGCCCGAGTCGGCATCACTCGTGCCGGCCACCAGCGTGCTGGTGCTGTCGTACACGCCGTACAGGTGCGAGTCGGGGATTGTGCCCCTGCCGCGCCCGCGCCCCTCGACCCACACGAAATACTCCTGGCCGGCTTCGAGGGTGACCGTGAACCAGTCCCGGTCGCCCAGGTACTGGACCTCACCCGTCACGTAGCCGCCCACGGCAACAGTGCCCGTGGTGGTGGCGTCGCCCGCGTAGTCGTCGGTGAACCCGTCGCTCACGTCGGTCACCGACACTTGGTAGGTGCCGACTTCTGACGATCCGACGTCGATGTAGTAGGTGCCCGCCGTTGATACTTCGAATATCAGTTCGGCGTCGGTGCCGTGGCCGTTGTCTGCATCGGAGGTTCCCGCCACGAGCGTGCTGGTGCCGTCGAAGACCCCATACAGCTCCGGGTCGGCCAGCGTCCCGTTGCCGCTCGAGGCGCCTTGGACTTCCAGCCAGTAGGTCGTGTTCGCCGCCAGGGTCACCGCCAGCCAGTCCCGGTCGCCGCGGTACTCCACCTCCGCGGACGTCGCCGCCCCGTCGACGGTGACCGTGCCGGTGGTGGTCGTGTCGTTGGGGTAATCGTCGGAGTCGGCCGTTACCACGTCGGTTCCGGCCGTCAGCTCGTAGGTGCCCCGCCCGCTGTTGCCGGTGCCCACCGCGACGTAGTAGGAGCCGGCAGACGCAGGCTCGAACACCACCTGTGCATCCGTGCCCACGCCGCCATCAGCGTCGGAGGTGCCCGCAACCAGCGTGCCGGCGCTGTCGAACACCCCGTACAGGTGGGGATCGGTCAGCGTCCCCCGGCCGGTCGAGGCGCCCTTGGCCATGAACCAGTAGCTGTGCCCGGCCGCCAGGGTGACTTCGAACCAGTCCTGGTCGTCGCCGATCTCCATCTCGCCCACAGCGGCAGCCCCGCCGACCGTGACCACGCCCGTCGTGGACGTGCTGGCCGCAAAGTCGTCGACCACCTCGCTCACCGCCAGGTTGTAGATGCCCAGACCCGACGCCGCCGCGCCGGCGATCACGAAGTACGTGCCCGAAGCGGTGGGCCGGTACCACACGGCGCTGTTGTTGCCGGTACCGCTGCTGTCGTCGGAGGTGTTCGCCACTGCGGTGCCGTCTTCGAGCGTGATGCCCCAGATCTTCGGATCCTCCAGCGTGCCGGAGGCGGGCGTGCCCGGCGGGGTGTCGGCGCCGAGCAGTTCGATCGCGTACGCCGTGCCGGCCACCAGGTCCACCGCGAACCAGTCCCGGTCGTCGGCGAGATCCACCCGCGCCCGGGTGCTGCCACTCACCGCCACCGTCCCGGTGGAGTCCACCGCGGCGGAGTGGTCACCCGACATCACCACCTTGTACTCGTGGGCAGTCCCCGTCGCGTCGTCGGACACCGTCACGGTCACCTCGGTCAGCCCGTGTTCGGCGACGTCTATCTGGTGGCCCGTGGTGTTCTCATCCGCGTCGGCGGGCGAGATGCTCACCTCGAACGGCGGATCTGCCGTCTTCGCTTCCGCCGCCACCGTCACCTGCGCGCCCGGTCGGTCGATCTCGTAGAGGAACGTCTCGGATGAGAACGACGGCACCGACGTGCCGTCCACGGTCAACGACGCCAGCAGCGGCGCCGACTCGCCGACGTAGTCGCTCACGGCGACATTGATCGTGAAGTTCCGCCGGCGACCGTCGGAGCTGTAGTGCTGCACCGCCTCGACGAGATAGGTGCCCGCCTCCAGTGTCGCCTTGAGGCGCCCGTGGGCGGGGCAGGGGAGGGCGAATAAGGTCTGACACTCCTCGCTGTTGTAGTTGACGTGGTTGAAGTAGTGCTCGAGCAGGGTGCCGTCGGCGGTGCGCAACACGGTGTGGGTGCTCGTCTCCCCCTTGCCGGGGTTGTAGGTGTGGAGCCGGATCGTCACGTCGCTGAGCCGGGGCAGCGTCAACTCGTAGAAATGCGCGTACCCGGTCACCGTTATTCCGGAGGGGCGATGGCTGACCCACTCGTGGTACTCGATGATCGATCTGCAGCTCGGCCCCCAGCGGCCCGACGCCGTCCGCGTGCCGTCGCCCTGGTCCTGCAGATGTTGGAGCTCGCAGCCTTCGGGCAGGACCTGTGAGAGCGCGCTGTCGCGGGTGACGGTGATGATGTAGGCGTTGACCGCGTTCTGGGCGTTGCGGGCGATGACGGCGATGACCGTCTGGGTGGGGTCGCCGCCGGGGCCGGGCTCGGCGAGGGCGACCTGGTGGCCGTCCGTGTCGATGTCTGCGTCGGCTGGGGCGACGATGAAGGTGGTGCCCTCGGGCGCGGACGCCGTCACGGTGACCGTGGCGACGTCGGAGGCGACCTCGGCGGTGTATCGGGTGGTGCCCGCCGCGAACGCGGGACTGAGAGTGGCCTCGGCGAGTGTGAGCCCGTCGAGGGTCGGCAGGTTCGTATGGCGGGTCGAGATGACGGGGGACCGCTCCAGTCCCGGTCCGAGGTGCGCCTTCGGGGATCGGGTGGATGTGTGCGGGCTGATGAGGATGACGTAGATCTGCTGGCGTTGGCTGTCGGCGGAGGTGACGATCACCAGTACCAGGGTGTCGCCGTCGGCGGCGAGGGTGGACTGGTGGCCGCCTTGGACGGGGTCACTGTCGTTGTGGCGCGGCGTGAGGGCGGGGTCGTCGCCGTGCACGGTGACGATGTGCACGGTGTCGTCGGTGTCGTGGAGGCCTGTGATGATCGTGGCGGTGTCGGCGCCTGCCTCAGCGGTGGTCTCATAGCGGGTGACGGCGGGGTCGAACGCCAGATCGTCGACGCCGCCGACCGCCAGCCCGTTCAGCTTCGGCGGGTCGGCGCCGCGCTCGGAGGGACCCGGTGCGGGGACCTCGACGACCACCCAGTAGGTGCCCTCGGCGCCGTCAGCGGCCGTCACGGTGACGGTGACCACGGTCTGCGCGCCCGGCGCGAGCGCGACCTGATCACCCGCCACCCCGAGATCCGCGTCGCCGGGAGTGACCACCGCCACCGACGACGAACGGGCGGGATCTGCGTCGACTGTGACCTGCTGCGTGCCCGCCGGCGCCGTCGCCGAGTACAGCGTCACCAGCGGGTCGAACGCCGGCGACAGCGGCAGCCCGCCCACGTCCAACGACGCCAGCCGCGTCGCCGCCCCCGGACCCGCCACCGTGACCTCCGCGGTGTTGTGCAGCATCCGCCCGTCGGTGGAGCACACCGATCCCGCCGACACGCAATCCGACGACGCGCCCAGCGACACCGACACGTCGCCGGGCCCATCCGGCGCCACGCGGAGGTCCCAGGTGCGCCCGTCGGACGACACCTCCGACACCGTCACCAGCAAACCGCCCGCTATCGCCAGCGCCTCCTCCAACAGCCAATCGGTGACGACCAGATCGGGCTCGTCGAAGTTCAGCCGCAGCGAGAACTCCGACGTCCCGTCATGGGAGTCGGGCACCTGTGAGAACCACGCACCCGGAGGAGCGATGTCACGGTCCCCGAGCACCTCGGCGGCCACGCTGAGCGACACATCCACCGAGGCGCCCACCGAACCCGACAGCACACCCTCACCCGGCCACCAGTACGCGCCGCGGGTCTCCAACCCCTCCGGCACCAGACTCTGCGAGCCGACGAACCGCTGCCCGCCCACCTCCAACACGAAATCAGACGCCAACGAACGCCGCAGAGCCAAATACAGACCACCCGCCACCTCCGCCAGCACCAACACCTGATACGACGCCCCGTCGTGGTCGAAACGATCCGGCGACAACGAACCCAACCGCGCCCAGCGCGAATAGCCCCACGCGCTGCCACTCACCTCCGGGACCATCACCGCAGTCCACACCTCGACAAGCTCCGAGTCGGTGCCCGGATCGGACGGCGACTCCGTCGAGGCCCCCACGACCGGAGCCGCCGACCCCACAAGCGCCGCCACACCCAGACACACCACGGCCACGGCCCCCACGACCCGCGACCCACCGATCCGACTCCGAAGAACGACACGCATTCAAGTGATGATAGTAATCACTATGAGACTCCCGTCTTTGCCCGAGGTCGCTGGGCCGGTCAAGGCAGATGTCCTGCGGCGGCACGCTGGCGGAGCCACAGTGGTTGGGTTGCCTGCGCTACGGTTCGCCGGGGGAAATGGCTCCCCATCGTCAGCCAGATCGAGGAGATATTCGAGTGGTCCCTGATGCTCTGGCGGGTACCCCGTACGGGACCGCGTTCATTCTGTGCGTGGCCATCGCCGCGGCCTGCTGGGTGCTCTCGCTCGTGACGAAAGAGTTCTCGTGGGTGGACCGCGTGTGGTCGCTCGCTCCGCCTGCCTACTGCCTGATCGTTGCGGCCGAGCAGGGTTTCGCATCCGCCCGGGTCAACATCATGACGGTGCTGGTTCTGATGTGGTCGGTGCGGTTGACGGCTAACTTCGCCGTGAAGGGCGGGTACCAGCCCGGCGGCGAGGACTACCGGTGGGCCTACATGCGGGGCAAGCTCAGCAAGCTGCAATTCCAGCTGCTGAACGTGACGTTCATCTGCCCCGGCCAGATGGCCATCATCCTGCTGTTCACGGCGCCCATCCATCAGGCGTGGCTGCATTCCGACCAGCGGCTGGGATGGCTGGACTACCTGGCGATCGTGGTGTTCCTGGTGTTGCTCGGCGGCGAGACCGTCGCCGATGCGCAGATGCTGCGCTTCCAGAAGAACAAGCAGCGGCAGCGGGATGCGGGCCTCGAAGTGGAGAAGCCGTTCATGGACGGGGGCCTGTTCCGGTTCAGCCGCCATCCGAACTACTTCTGCGAGATGGGGATGTGGGTGGTCTTCTACCTCTTTGCCATCTCCGCATCGGGCCGGGTGGTGCACTGGACCGGCCTCGGCTGCCTGCTCCTGATCGCGCTCTTCCAGGGCTCCATACGGCTCACCGAGGAGATATCCAGCGGGAAGTACCCGGGGTACAGCGACTATCAGGCTGCGGTCCCGCGACTGGTCCCGATCCCACTGCGCAGGCTGCTCCCGAACTAGGGAGGCGCCGGCGCCACGCCGGATCGAGCGCCGGATCTGTTGCTGCTACTCCCGGGCGCGCCACGCCTCCAGGTCGGGGTCGACGGTGCGGTCGCGCTTGAGCTCGCTGAAGTTCTCGTAGCGGGTGAGCCAGGCCGTGTGGTGCCAGAGGGCCACGGCGTCGTCGTCGTTGTCGGGCGGGTTCGAGATGACCGGCCCGAAAGTGGCAGGCCCGTCGCGGCCGTCGACCTGGATCGTCGGGACGCCGAAGCTGCGGGTGCTGCTGGTCAGCCAGGTGTGCTCGGCGAGCAGCTTCTCCCAGGTCCCCGGGTCGGCCAGGGCGTCCGCCAGCACGCTCTCGTCGAGGCCGGCGTCGGTCAGGGCGCCGGTGATGGTGGTGTCATCCTGGTAATCCTGGAGGCCGTCGAAGATGCGGTTGCCGATGGCGCCGTAGTAGTCGGCCATGGCCTCGTTGCCGAAGCGGTCGCGCACGGCGATGGCGGTGCGCAGCGCCCTGACGCCGCGGCCCCGGTCGGGGTCGAACTCCTCCATGGGCGCCTCGAAGTTGATGATCGCAAGTGAGAACACGCCCCACTCGACCTCCACCACGTCCAACTCGATCAGTCGTCGGACCCAGCGGAAGGTCTGGTAGCACCACGGTCAAACGGGATCGAAGTAGAAGCGGATGTGCTCGGGCTCGGCCACGGTTTCCTCCTGGGCTCCCATCCCGACCGCTGCGGCCGCGATGGCACCGGCAACGTTACTGCCGCTCCGGCCCGGCCTCGCGTCCGCCGCAGCGGCCGTGGTGCCGGGCCGGGGCGGTGTGGCGCCCGCGGCCCGTCGGTAAACTTCGAGGCCTATGTCTCGTGTCTGCCAGGTCACTGGGCGCAAGCCGTCGTTCGGCAACAACGTCTCGCACTCGCACCGCAAGACCCGCCGGCGCTGGAACGTGAACGTGCAGCGCCACCGCTACTGGGTTCCCAGCGAGAAGCGATGGGTCACCCTGCGCGTCAGCGCCAAGGGCATGAAGACCATCAACAAGCACGGCATCGAGAAGGTGCTGGCCGACATGCGGCGCCGGGGGGTGAAGATCTGATGCCTGCGGGGAGCGACAAGCGGCCGATCATCAAGCTGGTTTCCACGGCGGGCACCGGCTACACCTACGTGACCACCAAGAACCGGATCAACCAGCGGGACCGCATCACGCTGAAGAAGTACGACCCGGTGGTCCGGCGGCACGTGGAGTTCAAGGAACAGAAGTAGCCGGCCCCTCCGCGGCGGGCCCTCGGCGGCGGGCGCTCAGCGGCGCTCGTCGCGCAGGTCGAAGGCGATTTTGATGGAGCCACGGCGCCCGGCCTGATCGGCGTGACGCAGCGCCGCCGCGTAGTCCTCCAGGCGGTACGTGGCCGAGACCAGTTCCTCCAGCCGTTCTGAGCGCACCAACTCGAACGCCATGTCGAAGGTGTGCGCCGAAGTGCCGTCGGCGAGGTGCTCGGTGCCGTAGGTGTAGGCCCCCAGTAGCGCCACCTCGCGATGCCACACCGGGGCCAGGTCGATGCGTCCCGGGCCGGGCATGCCGCACAGCACCACCGACCCGCGCGGCCGCGTGACCGCCACGGCGTCGGCCAGCGAGCCCGGACTGCCGACCGCGTCGACGGTGATGTCCGCCCCGCCGCTCAGCAGGTCGCCGGTCATGCGGCAGCCCACGACACGCCGCACCGCGCGGCGGATCTCGTTGGGCTTCACCACCAGGTCGGCGCCGAGGCGGGTTGCGAGCTGTTGCTGCTCGTCGTACTTGACCGCGGCGATGATGCGTTCGGCGGCCGAGCCGAGCCGCAGCGCGGCGATGGCGCAGAGGCCGATGGGGCCGCCGCCGATCACCACGACGGTGTCGCCCTCGGCCACCTCGGCGCGCAGCGCCGCGTGGATGGCGCTGGCCGCGGGCTCCACCATGACCGCCGCCTCGTCGCTGAGATCCTCGGGCACCTCGTGGAGTTGACTGTCGTGGGCCACGAACTCCGTCGACCAGCCGCCCCCGGTCCGCTTGCACGACCCGGTCTGCAGCCCTGCTCCCAGTGGGCCCGCGGTGAGGTGCCCGTAATCGTTGCCGTCGGCGGGGGCGGCGCCGGCGTGCGGCGGCGGCTCACCCCGTGCCGCGTGACCCAGCACTGCGTCGATCACGACGCGGCGACCGTCATCGAGGTCTCCCACCACCTCGTGGCCCAGCACGAACGGCATGGACGCCAGCGCTTCGAAGTAGCGCGAGGTGCGGCCCTTCAGCAGCGCCAGGTCGCTGCCGCAGATGCCCGACAGGCGGGGGCGGACGGTGTGCCAGCCGGCTCCGGGCAGCGAGGGCGGGTCGAGGTCGGCTAGTCGCAGCGGGGCGAGCCGTGGAGCGGCCGTCTCGGTGAGGCGCGTCGTGAGCGCCGTCGCCGCGTAGCGGGCCTCCTTGCGTTCGAACACGACCGCCTTCACCGTCGTCAAGGGTAGCGGCGAGGCGGATTCCGGCTCGCCGCGGCGGGGCGTCCACCGTCACAGGCGACAGAATGAGGGCATGGACGGCAAGGGCGCTCCCGCCGGCGCCGCCCCCGATACCCCGGGCGGCGAGCCGGCGACGCGCGCCCCCGATGCCGGCGGTGCCGAGGCGGCCGAGCTGCGGGACATGCTCTCGGCGGCGCTGCTGGTCGACGATCCCACCGGGCCACTGCTGCAGCTGCTCGCCAGCGGCTGGGCTGAGCGGATCGCGCCTGAGTTGCCGGCCCTGGCACTGGAGCAGGATCCCATCCACCGTCACAAAGACGTCCTGGCGCACACCGTGGCGGTGACGGCCAAGACCCGCCCCGACCTCCGGCTGCGGCTGGCCGCCCTGTTCCACGACATCGGAAAGCCGGCCACACGCTCCTTCGAGGGCGGCAAGGTGTCGTTCCACCAGCACGAGGCGGTGGGCGCCAAGATCACCCGCCGGCGCCTGCGAGCCCTGGAGTACCCCGAAGATGTGGTGGCAGACGTGACCGAACTGGTGCGGCTCTCGGGGCGCTTCAAGGGGTTCAGCGGCGGCTGGTCCGACGCGGCCGTGCGCCGCTACGCCCGCGACGCCGGCCACCTCCTGGGCCAACTCAACGAGCTGGTGCGCTGCGACTGCACCACCCGCAACCGGGCACGCGCCGAGGAGCTGCAGCACCACGTCGACGAGCTCGAGGAGCGGATCAAGCAGCTGGCCGAAGAAGAGCGGCGGGCCGCCGAGCGTCCGCTGCTGGACGGCCATGCCGTGATGCAGCACCTGGGGCTCGGGCCCGGTCCCGAGGTCGGCGAGGCGCTGCGGTTCCTGCTGGGCCTGCGGCGGGACAGTCCCGACCTGACTGCCACCGAGACCCTGCACCGTCTCGAACAGTGGTGGGAGGAGCGAGGCGACCCGGCGGACTGAGCGCCCGGAGGAGGAGCGCACGGACGCGATAGCGCGCTGCCCCGCCGTGTGCGAGGGGTTCCGGGCGGCGGGCGTCGGGGTTGGTCCGTGGCCTATCTTGGGGCGGACGGAAACGGTTGAGAGGGGCACCGATGAGTGCAACGGTTCAGGACACCACAGTGATCGGCACACGGCGCCTGCGCCGGGAGGATCCCGCCCTGCTGTCGGGCGAGGCGCGCTTCATCGACGACCTCCAAGTACCGGGCGCGCTCTGGATGGCGGCGGTGCGCAGCCCGCACGCCCATGCCCGGATCGTCGGCGTCGACCTCGAGGCCGCCCGAGCGGCTCCCGGTGTGGTGGCGGCCTACAGCGGTGAGGACTTCGCCGCCCTGGGCGCGGGTCCGCTGCCGTGCGCCTGGCCGGTGACCCCGGACATGAAGAACCCGCCACACCTCTCGGTCGCCACCGGTGTGGCGTGCCACGTGGGACAGATCGTGGCGGTCGTGCTGGCGGAGAGCCGCTACGCCGCCGCCGACGCCGTCGAGGAGGTGGTCGTTGACTACGAGCCGCTCGACGCCGTGATCGACCTGGAGGACGCCGCATCGGACGCCACCGTCATCCACCCCGACATCGGCACGAACGTGAGCTACGTCTGGGAGTTGAAGCCCGACGAGGATGCCGTCGACGCCGCCTTCGCCGAAGCGGTGCACACCGTGAGTGAGCGCTACGTCCACCAGCGCCTCATTCCCGCCGCCATGGAGCCCCGCGGCGTGGCCGTGGTGCCGTCGCCCCACGCCGGCGACGTGACGGTCTACTCCTCCACGCAGATCCCTCACATCCTCAAGATCATGCTGGCCCTGACCGTCGGTCTTCCCGAGCAGAAGGTGCGCGTGGTGGCCCCGGCGGTCGGCGGGGGATTCGGCTCGAAGCTGAACGTCTACGCCGAGGAGGTCATCTGCTGCGCGCTGGCCGTCAATCTGGGCCAGGCGGTGCGCTGGACCGAGGGCCGCAGCGAGGCGGCGGTCGCAACGATCCAGGGCCGGGGCCAGATCCAGGACATCTCCCTGGCGGCGGACGCCGACGGCAAGGTGACGGCGGTGCGCGTCTCGCTGCTCGCCGACATGGGTGCCTACCTGCAACTCGTGACGCCCGGCGTGCCGCTTCTCGGGGGCTTCCTGTACCACGGCTGCTACGACATTCCGGCCTACTCCTTCAGCTGCACCAGCGTCTTCACCAACAAGACACCCACCGACGCCTACCGGGGGGCCGGGCGGCCCGAGGCCACCTACGCCATCGAGCGTGCCATGGACGCCCTGGCGGCCGAGGTGGGCGTGGGTGCCGACGAGATCCGCCGCCGCAACTTCATCGACTCGTTCCCCTACGACTCCACCGCGGGTCTCAGCTTCGACAGCGGGGACTACACCCCGGCGCTGTCCAAGGCGATGGAACTCGTCGGCTATGACGATCTGCGCGCCGAGCAGGACCGGCGGCGCGCCGAGGGCTCGTCCAGCCACTTGGGGATCGGCTTCTCCAGCTACGTGGAGATGTGCGGCCTGGCGCCCAGCAGGGTGCTGGCGGCTCTGAACTACGGCGCCGGCGGCTGGGAGTCGGCCACCGTGCGGGTGCTGCCGACCGCCAAGGTGCAGGTCGTGACGGGGACAACCCCCCACGGGCAGGCGCACGAGACCTGCTGGTCGATGATCGTGGCCGAGCAGCTCGGCGTGGATCCCGACGACGTCGAGGTGCTGCACTCCGACACCGCCATCTCCCCCCTGGGGTTGGACACATACGGGTCGCGGTCGTTGGCCGTGGGCGGCACGGCCATCCACATGGCGACCGAGAAGATCATCGACAAGGCGCGGGCCATCGCCGCTCACCAACTCGAGGCCGCCGAGGAGGACCTGGACTTCGAGGCGGGCACCTTCACCGTGCGGGGTACGCCGTCGGCAAGCCTCAACATCGCCGCCATCGCCTTCGGTGCGTTCACTGCCCACAACCTGCCCGACGGGATGGAGCCCAACCTGGAGGCTCAGGCCACCTACGACCCGCCCAACTTCACCTTCCCGTTCGGCACGCACGTGGCGGTCGTCGAGGTGGACGGCGAGACCGGTCACACCGAGTTGGTGAAGTACGCCGCGGTGGACGACTGCGGCGTGCAGATCAACCCGCTCGTCGTGGAGGGGCAGGTGCACGGCGGCATCGTGCAGGGCGTGGCGCAGGCCCTCTGGGAGGACGCCGTCTACGACGACGCCGGCCAGCTGCGAACCGCCACGATGGGCGACTACCTGGTACCGGCCGCCTCGGACACCCCCGGGCTGCTGACCGACACGACCGTCACCCCCAGCCCGACCAACCCGCTCGGGGTCAAGGGAGTGGGCGAGGCCGGAACCATCGGCTCCACGCCGGCGGTGATCAACGCCATCGCCGATGCCCTGGGGCCCATGGGTGTGCGCGACGTATTGATGCCGGCCACCCCCGAGCGGGTCTGGCGCGCCCTGGCCTGAGGTCGGAGCGCCGCCTCGTCACTCAGCGGCGGCTGAGGCGCTCATAGCCGGCGCCGAAGAACTCCAACGCGGCCTGGCGCTGGTCGCCGGCCTCCAGGAGTCGGTCGTAGCCGAGGGCCGCGCCCCTGAAGCTCTCGGCGCTCCAGAACGGGTCGTCGTCGATTCCGCCCCACGGGCCGACGTAGAGATACGGGGTGGGGTTGGCTTGGTCGCCGGGTGAGGCGCCGTAGGTGGCGCGGCGGCTGATGTCACCGTCGTCGCTCGCCGGCGACGGATCACCCGACTGCGAGCCTCGAGGATCGTCGGTGGGCTCGCCGGCCGTCAGCTCCACCGCCGGATCGAAGTGACCCGGCCAGAGTTGCGTCCGTCCGACGTCCCGGGCGCCGGGGGTCAGGCGAAGCTCCTCGAGGACCGAGAACGCGAACCCGAACCAGTCGCCCAGGAACGCCGTCAGATCGGCGTCGACGCGCAACGCCCGCTGCAGGTCACCCAGGGGCGGGCTGTCGTGCTCTGCGGCCTCGGTGCCCGGGGTCACGCCGCAGTGCGCAGCGGCGTTGGCCAGCGAGTCGATGGCGGCGACGCTGACCTCCTCGCCGCTCTGCACGACGATCTGCCCGGCCACGACCCGGACCTGCGTGTCCCGGCCGTCGCGGGGGAAGAACGGCGTGCCGAAGCCGCCGACGGTGTAGCGCAGGCCGAACTTGCCGTTGGACTGCCGACGCGCCTCGGCAACCACCGCATACGCCAAGCGGTGAGCATCGACCAGGCACCGGAGGTAGTCATCCGGAAGCGGGCCGAGCCGTCGCCACGGCCCGAGCCAGCGGTCCCGGGCGAAGTGGGCCAGCTCTTCGCTGTGGCCGGCCAGCTCCCGCCAGGTCACGTCACCTGCGGATGTGGGGGTCACCGTCTCGGTGCCGACCAGCCCGTCGGGGGCCAGGCGGCCGGCGTGATCGCCCGGACATCCACTGCCAGGGGTTGCGGGGTCATCGGCGAAGTAGGGCGGAACGCGCACTGCCGGAGGGGAGGGTTCCAGGACGTAGGCCCGGCGCGGTGAGTTCCCTCGCGGCAGCATCGACTGAGCCTCGGCGGCGGCGTTGCGCCAGTCGATCAGTGAAGGGGGGTGATTGCTCATGCCCGCAGCATGGCGTGCGCGTGCCGCGTTGCGTTCTCGCCCCACCCTGGTGCAGGCGCCCGCGAGCACGCGAGGCGTAGTCTCAGCGGCAGGCACGGCCGACGAGGGAGCACGGACATGCGGGCTGCGATACTGCGCAACGTCGGGGACACGGCGCTGGACGTGTGCGACGACGTGGAGCTGATCGAACCGGGTCCGACCGACGTCATCGTGGACATCACCCACACCGGTATCTGCCATTCCGATCTGTCGGTCATGAACGGCACGATCCCCGAGCGGATCCCGTCGGTGCTCGGCCACGAGGGCGCCGGCATCGTGGCCGAGGTGGGCGATGCCGTCACGTCGGTGTCGGTGGGCGACCACGTGATCGCCGTGTGGTCGCCGCCGTGCGGGAATTGCGTCTACTGCCTGGGGCACAAGCGCCCGAACCTCTGCGCCAACCTGCAGTTCGGCATCATGCTGAGGCCCCAATTCCGCCAGGGCGACCAGGATCTGGGGGCGATGTGCGGAGTCGGCACGTTCGCGGACCGCACGCTGCTGCCCGAGCAGGCCGTGGTGCAGATCGATGCCGGCGTGCCGCTGGAGACCGCCGCGCTCGTGGGCTGCGGGGTCATGACCGGCGTGGGTGCCGCCCTGAACACCGCCAAGGTGGCGCCCGGATCCTCGGTGGTGGTCTTGGGCGCCGGAGGCGTGGGAATCTCGGCGATCCAGGGCGCCCGCATCGCCGGCGCGGCCGACATCGTCGCCGTCGACCGCAACCCGGCCAAGCTGGGGGTCGCGCGCTCCTTCGGCGCCACCGAAGCAGTGCTGCCCGAGGATCTCGACGAGGTGAAGGCCGCCATGAACGGCGGCCAGGGATTCGACTACGCGCTCGAGTGCATCGGCCACCCGGTCACGATGCGAGCCGCCTACGACGCCGTCCGCCGCGGCGGCACCTGCTGCATCGTGGGTGTCGGGCGGGTGGAGGAGCAGCTGAGCTTCAGCGCCTTCGAGATCTTCTTCAACGAGAAGAACCTGGTCGGTTCCTACTACGGCGGAGCCGACGTGCGGGTGGACTTCCACCGGATGCTGCGACTCGCCGAAGCGGGCCAACTCGACCTGGCCGGCATGATCGACCGGCGTCTCAGCCTCGAGGACATCAACGACGGAATCGATGCGCTGCTCACCGGCGATGTGGTCCGCCAGGTCGTCGAGCTGTAGAGCGAACCGCCCGTCGGGGCGGCGAGTAGTCTGAACACGTCCCGCCACCGAGGAGGAAAGACCACCCATGAGCTACCGCATCGTCGTCGATTTCGATCTGTGTGAGAGCAACGCCATCTGCATGCAGGTGGCGCCGGAGGTCTTCGAGGTGCGTGACGACGACTTCCTCTACATCCTCGACGAGACGCCGGGCGAGGATCAGCGCGCCAAGGTGGACGAGGCGGTGCAGCGCTGCCCCAAGCAGGCCATCTCCGTCGCCGAGGACTGAGGCTCTCCGGCAGAAATTGCCGGCGTCGTGCCGGCGTGGATTCCGGCCTTCGCCGGAATGACGGATCGCCGGACTTGATGCCGTGGCGTTCGAGGACCTGACGTGAGGTCGGTGACGATCGTCGGGGCGTCACTGGCGGGCATGCGGGCCGCCGAGACCCTCCGTCGCGAGGGCTTCGACGGCACGGTCACTGTCGTCGGCGACGAGACCGACACCCCTTACGACCGGCCCCCGCTGTCCAAGCAGGTGCTGGCGGGGGAGTGGGAGCCCGAGCGGATCGCGCTCTACGACAGCGAGGCCTTGGCAGACCTGTCACTGACGTGGCGGCTCGGCGCCCTTGCGGTGGGTTTCGAGGCCGCCTCCCGCACGGTGACCCTGGTCGACGGCGAGCGTCTGGTGGCCGACGGCGTGGTGATCGCCACGGGGGCGCGCACGCGCACCCTGCGGGGCACC
The DNA here is from genome assembly GCA_009835395.1 of Acidimicrobiia bacterium. Lineage (GTDB taxonomy): Bacteria > Actinomycetota > Acidimicrobiia > Acidimicrobiales > CATQHL01 > VXNF01. The sequence continues at coordinate 37,669 of VXXM01000023.1, forward strand.
GAGGACCTCGCCGGGGTGTACACGCTGCGCACCCTCGATGACAGCCTGGCGATCCGCCGCGAGTTCGACGGCACTCCCGGGCGTGTCGTCGTCGTGGGAGCCGGATTCATCGGCGCCGAGGTGGCGGCGACGGCGCGTGGCAGGGGCTTGGACGTGACGATGGTCGAGATGGCCGAGACGCCACTGGAGCGGGTGCTCGGGGCGGAGATGGGCCAGGTGTGCGCCGAGGTCCACGCCGATCAGGGCGTGGATCTGCGGTTGGGGGTCGGTGTGGCCGAGATCACCGGCTCCGACCGGGTGGAGCAGGTGGTTCTCAGCGACGGAACCCGCCTCGACGCCGACGTGGTGGTCGTGGGGGTCGGCGTCATCCCCAACACCGAGTGGCTGGAGGGCTCAGGGCTGCATGTCGACAACGGCGTGGTGTGCGACGAGACCTGCCTGGCGGCCCCGGGCGTGGTGGCCGCCGGTGATGTGGCCCGGTGGCCGAACCGGCTGTTCGGGCAGTCGATGCGCGTCGAGCACTGGGACAACGCCATCGAGCAGGGCATGGCCGCCGCCAAGCGCCTGCTGGCCGGCGAGGCGGCCGAGCCGTTCGCCCCGGTGCCCTGGTTCTGGAGCGACCAGTACGACCGCAAGATCCAACTCGCCGGCCGTTCGGGCCCCGACGACGAGGTGGTCGTGGTGACCGGCTCGCTCGAGGAGCGCCGCTTCGCCGCCATCTACGGCCGGGCCGGTCGCATCGTGGCGGTGTTGGGCTTCAACCGCCCCCGCAACGTGATGCAGTACCGCCACCTCATCGCCGCCGGTGCCTCTTGGGGCGAGGCGCTGGAGTTCGCCCGCAGCCAGGACTGACCCCTGGCGCCGTGGCGCTCAGATCGGTTCGTCCAGCGGGTCCCAGTTGTAGTGGGGGAGCCTGGTGTGGCCGGCGTCGACGGTGATCTCGGCACCGGTGACGTGCTGGGACTCATCGGACGCCAGCCAGAGGGCGGCGTCGGCGACCGCCTCGGGGGGCAGCATGCGGCGCCCGGGGAGGATGGTGTTGTGGCGCACCTGGTGGTCGAGTCGCTCGTCGCTGGAGTCCGCCGAGCCCGTGACGAACTCCTTCGAATAGGCGTTGACCATCATCGGGCTGTTCACCGCGCCGGGCAGGAGGGCGTTGGCGCGGATGCCGTGGCGGCCCAACTCCAAGGCGGCGCACTTCATGAGTCCGGCCACGCCGTGCTTGGAGGCCGTGTAGGCGCTGTAGCTGTAGCCGCCGTGCCAGCCGTTGGTGGACACGGTGTAGATCAGGCTGCCGTTCTGCTGGTCGATCATCTGGGGCGCCACCGCCTTGGTGGTATGCCAGGCACCGGTGAGGTTGACGCCGATGACGGTCTCCCAGACCTCGGTGGTCATCTCGGTGAGTGAGGCGGACCAGAAGATCCCGGCGTTGGCGCAGGCGACATCCAGGCGCCCGAACTCGTCGACGCCCCTTGCCACGACCGCATCCAGCGACTCCTGGGCGCGAACGTCGGCGACCTCGGCGACGCAGCGGACCCCGGCGGCGCGCACACCCTCGGCGGTTTCCTTCAAATCCGCCTCGGTGGCGAGCGGGTAGGGGACCGAGCCTGTCTCACAGACGTCGCAGATGATGATGTCGGCGCCCTCGGCGGCGAAGCGAAGCGCGATGGCCCGGCCCTGGCCACGTGCGCCGCCGGTGATGAACGCCACCCGGCCGTCGAGGCGCCCCATGACGGCCCGTTCAGCCGCCGTTGTCGGCTGCAGTCGTGCCCGACTCGGCGACCGCGTCGGCCAGCTCGTCGACGGTCAGGTCGCCCTTGTGGACCACCCGGCTGATCGTGCCCCGGTGCATGATGGCGATGCGGTCGGCGGCGGGCAGCACGTGGTCCATGTTGTGGTCGATGTAGAGGACGCCGAGGTTGTTCGCCTTGGCCGCGCCGATGGCGTCCAGCACGCGCCGGGTCTCGCGCACCGACAGCGCCGCCACCGGCTCGTCCAGCACGAGGAGTTGGGAGTCGAAGTGGATCGCCCGGCTGATGGCCAGCGACTGCCGCTCGCCGCCCGACAGGGTCGCCGCTGTCTGGTGGGAGGACTCCACGGAGGTGAGGCCCACCTCGGCGAGATGCTCGTCGCAGATCCGCGCCATCTCCTTGACCCGCAGGCAGCGGATGCCCAGGACGTTGCGGTGGAGTTCCTGGCCCAGGAAGAAGTTCCGCCAGAGCGCCATCTCGTCGACGATGGCGAGGTCCTGGTAGACGGTCTCGATGCCGGCGGCACGCGCCTCCCGCGGTGAACCGAACCGTACCGGCTTCCCCTGGACGTTGATGGTGCCGGCCGTCGGCTCGATGTAGCCGCTGATCATCTTGACGATCGTGGACTTGCCGGCGCCGTTGTCGCCCACCAGCCCGACCACCTCGCCGGGATGGATGGCCAGGCTTGCGTCGCGCACGGCGTAGTTCTTCCCGTACCGGCGGGTGACGTTCACCAACTCGACGACGGGGGTTGCGGTGCTCATCCGAACAGGGTGCTCCTGGTGCCGCCGCGCCGCAGCGCCTCGACCCGGGCATTCAGGCCTGCCGATACCACGAGCAGGACGCCCACGAGGCCAAGGTAATACTCCGAGGGAACCTTGATCACGATCAGCCCCACCTTCAGCGAGCCGAGGATGATCGCCCCGAGCATCGAGCCGATGACGGTGCCCTTGGCGCCGAAGAGCGATGTCCCGCCGACGACCACGGCCACGATGGCCAGCAGGTTGATGTCGATGCCCGAGGCCACGCTGGAAGAACCGAAGTCGGCGAACTGCAGGATGCCGGCCAGACCGGCCAGGCCGGCGGCCAGCACGAAGTTGATGAGCTTCACCCGGATCACTGGAACGCCCATGGCGCGGGCCACGCCGCCGCCGTACTTGCCCGCCGCGTACGTCCAGTTGCCGTACTGCGTGCGCCACATGACGAAGGCCAGGATGATCCCGATTCCCACCATCCAGGCGAACGGCGCGGCGATGGGGGACCCGGGGATGTCGGCGCCCAGGATCTTCTTGACGGTGCCCTCCTCCTCGATGAGGTCGACCGGGAAGCCGCCCAGGATGATCCGGTTCCAGCTGGTGACGGCGAAGAGCATTCCGAGGGTGACGATGAAGGATGGGACACCGATATAGGTGGTGATCAGGCCGTTGATGAGCCCGATGAGCGCCACGATGGCGAGGCCGGCGAAGAGCCCGGCGAGGATGTGCCAGCCCCACTCGCGCATCAGCCAGCCCATGATGGCGGGCCCGAGGGCGAACGTGGCCGAGACCGAGAGGTCGAACTCGCCGGAGATCATCAGCGCGGTGACCCCCAGCGAAACCATCCCGACCGAGGAGGTAAGAGCGGCCACCGAGCTCATCAGGTCGGGGTTGCTGAAGAAGCCGACCTCGCCCGAGCGGAACTCGAAGACCAGGAACAGGATGACGATGGCGATGAGCGGCGCCAGTTCCTGCTGACCCAGCACTCGCCGGCCCGCGCGGAGTACCCGACTGGGTGGTGCGTCGCTCACGTCATTCGCCTACCTAGGTGCTCAATGAGCAGTGTGGTGGACGTGCGTGTCGGGGCGCACGCCGGGCGCGCGCCCCGACACGGTTGACCGTGCGGCGTTCTAACCGGCGTAGCCGGCCTCGAACAGCGCCTCGACCTCGTTGACGTTGTCAGCGGTGACCATCAGCGTGCCCGGGTCGATGACCGGCGGATCGATGAAGCCGAACTTCACCTTGATGTACGCCGAGATCACGCCGTAGAAGGTCTGCAGGAACGGCTGCTGGGTGAGGCTCAACTGGACGTTGCCGTCCTTGACGCCTTCGATGACCGTCTGATCCAGGTTCCACATGACCAGCGGGACGTCCGAGCCGGCGTCGGCCTTGGCCTGCGCGGCGGGCGTGCCCGATGTGGTGTCCCACGTGACGATGCCCTGGGTGCCGGGGTTGGCGGCCAGATACGTCTTGATGACCTCGAAGTTCGGGGCCGGATCCAGGCCCGGCAGCGCAACGATGTCGAGGTCGCTCTCGCTCCAGCCTGCGTCGGTGAAGACCGCCACGTAGGCATTCTCGATCTCGAGGTGCTCCGGCGAGTCTGGCAGCGAGTTGAACAGCACGAGCTGGTCGCCGGGGCTCACGTGCTCGAGATACAACTCGGCGCTGCGGCGGGCCGCGGCGGCCTTGTCGAGCCCGACCGGGGTTCCGGAGAGCCGGCGGACGCGAGGATCGGCGGAGTCCTTGCCCACGTAGTTGTTGTAGAATTGCACCTCGATGCCCTTGTCAAGGGCATCGATGACCGCTTCCTCGTACTCGGCCGTGCGGTAGTCCACCAGGATGGCGTCCGGCTCGGCCGCAACGGCCGTCACGATGAACTCGTTGACGTTCGCCAGACTGAAGTCCTCCGGCGCGATGTAGGTGACGTTGGCGTCGGCGAGGGCTTCGCCGGCTGCCAGCGAGCCGTTCTGGATGAGGTCCCAGAACGGGTTGTTCAGCACCGATCCCACGACCCAGATCTCGATGGCGTCGCCATCGGCCTGCGTGAGATCGACTTCCTCCTCCGCTGGCTCGGCGGCGGGCGCCGGCTCGGGCGCCGCGGCGGGCGCCTCGTCGGCGGGTTCGGGCGCCGCTGGAGCCGCCTCGGGTGCGGGTGCAGGCTCGGGCGGCGCGGCCGGTGCGGCGCCGTCGTCGCCGTCGCCGCAGGACACTGCGAGCAGTGCGAATACGGCGAGCAGGGCGGCCAGGAGGCTGAGCCCTCCTCTGCGCCGCGAAGTAAGTCTGGTCGTGTGACCCATCAGGTGTTCCCCTCCTGTTGATGGCTCCACCCGGTCATCCGGCGATGCCGTGGTGTTGCCAAGTGATGTTGACGCAGGTTGCGCGCGATCCGCAGTGCGGAATGACAGATCCCCCTGAGCATCGTTGTGCTGCCCGCGGCTGCGGAGTCTAATTTGCGTCCTGTGGTTGTCAATCGGCCGTCGCCGGCACCCGATCCCGTTGGCTACGACCCACTCGCGCCGCATGTGCAGGAGGATCCGTACCCCTACTACCACCGCCTGCTGGCCGATCATCCCCTCTACTACAGCCCGGCACGGGATGTCTGGGCCCTCTGCCGTTACAGCGACCTGCGCCCGGCGCTGAAGGACTGGCAGACGTTCTCCAGCGCTGAGGGCGTCAACATCGAGCCCGGGTTCAGCGAGACGATCGGTCCGGAGATCCTGAACATGGATCCGCCCCGCCACGACCAGCTCCGCCGGCTCGTGAGCCACCACTTCTCCAACAACACGGTGGGCGCCTACGAGCCGCTGGTGCGGGCATTCGCGCACGAACTCATCGACGGGTTGTGTGCCGACGGCGGCGGGGACTTCGCCGGCGACTTCTCCCAGCGCCTCCCGGTGCTGGTGATCTGCCGGTTGATGGGCATCCCGCTGTCCGACGAGGCGACTGTCCGGCAGCTAGCCCACGACATGCTGCTGGCACTGTCGGGCACGGAGGAGTTCAATGACGTCTCCACTGCGGCGGCCGACGAGCTGCGGCGCTACATGAGCGAACTCGTGGCCGACCGTCGTCGCTCACCGCGCGACGACGTGATCTCGAGCCTCGCTAACGGGGAGATCGACGGGAAGCCGATCGACGCCGGCGAGATGTTCGCCATGTGCCTGATCATCTACCTGGCGGGCAACACGACGACCAGCTCGCTCGTGTCCAACGGCCTGTACCTGCTGGCGCAGCACCCCGATCAGCAGGCCCGTTTGGCGGTCACACCTGAGGCCGTCCCCAACGCCGTGGAGGAGTTGCTGCGCTACGAGTCGCCCGTGCAGTGGACGTCCCGCATCACCACCCGCGACGTCGAGATGCACGGCCGCGTCGTGCCGGCGGGCAGCCGGGTGATGATGCTGCTGGCCGCGGCGCATCGCGACCCGCGGGTCTTCGAGGATCCCGACGCCTTCGACGTGTTCCGGCGTCCCCGCCGCCATCTCGGCTTCGGTGACGGTGTGCACCGCTGCGTGGGGGCGCCGCTCGCCCGCCTCGAGGGGCGTGTGGCCCTCGAGGTGATCTTCGAGCGGGTGCCGAACTTCCGCCTGGCCGGCGAGGTGGAGCGGCTCCACATCTCCACCGAGCGTGGCCTGGCCCGCCTGCCGCTGGCGGTGTGAGGACAGTGGCCGCGCAACCCGTGCCCACCGCCGATCCCGGAGGTCCCGCATGAACACCCCCGACGCCTCCGAACCGGGCGGCAGCGCCAAGGTGGGTCTCAGCCGCCTGCGCAAACGCATCGCCCAGAACGTCTCCGAGTCCCGCCGCACCGCGGCGCACGTCTGGACCTCGGTCGAGGTGGACTACGAGGCGCTGGAGCAGGTCAGGCGCCGGCACCGGAGTGGGTTCCGTGAGCGCGAGGGCTTCTCCCTCACCTACCTGCCGTTCATCGCCACGGCCACCATTGACGCGCTGGCCGCCTTCGGTGAGGTCAACAGCTCCGTGGACTTCGCCGACGGATCCCAGACCATGCACGAAGACGTGAACCTCGGCATCGCGGTCGACCTCGACAGAGCGGGCCTCATCGTGGTCGTGATCCACAAGGCCGATGACCTGAGCCTGGTCGAGCTGGCCCGGGCGATCCACGACCTGGCCGGTCGGGCCCGTGCGGGTGATATCCGGCCCGCCGACGTGAGCGGGTCGACCTTCACGATCACCAACCCGGGCTCGTTCGGCTCGTTCATGTCGGCTCCCATCATCAACGTGCCGAACGTGGCCATCCTGGCGACCGACGGCGTGGCGAAGCGACCCACCGTCGTCACCGGCGCCGACGGCGGCGACAGCGTGGCAGTGCATCACATCGGGCATCTGGGCCTGTCGTGGGACCACCGGGCGTTCGACGGCTCCAGCGCCGCCCTGTTCCTGGGGCGCATCCGGGACAGCATCCAGACCTGGGACTGGGAGGAACACTTCGCCGGCGAGAGCGGGACGGAGGGCTGATCCCTGCGGTTCGCAGGCAAGGTCGCAGCCGTCACCGGGGCGGCCCGCGGGCTCGGCGAGACGATCGCCCGCCGACTCGCCTCCGAGGGGGCGAGCGTCGTGATCGCGGACATCGACGGCGCCGGTGCCGCCGCCGTGGCCGCCTCCATCGAGGCGGGCGGGGGCAGGGCTCTGGCGTTCGAGATGGACGTCACCGAAGCCGCAGACGCCCGTGACATGGTTGCTGCGGCGGCTGAGGCGTTCGGATCGCTCGACATCCTCGTCAACAACGCCGCGGTCTTCGGGGCAACGAGCCATGTCCTGGAGATCGAGGGCGACGCCTGGGACCGCACGATGCAGGTCAACCTGAAGGGTCCGTTCCTGTGCTCGCAGGCCGCCATCGGTGTGATGCGCGAGCAACCGACCGGCGGGAGCATCGTCTTCGTGTCGTCACTCTCGGGCGTCGTGGCGAACGAGAACCAGGCCGACTACAACGCCTCCAAGCACGGAGTGATCGGCCTGGCGCGTTGCATCGCCCAGGACTGCCGGGAGTGGGGGATCCGCTCGAACGTCGTGGCGCCGACGGGCATGTCGGGCACGGCAATGATGGCCGCCAACGATCCGGTCAATGTGGCGCCCTACGCCGCGCAGACCGCCTTCGCCCGCCTGGCGACCACCGACGAGGTGGCGAGCGCAGTCCTGTTCCTGGCCGGCGAGGAGGCGTCGTTCATCACCGGGACCGTGCTGATGGTCGACGGCGGGGTACACGCCATGCAGCCCTCGGCCCGCCAGTTGAGCGAAGGCGCCGAGCGCTTCATCTCGAGCCAGAACCCGACCTGACGCCGCAAGGGCCTCGCGCTCCGGTCAGGGGGCGAACTCGAAGACGATGTTGTTCTTGCTCGCCTCGATGTCGTCGGCGTCGAGGTGGAGGATCACCGTGACCTTCTGGGAGCCGCAGTCACCGAAGCCGTCACAGCTGATCGAACCGATGATGCCGCCGTAGTCGCGTACCGAGTAGAGGTGCTCGCGCACGCCGGCCCGGTCGATCACCAGCGTTCCGTCGTCCAGCCGCGACGAGGCCTTGATGGCTTCGAGCAGCAGCGTTGTGGCGTCGTAGGAGTGGCCCCAGTACGGACCCGAGGGCGGCTCGCCGTAGGTCTCCTCGAAGATGGTGAGCAGGTCGGCTGCGTTCCTGCCCGTGCTCTCGTTGGCGCTGCCGCCGAAGCGCAGGTCGGGGCCGGAGAAGTAGATGCCCTCGGACTGCGGCAGCGACATGAAGCCGTCGACCAGCAGCGCCGCGTCCGTGAGCAGCACGATGTCCTCGAGGCCCGCCACGGAGTGCACCTGCTCGGCGAGGAAGTCCCCGGCAGGCTGGAATATCGGGAAGAACAGCGCCTCGGGGCCCCCGGTGGCGACCTCGGTGAGCACCGGGAGCATGTCGGAGTCCTCCTTGTTGACGGCGGTGAAGATCGTGACGGTGCCGCCGAGGATCTCGAAGCTGTCGGCGAAGGCCTGGGCGATGGACTGGCTGTAGGGGTCCCCGTCGTGGAGCGCCGCAGCGGTGTCGAGCCCGAGTTCGTCGTGCACGAAGCGGGCCATCGCCTCGCCCACGACCAACCCGTTGTTGGAGGTTCGGTAGTAGCCCACGTTGTAGTTCACCCCGGGATTGCCCTCCAGATCCGATGTGAGCAATGGCGAGGTGTTGGACGGCGCGATCATCGCCAACCCGGCGCCGGTGATGAGCGGTGCCGCGGCAGTCGCCGCAACCGAACAGGACGTACCGATCACGCCGACGACGTCGCTGTCGGCGACGATCGTCTGGGCCGCCGCCTGCCCGCCGTCGCTGGAGCAGAACTCGTCGAGGCCCGCCCCGAGTTCCACGTCGAAGCCGTGGATCGGCCCGAAGTCGCCGATGGCCAGTTCCACACCGCGCTGGTTGGCGAGACCGAGCCAGGCGACGTCGCCCGTGATGGCGTTGAGCGAGCGGATCTGGATGGCATCGCCCTCGGCCACCTCCACGATCCCCAGCGAGCCGTCAGCGCGATCGTCCTCCGCGGCGGCCGGGGTCGTGTCGCCGTCGCCTCCGCAGGCCGCTGCCAGGAGGGCCACCGCCAGCAGCGTGAATCCCATGAGGTGTCGTCGACTCGGGCGTCGCTGGCTGCTCACAGTCGTCATTGTCGCAGAAGTTCGTGCAAACGACAGCAATATGGCACCTATAGGGTGAGAGTTGTGCCACGGCGCTCCATAGCGAACCGCGAGGCGTTGCCGGCAGCTGTGGCGGCCGGCCCGCCGCTGAAGCTCGGCATCTGCCTCTGGAACCAGGGGCTGGAGTGGTCCGACGTCCTGGAGACTGCCCGCCTCGTCGAGGACCTCGGCTACGACCACCTGTGGATCTGGGATCACCTGCTGTCGATCTACGGCGAGGCGGACCAGCCGGTCTTCGAGGCCTGGTGCATCCTCGCTGCGCTTGGGGCCTCCACCGAGCGGCTACAACTCGGACCGCTCGTGACCGCCAACACGTTCCGCTCGCCGGCGCTGCTGGCGAAGATCGTCACCACGGTGGATCACATCAGCGGCGGTCGCGCCATCCTGGGCATCGGCGGCGGCTGGTTCCGCCAGGAGCATCGAGCGCATGCGATCGACTTCGGGAGCGGGTTCGGTGAGCGCCTCGACCGGCTCGACGAGGCCGTCGGGCTGATCCGGTCGCTGCTCGCCGGCGAGGAGGTCAGCTCTGACGGGCCGTACTACCCCGTGCACGGACTCCGCCACGTGCCGCGTCCGGTTCGGGGGAGCGTCCCCGTGCTCGTAGGGGGCCGCGGGAAGCGAAAGACGCTGCGCACAGCGGCGCGCTACGCCGACATCTGGAACGCCTACGGGACCCCTGCCGAACTGATCGAGCACGACGAGGTACTGCGCCGCCACTGCGCCGACGTCGGGCGCGACCACACCGAGATCGAGCGTTCGGTGCAGGCCAAGGTCGTCGTACGCGACAGTCTCGAGGCCGCCGAGGCCGCGTTCGACCGGATGCTGGCGACCAACAAGAGTGTCTGGGGCGGGTTCGGCCGCACGGGCGAGCCCGACAGGACGAACCGCCGGGTCTTCCCCGACCCGGACTCATCGATCTGGCTGGGCACCCCCGATGATCTCGCCGCGCTGATCACGGACTATCGGGCGGCCGGCTTCGGCACGGTCATTGCCGAGATCGCCGCCCCGTACGACCGTGAGACCATCGAGCGGCTGGTGGGGGAGGTGGCACTGCTGGTGGACGGTGAGCGATGGAGTTCGACGGGGCGGACGGGCGCCGACGACCGATCGCGCCACGACGAGGGAGGGGCACGTTGAGACGGCTGGAGGGCAAGAGGGCCATCGTGACCGGCGCGGGCCGGGGCTTCGGGGCCGAGATCGCCGAACTGTTCGCCCGGCAGGGCGCCCGGGTGGTCGCCTCCGACGTGGACGGCGCATCCGCCGACGCCACGGCGCGGCGCATCGTCGAGTCGGGCGGCGAGGCGCTGGGGGTGCAGGCGGACGTCACCTCCGCCGCCGACGCCGAGCGCCTGACGGATGCCGCCGTCAAGCGGTTCGGCGGCCTGGACGTGCTGGTGAACAACGCCGGCATCGCCAGCGCCGGCACCGTCTGCGAGGTGTCCGAGGAGGAGTGGGAGCGTGTCATGGCGATCAACGTCAAGGGGACCTACCTGTGCTCGCGCTACGCCATGGACCGGATGGTCCGCTCGGGAGGCGGCTCGATCGTCTGCATCGCCTCGGCCTCGGGCGTCATCGGCCAGCAGGGACAGGTGGCCTACAACGTCTCCAAGCACGCGGTGATCGGTCTGGTGCGCTGCATGGCGCTCGACCACGCCGCCGAGGGCATCCGCGTCAATGCCGTGTGCCCCGGGACAATGCGAACACCGATGCTGGATGCCCTGAGCGCCGAGCAGCTGGCGGCGCTGGAGGCGATGCACCCGCTGGGCCGGATCGGCGACCCGGCGGAGGTCGCCCAGGCGGTGCTGCACCTCGCCGCCGACGAGTCCTCGTTCACCACCGGCGCCGTGTTCCTCGTGGACGGCGGTCTGACGGCCCAGTAGCAGCCCCCCTCCCGCTTGCGCAGGTAAGGGGGGCCATTATGCTCGCGCCAGGGAGGGGGGCAGCGCCTCGGGCCGCCGGGCGCGACGTTGCCACCGGCACGATCACAAGGAGTGTGTGCGCATGAAGGTCAAGACGTTCGACCACATGGCGGTCACGGTCAGCGACACCGAGCGGGCGCTGGAGTTCTACGTCGGCAAGCTGGGGCTGCGCCTGGCGGAGAACCACCAGCTCGAGGGCGACAAGGTGGACGAGGCCAACGGGTTGAAGGGCGCCCGTGCTCAGTCCACCCGGCTGCTGGCACCTGAGAGCCCCGACGTCCTGATCGACCTGCTGGAGTACTACGAGCCCGAGGGGCAGACACACATAACCCCCATGGGTTCGGTGGGATCCTGCCACTTCGCCCTCGTCGTGGACGACCTGCCCGGCGCGGTGGAAGAGCTGAAGGCAAAGGGTGTGCCGTTCATCTCCGGGCCCGTCAACTTCGAGCTGACCGAGGGCTCGGTCAGCGTGTGCTTCTGCACGGACCCCGACGGGAACTACGTCGAACTCATGGAGGAGTACGAGCACTAGCCCGCCGTCGGCGGCCACCGTCGTTGGAGGTGGTGTGACATGACCGCGCCGTCCCAGGCTGTTCTGCGCTCCTGGCTGGAGCAGATGGTTCTCATCCGCCTGGCCGAGGACAAGGTGATGGAGATCTACATGCAGGGCCTCGTGCCGGGGACCGTGCATCTCTGCCAGGGTCAGGAGGCCGCCTCGGTGGGCGCCATCGGTGCGCTCTCGGTCGACGACTGGCTGCTCTGCACGTACCGCGGTCATCACCACGCCCTTGCCCGCGGCATGGACCTCGAGGCGTTCTTCGCGGAGATCATGGGTCGCGACACCGGCGCCTGCCGAGGCATGGGCGGCTCCAGCTACGTGATCGACGCCTCCCTGGGGATGATCGGCTCGCCCGCCATCATCGGCGCCGGCATCCCGGTGGCGACCGGCGCGGGCATGACCGCCCGCCTGCGCGGCGAGGACCGCATTGCCATGTGCTTCTTCGGCGACGGGGCGTGCAACATCGGCGCCTTCCACGAAGCCCTCAACATGGCGCAACTCTGGCGCTCGCAGGTGGTGTTCCTGATCGAGAACAACCAGTACGGCGAATACACGCCCTTCCGAGACTCCACCGCCCTTCCGCCGGATGCCCCCATCGCCCACCGGGCCTCGGCGTACGGCATGGCGCACACGGTCGTGGACGGCCAGGACGCCATCGCCGTCCACGAGGTCGTGGCGCAGGCCCGCGCGCAGGCGGTCGCCGGCGACGGGCCGACGTTGATCGAGGCGCAGACCTACCGGTATCGCGGCCACTCCCGCACCGATCCCGGGGCCTACCGGCCTCCCGGTGAACTCGACGCCTGGAAGGAGCGGGACCCCATCGGCATCCTGGCCGCGCGCATCGGTGCTTCGGGCGAGGTCGACGAGATCCGCGAGCGGTTGCAACGCGACGTGGACGAGGCAGCCGACCGCGCCGCTGAGGGACCGTGGCCGACGCTCGATCAGGCCAGGAACTATGTCTTCGCAGACTGAGTCGGCGGCGCCCGGCGGCGCCGAGGTGGTCACCTATCGGGAGGCCATCCGGCTGGCCCTCGACGACGCCATGGCGGCCGACGAGACGGTCCTGCTCCTCGGCGAGGACATCGCCAAGGCCGGCGGACCTTTCAAGACCACCGTCGGGCTCTACGACAAGTACGGAGCCGATCGGGTCTTCGACACGCCCATCGCCGAGAACGGCTTCTGCGGCATCGCCCTGGGCATGGCGCTCACCGGACTGCGGCCGGTCACCGAGATCATGTTCAGCGACTTCCTGCCCACGGCCTACGACGCCATCGCCATGGAGTTGCCGCGCTGGCGGTTCATGTCCGGCGGGCAGACCTCGGCGCCGGTCACCGTGCGCGCCAGCGGCGGCGGGGGCGGCCGGTTCGGCGCCCAGACCTCCAGCACCGGCGAGTCCTGGTTCCTGCAGTTCTACGGCCTGAAGATCGCCGTGGCCGGCTCCCCGCAGGGCGCCTACGGGCTGCTGCGCGCCGCCATCGCCCACAACAACCCCGTCGTGGTGTTCGACCACAAGGCCATGCACCTGCGGAAGGGCCCGCTGGTGCGCGGCGACGACCGCCTCGCGGAGGTCGGCAAGGCGGTCGTCGCCCGCGCCGGCGCCGACGTGACCGTCGTGGCGTCGCTTCTCATGGTCCACCGCTCCCTCGAGGCGGCGGAGGCTCTCGCATCGGAGGGAATTGACGTCGAGGTGATCGACATCTCGTGGCTGCGTCCCCTCGACGTGGCGACCGTTGCCGAGAGCGCAGCGCGCACGGGACGCCTCGTGATCGCCGAGGAGCAGTACCACGACGGCGGCTGGGGAGCGTCGATCATCTCCCGGCTCGCCACCGCGGCGGCGCCGCTGGCGACCCCGCCGGTGGCGGTGAGCATGCCGGAGATCCTCATCTCGCACAGCCCGCCGCTGGAGGACGCGATGATCCCCAGTGCCGAGCGGATCGCCGAGGCCGTCCGCTCGGTGTGCCGCTGATGCGCATACCCGTCCACATGCCCAAGCTGGGCTACGACATGACCGAGGGGCGTATCGAGTCGTGGCTCGTGACCGTCGGCGGCGAGGTGCGGCGCGGCCAGCCTCTCGCCGAGATCGAGACCGACAAGATCGTCATCGAGATGGAGTCACTCGCCACCGGCACGCTGGTGGAGATCGTCCAGCCGGCCTCCGAGGACATGATCCCGGTGGGGGAGGTCATCGGCTACCTCGACGACGGCAGCTGACCGGCGCCAAGCCTCGGCGCTGAGGGCGGTGCGGATGGGCACGGAGAGCGGGGCGCGGCCGGTGGCCGTCGTGTCGGTCAGCACGGTGTCCATGGCCTTCGGATCGATCCTGGGTTTCCTACCGGGCTTCATCGCAACCGCCCTGCGGACCGATCTGGGCCTCGACCGCTGGCAGGTCGGTCTGCTGGTGAGTGTGCATTACGGCGTCACCGGTCTGGGATCGCTGCCCGCCGGACGCCTCACCGACCGCTGGGGAGCGCGCCGCGCCGTGCTGACCGACATGGCGCTGGTGGTGCTCGCCGCTGCGCTGGCCGCTTCGCTCGGCAGCTATCCGGCCCTGCTGGTAGCGGCCGTGCTGAGCGGCTTCGGCTACGCGCTCACCATCGTGGGAACCAACGTGGCCATGGTGCGCCTGGTCGCGCCGCGCTGGCGTACCGTGGCCATGGTCACCAAGAACGCCGGCCTTCCGTGCCTCAGCGCCGTGTGTGCCGCCGCCGGGCCGTGGATCGCCCAGCGCTGGGGTTGGGAGTGGATGTTCGCCGTTCTGGGGGTCGGCGCCGCGGGCGTGGCCGTGAGCGCCCTGCGGGTGTTGCCCGACGACCGTCCCGAGGATCGCGGCAAGGTGGAGCACCGGTTGCCGGAGCACTTCGGCTGGTTCCCGGTGGCGGCCTTCCTGATGGTGGCCGGCGCAGTGCCCCTGTACAACTGGTCGGTGCCGTACGTGGACGAGTCCCTGGGCGCCTCGTCGGTGGTTTCCGGCCTGCTGGTGGGGGTGGCCGCGGCGGTCGGCGCCACTTTCATGGTCGTCGTCGGGGCGCTGGCCAGCCGGGTGGGGCCCGAGGGCCGGACCCGTCTGGTCATGACGCTCTCGGTGGACAGCCCGTTGCCGTGGGTGCTGTTCGGGTTCGTGCGCTACCGGGTCCGCCTGGCCATGACGCTCTGCCTCGCGCTGAGCGGGTTCGTCGCCCTGGTTATGGCAGGGGGGACGTTCGGCGTGTGGGTCGCCCTCGTGGGAATCGTCGGAGGGATCTCCCTGTTCACCGCCTCCATCGGCGCCCTGCATGCCGCCGCCGTGGACCGGGCCGGGCCGGCGGTGGCCCGCGCCACGGCCGTGACGACGACCGGCTACTTCCTGGGCCTCACGGTCTCACCGGTGACGTTCGGTGCCTTCGTCGACTCGTTCGGCTCCTACGGGTGGGCCTGGTTCGCGGCCGCGATGCTGCTGGTCGGCGCCGCGGTGGCGTTCCGCCTCGCCGGACGACTTCCCCCCGGCGCCTGAGTGCGGAGCGGGCCGCCACCGGCAGCCGTGGTCGCGGTGAGCACCGCGGCAACGGGCTTCGGTTCGATCATCGCCTTCGCGCCCGGGTATATCGCCACCGCCCTGCGAACCGATCTCGGCCTGGATCGCTGGCAGGTCGGCCTGGTGATCACCGTGCACTTCGTCTTCACCGCCGTAGGGTCGCTGGGCTCGGGGCGACTCACCGACCGCTGGGGTGCGCGCCTCGCTTCGGTGGTCTCCCTGCTGGCGGTTGCGCTGGCCGCCGGCCTGGCGGCGGTGGTGGGGAACTACGCCGTGCTGTTCGTGGCGGCGGTCCTCGGGGGCCTCGGGTACGCCCTCGTGAACGTCGCCACCACGGTCGCCGTGGCGAGTGTCGTGAGCGCCCGCCACCGGACTGTGTCGCTGGCCGCCCGCACCGCCGGGGTTCCCGCGGTCGGCGGGCTCAGTGCCGCCGCAGGCGTCTGGATCGCCGATCGCTGGGGTTGGGAATGGGTCTTCGCGGGGCTCGGTGCCGCAACAGCCTTGGTGGCGCTGGCCGCCGCCTGGGTACTGCCTGACGACCACCCCGGTCGATCTGCCCCGGTCACCCACCGGCTGCCCCGGGGCTTCGGTTGGTTCCCGGTGGCCGCCTTCCTGATGATCTACGGCTCGCAGCCGATGTACTCCTGGTCGGTTCCGTACCTGGAGGAGTCGCTCGGCGCCGAACCCGCCCTGTCGGGGCTCTTGGTGGGCATGGGCACGACCATCGGTGCCGGGGCGATGATCCTCAGTGGGTTGGGCGTCGACCGTGCGGGCCCGTCCCGACGGATTCCCCTGGTCGTGACGTTCGCACTGGCAACCGGGGCCTGCAGCGCGCTGATCCTGGCGGGCGGGACCCTGGGCCTGGGCGTGGCGGTGCTGGGCGTCATCGCGGGCATCTCGATGCAGCTCGCCTGCATCGGCGCCATGCAGGCCGCCTTCGTGGACCGTGCCGGCCCGGCGGTCGCCCAGGCCTCGGCGCTGACCATGGCCGGTTACTACGCGGGCGCCGTGGCCGCCCCGACAACCTTCGGCGCCGTCGTCGACACCGTCGGTTCCTACAGCTGGGCGTGGTTCATCGGCTCGATGCTGCTCGCCGGCGCGGCGGTCGCCTACCGCCTCGCCGGACGGATCCCGCTCGCCGAGCAGTAGCAGCGACTCGTGTCTCGCCAACGACGATCCCGACTTCGAATGGGCAGGGCAGAGCCCGGTTGTCTGCGAAAGGCGCTCAAGCCTGGTTAGGGTGCGCGCCGGTGAGCGAACAGAGCGCGCAACGGCCGCTGGGTGCGGCAGCGGGCAGCGTCGTGGCGATGGCGCTGGGCTCGGCGGTGGGCTTCCTGCCGGGATTCATCATCGTCGCCCTCCGCGCCGACCTCGGTCTCGACTACTGGCA
Source organism: Acidimicrobiia bacterium (assembly GCA_009835395.1). Lineage (GTDB taxonomy): Bacteria > Actinomycetota > Acidimicrobiia > Acidimicrobiales > CATQHL01 > VXNF01. The sequence continues at coordinate 54,211 of VXXM01000023.1, forward strand.
GATCGGCCTTCTGTCCACCGTGAACTACGGCTGCACCTGGCTGGCGATGAGTCCTGCGGCGCGCCTGACCGACCGCTGGGGTGCCCGCCGGGTCGTGCTCTTGGACATGGTGCTCGTGGCGGTCGCCGGCGGCATTGCCGCTGCGGCCAGTTCCTATTCGTTCCTGCTCGTGGCGGGCGTCCTGAACGGTTTGGGGTACGCGCTGACCAACGTGGGTACGAACATCGTGGTCAAGCGCTCGATCGACGCCCAGTGGCGCACCGCGGCGATGATCGCCAAGTCGGCCGCCGTTCCCGGGTTCCTGGCTCTGCTCGCCGCCTTCGGACCCTGGATCGCCGATCGCTGGCACTGGCGCTGGCTGTACGCGGCCCTGGCGGTGGGAGGGGCGCTGGCAGCGCTGGCCGTCGGCCGGACGCTTCCCGACGATCGTGTGGCGCGCCGCACGCCCCCCACCAGGGAACTGCCGAAGTACTTCGGCTGGTTCCCCGTGGGGGCGGCCTTGATGGTCGCTGCGACCGTGCCGATCTACCTGCTGTCGGTGCCCTACCTGGACGAGTCCCTCGGGTACACGTCCACCACCGCGGGCGTGCTGGTGGGGGTCAGCGCTGCGATCGGAGTGGCGGTCACACTGGTCATCGTGCTGCTCTCCCGCCGGGTGGGGCCGGAGTTCAGAGCACGACTGGTCGTCATCCTGTCGGCCCGGTCGCGGCTGATGTGGGCGATCTTCGGGCTGGTGCTCTACCGGATCCGTCTCGTGATGGTGCTCTGCGTCGCCATGGGCGCCTTCATCGCCCTGCTCCTGCTCGGCGGTTCGGTCGCGGTGGTGATCGCCATGGCGGGGATCGTCGGGACGATGTCCCTGCAGTCCGCCCGTCTCGGTGCCATGAACGCAGCCGTCGTGGAGAGGGCCGGCGCGGCGGCCGCCCGCGGCTCGGCACTGGCGATGGGTGGCTACTACCTCGGCACCATGGCGTCGCCCGTGATATTCGGAGCATTGCTGGATGTCGGCCTTTCCTACCGGTGGGTATGGCTCATCTGCATCATGCTGCTCGGCGCCGCCGCTGTGGCGTACCGGCTTGCCGGGCGCCTCCAGCCGCTGGACTGGTCCCGATGGAAGGCGCTGCTGTCGGGCCGCCGCTAGCTGAACTCGACCGGCAGCCCGGTGGAGTTGCCGGTCAATCGCTCCGAGCCGGCGAGGTGAGGATGCGGCCGCCGAAGGGGCTCGGGGGATGGAAGCGGCCCTCCGCGTAGACGAGGTCGCCGTGCACCCAGACGGCGTCGATTCCCTCGGGCGGGATCATCGGCTCCTCGAAGCTGTTGCGCTCCCGCACGTTCTCCCGGTCGAACAGCACCAGCGACGCATCGGAACCCGGCCGCAGCACGGGGTCCTCGAGTCCCAGGAACCGGCAGGGCAGGGTGCTCATCCGGTAGACGATCTCCCGCAGCGGGATGTCCATCTCCCGGGCCATGCGCAGCGCCTTCGGGAACGATCCGATGGACCGGGGATGCGGCTTCTGCCCGGGACCGGGCATCAGCCCGTCGGTGCAGATCGCCATGGACGGCCGGCGGAAGAAGCGCTCGACGGTGGCGTCGTTGCCGTAGTGGGTGATGATCGTGAGTTCGCCGCGGTTCGCCACGAAGAAGTCGATGACCGCCTCGTGCGCGGCGAAGGAGTCGAGGTCGAGCCGGCCCGCCGCCCTCGCCACGTCGCCGAGCCGCTTGCCCAGGAACTCATCGCCGACCCCGGCACGCACCCCGGCGATCTGCACGCCGTCGAGACCGCCGCAGAAGTCCACGAAGTTGTCCCAGGTGGTGGTGTCGCCGCGGATGCGGTCATAGGCGCTGCGGCGCGCCGCCGGGTCGCCGAGGCGGGCCAGGAACTCCTCCCGGAGCCCGGCGCGCACGTCCGGGGGGAAGATGGCGTCACCGGTGGTGCTGCCGGCCGGGTAGGGGTACATGTTCTCCATGGTGGGGATGAAGTCGGCGGCCTCTTCGATGAGGTCGATGAGATCGTTGTACTTGTCCCAGTTGCGGCGACCGGCGATCTTGCTGTGCTCGTTGCAGTAGCCGCCCCCGCCCTCGAAGGCGGGGATGAGCACCTCGTTCAAGGCGTTGACGATCTCGTCGCTCTCCGAGCGCAGGTGCGGGAAGATGGCTCCCGGCTTGACGTCGTTGAAGGCCGAGACGAGCAGCGTCAACTCGCGCCGGTCGCAGTACACCGCCGGGTTGTAGACGAGGCCGGTGGACAGCCCCAGGGTGAGTGGCGCCTCGCGGCGGACCACCTCGCACATGTCCCGCAGTTCCTGGTCGTCGGCCACGCGGTCGAGGTTCCCCATGACGACGCGGCGCACGGCGCTGTGCCCGAGGTGGATGCCCATGTCGGTGACCGAGCGTCCCCGGTGCCAGGCCAGGAACTCGGCAACCGTCGACCACGACCACGCCTCGCCGATGGAGCCGTCGAGCGGGGTGAGTTGGGCGGCGTACTCGTCGCGCTGGGCCGGCGGTATCGGTGCCGGTGACAGCCCGTCGGATCCGCATATCCGCTTGGTGACACCGCCGCGCAGCGCCATCTCGCAGGTGATGGGTATGCCGTGGTCGCCGACGCGTGTGCCGCCGAGGGCCCCGTGATTGTGCGTGTCCACGAACCCGGGCGCCAGCACCCTGCCCTTGCCGTCGATGACCCGCTCCGCCCCGCCGGCGGCCCCCGCGGTCACAGCCCCCAGTTGTACGACGCGATCGCCTTCGATCAACACGTCGCCCTCGTAGGGCTCGGTCACCCCGTCGCCGTTCACGATCACGACGTCGGTCAGCAACTGGCGAACGGCCATCAATTCACGGTACCGGCCAACCCGCTCCGGGCGAGGGACAGGCCGGACGGCCCTACGCTTGAAGGGTGCGAGCGCTGGTTCAGCGGGCTGCGCAGGCTCGGGTGGTGGTGGACGGCCGGGTGGTCGGCGAGATCGGTCCGGGGCTGTGTTGCCTCGTCGGGGTGACCCACGGCGACGATCAGGACAACGCCCTCAAGCTCGCCGCCAAGCTCTGGCACCTGCGGATCTTCGCCGACGAGAACGGCCACATGAACCGCTCGGTGGCCGAGGTGGGAGGCGAAGTCCTGGTGGTCAGCCAGTTCACGCTCTACGGCGACACTCGCAAGGGTCGCCGCCCGTCGTTCGTCGCAGCCGCCGCCCCCGAGGAGGCGGCTGGGCTGATTGACGAGCTTGTGGCCGAATTGCAGCGCCTGGGAGCCACTGTGGCGATCGGTTCCTTCGGTGCCCACATGGCGGTGGAACTCACCAACGACGGCCCTGTCACGCTGATGGTCGAGGTCTGAGCGGACTACCGTCCAGCCGCAGGAAGGCTCGGCCTACCCGGCAACGGTCGGGATCCGGCCGGCGGCGGACGGAATGCTGGATGTGACGTCGGTCACACTCTGATGGGCGATTCGGCCTGATCGACTTGGCGGTGGCGCAAGAGTGCGCTGACCGGGGGTTTTGTGAGTGCCGGTGCGCAGGATCTCGCCAACCGCTCAGATCATTTTCCATCTAATCCGAAATTTACTCATACTAATGTTGCTATTCTGTCTCACTCGGACTATAGTATGAGGGCAGGCAATTAAGAGCGGCGTGGCTGCCGTCGAGGTGGCCGAGTCGCCCGGGGAATGTAAGTGCGGGGGTGATGGATAGATGGCCGGCGATGCGAACCGCAACGGATCGGCGGGTGCCGGACCTGGGGCATCCGAGCCGACCGGCGCCGGGGCTGTGCTTGCTGAGTCAACTGGTGCCGAGGCGGTGCTTGCGGGATCAAGCGGTGCCGATCCTGCTGGCCGGGAGCGGGTGGGTGCGGCGCGGGTCCGCGAGTGGGCTGTGCTGGGTGAGTGGTTGGCGTCTCCTCCGCCGCTGTTGCACAAGGTCGACTTGGACTTGCTGCAGGAGCGGTTGGCGTTCATGGGTCGGGCGCGGGCCACGCTGGCCGCCTTGGAGGCCGACGTGGTGGCGGAGATCTCGCGGCGGGAGGGCGACGCTGCCGCGGAGGAGACTTTGCGGCGGACGCAGAAGCGGTCCCGGTCCGGCGCCCGCAAGGCCGTCAAGGTCGCCGCGCAACTGGAGTGGGCGCCTTCTGTGGCGGAGAAGCTCGCGGATGGCGCCATCACGCCTGAGGCGGCGAGCCTGATTCTGGATGCGGCCGGTGAGACGCCGGTGGACCACGGTGTCCTGCTCGACGCCGCCGAGGAGGAGCCCGACGACCTGTTCCGCCGCACGTTGAAGGAACATGTGAATGAGCGCACCAGCGAGCAGGAACTCGAGCGGCGCCGCGACGCTCAGCGGCGCCGGCGGCGCGCCTCCATCAGCGAGCAGGCCGACGGCATGTTCCACCTGTTCGCCCAGTTCGATCCGCTGGTCGGCAACCAGGTCCGCAACGCTCTGTTGGCGAAGTCCGACGAGTTGTTCCGCAGCGAGGACGCCAAGGACCGGCCCACGTACCCGCAGCGTCTCGCCGACGCGTTGGCGCAGTTGGTGTGCAACAGCGACGGCGACGGCGTGCCGGCGGGGGTGGAGTTGATCGTCCTCGCCGACTACGACCAGGTGCATGACGAGATCTCGAATGCCCGCCTGGCTGACGGCACCCGCCTCACCGAGGCCGAGGCGCTGGCGGTGGCCTGTGACGCCAAGATCCTGCCGGGCATCTTCAACAAGCACACCGGCGACGCCCTCTTGGGACGCTCCCAACGGAAGATCCCGCCGTGGCTGCGCAAGCAGCTCATCGCCCGCGACGGCTCCTGCGTGGGCTGCGGCGCCCACCACAACATCTGCCAGGTCCACCACATCCGCCACTGGAAACACGGCGGCCAAACCACCCTGAACAACACCTGCCTCGTCTGTTGGCGCTGCCACCACGTCCGCATCCACCAAAACGGCGAAGTAGTCACCCGCCACCCCGACGGGCGCCTCACCCTTGGGCCACCAACCGGCAACGCCGGCGCCGACAAACACACGCGCCCACCGCCACACGACCGACACAGAAACCATCACGCAGCGACCGCCGGCACCGGTAGCTCCGACACTTCACACGCGCCACCACACAGCCCCTACCGCGCGTCTCGTCGAGGGACCGGCCGGCGCGGAGCCTCGCCGAGCCGCCGCGCGCCGGCGACGCTCTTCTAGCGCCCGGAGCCGTTGTGGCGATCGCTCTGGTCTATCGTCGGGTGCGTGCTCACTGACGGGCTCGACCATGTTGCCGTCATCACGAACGACGCCGATCGTCTGCAGCGCTTCTACGTCGAGGTGTTCGGTGCGACCGTCGAGCGGGATGGGCCGGAGATGCCCGGCGGGCCGCGCATGGTGATCCTCCGCATCGGTGCCGACACCGAGTTGAACGTCTTCGAGATCGAGGGCAACACGCAGGCCGACCACCAGACCCCCATGTTCGGTCGCGGTCGGCTCGACCACCTTGGCCTGCGTGCGCCCAGCATCGCGGCGTTCGACGAGATCCGCCGCCGCCTCATGGCCGCGGACGCCACCGACGGATTCGTCACCGACTTCGGGCCGAAGCTCAGCGTCTTCTTCCGCGACCCGGACCGGATGGAGTGCGAGGTGCTCGTGGCCAATCCCGACGCCGTCCCGGGCCGGTTCAACCCGCCGGGGACGCCCGCCGCTCGCTACCGGTCCTGACCGGCGCCGCAACAGACGATCATGGGAAGGGGAACACGATGAGTGCGTGGACGTTCGAGGGGATCAAGCTGCCGGGTTACGAGGGGCGGGTGGCCGTGGTGACCGGGGCGGCGCGCAACATCGGGCGGGCCATCGCCGAGGCGATGCGGGAGCAGGGCGCTCAGGTGGCGTTGTTGGACATGGACTGGCAGGGCGAGGATCTCCTCGACGACCCCGGGATGCTGGCGCTCGACTGCGACGTGGCCGACGAGGCAGCAGTGGATGCGGCGATCAGCCAGGTTGAGGCCACGTTCGGAGCGCCCTCGATCCTCGTGAACAACGCCGGGATCCTGGGGCCCGCCGGGGTTCCCAACACCAGCCTGGAGGAGTGGAAGCGGGTCTTCGACGTGAACTCCACGGGGGCGTTCCTGTGCATCCGCAGGGTGCTCCCGGCCATGCGTGAGGCCCGCTACGGCCGCATCATCAACGTCGGATCCAACTCCGGGAAGATGGGCAGCCTCTCGGGAGTGACGGCCTACGCCGCCTCCAAGGGCGCGGTGCACACCCTGGCGAAGGCGGTGGCCCCGGAGGTTGCCAAGGAGGGCATCACCGTGAACGCGTTGGCGCCGTCCATGGTCCATAGCCGCATGACCGAGCGGCCCAACATGGACCAGTACGCCAAGTTGGTGCTGGTGGGGCGGATGGGGACGCCCAGCGACGTGGCCTACGCCGCCCTGTTCCTGGGAAGTTCCGCCGCCTCGTTCATCACCGCCGAGGTGATGGACGTCAACGGCGGCTACTACATCGACTGAGTGAGTTCCGCTGCACTGGGGGATGCGCCGGTTTCGCCTCCGCGCCGCTGCTTGCGGCGGAACGTGACGCTCATGCGGGGCTGTGCGGCCTTCGCCTTCGGGATCGTGTGCTCCCAGCGGTGCTGGCAGTCGCCGCCCATCACGAGCAGGTCGCCCGAGGCCGGTGCGAAGCTCTGGGACCGCCCCCCGCCGCGGGGGCGTAGCAGGAAGCGGCGCGGGCCGCCGAGGGTGACGATGGCCACGAGGGGCTGCCGTTGGGTGCGCCCCACGCGGTCGCTGTGCCAGGCCACCGAGTCCTGCCCGTCGCGGTAGTAGTTGACCCAGACCGAGTCCAGGCGCTCGCCGTAGCGGGCAGCGAGCGCCGTGGCCATGGTGTCGAGGATTGCCGGGGCGCCGGCGGTTCCGACCTCGCAGGTGGCGCTGAGCCGTGGGTCATCCACGACCCGGTCGTACATGCGGCGGCGCCCGCAGCTCCACGGCAGGCGCTCGGCGAGATCCGCCAGCAGGGTGTCGGCCCCCTGCAGCCAGCCGCTCGCCACGTCCAGCCAACTTGTGTCGTCGAGCCAGTGCCGCAGGACCGGAGTCCCGGCGTCGACTGCGGGGTTTCCGCCACCGAGGAGGCTGGGTTGGTAGGTGCCGAGAACCACCACGACACCATCCTATACATACATATGTTTGTGTTCAAGAGTGACAAATCCCGGTGTGCGGCGAGTCCGTGTCAACCAATCCGGGGGCACAACCGTCTGTATGGGCATGAGGAAAGAATTCCGAGAGCAGACCCCCCGAGCGGGAGCGACGCAGCACGCGCCGGGCTGTACCTGCAGCCCGATCCGTTGGGCCTCGCCGGCTCTGGACGACATCGACCCGGTCGATCTGCCGTGCCCGGCGCTCGCCCCGACTCCCCGCCCCACCGCAGGGG